>NZ_WOFB01000009.1 GCF_009733865.1 Oceanobacillus salinisoli | reverse complement strand
GTACGCATTTCTTACTTACACAGTTTATATTACACTCCCTTCAAGATGGTGACGCGCGTTTTAGCTCCACCCCAGTTCGATTTCACGACAGTACCGCGCGATTTAACCCCACCCTCGCTCGTTTCCGGGACAACCCAGCGCGACTTCCCCACACTCCCCGGTCACCTCCAGCACAATCTAGCCCCATCTAGACTCCATTTCAAAACACTACCGCCAATTCCACCAATTCCCAACAAAAAAGAAGCATGAGAATCCTCCCATGCTTCCTTCCAAAACTACCTAAAAACTAACTTTTAATGTTCCACTTTCCACTTCAGTCATCTCGATTGTTTCTTCTTCTGTTCCGTTAGTTACAGTCAATGTTACTTCTTTTTCTTTTAAAATATCTACTTGTTTTTTATTTAACAGCAAAGAGCGAGGTTTTTCCTCATTGTCAATGTTAATTCCTACGTGCACACCTTGTTCCAATACCTCTAAATCCCCCGTCCGAACGGTTGCTGTTCCATTGTTTTTCTTCGCTTCGATTTCCACCATGGGCTGCGGCTCGGATTCCCCTTTTACAAACGTCCACAGATTGGAAGTTGTTTTACCAGTAAATTGGTCGGAGGCAACCACATACCAGGAATAGGCTTGTCCTTCTTCAAGGCCGGTCCATTCTACTTCAGCAATTTCGCCACTCGGCACATTGGTTACTTGGCCAATTTCTGTATCGGTATACACATTCACAGCAAAATAATCCGTTGCAACCCGTTTTTCCTGTACGGAAAGATCTAGGTCAATCACAAACTCATCTTTTCCTGGATAGTCTTCCGTATCATAGAAATTATAGTCGTCCATGTATGGAGAATACGTATTGACGAAGACACGGTCATTATCCTGGTCAAAATGCAGGAGTCTCATATATCCTTGTCCGCCTTCAGGACCTGCTTGGTAATCGGCTAACATTTGATATACCGTACGATCTGGGATTCCGTCACCATCATCATCTATTTCATCGACATAGGTTTGTGCTTCATGATAGTGACCGCTCAATACCGCAATCACATTTTCATTTGGTAAAACTAATTCATTATACAGTTTTTCTCCAAGTGGATGCCTTGTTCCTGTTGCCAACAAATATTCATGGAAACTTAAAATTGCCTTTCTGTCCGGGTGTGCTTCAAGTACTTCATTTATCCAGGCAATTCCTTCATCTGTTACATCCCAGCCCAGATATAGCATGATATAATCATTTCCACCTACTGAAATCAAATCATAATGGCCTCGGTTATTTAGATAAGACCCACCGTAATATGGCTTGTCCTCAAAACGGTCCCCTCCAAAATATTGATAGTACTCGGTATAATCATTATTTACCCCGTCGACATCATGATTTCCTGCTAACACGCCATATGGAATCTCATGCTCATCCAGGGTACCCATAAATTCATCGGCATGCTCCCATTGGTATTGCTCTTTGGATTTATCTACTAAATCTCCCGTATGGAAGACATACTCAATCTTTAACTCCTCTTGCATTTCCGCAATCCACTGTGTTTGTCTGTCAAAAATATATGGAAAGCTTTCCGCATAATATTGCGTATCTGTCATCCATACAAACGTATAATCATATTCATCCGGTGAACTCGGAATTTCATCCTGCACTAAAACCTGAACCTTGGAATCCTGGACAAATTCCCCTACTTCCACATTTCCTTTTAATGCAAAGTCTTCGGTACCAGCTACTCGATAATCGATAAGCTCCCAATCCTGATCCTCATGGCTCCAAGCGTACATGGATACTTTTCTGCCATCCAAGGAATTCCCTTGCCAAACCAATTCCACTACATCATTTTCATCCACCGAATCGTCTACCGTGACTTCAAAACGATGATACGGGAATTGCGTATCGGAATCAGTTGTCAGATAGTTGCCATCGATCTCTGAAACATGAGAAATCTCTTCCGTTGTAAAAGCTTCTTCCCCTTCTGGAACCATTGTTTGTGGTGGTTCGGTATCTACGGCATTTTTAAATGCTTTGACTTGTTCTGTCTGGCTCGGAACATACTTGTATCCTTCATAGAACTTGACACCCATTGCGTCTTCGGTTGGATCGCTTACCCTAACCTTTAATGTCGGATCTCCCTCTACTGCTGTTTCACGATCATCTGCCGGTCCTTCAAGCTCGGCTTTATCCGGATTTTCCAAGACTACGGAAAACGGAACAACGACTTCCTGTTCGTTTCCAACCGTGTCCGTAGCAGTTACTGTTAATTCGTGTTCGCCCGCTTTAAGCTCAGATGACGCAGTTTCAAAAGGAACTTGTATTTCCTCCTCATCAAGCATAACCTGAACCGTATCCATTCCAGCAATTTCATCTGTTGCCTCTACATCAATTGTAAATGCACCTTTATATTCTTTTCCATCTTCCAACGTTGTTTCCACAACTGGCGCCGTATTGTCAACAAGGACCGTGGTACTTACTGTTTCGTCAGCATCCTCTATCATGACAGCATGTTCCCCATCTGCAGCGGCTGTTGTATCCCATGCATAGGCTTTGGACGTTGCATGCTCCTCTGTAATGGTAAATGTGAAATGCTCAAAAGGATTGTCATCATTCATTCCAATCGACCTTGTTGGATCACTATAATTGGGATCTGTTAACACCGTACCATCCGCTAGAACTAAGCGGACATTACGTAAATCAAAATTATCCCGATTCTCCTCTGATTCCAGGTCGCATGGTGATGCTTTATTTCCGGAACGTACGGTAATCGTATTTTCCCCTACTTGTAACGAATCCGGATCTATTGGAATACTAAATGTCTTCCAATCTGTAAGCCAGTCCTGATCCATCATAAAGAGAATCTCATCACCCATCGTTACGGCATTTTGAAAATATGTGTTCAGACCATTTACTTCATAGGCGAAATATGCCTCCCGTTCCACAGCGAAATACGTATCTTTCACTTGCTCTTCGCCATCGATATACATTTTCACATCATTCGCTGTATCAGCTGCCGATGTTCCTTTTAAAATAACGTCTCCACTTAATATCTCTTCATCTTGCACATTTAACCGTAAACTAGTATTCTCAAAATCACTTGTAATCGCAATATCGTATGTTTCACTCGTTACTTCATTGACGCCATCCGATACTTCAAAATAATATTCTACCTTCTGATTACCAATTAAATCAGGTGAATAAATCGTATGGCGATACTTTCCATCCTCATCCGCTTGCAAAACAACATCTTTAAACTCCGATAGATTAGATGTTTTATAGAATAAACGAACACTAACGACTTCCTTATTATCTGTCGCTTCTGCAACGATATTGATATCTTCTTTTTCATTTACTTCGCTAACCTCTGTCAAATTTTCAATCGTTGGTGCCTCTGTATCCTCTTCCAAACTTGTTGGTTGTTCCGGAACTTGATACGCCTCCACAGATCCTGGTGTCGCATCCTCTATCGCAGCACTTACTTTAATTGATTCGATTGAACCATCTTCTGGATAACGATACACAATCCCCTTATTCGGTAACGTGTCATCCTGTGTAGAGTCATTGTAATAGGAAATCGTGAGTTCCTGGCCGGCATTAGTTTTCACAACCAATCCACGTGAACCACTATTGGACATTCCCCCACTGTAAATACGAACAATGTCTTCATTCTCCACTAAGCTTGTCCCATAGTTGGCATTAAAGTCGGCGACGGTAGCCTCGCCATTTTTCGCATTAATAATCCAGAAAACCAGTGTTTCCCCAGCAGGAATAACAACATCCTCTGGAAAGGACGGCCAAATCACATCCCGTGACGGGTCTTTATCATATCGATAATTCAGCTTATAGTCTTTAAAATTAATCGATTCATTGGTATTGTTATAGATTTCAATAAACTCAAATCCGTCAGCTCCGTCAATATTGGAGGTATCCGGTACAATCTCCGTCACTAAAAAGGCAGGAATATTATCAAAATCTACTTCAGCCTGTTCGACAGCTATCGTATATTCCTCTGTCCTGTTCTGGTTGCTTCCATCTGTCGCCTCTATATAATAAACGACATTGGACTGAACGCTTTTACTAGGAATTTCTGCCGTATATACATATGGTTCATCCGCGCTGGAATGCATCGGTATCGAAGTAAAGTTTTCGGCACCTTCTTCTTTAAAATAAAGGGTTGCAAGTGGTACTGCCATATTATCGGTAATGGTTGCTTTTACTTCCACCGGTGAAAAGGACGCACTTTCCGTAATCGCGGTATGTTCGATGGTAGGCGCTTCTGTATCCTCCTCCACATCAGGTAATGTGACAGGATTTTCCGGAACCTGTTCAGACTCAATCACACCAGGTGTTGGAGGCACTGCTGCTTGGTATTTCTCCATTTCTGTCCCTTCCATTGGGTAGCGATAATGGACATCAACGCCCGTATTATTATTGTCCTCCCCAAGATAGCTGGCAGAAATAACGTCTTTCCCATCTTTATCCCGTATCACAATGGCACGATTCCCGCCATTACTAAAACCAGGGAACACTGATGTATATTCTACAAGCTCGTCACTCGTTAAATCAGTTCCAAAATTCCCATTAAAATCATCTAATGTTCGATTTCCATTATTAAACCACAAAATGAGTGTTTCTTGTGGCTCAATGGTAACAGCCGGAACCTGAAAGATTAACTCATTGCCACTATCTGTATATTGGTAGATAAACGAATAATTCGCTAAAGATAAGGGCTGATTGGTATTATTATAAAGCTCAAAAAATTCGTAGTAATCTGTTCCCGTCCCCTCTGAGTTTGGAGAAATTTCTGTAATTAATAAGTGCGGATATTGATCATAGTCTTCCTCGGTTTCGGACGGTTCCTGATTGTCTGACTCCTGGTTCGTATTCTCTTCCTCTGAGGATTGGTCTTCAGAGATTTGTTCCTCTATGACTTCTTCTTTAAAGACTTCTTCTGCTGTATTTCCCTGATCCACGGTTTGTTCCGTGTCATTCACAGACTCTGTTATTTGGTTCTCTTCCATTGATGTTGCTTCATTGTCAGCTTCATTCTCTGCAGTTTGAGAATCCGTACTTTCATTAGCAGCTGACTCATTCTGCTTTTCATCTTCCTGTGCTATGTTTTCCTCTTTAGTGGCATCGTCCTCAAGGAAAACCTCCTCGCTCTGCATACGTTCTGCCTCTTCTGCAAAAACATGCTTACTTGGCAAAACCATTGCCATGTCAGTTAATATCACACTAAAAATTAATAAACTAGATAAAAGCCTATTTATCTGCGTCTTCATTCTACTATTCATAGCAACCTCCTTGTAATATAGTAATTTGAAATTTAACTCTTTCTTGGGTTGTTGCTCGATTTGAAGTGCTTGTCGCTCGGTTTTCTTGGCGTGCAGCTCGATTTGATGTGACTCCCGCTTGATTTTTTTGGCTCGTCGCTCGAATTGAAGGGATTCTCGCTCTGTTATCTTGGATTGTCACTCGATTTTCAGTAACTCCCGTCTTTTCGAAGTAAGACTCTACTACTCGCCCGCTTTCAATTAATAAACGATTCCTCTACTTCAAATCCAATAATTAAGAATAGTCCTGGAGTATATTTTATGCTGGGAAAACAATCCTCCTTTCTACATATTTCTACCTTTTATACTAGCAAAGCTGTATTAAACACCTGTTAGAATATTGTAAAAATTACATGGGGATAAAGTGTGAAAAATGTTTACGTTGAAACAAAAAAGTGGTTCTTTTGCTTCATTTCAAGCAAAAGAACCACCTCTTTTAAAAATCGAACGCAGGTCACTCTAAAACCGTGCTGTAATTTTCGACATTCGTGCGACTGAGAACCTGCGATATTCGAGCATGCACGACTCCAAAAATGCTAAAACCGTCCATCCAAATATGAGATATTTTATCTTATTAAAATTCAGCGCTTGTCACTTATCAATCCACTAAGGGTATAGGGATGTTACTCAAAACCCTAAAAAACATCCTCCAAGCATACAACAAAACCGTCTAATATTTTAGACGTAATCATTCCTTTTTCTTTCATAACTTCGGTTTGCTCGTATACGCCATCCGTTGTTATATTATAAACTTGGATCACACGTAGCATGGGATTGATAATCCAATATTCCTTGACACCATATTTCATGTAAGCTTCCATCACTAAATCATGACTTTGATTACTTGGACTTAAAATCTCCATAATTAATTCGGGCACACCAACAAACTTATTTTCCTCTAAGCCCTGTTTGTCACAAATAACGGATAAATCCGGGATAAATATTTTTTCTTCATCCAATTCCTCTTTATATAATTGAATATCATAAGGTGCAGCAAATACTTAACAGTCCTTACCGTCTAAAAAGTGGAACAATTTCGCTTGCAGCTTCCCAGACACTCTCTGATGTTCCGTAGATAGTGACGGGGACATTAAAACAATTCCGTCCACGTATTCCAATAATTGGTTTGTTTCTTCTCTCAATTGTTGAACTACCCCTCCTTATCAAAACTTACGTTCCGATTGAAGAAGGGGATTCCTACGAACACCGAAGTATCCTTCAGTTATCTTAGTAGGCTAACCCCGTAGTACCTACGGTTGAAGAAGCCTTATCGCTTCATTTTTAAGATTGATACTTGCGTTAATATCTCTATCGTGATGAGTATAGCACTCTGGACATTCCCATTCACGTAATGCGAGATTCTTAACGTCTTTATTTCGGTAACCGCAACAAGAACATAGCTGACTGGATGGAAAATTCCTTGCAACCGTCACTACTTTTTTTCCATACCATTTTGCTTTATACTCAAGCATCGTGCGGAACTTCGACCAACTAACTTCATTAATTGCTTTTGCTAATTTATGATTTTTCACCATGCTGGATACTTGCAAATCCTCTATACCAATGATGTCGTGGTTTTTGACAATATTGGAAGAGATTTTATGCAAGTAGTCATTTCGCACATTTGTTATTTTTTCATGGATACGTGCAACTTTCATTCGTTGTTTATGCCAATTAGAAGAGCCTTTCTGACGTCTTGATAGAGACGCCTGCGCTTTTGCTAAATTCTTTTCTAATGTACGAAAAAATTTAGGATTCTTATATACAGTCCCATCAGACGTAATCGCGAAGTCTTTCAAACCAACATCAACGCCAATAGCAGAATTTGTTTTAGGAATTTCTTTCACTTCTGTTTCAACAAGGATAGATACAAAGTATTTTCCATTTGGATTCCGTCTAACCGTAGCACTCATGATACGACCTTCCACTTCACGGCTTTTAGCAAACTTAACGAATCCAAGTTTAGGTAGTTTGATTTTTGAACCATTGATAGCAATATTACTGTTTGTGTGCTTCGTCATATAGGATTGTACCCTGTTCTTTTTAGACTTAAATCGTGGTGCTTTGTTCTGCTTTTTGAAAAATCGCGAATAGGAATCAAAGAGGTTTCTAAGTGAAGATTGAATCGCAATACTATCTACCTCTTTTAGCCAAACCAATTCTTTCTTTAATTGTGTTAATTGCTTAGAACAAGCGTTATAGGTTAAGCCTTTACCAGTTTCTTTGTATACAATATTCCACTTATCTAAAAAGTGATTAAATACAAATCGACTACATCCAATCGTTTTAGCAATTAGAATTTCTTGTTCTTTTTTTGGATAGATACGGAACTTATATGCTTTGTTTAC
>NZ_WOFB01000008.1 GCF_009733865.1 Oceanobacillus salinisoli | reverse complement strand
TTTTCCCAATGTCCATATTCGCTAATAGCAAAAGTATCACCATCTAGTTGAGTAACTGTAAACCAAGAATCCCTAATTTCTACCATGTTTCCCTCTCTTTAATAATTTTATTGTAATAACTACTGTTCCCTATTCTTTCTCTTATCTGGAGTAAAAAACACAATTCCTTTTTACACTAAACTGTCCGTTAACTCAATATGTCGATATTTCAATTTTAACATAATTATCAAAAAATATTATTGAAATTAGGCAAAAGAAAAGACCATCATTTTGAAAATCGCCGCCTTATTTCATTCCTGCACCAATTAATTGAAGAACTGCTTAGGTTCTTCTATCTGGGTGCTCAAAATAGACAGCATAATGATTCATCGTAACCACTTAGTTTAGTAAAAAGCCCTGAATTGACACATGTAAGCATAATAAAAAAACAATAATAAATAACCAACCATATGCTTTTCGCTCTTTTTTAAATTCTTCTAATCCCATTACCAGCATCATTAGACCTAAGAAAAACATCATATAAGGATGAAGATCAGAATTACCCGTAATTAGTCCATAAACTGCAAATAACAAAGCAACTATCGCAAAAATATAACGTAATATTTTCAGAAAAAAAACTCCTTTTTTATTGAGTAAACTGGCCTCGTTAGTGGTTTAACAACTTCTATAGCTTTACAAAAAAAGCCTCCCGTTAGTTAAAGGGTAATCCATTACTCTTTTACAACTAATTCAAAAGATTCCTCATTATCATCCCATCTAACTTCAACGCTAACGACCATATCCTCTCTCAAAATTGCTCCCGTTCCACCACCTCTTGAAGTAAACTCCTTAACAGAGACAGGTTCATCAAAGGTTAACGATGAACTTCCTCCACCAGTTGGTTCTTTAAATTCATAATCTAATTGTTTCATGGAAGCTAAATCGTCTAAATCTCCTTTATAAGTTAACGTAAAGTTGTAGTCATCTTCACTTGAATATGTGTTTATATCATCTGCATCTTTGCCCCATCTTTCTTCTGCTTCGTATCTTAACTCGGCCGACCAAACATGACCCTCTCCTGTAAAAAGATAGCTATGTTCCGTTACCTCTTCATTATTAGAACAAGCACTTATTAACCCAGTCAATAAAAGTAATACCATTATTCTTTTAATTTGAAAAACCCCTCTCCACGAAATTCTGACAGAACCTTCTGATTATTTTACCAAAAAATAAAAGACAAGTGACATTCCCTTCTTTAATTTTTGTAATCATTACTTGAATAAGTTATTTTGCCTTTTCTATACCTTTAACTAATCTAATGATCCAATATAACATTATCCAAGGAAGAATGAATTTTGTTACCCATTCTATTAAATTAGATATCATGTAAGAAGTGTTTATGCCAAAAAACGGAAATATTAACCAAATTGCAAACAAAATGATAATGCCAATTACTAAGTTTTTCATTTAAGCCACCCCCTCGGAAGCCATTTTTACTATAAATATCCAATTCTTTTCTTTACTATCCTTTGTTCAAGATAAGCATCAATTAATTATGTAAATTTTTTTCAAGTATTATTTTATGTAATCCCTTTTCATCTGTATAAGTATCAATTATATCGAATCCGCTTTTAATATTTAAAATTAGCATATTACGCCATTTATTTATTGTTTTGGTTTGAACCATTTTATAACCAAGTCCTTTTAAATATTGGTGTTGCTTTTCCATTAACATGGAAGCAATACCGTTCTTTCTGTAATTTGTATCTACTCCACCCAACCAACTATAAAATTTATTGCTATCCATTGCGTATCCAATTTTATATCCAATAACTTTTGTGCCATTCATCGCAGTAATAATTAATAGCTGATATTTACTTTCCATTTTGTTAATCAAATCATCAGAAGTACCAAATATATTTTTATGTAATTCTAATATTCCATCAAGAACTTTCTCTTCAGGTATGGAATCGAAAATAACGAACTCAAATGCCAAATGAAATCCCCCTTTTATAACGGCTAAATAATCCTTTTTAATACAGATAGACAGTGGTGTAAATTTATAAGAGTTAAATTTGAACTCTTCATCTTCTCTGCTAGTTTAACACTCTCTTTAAATCATCAGGAGCATAAGGATGTTCATCAACTTATTGGGCAGTCAACTACTTTACAGCTTCTACTTCATACGAGTAGTAAACTGCTTCTATAGCACATAAACATTGGAGCGCCGAATCGACAACACCCTATATTTCACTATGAAACCAATCAGTTAAATATCAGACCACTTATAACCTGAAAGAGGACAATCACAACAGCTATTGCAGGACCCACAATAAAAACACCTATTAACAAAGACCTTATTATGTCCCATATGATAATCGACGGTTTACCATCACTATCAGTCTTATCCAGTTTCTCATTCATATCCTGTAATGATTTATTTATATTTTTTAATTCATCTAGAATTTGACTTTCCGTATTTTTTTCCATAATTAGTACCCCGCTTCTTCTTAAAGTTTCAATTTAATATTCCTTATTTACGAAACCTGTACAAACTCTCAGTATATTAACCTTAACATACATATCCTTATGAAAGTTAAATATTCTGAAACAATTGTATAAAAAGAAAAGACTGACTAGCTAACCAATCTGATTTTATTATTAATTTTATAGCGCGAGATTTTTTCAAGTACATCTTTTGCAATGGATATTCATTATTTGGCCTCATCATTTATAGCCGCTTTACTCCCTCTAAACCCTTCCTTTTATTTTTATTAGCTTTTTAAAAAAACTTTCCCTTTATTAGTTTTAAACGATTCTGCAGTAATTACAGCTTTATGTACATCTGACAAGTCGTATTGGGAATCTTTCCCCATAAGCGTTAACTTCTTTTCATTAATCAGCTCCATTAAACATTGAAATGTCTCATGCCATTTATTTACCGATACTTTTTGATTCCAATGCCGTAAATGGAAGAGGTGCACATTAACCTTTGTCCTTAAAGAAACTACCTTCCAGTCGACAGGTATTCCTGATAGCAGACCTATCGTTAGAAAGTTACCATTAGGTCGAACACAAAATGCCAATTCTGTTCCATCTGTACCTCCAATAGAATCGATTGCAGAAGTTGCACCATGCCCATTTGTTATTTCCATTATCGTACTCTCTAAGGATACCTCCGACGTATTTATTACATGAGAAGCCCCCAATTGAAGTAACTCATTTATATATTTATCATTTCTCGTTACTGCGATCATCTGAAATCCTAACACTTTTGATAATTGAGCAAAGATTCGACTAATAGAAGAACCACCTGCATTGACAATTAAAGTATCCCCATGTTTCAGTTTCAAAACTTCTGTACACACAACCCATGCCGTTATAGGATTTATGTATAATTGTGAAGCAACAAAATCATCAAGCCATTCAGGAACAGGAATTGCTAATTCAGCAGAGGTTTTAACAAATTCCTGCCAAGTCCCTTCCCCCCGTAACGGCAAGACACGTTTACCCACAAGTTGCTTGGTAACATCATTCCCCACCTCTTCAATAATGCCAACCCCTTCATAACCGGGAATATTCGGTAAAGGAATTCTATGAGAGTATGCCCCTCTAATTGGAATTAAATCGGAGGGATTAATTGGTCTTACTTGCATACGAACAAGGACTTCTCCTTTTAACGGTGGTTTAATTTTTCTATTTTCAACCTTCAATACTTCTCTCGGTTCGCCAAATTCATGAAATGTAACAGACTTTGCTTCCATTTATTAATCCCCCTTTTTTACAACCATTTGGTCAATGAATTTTGATGCTAGACTATAAATTGGACACAGTGAATCGGGATAGTACAATGGGAACCTAAGAATTAGATCGGAGTGTTTATAAACGGGAAAAAAAGTTATGAAATTACAAGTCATTTTACAGACCCTGTCGAAATCAATACAAAACTAACACATGATAAACAACAACCAATCACGCTCTTTCTTATAAATTGTGGAACTAAATAAAAATGAGGTTTAAATAATCTCCGTGTCCCCGTATAAGTTCAACTTCATTTTTTGATGAAATCCAAAAAAATGGAAGATAAGTCCTTCTTCCTCCCCACCACCTGTTGGTTGATAATCCCACTCATCTGGAACATTTGACACATTTATCCTGTAAAAGAATCTATTATGTATTGCACCATTGTCATTTTCCCAATAATCCTTTGTAATTAAATGATTAACTTCAAAATTCTTCAATCCTGTTTCCTCTTCTATTTCTCTCATAACTGCATGATAAGTATCTTCTTGAGCTTTTACTGTTCCTTTGGGTATTTGTAATCCAGCCTCGGGAATCGGATGTTGAAAAACAAGTACTTGTGGTTTTCCATTTTTAATTCTAGTAACATAGCCATATACTTTTTTAATCGAACTCAAACTAAACCTCCTTACTATTCCATTATCCATGTTTATGTTCTTTTCTTCTACGTTGCAGGAGGGGGACTAACCCAAAAATTTGCTCATCCCCCTTCTATCCCCTATCAAATGTTCCCACACCTGATTCCCTTTCTCTACCGCATCACTGAACCTCCAGATATTTTGATAGATTCTCCAACCATGTTTTCTGCCGCATCTGTCATTAGAAAGGCAATCGTATTTGCCACTTCCTCTGGGGTAGAAATTCTTCCTGAAGGTATACTGTCATTAGCAAGCTTGTATTGTTCTTCAAAACTCCGATTTTCACGTCTTGCCTTATTGCGAATCGATTTTCTACCCATTTCCGTCTCTACATATCCAGGGCATACTGCGTTAACCCGGACTCCATGCTGAATTGCTTCTAATGCAAAGGATTGGGTGAAACCAATAAGTGCAAATTTAGAACCACTATATGCTGTTCCACCATAGGTTCCTCGTAAGCCCGATAACGAGGATACATTGACAATACTTCCTTCTCCTTTCGCTTTCATAGATGAATAGACTTGCTGTGTTAAAAGAATTGGTATCGTATAGTTCACATGCATGATTTTCTCAAGTTCTTCTTCGGTTAATTTCTCTACTTCTGCATTACTCCCTAATATACCAGCTGCATTTACTAAATGAGAAATAAAACCATTGGCTTGCTCTGCCGCTTCTACTAATTGCGTTCTTTCCGAAGAATTAGTCAAATCAGCTGGGACTGGAAAAACTTTTGCTCCGGGATTCTTTGCAACTATTTCTTCTGTTAGTTGTTCAAGTACCTGCTCACGCCTCCCAGTGATTGTAATGGATGCCCCCATATCAGCAAGGACTTTGGCTGTTTCATAGCCAATCCCTCCTGTTGCACCAATAATTAATACATGTTTTCCTGCAAGTGAATCGTTTGCATATATCGCCACGCTTATCCTCCTCGCTATTGCTTTCATCTTTTTAGTTCAATTTAACATACTATATTTAAATGTAGCTATTCACCAAAATTGACTTTTTTCGCTTTAAATTAAAGTCCATTCAAACAAATCTCGCTAACACACTTTTGTGTTAACTAAAAAGACCCGTTTTTCAAAAGATTGATTATTTTCTAGTAACGTTTTCTACAATCATGCCCGTTTGTTGAAGATGATAATTAGGATAATGCTTTGTAAAACCCTGTCGCTTTTCCTTCAAAACCTTGTCTAATATAAAATTGGTGTGCATCATTTCTTTCATTTCTGTTCCCGCTGTTTAATACTATCCTATTGGCTCCTTGTTCTTTCGCCCATTCTTCTACTTTCTCAATTAACCTTTCACCAATTCCTTGTCTTCTATATTTCGAATTAACAACTAAAGCAACAATTCGTACATAGTTCTCATTTTTTTCATAATGAAAGCCTAGCATCATACCAATCATACCAACAATAACTCCATCTTTTTCAGCTACTTGGGTGTTATATAAAGAATTAGAGTTTATCTTTGAAAAACGATGTTCCATTTCATCAATAGTTGTTGGATATCCTAATTCACCCATTAAAACTGATAATTGACTAACATCCTCTCGAATAGCTTTTCTAATCAATACTATCTCCTCCAATAGTAACGGAATTGTCATCGTATTCTTTTCTTACTTATCTTATTCAAATTCTGCACCGTTTTGCTCAAGATTCTTTATTAAACTATAGTCACCCTGCTTCACTCTAGCGTCCGATAGTTGAATAACTTTTTCTATTGAATAGTATATTTGTACCTGCGTAACAAAAAAATCCTTATACTCCCACTTTTTTAAATGTTATAATACTTTCAAATATACATTAGAGGTGGTGTTTAAAATGACCAAATACTTCCTTGCTTTTTCTAGGATTTCTTTAGGTTTCATATTCCTCATTGCAGGTATAAATGGTTATTTTGTAATATTTAACTTAGAACCCTTTATTGCAACTAGTCCTGAAGCAATGGCGTTGTTTGAGTTTCAATATCTACTTATCTTTGAAAAATCATTAGAGATTATTTGTGGTTTATTACTATTAATTAATCGATTTGTCCCCTTAGCCCTTTTAATATTGGCACCAATTATTGGCAACATTCTCTTACTTCATATATTCCTAGACCATTCTTTACTTCTTTTAGCTATTTTGCTTGGCATCATGCATGGTTTTATGTTGTACTGTTACAGAAAAAACTTTATAGGGATATTTGAAATAAAACCCTCTCCATAAGGCTTGTGTTTACTTCACAGTATTTAGTCTACTACGCATATAAAAGTTAATCACAAACTGGCCCAATTCTTGAATATTTACGTTCTTACTCATCAATAGAATTGTATCAAACTTTTTTATAAATTATCGGACTTTAAAGATCCATTCCAAAGCCACACTTTGCTGATTTGACCAAAAGCACAAGCCACCCATTTAGCACGTACGGACTGCGCCTGGCCATGCTAGGTGGTCCGATGTTGCCGCGTAAAGCGGCGTTCTCAATCGGATATTCCTCTCGTAGGAGATAAAGAAAACTTTAAGAAAATCTGGTATTCGCTCGTCTTTTAGCAAATATGTCAGTTTTTCTTAAACTTAGGACGAGAATACTTATCTACGTTAAACCTACTTCTTGGTTAAAATTTTATAATTTCCTAAACATGGAAAAGGGAGCTGTTTTTGTCAACAACTCCCCGAATCATCTTTATTTTGGCATGGTTTCAACTGTAGTCATTACCCATTCACGAATTTCATAACCTCTTGCACCACTTGACACATATGGATCCTGTTTTACCATTTCTTCCGCTTCTTCTTCACTTTCCGCTATGTATATAACTAAACCGCCTGAACCGTCTGCAAACCGGCCTTTGGCAAATACTTTCCCCTCTTCCTCTTTTACTTCCAAGTATTCCAGATGTGCTGGGCGCATTTCTTTACTTTTCTCCTCATCTTTCATTGGTAAATAGACTGCAAAGTGTTTCATTGTGCTCATCCCCTCTTCATTCTTTATGCTATTTTATTATAATGGAATATTCATCTTTTTGATAGGAGCAATCAGAAAAACTCTAGTATTCACGGCTTCTTAGAACCATACTAGAGTTAACTGAGAATATCATTTTAATAAGAATGTAATTACTACTTTCTTGGGATGAAGCAAAAAGCAACTTCCCCATGCTTCTATTCACTTACTTTTACATCGTAGGTTTGCAGCCAATGATCGATTTGGCAAAGGTGGGCGATTAGCTGTGGTCCTCTCATTAATTGGCCATACCAAGGTTCTTTAAATTCCTTGCCCTGACTATTGACAATAGCTTGCACCTTATCGCGCTCGATAAAGTCAAATAACGGGGAAGAGGAGTCTCCAAGAATAGACTCCATCCACTGCGTGACCTGCTTCGTATATTCTGGTTGGAACGTCCGCGGATATGGGCTCTTCTTGCGATATAAAATTTCATCCGGCAAAATTCCTTCTAACGCTTTACGCAAGATCCCTTTTTCTCTTCCTTCCAATGTTTTCATTTCCCATGGGATATTCCAGACATATTCTACTAATCGATGATCGGCAAATGGAACACGCACTTCCAGACTTGCCCCCATACTCATTCGATCCTTACGATCTAAAAGCTGTGCCATAAACCAATGCATATTTAGATAGAATAACTCTCTTCTTCTAGCATCCTCTTTAATTTCCCCATCTAATTTTGGTGTTTCAGCTATCGTTTCTTTATAACGTTCATGTACATACGTTTTTAAGTCCAGTTTCTCTTGCCATTTTGGATGTAATAAGTTAATCCGGGAATCCAGTGATTTCATCCACGGGAACCCATCCCCACCTGCAGTTGGGTCATGGAACCAAGGATAGCCACCGAAGATTTCATCGGCACATTCTCCTGATAAAGATACAGTAGAGTATTCTTTAATTCGGCGACAGAACGACAGTAACGAAGAATCAATATCCGCCTGTCCTGGCTGGTCTCGAACTTCTACCGCTTCTTTTAATAAATCAGCGAGATCCAAACCTGAAATGATTTCATCATGATGATCGGTTCCAAGCGCTTTTGCCATTTTTTCAATAAATGGTCGATCACTCGATGGCTGGAATTTACTGGATTCAAAATGTTTTTCATTACCTTCATAATCAACCGAAAATGTCGCTAAAGGACCTTTTCCCTGTTTTTCAAAATAATCTGCAGCAACCGCTGTAATTGCACTGGAATCAACGCCACCAGATAGGAATGTGGAAACAGGAACATCTGCAACGAGCTGCCGCTGTACAGCATCCACAAATAACTCTCTAACCTTTTCAGCCGTCTCCTCCACATCATCTTGGTGCTCCTTACTTTCTACATTCCAGTACCGCCATACTTTTAAACCTTGATGCTTGGAAAAGGTAAGGGAATGACCGGCACGCAATTCTTTCATCCCTTTAAATAATCCATGACCAGGCGTTCTGGATGGGCCTAATCCAAAAATTTCCGATAAACCGCTGCGGTCTACTTCTGCAGTCACCTCTGGATGAGCCAAAATTGCTTTTAATTCTGATCCAAAAATGAACTGCCCATCCTTTTCCCGATAAAATAATGGTTTCACACCCAAACGATCCCTTGACATGAAGAGCTGTTCTTTTTCTTCATCCCACACACCGAATGCATAAATACCATTTAAGTATTCGACACAGTTTTCCTTCCATTCCATATAAGCTGTAAGTAAGACTTCCGTATCCGATGTGCTATGAAAGGAATATCCCTTTTGAATAAGGTCTTTACGCAAATCCTCTGTATTATAAAGCTCGCCATTATATAGAATGGTGTAAGTAATCCCATCTTTTTCTTTGCTCATTGGCTGTTTGCCACCTTCCAAATCAACAACCGAAAGCCGTTTATGACCAAATGCAGCATGATGATTCATCCAAAATTGCGTATCATCAGGTCCACGCAGTGACAGTGTTTCCGTCATTTTTTCTAATGTTCCTCTTGATGACCTGACATCTTTTTGCCATTCAACAAACCCCGTTATTCCACACAATTTCCAATCATCCTTTCCTTTAGGCTACAACCCATCCTATGCGCCCAGATTAAAAATGTGCCCATAATTAGCTATGTACTGAAACTCCATAACATGGTTCATGAGCTCTGGTCAGGCGTCTTCGCATTCCCTCTCTGGTTATGTTCGGTATTCTTTAGGCTTAAGCCGTTCTCATCATTTATGAGCGCTTCTCTAAGTTATATTCACGAAGGGTTCGTTAAAAAAATAATTAGCAAAAATTTTGCATAAAAAAAAACCACAAAGGAGGAAATCCCTTTATGGTCTACTACTATGTTACTGAACGAATGAAATGGATGACTTGTTTCGTCTGCTGATACAATAATTCACCAGCTTTTTCCATACATTCCTTTAATGTGATTGGCTTCGTAACGATGGAAAAACAGCCTGAAAACTTCTTCATAAGCTGATCTATGTCTCCGTCTATACTCCCTGAAATCAGGACGACTGGAACATCATACTTTTCAGCGAGAGAAGCGACGTAGCCAGGAGCTTTTCCGTAAAGGGTTTGTTCATCACTTTTTCCTTCTCCGGTAATAACGAAATCGGCCTGTTGAATAGTAGATTCCATCTCCATTGCTTCTCCAACTAATTGTGCTCCGGAAACTAATTTAGCACCTAAAGTGAGGAAAGCAAACCCGAGTCCACCCGCCGCTCCTGCTCCAGGATAATTTTTTATGGACTTATGCAGTTCTGCTTCTATTAAGTCACTAAAAGTATCCAATGCCTGATCATATATTGGAATTCGCTCTTTCAACATTCCTTTTTGCGGCCCATAAACAGCCGTCGCACCGTTTTCCCCACAAAGTGGATTGTCTACATCACTTGCCACTTTGATCGATACATGCTTAAACCTTGAATCCATTTCCGAAAAATCAACACGGTCAATGTATTGGACATTTTTTCCAAACGGTTCTACTTCTTTTCCTTCTTTATTCCATGCCTTCATTCCAATAGCCTGAAGCATGCCATGTCCACCATCATTTGTCGCACTTCCGCCTAATCCAACAATCATTTCTGTACATCCCCGACTCATGGCATCGAGCATAACTTCTCCGATTCCATATGACGTTGTATTGTCCGGATTACGTTTTTCTTCAGGGACCTGGGTTAAGCCGGCAATTGAAGCCACTTCAATAATAGCAGTTGTTTGATTAACCATACCATATGTCGTCTGAATGCTTTCACCTAGTGGACCTTTACATGAAACAGAAATTTCTTTTCCACCGTTCGCTTTCAGCAGCGCTGCTAATGTCCCCTCTCCTCCATCGGCCATTGGTTTTTCCATAACATCCGCTTCGGGAAAATCCTGAAGTATAGCCTCTTTCATTCTGTTTGCCGCTTCAATGGAAGTTAAGCTGCCTTTAAATGAATCAGGAGCAACAACGACTTTCATTCCATCACCCGTTTCTTTGGATCACTTCTACCTTTTCACCGCCACCTACAATCACTTTATCGGTCATGTTTGTAAATAATCCCGTCTCTACAACACCAACGATTAATTTTAATTGTTTATGTAATGATTCTGGTTCCAAAATCTCATTAAAATAGCAATCTAATATGTAATTTCCATTGTCCGTTACATATATTTCATTGTCTTGATGGCGCAATGTAGGCTCACATCCTAATGCAGCTACCTCCTTCTTTGTCATTTCCCAGCCAAATGGCAATACTTCTACCGGTAAAGGAAATCTGCCTAAATGCTTTACTCTTTTGGATTCATCCACAATAATAATTAATTCTTTTGCGGCTTCAGCAATGATTTTTTCTCGAAAAAGGGCACCACCACCACCTTTGATTAATTGCAAGTTTTCATCCACTTCATCTGCCCCATCAATGGTTACATCCAATGCTTCGACTTTTGAAAAATTGGTAAGTGGGACACCGAATTCTTTCGCCCAGTCTGCAGTTAAATCGGAGGATGGAATTCCCTCAACATGTAGGCCCTCTTCTTTGATTCTCTCACCTAGTTTTTTTACCATCCAGTAAACCGTTGAACCAGAACCTAATCCAACTTTCATCCCATCTTCTATGTAATGAACTGCTTCTTCCCCAACTAATTTTTTCAACTGATCCTGTTTACTTAACATGCCGACTCCTCCTAACTAGTATACTTTCATTATAGCTTATCTATTAATGGTTCTCCACGTTTTGGCTAAACTTTCTGCGATGGTTTGTGCGATTTTGTCATTCGTATCATAGTGAAAATGAGAGAGTGGATTCCAGCTTGAAAAAAGTCCGCCAGCATTAATAGCCACATCTTTAGTTACAGCTTTATCATACGTATCATTTATCCCTTTTAGGGGGAAAGCAAGAACATCATCTTTATCGTAAAAATTAATCCATTCACCCTTCAGCTCGGGGTAGGTTCGTTTGATTCTTGAGGAAGGAACTTGAATTGGTGAACCAAAATCGATAAATCGGAGCGACCAGAGTGCTAGTGGGCTTCCGGTTGTATAAAATAAAGTCAGTGTCTCACATTGTTCCAGTGGCGTGTCCCCCGTACACTTAATGGTTTCAGGCCCGCGATTATCCTGCTTAAATTGCAGATCATAAAAATAATTGTTGGCAACAACCGTTCCTAAACTATGACTAACTACACAAAGTGGTGCATCAGGTCCCGCTTTCTCTCTTAATCGTTGGAAAGAGGTTGCCACAAAAGCATGTACTTTATCATAACTTTGATTTGGCTGCTTCGTTGGCTGATAGGCAACTGCATCTGCTAAAAACTCAATAACAAACTTCCTCAGTCTATGGTAATCCAAATCAGCACTCTTCTTCAGCCGATGCCATAGCTCTGCTTGCTCCTGTTCAAATACCGTTGACCAATGAATCGGTTGAAAGACCAAATGATTCGTCGCAGCATTTCTGCTACGCATGTTTTTATTAAACTTTTTGGATATCCTCAATATAATTTTCTCAGCAAAATCCTCTTCTGGCGTACCCGCCCCATGAAAAATAGCAACCGCAATCTTCATAGACATTCCCACCCCCCCCTTGTCTTCACCCTTATCGTACGTTACATATTACAGCCAAAGAAGTGAAAAAATACCTAAATCTTTCATTCGACAATTTCCGAGCTTTTTCGGGAAGTGACAGGCACCCCAAAGCACCCAAAAGTGGAAAGAAACCAATAAGCGCAAAAAGAAGACTCGTAAACTACGAGCCTTCTAAACTTGCTTGTTATTCAGCAACATATGGTTCTTCTTGTGTTACACCAACTTCATGCCATGCATAATTCCAATCAAAACGAACGGAAAAGTCAGTAACACGTTCGTTTACAGGGACTAACATAGCTCGATATAGTGTTGGAAATACAGGGATTTCATCCACCATTAACTGCTGCCATTCTTTGTATACATCAATACGATAATCAATATCCAACGCTGCTTCAGAAGAACCCTCTTCCAATAAACGATCATTTTCTTCACTAGCATAACGTGGATAATTGAATAATGCATGACGTCCATATAACCCTTGTTGGTCTACGTCGTAACCAGTACCCCATGCACCTTGATAAATATCAATTGCGGAATCATCTGCCTCTACACGGTCATAAAAGGAATTAAATTCTAGTAGTCTGCCATCTACAAGTTCCACTTTTAGGCCTACTTGTTCCCACGCTTGAATATAGTAGTTTGCAATTGGTTCAGCAATGTCCCCACCTTCCATGGAGGCAAAGTTAATCACTAACTCTTCCCCGTCAGGCGTTTCACGAATACCATCCCCATTTACATCTTCATATCCAGCTTCATCTAGAATTCGATTTGCTTCATCCGGATCATACGATGGAGCTTCAATGGTTGCATCATGGTAATCAGGAAATGCTGGTATAATTAATGTTGTTCCAGCCCAGCGAAGTCCATTGTAGAACCTCTCACCAACTGCGTCATTATCAACGGCATACCACATAGCACGACGCAAGTTTACATCCGCCATTTTCGCATCTGGATCTACTACAACTTCCCCAGCATCTTCATCCCAGTGCCCTAATTTGAAACCAATATATGTGTATGCATTATCAATTTGTCCTAGCCATTCCACATTGTTCATTCTTGCTTCCACATCTGGGAACTGATCCGTAGGGAAACTGTGTACTGTATCCACTTCCCCAGTTTCCAATGCCTGGGCAGCCGTTGTGGATGGGATAACTTTTAATGTGATTCCATCCAGTTTCGGAGCACCTTGCCAGTAATCTTCATTGGCAACAAATGTTACCGATTCTCCAGGTACAATGCTGTCTACTTTAAATGGCCCCATTCCAATTGGATTCACACGAACCGCATCCGATGATGACATGTCGGCAACTGGAATATCTTCAAAAATATGTTTCGGCAATGCATAATGCCAAACACCACTGGCTAAAAGAGATGGATTAGCTTCTTTATATGTGATTTTTAATGTTTTCTCATCGACTACTTCTATACCGAAAATCGAATCTGCCTCTCCCGCATGGTATTCATCCATTCCTACGATGTTCTGAAACGTTCCATCATAACGTACACCATCATAGTCCGGATGACCAATGACTTCATAGGCAAATGCCCAGTCTTCCGCTGTTACTGGTTCCCCATCATGCCAGTTCACATTATCACGGATTGTAAATGTAAATTCTTTGCCATCTTCGGAAAACTCAAATGTAGCTGGACCATCCTGGGTATAGTTAAAGTTTTCATCTACATGCAATAATGGGTCATCAAAGAACTTAATAATTTCAAAATCATAATTACTTGAATAGAAATTATAGTTCAAAGTACCTTCAAATGGGCTATCTGAAACTAAACCATATTGTAGCGTCCCCCCATCCATTGGCTCTCCTTCATTTGTTTTATCTGTGTTAAAGTCGTCAATGGAATAGATAGCCTCTTCATTAGCCGGCTCTTCTCCCTCCTCTTCTGTACCTTCTTCTTCTGTTGCTTCTGGTTCATCCGTACCTTCTGCTTCTTCATCTGAACCACTACTGCATGCTGCCAGGATAACCAACAAAACAAGCATCAGGGCTAATAGCCATTTACTATAACTTACCTTCTTCATCCTTTTAACCTCCCTTTTTTATCCCTCTTTGTTTTTTCAACCAGCTCTATCTAGAATGAACTGACTGATTATTTATACTCAACATCAACTGTAAAATTGATGTAAGTAACTATCATGAATGATTAATCTAAATTTATCCCTCTACACCTTTACATTACCCTCTTCTTTGTCTTGCATCGGTTGCACGTCTTAATGCTTCTCCGACATTTCTCACCGCAAGCATTAAGACTAGAATCATGACTGCTGCAGGTACCCAAATCCACCATCTATGCTCAAGCGTCTGAGGGTTTGTGGCATAACTTAGCAGTGTACCAAGACTAGGTGTACTTTCAGGAAAACCAAATCCTAAAAATGATAATCCTGATTCCAGTCCAATATTGGAAGCTAAATTCAATGTCATCGTAACAATAATGAGAGAACTTACATTTGGCATCATTTCTCTAAAAATAATTTTCGGATGGGATGTGCCAAGTGTCCTCGATGCTTGCACATAATCCAATTCCTTCTCCTGTAAGGCCTTCGATCTAATGACTCTCGCTATACTCATCCAACTAAATGCTGTGAAAATTAACGAAAAAGCAAGAATACTATAATTTGGAACAATAGCTACAAAAACGATAACTAACATCGTAAAAGGCAAAACTTGGAAAAAGTCTAAAATGCGCATTAACACATTGTCTACATGTCCTCCAAAATATCCAGCGGTTAATCCAAATGTTACACCAATCATCCCACTTAACAATGTGACGATTAATCCAATCGAAATCGAGTTTCTTGTGCCAATAATGAGCTGTCCAAACACATCACGCCCACCATAATCCGTTCCCAATATAAATTCTTCAGAAGGCGGCTCATTAATGGCAAATAAATCTACCTTCACAATTTCACTCTGATCGAGAATAAGGGAGGAACCGTAAACAAATATTCCAATAATAATTAAGAATAATAAAGATATCAACGCTAACTTATCCCGAACCAACTCCCGCCACAGAATTCTAAAACTAGACGGACTCTTCGTCAGATTCTGTGATTGTTTATCCATGTTCATTTGATTGATTTCCATTCGTCTTCACCTCAGAGCCTATCTATTTTTTCCCGCGATTCGTTCAACTAACAAACAGTAGGGAGAAAGGTAAACCCATACTGATTGTTAGTTTCACTTTATTTAATTCGAATTCTCGGATCTATGATGCTTAAAATAATATCTGATACGAGTGCACCAAGAATCGCTGCCAACCCAAACAATAAAACAACGGCAGTTACGACACTAAAATCACGTTGCACAATGGAATCAAGAAACAACTGCCCCATTCCCGGATAGCTAAAAATGCGTTCCACAAAAATTGTCCCCGTAATTAATAACGTAATTTCATAGCTAAAATAGGCAGCGATTGGAAGGAGAGAATTTCGAAAAATATGTCTGTTATAAACTCTGGTTTCCGAAGCCCCTTTCGCCCTGGCTGTGACAACAAATTCCTTTTGCTTTGTATCGACAATTTCACTGCGTAAATATTGAACCGTAGAAACCGTTTGGATTAAAGCCATAGATAACGCAGGCAATAACAAATGATTGACTTTACTTAATATATAATCCATGGATCCGGCTTCTAATCCTGGTGCAACACTTCCACCAGTAGGAAACCATTGAAGCTGATACCCAAATACCCATAACATGACTAATGCAAAAATAAATAATGGTGTAGCAAAACCTATATACGTATAACCCGTAATGGAAGAATCTAGTAAAGTATCATTATATCGACCACTTAATATCCCAAGTGGAAGCGCAATAATATATGTAAATAACAAGGTTGCAACAGCAAGCCAAAATGTATTAATGAGCCGCTGCTCGATTAAATCTGTAACATCCATTTTATAACGAAAAGACTGACCCAGGTCCCCCTGCAACAATCCGGACACCCAGTCGGCATATTTAATATGCCAGGGATCATTTAGTCCCAATTTCTCACGCTGCTCCTCTATGGCAGCCCGATCAACATTGGGGTCAACCAATCCTGTTAAAGCATCGCCTGGCATCGCCTGAGCCATTAAGAATATAATGACACTTAATAAAATCAACTGAGGAAATGTAGTTAGCATTCTTCTTACAATAAATTTCCACATAATCTATCAACCTTTCTCCGGTAACGCTACGAGATGCGTGTCAGATACAGGTTTCAAACTATATGCCAGGCCATCGCTATCAAAATAATCATCATAAGATTCTTCAAATTCCTTCTGTATGTCTTGGCGGAATTTGAAGCGTTTTTCACGATTTCCCGGTTCCGTATCAGGAATAGCTGAAACCAAACGTTTCGTATAAATATGTTGTGGATAATTAAAAATCTCTTCCTTCGTTCCTTGTTCTACATATCTTCCTTTATACATAATCGCAATATCATCACACATGTGTTTAACAATCCCGAGGTCATGACTGATAAATATATACGTTAATCCCAATTCTTTTTGAATATCCCGCATAAAATTTAAAACCTGTGCTTGAACAGATACATCCAGTGCTGATACTGGTTCATCCGCAATAATTAATTTTGGTTTTAACGCAATGGCCCTGGCTATACCAATCCTCTGTCGTTGCCCACCAGAGAATTCGTGTGGATACTTTAATATACTTTCAGGGCTCAATCCAACTAGTTCCAAAAGTTCCTGTACTCGTTTTTTTTCTTCTTGTTTGGATAAATTTTCAAAGTTTCGAAGTGGTTCCGCAATAATGTCCTTGACTCTTTTTCTAGGATTTAAGGAAGAATATGGATCCTGAAAAATCATTTGAATATTTCTCCTGACATCTTTTGTTTTACTTTGCTTTTTCGTTATATCTTTCCCGTCAAATATAATGGTACCTGCAGTAATGTTTTCTAAACCCATCACCGCTCGGCCAGTGGTCGTTTTACCCGAACCTGATTCTCCAACTAAACCATATGTCTTTCCTTGTTCAATGGAAAACGAAACATCATCAACCGCTTTAATATGATTGACCGTACGATTAAAAATACCTGCCTTAATAGGAAAATAGACTTTTAAATTATTTACTTCGAGTATCACCATGTACTTGTGCCTCCTTTGCTTCATCCTGGAAGTGAAAATGTTTATAACATGTACAACGAACAAAGTGACCAGGCTCTATCTCGTGTAATACTGGATCTTCTTCATGTGCAGAAGAATCAAGCCACGGAATTCTTTCCGCAAACCGGCAGCCTTCGCGTGGTAAATGTTGAAGTGATGGTACAATTCCCTGAATAACAAGGAGCTTATCTTGACCTTCTGCTGGAACAGAAGTTAATAAAGATCTTGTATACGGATGCTTCGGGTTTTCAAATAAAGTAAAAACATCCGCTATTTCTACGATTTGCCCCGCATACATCACTGCAACCCGGTCAGCCATTTCGGCTACAACACCTAAATCATGTGTAATAAGAATGACACCTGAGCCCATGTCGTTTTTTAATTTTCTGATTAAGTCCAGAATTTGTGCTTGGTTTGTTACATCAAGTGCTGTTGTTGGTTCATCGGCAATTAACAATTCCGGTCTGTTGGCAATGGCGATCGCTATAATGACACGTTGCCTCATGCCACCAGATAATTCATGTGGAAATTGTTCATATACATATTCCGGTCGGGGAATTCCAACCATGGTTAAAAGTTCGATTACTCGATCTTTGCGTTCTTTTTGAGACATTTCTGGCCTATGTAAAATAAGTGTTTCGCTAATTTGTGCCCCAATTTCCATCAGAGGATTTAATGCAGTGAGGGGATCCTGGAAAATCATCGCCATTTCATCCCCACGCAACTGATTTAATTGCGCTGGAGAAATGTTCACGATATCTTTTCCATTAAATAAAATATTTCCTTCCATTTTTGCTCTTGTATGTAACCCCATAATTGAAAAGGCGAGCGCACTCTTCCCTGAGCCTGATTCTCCTACAATACCAAGGACTTCATTTTTATTTAAAGTTAGTGAAACATCATCTACAGCTGCATAGTATTCATCACCAATCCGAAAAGAGGTTTTCAAGTTTTTAATTTCCAGAAGTTTCTGGGTCATGTTAATCCCCCTAGCAATTCGATTTTGACCAGACATTTTTCCTGAAATTACTTTTCAAAATAATTAGAAATCTTTTTATAAAAAAATTAGTTGATTTTTATATTTCTTATTCGATCATTTTAGCTATTTCGGAAAAATGGGTGATGTACTATTACAATATATTAATTATAATATGTTTCCTAACTCTGAAATTTAAATGTAAAGAAAATTTAATATATTTAACATGTTATAAGAATTATAATTTAATACTTTCAGAAAATCAATATCTTTTCACAAATTTCCATATTCTGTTATTGTAAAATAGCTTCTGGTTTTAGGGAAAAAGCTGTATTTGATAACGCCTTCTTTCTTTCAATCAACACTCATCATAAAGGGAATACTCAATTGATGTGGCGAGCTAGTTTAGCGATAAAAGAATTCAAATTCCCCCCCTCCCTAAGGAGAGGGGAGGTTAGTTAGCCCGCATAATCCCAAAGAATTTTCCAATCATCTTCTGTCTCTGTAGCATATACATGTTGTGTAATGGTAAACCTCCCGTACTTCCCTGAGAATCCCTGATAAACAGTAACTCGATAAGCCGTGTCAATCGGTTCTTTTCCTTCTTCCATAATCCAGTCATTTACTTTTTTTACATCCCCAATCGAGAAAGAAAATGTATCCACACCAAAATGATTTCGAAATACATGTGGGCGATCTTCCATATAATGTCCTTTTTGAAATTTTTCCTGCATATATGGATGAAACATTTCCCATGATTCCGAATAATAACCTTGCTGCTCATATTCATAAAAAGTCTCTACTGTATTTTTTGCCTGTCTTCCGGAAGAGAAAAAGAAGAGCGAAAAGAATAATATTACTATAAGAAGTGCAAACACAATACCTGCGACGAATAAGATTTTTCTTCCCTGTACCGTTCGAATCAATTACACCAGCTCCTTTATTTCGGATAAAGGCCAATTAGCGGTGGCATTTCCACCTTCATTAACTAATTTTATGAACTGGCCCAACGAAATATTAAAACAAGTCTTTTCATTTACATTTCAATCAAAGGATTTTTCCCACAAAATCTGTAAGCCGCGAAGCAAACTGCCACTCTTATACCCTCGCTCTGGAAATACAACTTCCTCTGGTAACCATTGAGCCTTCAAATCTAGCACTCTTACAGATATTTCGGTTAGCCGCGGGTGATCGTTCAGTTTTCTTATCTGATCATTCAGCTTTCATTCCAGGAATTCAGCTTTCATTCCAGGAATTCAGCTTTCATTCCAGGAATTCAGCTTTCATTCCAGGAATTCAGCTTTCGTTCCAAGAATTCAGCTTTCATTCCAGCAATTCAGCTTTCGTTCCAGGAATTCAGCTTTCTTCCAGGAATTCAGCTTTCGTTCCAGGACTTCAGCTTTCGTTCCAGGAATTCAGCTTTCGTTCCACGAATTCAGCTTTCGTTCCAGGAATTCAGCTTTCGTTCCATTAATTCAGCCTTCACAAAACATGATTCAGTCTTCCCCACAAAAAAAAGACTCACTATCCAAAATAGAATAGTGAATCTTTACTATATATTTCACAATGCAATGGAAGCCTTTTTCTCCATAGGATTCAGTTGATTTGCAAGTTCCTGGATTTTTGACATCGTTCCAATATCAATATTTCCACCACTTACAATCACACCACAATGCCTGGAATGTATCTTATCATTATGGGCAAATAGAGCAGCTAATGCAGCTGCGCCAGCACCTTCCATTAAGGTTTTATTCCGTTCGAGCATATAGACAATGGCGGATGCGATTTCTTCATCCGCAACGGTTACAACATCATCGACATAGCTATTGATTATCGGCAATGTTAATTCGCCAGGCTGCTTTACGGCAATCCCTTCTGCAATGGTTGATACTGTATCTAATTTCGTGACAGAGTTACGATGAAAACTCTCATAGATAGCAGGTGCACCGCTTGCTTGAACACCAATCACCTTTATGTTACGATTCACGTGTTTCGCGGCAACGGCAATTCCACTGATTAACCCTCCCCCACCAATTGGTACGAGAATGGTATCGATTCGATCCTCTTGACGCAGCATCTCCATGACCATGGTACCTTGACCTGTCATAATATCATAATCGTCAAATGGATGAATATAAACAGCGCCACTTTTCTTTTGATGCTCCACAGAAGCTTCATATGCCTCCTGGAAACTTTCTCCGGTAAGTACAACATCAGCACCATAATTCCTTGTTGCATTTACTTTCGCTAATGGTGTTCCTTCAGCCATAAAAATCGTTGCTTTTGCTCCAAGCTTGCTTGCGGCCAAGGCAACTCCCTGTGCATGATTTCCAGCAGAAGCGGTGATTACACCCTTTGCCAGCTGGTCTTTTGTCAACTGCATAAGCTTATAGCTTGCTCCGCGAAATTTAAATGCTCCTGTTTTCTGCTGGTTTTCCATTTTAAAATAGACATGTTTTCCAACTAATCTGTCCGTTGTTGCTGATGTTAATAATGGTGTACGGTGAACAATATGCCCCAAACGCTTCCAGGCGCTATGGACTAACTCACCTTTTAGGCAATCCCCAATTGAGTCACACTCCTTAATTTTTAACTAAATAAGATTATTAAAAAACTATACGAAAAGTATTAAACTTGGGTTGATTCTTCATACGCCTTAATCTTATCATCCAATAATAAAGTTAAAGCAATATCATCCCAGCCATTTAAAAGTTTCTCTTTATGGTAGGCAGGGATATCAAAATCGACGGTTCCTCCATTTTGATCCTGTATTTCCTGTTTTTGCAAATCCACGGTAAGATAAAACGCACCGTCCTCTGATTGTTTCATCCACTCCAATATTTGACTCTCTTCCATTTTAATCAAAATAATGCCATTTTTCAAAGCATTATTGTAAAAAATATCGGCAAAGCTCGGAGCAATAACTACTCTAAATCCATAATCCAGTAATGCCCATGGTGCATGTTCCCTAGAGGAACCACAGCCAAAGTTTTCACCGGCCAACAAAATGGATGCACCGTCAAACTGAGGCTTATTCAAGTCAAAGTCTTCCCGCTTGTTTCCATTATCATCGAAGCGCCAATTATAGAAAACAAATTGGCCAAATCCAGTTCGTTCAATTCGTTTTAAAAATTGCTTTGGAATAATTTGGTCTGTGTCAATATTTGTACGGTTTAAAGGAAAAACAAGCCCTTTATGCTCTTTGATTGCTTCCATTCCTGGCACCTCCTTAGTTTAATACCCCGGATTGAAATTTGCGGACATCGATAAAACGGCCTTCCACCGCAGCAGCTGCAGCCATTTCTGGACTTACAAGATGGGTACGGGCACCATTTCCCTGGCGACCTTCAAAATTCCGGTTTGATGTAGAAGCACAGCGTCCACCTGCAGGCACAATATCATCATTCATCCCTAAACACATACTACATCCTGAATCACGCCACTCAAATCCTGCTTCTTTAAAGATTTCATCAAGTCCCAGTTTTTCCGCTTCCAGTTTCACACTGAATGACCCTGGTACTACGATAGCTTTCACGCCATCTTTTACTTTTCTACCTTTAATAATGTCCGCTGCTTTCTGTAAGTCTCTTAATCTGGAATTTGTACATGAGCCAATAAATACATGGTCAATTTCGATAGAAGTAATTGGCTGATTCTCTTCTAATCCCATGTAGTCTAGAGCTCGTTTCACGTCTTCCTTATGGTCCACTTCATCCAAACTTGGTGTCGTCCCGCCAACTGGAACACACATGCTTGGGTTCGTTCCCCATGATACTTGTGGTTCCACTTCTTCCGCATTGATGACAACTGTCCTGTCATACACTGCCCCTTCATCTGTCGCCAATTCGAGCCATTCCTGAGCTTTTTTCTCAAACGCTTCTCCTTCAGGAACATACTCTCTTCCTCTTAAAAATTCTACTGTCGTTTCATCCGGGCTTATAAGACCTGCCCGTGCTCCACCTTCAATGGACATATTACAGATTGTCATGCGCCCTTCCATTGGAAGTTTATGAATCGCTTCTCCTGTATATTCCATTACATAGCCAGTTCCGAATTTAACACCAAATTTAGCAATGATAGCCAGAATCAAATCTTTAGCAGTTACACCAGGTCCAAGGTCACCTTTTACATGAACATTTAATGTTTTCGGACGTTCCTGCATCAATGTTTGGGTAGCAAGAACGTGTTCTACTTCACTTGTTCCAATCCCAAATGCAAGGGCACCAAATGCACCATGTGTCGATGTGTGACTATCCCCACAAACAATGGTCTTCCCTGGCTGCGTTAGTCCAAGCTGTGGTCCAATTACATGGACAATCCCTTGATCCGGGTGAAACATGTCTGCTAATTTAATTCCAAAATCTTCACAATTTTTACGTAAGGTTTCCATTTGCTTCTTGGAAATTTCATCTTTCACAACTTCTCTATTTTTCGTTGGAACGTTATGATCCATGGTAGCAAATGTCAAGTCAGGTCTGCGTACTTTTCGGTTATTTAACCTTAACCCTTCAAATGCCTGTGGCGATGTTACTTCATGTATTAAATGCTGATCAATGTAAAGTAGATCGGGTTTCCCTTCTTCCTGATGGACTACATGTTTTTCCCAGATTTTTTCAATGATTGTCTTTGGTTTCCCCATTTTCTCGCCTCCCATCACACGTATGTACTACTAATGCTATCGTTCGTAAGATTCTCTAAAACTGCTTTCGTCATTTCCTTCGTTCCTACTTGATTTCCGTTCTGGATATTCAAATCTGCTGTATGATAGCCTTGTTCCAAGCATTCATTGACAGCTTTTTCAATTTTTGATGCTTCCTCTTCCATCCCAAATGAATGTCGCAGCATTAATGCCGCAGAAAGAATCATACCAAGCGGATTTGCAATACCTTTCCCAGCAATGTCTGGTGCCGAACCATGAACTGGCTCATATAGCCCTACCCCATCCGAACGAATGCTTGCTGAGGGCAACATCCCAAGTGAACCTGTTAATACAGATGCTTCATCACTTAAAATATCTCCGAATAAATTCTCGGTTACCATAACATCAAACTGACTTGGATTCGTAATGAGCTTCATGGCAGCTGCATCGACCAGCAAGTGCTCCACTGTTACATCAGGATAGTCTTTGGATTTTTCCTCCACCACTTCACGCCATAGCCTGCTCGATTCCAAAACATTGGCCTTGTCAACAGATGTAAGGTGTTTTTTCCGAATTCTTGCACTTTCAAATGCTTTCTCAACGATTCGTTCCATCTCTTCCCGAGTGTAAGCAAGTGTATCCACAACGCTATTCCCGTTGTCCCTCCGCTCACTTGGCTGACCAAAATAAAGACCACCTGTTAGCTCGCGGATAATTAAAATGTCACTGCCTTCAATAATTTCCTGTTTTAAAGGTGAGGCATGAAGCAATGCTTTAAATCCTTGGATCGGTCTTAGGTTGGCAAATAAGCCTAATTCTTTCCGGATTCCTAATAGACCTTTTTCTGGCCTGTTATTTGCTGGAACATTATCCCATTTCGGACCTCCTACAGCCCCTAATAGAATAGCGTCTGCCTGTTGAGATGCTTCAATCGTATCTTTTGGAAGAGGCGTACCAAATTGATCGAAGGCGTCCCCTCCAATTGCATGCTGATGAAATATAAACTCATGATCGTATTTACTTGCAATAACATTTAAAACCTCTTTTGCTGATTCCATAATTTCTCTTCCAATTCCATCACCTGGAAGAAGAACAATTTCCTTTTTCATGCCGTCCCCCCTCTATTTAAAAATAGTTTTTATTCGCTTTTGTAACAAGATGTATAAACAGCGGCGTAACTTTAGATAATGTTGGTACTAATCTACCGCTACGGAAATGCACTAGGCTTTCCGTGGGCGGTTGGTGAGCCTCCTCGTGCTGTCGCGTCTTTAGAGGGCTCACCGATGCCTCTTTTCCCACAGGACAAGGAAGGCTTCGACAGCGTTACATCGCACGCAGAAAAAGCGCTTTTCTTTTTCAAGGAGTCTCCGTATATTTCCTCCGCTAGTATTGTGCTAAACAATCCCAGATCATTTATTTTATAAATACTATTATGCTAGTGATTGAAGCGGAGAACTGTAGACTTCTAAAAAACCATCCACATTTTCTTTGTGCGATGTGATGCAACAATTGCGGAGCGTCCCTGTACTAGGGGAGAGCTCGAAAATTGAAGCCTCCGAGGAAAGTGGTTTTCATCCAGGTAGGCTTAAATGTTTTTCCTTAGATCCACGACTACACGGAGTTAAATCTATGGTGCAGTGTTTTTTATTTCACTACTTCTTTCTGCTTAACAGATTGCTGTTTAATAATATAGCGATTCACTGCGTTTAAATAGGCATTAGCTGATGCTTCGATGACATCCTGTGCTGTACCTCTACCATTCGTTGGTTCGCCATTGACGGATAATTGAACATGGGATTCTGCGAGCGCATCTTTGCCGCCACCAACAGAGTTAATTTGATAGTCTAAAAGATTTAAATCTTCCTTGATTAAGTTAGAAAGCGTATTGTAAAGCGCCTCTACACTACCTTTTCCAGTACAAGCCGTTTGCACGGATTCCCCTTCAGGCGTCTCCAGTGAAACAGTAGCTGTTGGAATATCTGCTGAGCCATAATGGACTTGGAATGTTTCCAATTGATACTTATTCACAGCAGCTGCCTCTGTTTTAATTTCCATGATGATTGTATAAATATCATCATCTGTTACTTCTTTTTTGTGATCTGTAAGCTGTTTGAACTGTTTAAAGGCCTCTTTTACCTGCTCATCTGTCAATTCAATGCCAAACTCTTTCACTTTATCTTTAAATGCATGTTTTCCGGAATGTTTTCCAAGGAAAAGCGTATTGGAGCTAACCCCTACCAATTCTGGTGTAATAATTTCGTAGGTTTCTGTGTTTTTCAGTACCCCATCCTGGTGGATACCCGATTCATGGGCATATGCATTTCTTCCAATAATGGCTTTGTTTGCCTGAACATACATTCCAGTTAATTTAGAAATCAAATCACTGGAGCGCTTGATTTCATTAAGCTTCAAACCAGTTTCATACGGATAATAGTCTGATCTGATTTTTAATGCAACCGCAACTTCTTCCAGGGCCGCATTCCCGGCACGTTCCCCAATTCCATTAATGGTACCTTCTACTTGGGTTACCCCATTTTCAACAGCTGAAATAGAGTTCGCAACCGCCATTCCTAAGTCATCATGGCAGTGACAGGAAAGACTTACTTTATCAATATTAGGAACCGTTTCTCTAATAAAGTGGAACATTCTTCCATATTCTGCTGGTGTCGTATACCCTACCGTATCTGGAAGATTAATAACCGTTGCCCCTGCATCGATTACTTTTTCAATAATTTGGGCTAAGAAATTCCAGTCTGAGCGGGTTGCATCCTCTGCAGACCATTCGATTTGTGGAAATTTCTTCTTCGCATAGGAAACCATGTTCACCGATTGTTCGATCACTTGTTCCGGGCTCATCTTTAATTTATACGTCATATGAATAGGTGATGTGGCTAAGAATAGATGCAATCTTGGTTCAGCTGCACTTTTTAATGCTTCCCACGCTGTATCTATATCCGTTTTTGTTGTTCTTGCTAAACCGGTAACTGACGTATCTTTAATGGTGTCGGCGATTAATTTCACCGCATTAAAATCACCTTCAGAGGAAGCAGGAAAACCTGCCTCCATAATGTCTACTCCTAATCGTTCCAACTGTTTGGCAATCTCAAGTTTTTCCAGTTTATTTAGGTTTACACCAGGTGATTGTTCTCCGTCCCGAAGCGTTGTATCGAAAATTTTAATTCGTGACATGAACGTTCCCTTCCTTTTCTTTATTATCTTCAATTGGCTGTTTCACAAATGGCATTAGCGCACGTAACTCTTTTCCAACTTGTGTAATTGGATGATTGTATTCTTTATTATTGATTGCATTAAATTGTGGACGTCCAGCTTGGTTTTCTAAAATCCAGCCCTTCGCAAATTTACCAGTCTGGATATCTTCCAATACGTCTTTCATACGTGCTTTCGTATCTTCGTTCACAACACGTGGTCCTGATACAAAGTCACCCCATTGTGCCGTATCAGAAATGGAATAACGCATGTTTTCCAATCCACCTTCATACATTAAGTCCACAATCAGTTTCATTTCGTGCAAGCATTCAAAATAGGCAACTTCCGGCTGATATCCCGCTTCTGTCAATGTTTCAAAACCAGCTTTTACAAGGCTTGTTAAACCACCACAAAGTACTGCTTGCTCCCCGAATAGATCGGTTTCTGTTTCTTCTTGGAAAGTTGTTTCAAGAACGCCTGCTCTTGCTGCACCAATTCCATCTGCATATGCTAATGCAATCTCTTTTGCGTTTCCTGTTACATCCTGGAATATTCCGTATAGTGCAGGAACCCCAGCGCCTTCTTCATAGGTTCTTCTTACTAAATGTCCTGGGCCTTTAGGTGCTACTAGAAATACGTCCACATTTTCAGGTGGTACTACTTGATTAAAGTGAATATTAAATCCGTGTGCAAAAGCTAAAGAACTTCCTGGTTTTAAGTTTGGTTTAATGCTTTCTTCATACACTTTCGGCTGATTTTCATCCGGCAATAATACCATTACAACATCTGCATCACTTACTGCTTCTGCAACAGAATGTGCTTCAAAGCCATCCTCTACTGCTTTTTGCTGTGATTTACCTGCACGAAGTCCAACTACTACGTCATATCCACTGTCACGAAGGTTGCGTGCATGGGCATGGCCTTGAGACCCGTAACCGATAATTGCGATTTTCTTTCCTTGTAATACCTCTTTTTGAATGTCTTTTCCATATAATACTTTTGTCATTTTAATCTCCCTCTCCTATTTAAATTAGTAGTGTATTAACTTCCTGAACGGGTTCTGGCTGCCTTCCTCTTTGGAATGCCGTTACACCTGTTCTGGTTAGTTCCTTAATTCCATATGGTTTTAATAAATTAATTAGTGCATCGACTTTATCTGGTTTGCCTGTGACCTGGATAATCAGGCTGTCTTTACTTACATCAATGACATTTGCACGAAACGGAGTAATGACCCCCTGTATTTCTGTGCGATTTTGGCCGGTGCTGCCAACTTTAATTAATGCTAATTCCCTGGCCACAATTGCTTTATCCGTAATGTCGGAAACCTTCAGTACATCGATTTGTTTATTCAGCTGCTTCGTTAACTGTTCGAGTTTTTGGTTATCGCCGATTTCGACAACAAACGTCATTTTCGAAATGCCTTCTGTTTCAGATGTACCTACCGAAATACTTTCAATATTGAATTGACGCTTGGTTAGCATGCCTGTAATTCGGTTAAGTACCCCACTGCGATTTTGAACGGTTGCGGTTATAATCCGTTTCATTTTGTCACCCCGATCATTTCGTGATTTCCTTTTCCTGGAGCAACCATTGGATAGACGCATTCCTGCTTCACGACTCGACAATCCACAACTACAGGACCGTCATAGGAAAATATATCTTCAAGCATGGCAGGTACTTCCTCTTCCTTCTCTATTCTCATTCCTCTAATTCCATAACTTTCAGCAAGTTTGATGAAATCCGGGTTTTCTGATAATAGAGATTCCGAATATCTTTCTTCATAAAATTTCTCCTGCCATTGTCTAACCATTCCAAGTGCCTCGTTGTTTACGATGATCACCTTCACTGGCAGATTACGCTGTTTAATCACGGCTAATTCCTGAAGCGTCATTTGGAAACCGCCATCTCCAACTACCGAAACGACTAATTCATTCGGTGCACCTAGTTGCGCGCCAATTGCAGCAGGAAAACCAAATCCCATCGTTCCAAGACCACCGGAAGTGACCCACTTATCAGGCTGGTCAAATTTATAGAACTGGGCTGCCCACATTTGATGCTGACCAACATCGGTTGTTACAATTGCTTTGCCATTAGAGGTTTCGTAAACTTGCTCAATTAACCATTGTGGTGAAATAAGGTCATTGGAACGTTCATACCAAAGCGGATAGTCTTGTTTCTTATTTTCTAATGCTTCAAGCCATTCCTGATGATGGTTCATCTCAATATCTATGTTCAGTAATAGCTGCAAAGCTTCTTTGGCATCCCCTACTACAGGAATCTTCGTGGAAACATTTTTGCCAATTTCCGCTGGATCAATGTCGATGTGAGCAACTTTTGCGTTTGGTGCAAAATGCTGAAGTGCTCCTGTTAATCGATCATCAAATCTGGCTCCAATATTAACAAGCAAATCGGCTTCGTATATTCCCATGTTAGCTGCATAGGTTCCATGCATTCCTGCCATCCCTAAGGAAAGTTTATTCGTTCCTGGAAAACTCCCTAACCCAAGTAGTGTGGTCGCTACTGGAATTTGATGTTTTTCAACAAATGTCTTTAATTCTTCAGAAGCCTTAGCGAATAATACCCCAGCTCCTGCTAGTAGTAGTGGTCGTTTAGCGCGACTTAAAGCGTCTGCGAGTTTGCGAATTTGTAATGGATTTGGCTTGATGGTTGGCTGATAACCAGGTAAATGAAAATCTGTCTTAAACTCTTTTGCAGTTATTTCTTGTGCAATATTTTTTGGAATATCTACTACAACTGGCCCTGGGCGTCCTGTTGAAGCAATATGAAAAGCCTCTTTGACAACCCGTGGTAATTCCGTCAAATCTGTTACCTGGTAATTGTACTTCGTAATCGGTGTAGTAATGCCAATTATGTCAGCTTCCTGAAAAGCATCAGTACCAATTACCCCCGTTGCGACTTGGCCAGTAAAAATAACTACTGGCAAGGAATCCATCATCGCGTCCGTGATTCCAGTAATTAAGTTTGTCGCTCCCGGACCTGAAGTGGCGATGACAACGCCAGGTTTTCCAGTGACTCGTGCATAACCTTCTGCTGCGTGAATTAATCCTTGTTCATGCCGACAAAGAATGTGCTCAAAAGGTGTGTCTGCACGATACAAAGCATCATAAATCGGTAAGACTGCTCCTCCCGGATAACCAAATACGGTGTCAACATCAGCGTCTACCAATGAACGGATAAAGACATCTGCACCAGTTGTCATTGTGCTTTCTGCTACTTGCTCCTTAGGCTTTGCCTCAACTTTCACTACTACTTACCTCCTCTAAATAATTTGTATAATATGGGTGAATCTATAGTAAAACTGCCTTCAGAGTGTCCCTCCTAATGGCGTTATACTTATTTGTTTAAGCAGTGGATAGCTTGCCTTTTAATATATAAAAAGGCCCTTTCCTCCCTAAACAAATCTGCATGATTGCAGAAATTATTGGGGAGAAAAGAGCCTTCTTTTCACGGTACCACCCAGTTTCATAGCATCCTCACGAATACTACCTCACAGACTGTTAAATCCAGTCTATTTTGATAACAGGTAATGAGAATACCTGACCAAACCTACTTGAGGAAGTTTGTAACGTCCGCGTTCAGTTTGGCACTCTGGGAGGAGATAGAAACACGGTGTATTTCTAGGCTTCCAGCAACCCTAGATCTCTGTGAATACACGTATGTGCTTCTATATATCCCATCATCGCTTTAGCAATATTTTAAAATTCCACTTATCACTCTTTTTAGAAAGAATCTATGAATGGAAAACATTTTAAATTTCTGATATTGGAAGTTATGATATAACGTTTTTGCAAGAAGGTCAATAGGTATTTGTCATTTTTTTTCGCCAATTCCTACCCCGCAATATATTGCAATCGTTTCCAACGGCCGTATAATCATGTTTTACCAAAATAATTTTTTTTATAAAATTTCCTTAGTATTTAGAAGAAAACGCTCCAATTAGTAAATCGGAGCGTTCCTCTTAATAACACTGTATGCAATATATCGCAGGGAATATACTTTCTATTTTCTTTTATAGAAAATCAGTTACGGCACCTTTAGATGCACAAGAAACGGTATGTGCATATTTACCAAGGATACCTTTTTTATACAATGGCGGTGCTACCCATTCTTTGCGGCGAGCTTCCAATTCCTCCTCGGACACATCGAAGGAGATTTCTTTTTTATCGGAATCAATCGTCACTTGATCTCCCTCTTTTAACAGTGCGATTGGTCCACCATCCTGTGCTTCTGGTGCAATATGACCAACAACTAGTCCATGTGTACCACCAGAGAAACGTCCATCCGTAAGCAATGCTATTTTTTCTCCTAATCCTTTACCAACTAAAAGACTGGAGATAGACAGCATTTCCGGCATACCTGGTCCGCCTTTAGGTCCCACATAACGAATAACAAGAACATCGCCTTCTTTGATCTCGTTATTTAATACGGCATCTGTCGCTTCTTTTTCACTGTCAAATACTCTCGCAGGTCCTGTATGACGTTTTACTTTGACACCAGAGACTTTTGCAACAGCACCAGTTGGAGATAAGTTCCCTTTTAGTACAATAAGTGGTCCATCTTTCCGTTTTGGATTATCAAATGATGTAATCACTTGTTGCCCGTCTAAAAGGTTTGGTGCGTCCGCAAGATTTTCCGCAACTGTCTTACCTGTTACCGTTAAGCAATCTCCATGAATGTATCCTGCTTCATAAAGAAGTTTCATGGCAGCTTGTACCCCACCAACGTTATGCAAGTCCTGCATCACATAGCGGCCGCTCGGTTTCAAATCAGCTAAATGTGGTACTTTTTCTTGCATACGATTGAAGTCATCCATCGTCAAATCCACTTCTGCAGCATGGGCAATAGCAAGTAAATGCAGGATAGCATTTGTTGACCCACCTAAAGCCATAACAACGGTAATCGCATTTTCAAAGGCTTTTTTCGTCATAATATCTTTTGGATAAATTCCTTTTTCCAATAAGTGATAAACAGCCTCTCCAGCAGCAGCTGTGTCCGCAGCTTTTTCAGGGGACTCTGCAGGGTTGGAAGCACTTCCTGGTAAACTCATACCCATTGCTTCCATAGCCGACGCCATCGTGTTGGCCGTATACATTCCACCACATGCACCAGCGCCTGGACATGCACTGCATTCGATTGCTTTTAATTCCTGGTCATCAATATCGCCATTATTATGTTTTCCAACACCTTCAAATACAGAAACAAGGTCAATATCTTTTCCATTATGTCTCCCTGGAGCAATCGTTCCACCATAAACAAATACCGCCGGAACATTCGCATTCGCAATGGCTATGGCACATCCTGGAATATTTTTATCACAAGCTCCAATAGCTACAAGCCCGTCCAAATTCTCAGCACCAACAACTGTTTCAATCGAATCCGCAATTAAATCCCGACTAGGTAAGGAATAACGCATCCCTTGAGTACCCATGGATATCCCATCGGAAACCGTAATCGTATTGAACTGAAGTGGTACTCCACCAGCTTCTCTTGTTCCTTTTTTCGCTTCGGCAGCTAAATCATTTAAATGAATGTTACAAGGTGTAACCTCAGCCCATGTACTTGCTACCCCAATCATCGGTTTGGTGAAATCTTCATCGGTAATACCTACTGCACGAAGCATAGCACGGTTTGGGGCTTTCGTTGCTCCTTCTGAAAATACCTTACTCTTAATCCGTAAATCCTTTGTTTTATCTTTAGTTGACATTTTATATATCCCCACCTTTCTTTCGAATCATTATATGACTATTTGTCGAATTGTTCAATGAATTTTTTCAAGTCGAATGATGTTTTTGTCATTTTGTGAAGACATTTTAAATTTTCCACCTTAGAAATATTTTCCGAATAATAATTGACAATATTTTAATTATTGCTATATTAAATCATAAATATATGATTTTTTG
>NZ_WOFB01000074.1 GCF_009733865.1 Oceanobacillus salinisoli | reverse complement strand
TCGACGTAGTTAAAATTTAAATGTACCAAGTATAAGAAAAACTAACACATTCGATAAAGGACAAGCGAATGCGAGTTCTTCTAAAAAGCTTAGTTGTTTATGATGTAAAATCTATAAACTGCGAAGTAACCTTAGATGATCTTGGAGTTTAATCTACCGTTACGGAAATACACTACGCTTTCCGTGGACGGCTGGTGAGCTAGGGCCGACAGGACGTTGGTCACAAAGGCGCTGCCACAGGTCGTGGCGTTCTTAGCCTTTGTTCTTGCTTAGGAAATTATAAAATGTAAAACCTGTGGATAAT
>NZ_WOFB01000073.1 GCF_009733865.1 Oceanobacillus salinisoli | reverse complement strand
TATGTACATAAAGATGAAGAGGACTGGCTTATTAATGGAATTAAAAAACTTCCAATTGAGCAAATAAGAAGAGATGTAAGTCGAGATATTACAAAACCTACTCCAGAAACATTTAACCCTGAAACGTATAAGCCGTTTCAAGGTAAACCAACAGGCTTATTAGACGATGGTGATGAGATAGAGATAGGAAAACGGAAATTAGCTATATACCATACACCAGGTCATTCTCCTGGTCATGTAGCAATTTATGATTATAGTAAAGGATATTTATTTACTGGAGATTTGTTTTACGATGAAACTCCTAT
>NZ_WOFB01000072.1 GCF_009733865.1 Oceanobacillus salinisoli | reverse complement strand
TCAGTTTGAAGAGTACTCTTAGCTCTTTCGATTTTATCAATAAGCACTCTCATTCCAGTTTGATTGACCATGAAGGAGAATGAGTCTTCTATAGGTTCACCAAAATAATTTAAAATCATTGCCTTTTGTAGAACTTTAGATACATCGATTGGGACAATTAAAACTTTTTCCAAATCGGTACCGCGAATCTCTTGTGCGAATTGACTTCTCCTCAATCCTTGTTTACTATTAAGTAGTCTCATTGATTATGTCCTCCTTGTCGGGTGGGTGATTGAGTAAACTTGGTTAAGTACATCAATCGTAGCATAGTCAATGGGACTTTTTGTGTATAAATACATTATTTCATACACCAGGAAATTATAAAAT
>NZ_WOFB01000071.1 GCF_009733865.1 Oceanobacillus salinisoli | reverse complement strand
GACGAATACTAATCGATCGAGGACTTAACTAACTTCTTATATGATGTCTTGATTATCTCTTATTTAGTTTTTAGGGTATAAATGTATTTTAATAAATTCTTGACTTTAATTATATAAACAATTATAATAATAAATGTCGCTGATTTTATCGGCCCGTTTATATTGGATTGAATTTAATATTGTCTGGTAGTGATGGCGGAGAGGTCACACCTGTTCCCATGCCGAACACAGAAGTTAAGCTCTCCAGCGCCGATGGTAGTTGGGGGTTCCCCCTGCGAGAGTAGGACGCCGCCAGGCAATACTCCAATCCAAATAAGGACGAGTATCATTGAATTCTATCAAGATTATTCCACAGTAGCTCAGTGGTAGAGCAATCGGCTG
>NZ_WOFB01000070.1 GCF_009733865.1 Oceanobacillus salinisoli | reverse complement strand
TAGTGTTGAAGGATAGAGGTATTGTGCTAACGGGGCAGTTTAGTGTAAGAAGGATTTTAACATATAAACAAAGAAAGCAAAATTTATAATCTATTTTTTAAGGGGGAGATTACTATTATAAAAGCTGTTGTATTTGACTTAGATGGAACTTTGTTAAACCGAGATGTGTCAGTAAAGATTTTTATTGAAAAGCCAATACCAACGATTAAATAAATGGTTAAATCATATTCCAAAGGATATATACATAACAAGATTTATTAAACTTGATAATAGGGGTTATGTTTGGAAGGATAAAGTGTACCAACAGTTAGTGGATGAATTGATATAACAGGTTTGACGTGGGATGAATTGCTTCAAGACTATATCAAGCAATTTAAAGATAGTTGTATTCCTTTTTCTAAACTCATTAGTATGTTAGAAGAATTAAAGCATAATAATATTGTTCTTGGAATGATTACTAATGGAAAAGGGAAATTCCAAATGGATAATATTAAGGCTTTAGGTATTGAAAAATACTTTCAAACAATTCTTATATCTGAATGGGAGGGAATAAAAAAGCCTGAACCGCAGATATTCCTTAAAGCCTTAGATAAACTTAATGTTTTACCATCCGAAAGTATATTTGTTGGCGATCATCCAGAAAAAGATGTAAAAGCTGCTCAAAATGTAGGTATGAAAGGTATTTGGAAAAAAGACTATCAATGGAATAACGTAAAAGCAGATTTTATAGTGGAAAATTTGACAGAAATCCCTTTAATTGTAGAAAAATTAGGCAATCAAAATATAAAATCTTACTAAGCTATCGGGTGCAAGAGTTAAACAAGGTGATCATAGAATTTGATT
>NZ_WOFB01000007.1 GCF_009733865.1 Oceanobacillus salinisoli | reverse complement strand
AATTTTCCACCTTAGAAATATTTTCCGAATAATAATTGACAATATTTTAATTATTGCTATATTAAATCATAAATATATGATTTTTTGGAAAAGCGCAAGCGCCCGTTTAGCGACGTACGGAGGTGAGGGAAGTCCGCTAGTCGCTGGACGATGGAGCTAGACTTCAAAGCGCAAATTTATACTTTCTTATCTTTTTAGAAAAACTCGCATTCTACCGTCCAGAAGCGAATGTGTTCGTTTTTCTTATTATTTAGGACGTTTTAGCTACGTTGAATCCACCTCTTTGATAATGGTAAGTTTTTATTTCTCTATTTCATTTACAGGAGGTACATGTATGAGCTTCAGTATTTTGATCAGTGACCCACTAAGTGAAGACGGAATTCAGCCCCTAAGACAAGCAGATAATGTCCATATCGTGATGGAAACAGATTTATCTCCAGAAGAATTGGAAGAGCGAATCGGTAACTTTGATGCATTAATCGTTCGCAGTGGTACTCAGGTTACCCGCTCCCTTATTCAAAAAGGGAAAAACCTTAAAGTTATCGGCCGTGCTGGGGTTGGAGTCGATAATATTGACTTGGATGCAGCAACGGAACATGGGATTATCGTTGTTAATGCACCGAATGGAAATACCAACTCCGCCGCAGAACATACGATGGCGATGTTAATGGCACTATCAAGAAATATACCTCAAGCATATCTTTCTCTAAAAAATCATCAGTGGGACCGAAAAAAATACGTTGGCGTGGAATTACGGGATAAGACTTTGGGAATTGTTGGTCTTGGCAGAATCGGTACAGAAGTGGCAACAAGAGCAAAAGGGCAGCGAATGAATGTCATTGCATATGACCCATTTTTCACAGAGGAAAAAGCAGAAAAGATGGGAATCGGCTATGGAACCTTTGAAGAGGTCATCCAGCAAGCTGATTTTATTACCGTACACACGCCACTGCTTAAAGAAACAAGACATATGATTAATGCCAAAGCGTTTGAATTAATGAAAAACGGCGTATTCATTATCAACTGTGCCAGAGGCGGAATTATTGACGAAGATGCTCTTTACGATGCGATTGTTTCTAAAAAGGTTGCTGGTGCTGCACTGGACGTTTTGGAAGAAGAACCATTTATGGACCATAAATTACTGCATTTACCCGAAGTAGTTGCCACACCACATTTAGGTGCCAGCACTGTAGAAGCCCAGGAAATTGTAGCTGTCGATGTTAGTAAAGATGTCCTTCGTTATTTAAACGGAGATAGTGTCAAAAATCCAGTAAACCTCCCTTCCCTGCCAAAGGACGTCATGAAGAAGGTAGAACCATATTTTCATTTAGCGGAAAAATTAGGTTCATTTTTAATTGATCTTGTGGATGAGGTTGCAGAAGAAATTAATATTTCATATGCTGGAGAGCTTTACGATATCGAAGTTGCTCCCATTACAAGAAACACGGTTAAAGGGATTTTAAAACGCCATCTTGGTATGCATGTCAATGATGTTAACGCTTTGTTCCTTGCTGAAAAGAAAGGAATTGTCGTCAATGAAAATAAAACATCATCGGCAAAAGGCTTTACAAACTTAGTTTCGGTGGAAATGAAAACTAAATCAAAAGTACGAAAAGTAGCTGGTACGCTGCTAAATGGACTAGGAGCCCGAATTGTAAAAGTGGATAATTACAGTGTAGACGTCCGCCCAGAAGGTCATATGGTTGTTATCGAACATATGGACCAGCCAGGAGTGATTGGCCGAATGGGTAGCCTGCTCGGTCGCCATCATATCAATATTGCAACTATGCAGGTAGACCGCTCAGATATTGGCGGAGAAGCGATTATGATTCTAACGATAGACCGCCATTTAGATGACAATGCTTTAGCTGAATTAAATGAGCTGGAGGAAATTAAGGATGTTGTAGCCATTGATTTGTAATAAGAAAAGCGCAAGCGCCCGTTTAGAGACGTACGGACTGCGCCTGGCCATGCCAGGTGGTTCGGTGTTGCCGCGCAAAGCGGCGGTTTTAACCGAACAGTCCCCGCAGGAGATATAGGAAACATGCCCCTTCATAGGGGTATGCCGACGCCTGAGCGCTGTCCCGCTTTTAGTCGGCCTTCCTAAAAAAAGTGAGTCGATGTTGACTTATCCTACGGAGGTGAGGGAAGTCTCGCTAGTATGCTGGGCGCTGGAGCTAGACATCGATACAAAATTTTATACTTTCTTATCTTTTCAGATAAACCGACCTGGTTGGAGAGGTCGGTTTTATTTTGGTTGTGTGGTGGGAGTTGTTTTATTGGTTGATTTCCTGCTGATTTTTGTTGATATGTGCCAGCCAATGGTTGATATCTTCCTTGCTCGGGTTGATATACGCTTGCTTTGAGTTGATATTTTGTGCAACGGTCGATATGTTCTCCTTTACGGTTGATATATCCCCGTCAATGGTTGATATCTTCCTTGCTTTGTATCCATTCTGCTCGTTAAATTTACACAACAAAAAAGCACACAACCAGTATCCACCTGTTGTGCACCTTACAAAATTACAGTTTTTCCACAAGTTCTAACACCTCTGTCAGACTTTTCACCTCATATGTAGGCTTCACTTCCACATTTTCAATCCCTTTGCGGTTAATCCATACCGAACGAATTCCAGTACGATTGGCACCTAAAATGTCTGTATTTAAATTATCCCCAACCATCAGAACTTCATCTGCAGATAAACCTATTAGACTTAGTGCATGTTCAAAAATGCTTGGATCTGGTTTTCCTTTTCCAAAGTCCCCTGAAATGAGAATCTCATCAAAATAAGGTCTAAGCTCTGGTGTGATTTCCAGCTTTATATTTTGAAGCTCCGGTGACCCATTGGTGAGAAGTAGTAATCGATATTCACCACGAAGACTGTCAAGAACCTTTAAACTATCTTCAAACAAGAACGGAACTTTCTTCCGCTCCTCTGGAAAAGTTTCTGCCAGCTCCAGCCCAAATTCTGGGTCATCAATGCTGAATTCAAGCAGCGCGTTTGTCCAGGCCTGCTTTTGGTAAGAAGGAGCGATTTCTTTTAGTTTTTGAAAATCCTCCCCTTCATCATTGAAAGTACCCCATAAACCTTCGAAAGGGTTAATACCTATCATTTTTGTAAATGGGTATACATCATAACTTTCATACAATTCCCTTGCCTTTTTACGAACAACTTGCTCCAACGCTTCCTGATCCAAGTTGTATTTTTCTTTTGCTCTTTTGCAGGTGCCACGAAATGCTTGTCTTACACTTTCTTCATCCCATAGCAATGTATCATCTAAATCAAAGAAAACTGCTTTTAGTTTACTCATCCGTTTTTCCTCCTTTCTCTAACTCCTTATAAAATTATTCGCCCAATTCTAATTTAACATAAAATAATTTAAAATTTAGTCTTGCTTAAATTAAAAATTTAATTTATGATTAATAGAAATCTTTTATGCAAGGAGATAATTTAAATGGTAGATCAATCAATTCGTGTGGAAGAAAGTGAATCAAGAAAATCAAAGCCCAATTCAAATGAGCTTGTGTTTGGAAGATATTTTACAGACCATATGTTCGTGATGGACTATACAGAAGGCATAGGATGGCATAATGCCAGCATTATTCCTTATCAGGACCTTTCCATCAGTCCAGCAGCTATGATTTTTCATTATGGTCAGTCTGTATTCGAAGGACTTAAAGCCTTTCGAACACAAAATGGAGACGTTCAATTATTTAGACCGGAAAAGAATGTGCAGCGTTTGAATCATTCAAACGCACGTCTCGTAATTCCACCAATTGATGAGCAGTTTGGATTAGAAGCAATCAGACAACTAGTAGAACTGGATAAAGACTGGGTTCCAGACGCAGAAGGAACATCATTATATATCCGTCCATTTATTATTTCAAATGAACCATACTTAGGTGTTTCTCCATCTAGTCAATATAAATTTATCATTATTATGTCACCTGTTGGTTCATACTACAAAGAAGGCATAAATCCGGTAAAAATTGCAGTTGAAAACAAATATGTTCGTGCCGTAAAAGGCGGAACAGGTGAAGCAAAAACAGGCGGCAACTATGCTTCCAGCCTTAAAGCCCAGGAAATGGTGGAAAAAGAAGGCTATTCCCAAGTTTTATGGCTTGACGGTGTAGAACGTAAATACATTGAAGAAGTAGGAAGCATGAACGTATTCTTCAAGATTAACGGTGAAGTGATTACACCTGCATTAAATGGCAGTATTCTTCCTGGTATCACGAGAGACTCTGTAATTCAACTTCTAAAACATTGGGATGTTCCTGTTACAGAGCGTAGAGTTTCCATGGAAGAATTATATCAGGCCCATCAGGATGGGACATTGGAAGAAGCATTTGGTTCAGGTACTGCAGCAGTAATTTCTCCAATCGGTGAGCTTTACTGGGAGGACCATCACCTAACCATCAATGAAGGTAAAACGGGCGAACTATCTAAGAAAATCTATGATACCATCACAGGCATTCAATATGGTAACATAGAAGATCCGTTTAACTGGGTGGTAAAAGTCGAAAAAAAGACTAAAGTGAATTATTAATACTGATTTACACAATAAAATTTCATTTAACAAATGCAATAGAGCCGGGCTAATAACCTGGCTCTATTTTTTTTATTTAAAATTTATTGATTTTCCTCTAAATATATAGAATGCGAATTAGTTTAATTTGAGATAGTATTACCGCTACGGAAATACACTACGCTTTCCGTGGGGCTGGTGAGCCTCCTCGTGCTGTTGCGTCTTTAGGGTCTCACCGATACCTCTTTTCCCACAGGACAAGGAAGACTTCGGCAGGGTTACATCGCACGCAGAAAAAGCGGTTTTCTTTTTTCAAGGTGTCTCCGTGTATTTTCCCTTAACTTTACACAGTGTTTGTTATATAAAGAGTAATATTAGTATAAAAGCTGTGGCTACATTCGAGCCACAGCCTTTTTTGCATGAAACTATTTTGAAGGTATATGCAAAGTATTCTCTTTGCTATTTATCTCCATTTGCCATGCTTTGTTCGGCGATTTGGATCATTCGTTTGACCATCTCGCCACCCACTGAACCATTCTCACGTGCAGTTGTATCCGCTCCAAGTTCAACATTGAATTCCTTGGCGATTTCTTCTTTCATGCTGTTTAAAGCATTGTCCGCACCAGGCACTAACAATTTATTTCTGTTATTTGCCATGAAGAATCACTCCTCGTGGGTATTGAACAGAATTTATCTGCTCACTATTAGATTTTGAAATTCTGGCTATTTTATTCGACAGAAAGACCCCTTGATTTCCGCATATTACCAAGGGGTTTCTTATTCACTCTATTTCGAGTAGTTAGTTGCTGACTCTTGACCTAACGCACCGAAATACGCTTTGATAGTATTTTTATACCATTTTTATTGATGGATTAACTTACAAAGCTAATTTAATTAACTAACCTTTTCTTCGTTATCCTGCTGCTGATTCTCACTTCTTTTTCCCCACCATGTTGCCAGGACAGGTCCTGAGATATTGTGCCAAACACTAAATATGGCACTAGGCAACGCTGATAGTGGTGAGAAATGAGCAGATGCCAGGGATGCTGCAAGACCGGAATTTTGCATACCAACTTCAATAGAAATTGCTTTTTGGTCACTGAAATCTAATTTCAGCATTTTTGCAAGGAAAAAGCCAATCAATAATCCCAGTAAGTTATGTAAAATAACTACACCAAAAATCACTAATCCAGATGTTACGATGGAATCTGTGTTACCGGCTACTACCGCTGAAGCTACTGCGACAATCCCAATAACGGATACAAGTGGTAATGCTGGAACACTTTTTTCCACTTGTTTAGGAAAGAGCAATCGAATCCCCACACCTAAACCTATTGGTATTAAAACAACCTGAATAATCGAAATAAACATGTCCATAAATGATACCGGAAGCCAATTGCTCGCTAATAATAAAGTTAATGCAGGTGTTAATACAGGTGCAAGAATTGTTGATACTGCTGTTGTCGTAACAGATAACGCTGTATTCCCTTTTGCCAGGAACGCCATTACATTAGATGCAGTTCCTCCTGGACAGCATCCAACTAAGATGACACCAACGGCAATTTCTGGTGGTAGCTGAAACAGAGCTGCCAAACCAAATGCTAATAATGGCATGATTGTGTATTGAGCAAGTACAGCAATCAATACACTTTTCGGTGCTTGTACCACTCCTTTAAAATCGTCCAATGTCAGGGTAAGCCCCATACCAAACATAATGATTCCTAATAATAGCGATATGTATGGACCTATCCACGCAAAGGCTTCTGGAAAAAAGAAACTTAATACAGCAAAGAGAATAACCCATATAGCAAATGTATTCCCCGCAAAATTACTTATTTTTCCTAAAGTTCCCATATTGTCTCCTCCTAAATTGTGTTATTAATAGCGCAGTAAATCTATTAATTTTGAACATTTTACCATAGATGGACATTTTCTAATAGTACTTTTTTTAAGATAACTTTAAGAAAGTGTTATCATAAGCTAAACCATGTTCTAAATCGAATTTTCACACCATATACTTACAATGTTTTATTTTGGAGATAACGACCTTTTACATAGGAGGAGGCATACAAATGACAAAAAGCGTTCATCAAGTGGAGTTGGAAACACCTATTTCGACCATCTGGAATTTTGTGAGTGACATGAATAATTGGGCACCATTGGTTCCAGGCTATGTTGATCATAAAGTACTAAATGAGCGGCAGTCCATTTGGAAAATTCATGGTGATATTGGCATTGTACAAAGAACCGTCAGCATAAAAATTCAAATAATCGAGTGGATTGAACCGGAAACCGTCGTTTTTCAGATGAGCACCTTAAATGGAACGTGCAAAGGGAATGGCTATTTTGAAGCTGAAGCCATATCCTCTACGCAAACAAAAATGACAGGATGCCTGAGTGTCCATATAAAAGGGATGATGGGCACAATGGTAAACCCAGTGTTAAAAACATTTGTACCAAAAGTTGGGAAAGATTTTACTGAAAAGGTTGCAGCGGAAATTATGGAACGTGAGACTGCCAGGGCAACCATATAAAGCAAATTTTCAACCCATTTTTTTCTTCCCCCACTATTCATTTTTAAAATACCTCGAAAAATGAAGGCAAGGTCCAACAACCAGTTCATCACGTGATAAATATTTTCAACTGACTTAAGAAGGAGTACAGATACATCATTTCATCTGTACTCCTTTTTCTTGTTTACTCCCTTCCCTCCAGGTGTTAAAGTAAAGAAGGTACTTTAGCATCGAAAGGAAATCATACATATGGAATTTTTCAAACTCAATAAAACGATTACAGAATATACTTATATTATTATAGGTGCTACCATTGTGGCGCTGGCATATAATATCTTTTTCCTCCCAGCAAGATTGGCTGCAGGTGGTATTTCTGGTATAAGTACTATTTTATTTGAACTATACCATTTGAGTCCTTCCCTGGTTCAACTGGTGATTAACATCCCGATTTTTGTGATTGGCTGGATAGCACTTGGAAATGATTTTAGCTGGAAAACGTTAGTTGGAACATTTTGGGTACCTTTTATGATTTACCTCACCGAAGATATTCCACTTGTTGTTACCAATCCTTTTTTAGGAGCACTTTATGGTGGAATACTTCTAGGTATTGGACTAGGAATTGTATATAAGGGGAATGGTTCAACCGGTGGTACTGCTGCCATTGCACAGATTGTCAAGAAATTCACGGGGATTTCCAGCGGTTATTCCCAGTTCATTGTCGATGGACTAGTTGTGACCGCTTCTGTTATTGTTTTCAACTTGGAATTAACATTGTTTGCATTATTGGCGATTTATATCTCCGGAAAGGCCATTGATTTTGTCCAATTACGCACATCGACGGCGAAGTTAAGTTTAATCATTACCGATGAAGAAGAAAAAGTCCAGTCACTAATCCAGAATCATTTGGACCGGGGATTAACAAAAGTCCGTTCCATTGGAGGATACACAAACAAGGACAAGACAATGATTCTTTGTGTCACCCAGCAGCAAGAAGCTGTTCAATTGAAAAAACAGCTGCAAAAAGAAGCCCCGACAACATTTGTTATTTTCATAGACGCTTCGGAAATTATGGGACGAGGATTTTCATTGGAAAAATATTACGGCCAGAAATTGTAAAGAGGTATCCGCTTAGGTACCTCTTTTTTGCACGTTAGGAAAGTATAAAATTTTAACATGAAGAGGATTCGACGTAGTTAAAATTTTAATGTACCAAGTATAAGAAAAACAAACACATTCGCTAAAGGACGAGCGAATGCGAGTTTTTCTAATTTTTTAAAGGTGTAAATCTATCATTAAGGTCTTACGTAACTTAGTGATCTCCATACCGCTACGGAATACACTACGCTTTCCGCTGGCGGCTATACTTGAGCAGGAATCGGTTTTCTTCCGTGGAGGCTGGAGCGTTGCCAAAGTGCATGACTGATCGCAGCGAAATCTGGCGGAGTAGTATCTTACGTCAGACTTTATATCCATTTCAATGACTAAAAAGTAACAAAACTTACGAAAATTGCCTTTGTAATATAAAAAAAATTGCCCACTTTTGACTGTGAGCAATTTCTCAAGTTATTTCCCATGCCTGTGGCTGTGTATCGTTTCGTCCAAAAATGTTTCTGATTTAGTATGATCGTGTTTATCACAGTAATAGACAACGGTTTTTATGATATGAGTCTTGTGACAAGTACGGGTTCGCTTAATAAAGTTTTTCCAGTACGTGTACTCATGGGTACCTCCGTCCACTTCATTATAGTCCACACTGTACTCCACCCAGTTATGCTCCAGTTCATCCATTTTGGTAACATCACGTTGCACAGCTTTGGCTGGGTCCACTTCCAAAGCACCCATTGCCATCATGATAACTAAAGCACTTAGCACGAGGACGTATTTTTTCATCATTTCACCACACCTGTTAAATTATTCTCTAATCATAATATAACTCAATCCTTTAAGGTGTATACATAATTCGACAACTTTTAGCGGATTTCCGGTCGATGATTCAGGAAATTTTGATAGGCAAAACCACGAACTTCCTCATCTGAATAATGCTTTAATAATTCGTTAATCAAGTTTTGATATTTGGAGGCATTCTCTAAGCCTTTCACAAAACTGCTGATCCCATCAAAATCTGATCCAAATCCAATGTGTTTCACTCCACCTAATGCGCATAAATGATCAATATGTTTAAGCAGATCAGAAATCGTTGCCTCCTCCTTGCCGGTAATAAAAGGAGGATGAAAAACAACATGGATCAAACCGTTCTTGTTAAACATTGCCTGCACCTGATCATCATATAAATTACGGGGATGATCACAAATGGCCCGTGCATTGGAGTGGGTTGCAATCGGATAATCTGCAATCTCTAGAATGTCCCAGAAACCGTTAATCGTTGAATGGGATACATCACTAAAAACAAGATGCTCATTATTCGATTTTATGGCTTCTTTGCCTAGAAGTGTCAACCCTCCTCCTCGTGGTTCCTCTGCTCCATCTGCAAAGTAATTTGCATGATTCCACGTCAGCCCAACAGACATAACACCAAGCCTGAATAACTGGCGGAGCTTCATGAGATCATTTCCAATTGGATCTGCACCTTCTAAAGCTAATACAGCACCAATTTCTCCGTCTCTTAATGTATCCAGATCCCTCCAGTTTTGAATATGCCTTACTTCCGGATTTTTTCCGATAACATCTGTATAAAATAAATCTACCTGCTCCAATGCATGCTGCCATTTTTCATCTAATGGTACATCCGGATGAATGAAAATCGCATAAAACTGAACTGCTACATTTCCCTGATTAAGCCGTGTTAAATTCGCGTCAATTTCTTCGGATGTTCGATAGTCAAATGGACCATTCTGATAGTATTGTTTCCTTTTTCCGAGTTGTAATTTTAATAGTGCATCACAGTGTGTATCAATAATTTTCATTATATGTACTCCTTTCTTCTTTAGTTTATCACTTCATTTGTGATTTATAGAGTATTTTTCAAAGGCTGTTTTTCTAAAAGATTGAGACTTCGGTTACTCATTCCACCGAAAAGGTTAGCTGATGTTAGGTTTATTGCATTATCTAAATGTCATAGAAGTGTGTAGCTCAGCATTAGTGGTGTAAATACACGGAGCCCCTTCCTCCGATGTCCCTTGACTGAATCTCCCGAGTTCATTTGGGCATGTAAATCTTCTCTACGTGACCTTTTGAATGATTCCCAAGTTTATTCGGGCACCTAGAACCTCTCTACGTGACCTTTTGATTGTTTCCTGATTTCATTCGGGCACCTAGAACCTCTCTACGTGACCTTTTGAATGGTTCCCAATTTCATTCGGGCACCTAGAACCTCTCTACGTTTCCTTTTGAATGATTCTTGAGTTCATTCGGGCACTTAGAACCTTTCTATGTGACCTTTTGATTAAATCCCGAGTTCATTCGGGAACCTAGAACCTCTCTACGTGACCTTTTGATTGAATCCCGAGTTCATTCGGGAACCTAGATCCTTTCTACGTGACCTTTTGAATGGATACCAAGTACATTCGGGAACCTAGAACCTCTCTACGTGACCTTTTGATTGAATCCCGAGTTCATTCGGGAACCTAGATCCTTTCTACGTGACCTTTTGAATGGATACCAAGTACATTCGGGAACCTAGAACCTCTCTACGTGACCTTTTGATTGAATTCGAGCTCATTCGGGCACGTCGAACCAGTACGAGGCTACTGAAAACCTCTGTGGCAACGCCTGTGTAACCAGCGTCCTGTTATCAAGCTTCCGAGGTACCATAAGGGACCATAGTATATTTCCTGAGCGGTATATTATCTCGTACTTTATATCTACTACAGGTTAAAGAACAACAAGACTTACGAAAAGAGCCTTTTTAAAAGAGATTCAACAATACTTATGAAAAGTAAAAGTACATTCAGAAAAAAATTCCAATATTCAATCCCCCCTTTTCCCGTTTCGATTCGATAGTAATAGTGAAAGGGAGGTGAAACACATGGCAGTAGCAGAATTAACAAAATCAACAATGCAGTTAGTTCTTAACGATGGCAACGATTTGGAGACTGGATTACCAGTTTACAAATACAAAAGCTTCAACAACGTAAAGACAACTGCAACAGCTGATCAGCTATTTGCGGCAGCTACAGCAATCGCTGGGTTGCAGGAGCGCCCACTTTACAACATCATTCGTAAAGACAACGCTGATATTAGTGCAGAGTAGAAAAAGTTAAAATTCGTATAGAAAGGAGGTACAGCGATGAGAAAGCTTGAAATTAAATTTACAAATGAAGATGGAAAAATCGTGACGTATTCCATTGAGAATCCGATTGAACCGGCCGATCCCGTTGCAGTCAGTGCGGCAATGGATGAGATTATTACACAAAATGCCTTTACATCAACCGGTGGGGATTTAGTAGCGAAACATAGTGCTCGCATCGTCGAAAACACGGTAGAAGAAATCAACATTGATTTATAAGCGTAACAATTATAAAACATGACCAGCGTCATCATCGCTGGTCTGTTTTTCTAGCAACCTAATCTAAAAAGACTGGAGGTCATTACGATGGAAGCCTGGATATCGTTCATCACGGAAGTAGGATTCCCTATTGCGGTCACTTTTTATTTGTTGCACCGCATCGAAGGAAAACTAAATCAGCTGATTGAATCGATTCATGCATTACCTGATAAGATGAAAAGTTAAGAACAGACGAAGGAAAATCCTTGAAGAAATAAATATTGAAAAATCTTATTAAATAAGAGAAAAACGGGTCCGTTGATTGGAGAAGAATTTCATGAGCGGACCCGATTTTTCATAGATGTAAAGATCATATTTATTCATATCAACCGACAATTTACAAGGAAAAACAAAACTATTAGTGCGTGTCCAAAATACAACCCCACTACAAAACTTTCCTACAAGTTCCATAGTGGGGCTACTTACATTATTTTGCTAGTTCATTTTCCCGTTGTCTTAATTCTACACGGCGAATCTTACCAGACGATGTTTTTGGCAGTTCATCGATAAATTCGATTTTACGGGGATACTTATACGGTGCCGTGAGCTGCTTAGCATGATCCTGCAATTCTTTTACCAAGCCCTCTTTATGTTGATCCACATCATCCTGAAGTACGATAAATGCTTTTACGACATTTCCTCTTACTTGATCAGGACTCGCAACTACTGCACATTCTTTTACTGCTGCATGTTTTATTAACGCATCTTCCACTTCAAATGGCCCAATGGTGTAACCGGAGCTGACGATAATATCATCTTTTCGCCCTTCAAACCAAAAGTACCCTTCTTCATCCATTTTTGCCTGGTCACCGGTAATGTAGAAGTCTCCGCGATAGGCTTTCTTCGTCCGTTCTTCATCTTTGTAATATGCTTTAAATAGTGCAGGAGTATCCAGTGGTACAGCAATATCACCGACTTCACCTACAGGAACAGGATTACAGTTTTCGTCAATTAATTGCACATTGTTTCCTGGTGTAGGTTTGCCCATTGATCCTGGTTTCACTTTCATTCCTTTTAAAAATCCTAGAAGCAATGTATTTTCGGTTTGACCATACCCATCACGAACCGTCACACCAAAATACTTCTCAAACCGGTCAATGACTTCACGGTTTAATGGTTCCCCAGCAGAAACAGCACTATGCAATGTGGATAAATCATAGTCTGATAGATTATCCAACTTCGCCATTAAGCGGTATTCGGTTGGCGTACAGCAGAATACATTCACCCCATATGTTTCAAGTAAATTCAAGTACTTCTTCGGCTCAAACTTTCCATTGTAAACAAAACCTGTTGCACCTGTTCCCAAAACAGAAAGGAATGGACTCCAAACCCATTTTTGCCAGCCTGGTGCCGCTGTTGCCCATACGGTATCTCCTTCACGGATAGCCAGCCAATTTTCAGGAGCTGTTCGCATATGTGCATATCCCCATGCATGGGTATGCATGACCGCTTTCGGATTGCCGGTTGTTCCGGATGTGTATGGCAAAAATGCAAGATCTTCACTTGTGGTCGATACAATTTCCAGTTTGTCATCAGCTGTATCCTTTAAAGTCCCTAAATCCATCCATCCGTCTGCTTGTTCGCCTACAGAGAATTTCACGAGTTCCTCATACTGTTTAATCTCATTAAATTGTGAAGTGAAAGCACCATAGCTTACAACGCCCTTCACTTCCCCGTGGGTAATACGATATTGCAAATCTTTCGTACGGAGCATTTCCGAGCACGGGATAATGACAATTCCAGTTTTTAGTGCAGCAATATATACCTCATACGTTTCAATTATGCGAGGCATCATAACTAACAATTTATCGCCTTTTTTAAGACCATGTTCTAAAAGTATGTTACCAATTTTGTTCGCATTATTAATCAGCTTTTCATACGTAATCTCTCGCTTATTCCCTTCATCATCTTCCCAAATAATTGCTTTTCTAGTAGGTTCTTCAGCGTACTTTTCAAATTCCATCACAATATTATAATTTTCAGGAGCTATTAAATCGGAACGACTCATCACAACATCCTCCTATCATTTTTTAGTACTAGATACTAATTTCTAGATATTATATCAGATATCAAATAATTTAGAAAGAAAAACTTCATGATATGTGTTCTTTACTTAAAATGTGATATGATAGGAAGTAAGATAAGGGAGGAATGAAGATGAATAAAAATCAGTTCCAGGCGAAAGTTAACAAAAAGCAGCTAACCTTAACCGTAGAAAAACTTATCGTATATAAACAGACGAAAATCATCGAAGCAACAGACCACCAATCCAATTTTTACTATGCTGTCTTTTTTAAAAATCATTTTGTTAACGGTGTGAAGGCAAATCAAATTCGACTTAATTCCTATATCCATCAGGCATGTAAACACGGCATCTGTTACGATCGCATACATCCATTTATCACACATCTCGTCCACGATAAAACTTTCCATTTCACCAAGTTTAATCAGTTGATTAAGTCACTGCCAAAACAATACTCCAGTAAAGAAATTGCATTTATCTTCCTCTTCTTCAATTCCTTTACGAAACAAGGTTCAAGCAGAAAGTTATTTAAAAATACATTTTATGACTATCGTAGGAACGGGAAAGATTTCACCGCCTACCAAGCATTAAAATATTATTCCAATTATAATCCTTCCAACAAATTTGTTTTTGACATGCTCCACAATCTGCAGTTTCAGCGTTATGAAAAACATTATAACGATTTAAACACCCTCTATGAAAAAGACCCTGATTATGCGGAATTAGTATGTTTTGACAATCGCTACGATCCCGCTTTTTCCCAAATCCTATTTCAATTATATAGAGACCAGCATCGAAGCCTTGATGAAATCGCTGTTCGCCTTGATCTCCTCAAACATCAGTTTACGATGGCCAATTTTCAAGAACTGAAAGAGCTTATTAAAAATTTCCCATTACACGACCAAATTCGGATTCTGGGTGATTTAATCGATACGGACCATTCTGCCAATATTACAGAAGAATTATTTTCTCTACTACTGGACGGTGGCGAGCCGAATGATATAGCCCAATTTATCCTTACTAATGATATTCAGCCACAGGAAAAACAGCTTCCTCTCCTTATAGAAAAATTGGAAAAAGCTGATACTTCAGTTCTTGTTTCAAATTTTGAATCGTCCAATAAACGGCTGCTTACGATATCCAATCATAATAAGATTACATTGGAGAAATTAGTGACACCGTTTGTCTCCGCCTTTTTTGACGAATACAGTCTAAACAAAATTATGGAGTGGTTTGCTCCATTCCAACAAGCTAACATCCACCTTTCCCTTGAACAGAAACTAAAGAAAATGAAAAAATTAACGAATGATCCGGACCGTCAGTTTGCCTTAGGAGAAATGTATCTCGATTTTCAACAGCTAGAAAAATCCATTGACTGTTTCAAATGGGAAATGGAAATGAATCCAGAAGACCCCAAACCGGTAAATTATTTATCTAAAATCTATGCAGAAATGGGCAATCGCGAAGAAGCAAAGGCATATCAGCAGCTCATGGTGCAGATGAATAAATAAAGTGAATCTTCAATCAGTGGGGGTTTTTTTCATCCCCCACTGATTGTTAGTACCACAAGGAGAGACCCGCAGACCTCTGAACGAATCAGGAGTTTACTGGCTGCCCGACCCCCACTTATAATTCTTGATGTATCTCGAGTTCTTCTCGTTAAGGGTCTTACAGCCAGTTAAGTGATAAATCAGAATAAAAACCCCTGGATCTTTTCGGTTCAGGGTTTCATAGTGATTTTTTCAGTATCCCTCGTTTACATTTCCCTTAACAATCCCGAATAAGAGAATTTTAATTCAGTTGGGATTTTTTCATCCCTCAATGAATAATGGATGAACGAAATCAGGTGTCTGTTGGCTGACCGCCCCTACTTATCATTCTTGAAATATCTCAATATCTTGAAGTGGGGGTCTTACAGCCAGTTAGCCACGTGATAGAAATTCCTTGGAAATCTTCCAAAAATTATTGACACATATGCGCATGCCTCCGTATAATATATAACATACAAACCCAACTATTTTCATAGGAATTATAGCGTTAAGGAGATGGTCTATTGTTTCTTCAACTAAAGGAAGTTGGTAAAACCTTTGCAACGGAAGAAAAAGAATTCCAGGTTTTTTCCGACATCAATTTAGATATAACCGAAAACCAATTTGTATCCATACTTGGACCATCAGGATGCGGGAAATCGACACTGCTGTCTATGGTAGCGGGACTTGAAAATGCCTCGGAAGGAAACATTATCCTCGAGGGAAAGACTATTAAAAAACCGGGTCCGGATCGTGGCATGGTGTTCCAGCAGCCTTCCTTATTTCCATGGCTAAACGTACGGGATAATATTACGTTTCCATTGAAAGGGAAAATGTCTAAACAAGAAGCAAATGACCGGGCAGATCATTTTTTGAAAATGGTTCAATTAAGCAGATTCAAAGAAAACTATATTTTTGAATTATCCGGAGGTATGCAACAGCGCGTAGCTATTGCCCGTGCACTGGCAATGGATCCAAAAGTGCTGCTAATGGATGAACCATTTGGTGCCCTCGATGAACAAACCCGCCATATTATGCATGATGAATTGATGAAAATCTGGCAGGAAACACAGAAAACCATTCTTTTCGTGACGCATAGTATCCAGGAAGCGATAAAACTATCTGATCGTATTGTCGTCATGGGAACCCGACCTGGCCGGATTATTAAAGATATTACCGTAGACATCGAACGTCCAAGAAAAAGAGGCAATCTCGAGGCTATTCAACTGGAAAAAGAGATAATGGACCTCTTGGAAGTGGAAATTAATAAAGTTTTAAAGGAAGAGTTAAGCCAATGAAGTGGAATATCATCATCAAGCGGATATTATTTTTAGTCGTCGTCATCGGAATATGGCAGCTCATTTTTGAATTGAAGTTTTTTCCAGAAATTACTTTCCCTTCTCCACTGAAGGTTTTTACCGCATTATATGAAGGATTCGCAAGCGGAGAATTCCTAATCGCCTTAGGTGCAAGCTTTAAGCATTTATTTAGTGGATTATCCTTAGCTATTTTAATTGGAACTGTTATCGGGGTTATTTTTGGAAAATCCAAACAAGCCGATGAAACAGCTGGCATGTATTTAATTGCCATGCAGAGTATTCCAAGTATCGTATGGGTTCCACTGGCAATTATGCTATTTGGTTTTACCGAATTCTCGGTAGTCTTCGTTATCGTACTTGGCGGTACTTTCGTTATGGCAATGAACGTTCGATCAGCCATTCATAATGTCCCACCACAATTGGTTAGGGCTGCTAGAACAATGGGAACCAAAGGATGGCCATTATTCTACCGTGTTGAAGTACCAGCAAGCATTCCTTACTTTATGTCCGGTCTGCGTCTGGCATGGGCATTCAGTTGGCGGGCATTAATGGCCGGTGAGCTGTTAAGTAATGGACCAGGGTTAGGATATACGTTAAGTTATGCACAGGATTACGCAAGAATGGATCAAGTTATAGGAATCATTATCATTATCGGTGTTATCGGAGCAGTCGTCGATCACTTTGTCTTCTCCAAATTAGAAAAAACCGTCATGCGAAGATGGGGCATGCAATAGGGTGCCTGTCACTTCCCGGAATTTGTCGATTTTCGTCGAATAACTATAATAATCTATCAGTCTAGAAAGGATGAGAAGTTCATGAAGAAGTTTTTACTATTTGTCGGAATGATTGCCCTTAGCTTGGTGTTGGCAGCTTGCGGAAGCGGCGAAGGAGAAAGCTCAGAAGGCAATATTCCAGACGAGATTACTATTGGATATTTCCCTAATATTAACCATGTAGCCGGAATGGTGGCTGAAGAGAAAGACTTATATTCAGAGACATTCCCTGATGGTACAACGATTAACTATCAATTCTTCCCGGATGGGTCATCATTTATGACGGCACTTGCAGCAGGAGAAATACAAGGCGGACTTGTCGGACCGGGGCCAGCAATGAACCACTTCACAAGCGGTTCAGAAGTGAATGTAATAGCCGGTGGTTCCACTGGTGGAACGGTCATTATGGCTAGAAGTGATGCAGATATTGATTCTCCGGAGGATTTAGCCGGGAAAACATTTATCTCCCCAAGAGTTGGCTGCACACATGACGTACAATTTGAAACATTAATGAGCGAAGTGTATAACCTTACTTCTGACCGTGTCGGTGGAGAAATGAAACATGTTACTGGTGAACCTGCAACATATCATAGCATGTTCCTATCTGGAAAAGTGGATGTAGCTACCGTTCCTGAACCTTGGGCAGCAGTGATTGAAGAAGAAGGAAGCGGAAAAGTCCTCATCGATACACCTGATGTGGCATATGGAGAAACATTACCTGCAGCAGTTTTCGTAACTTCTCAGGATTTAGTAGAAAATAATCCGGAATTAGTTCAAAGCATTGTAGATGGCCATAAAAAAGCAACAGATTTCATCAATGACAATCCAGAAGAAGCAAAAACGATAGCACGTGAAAAAATTGCGGATATTACTGGGCAAGAGCTTTCCGCCTCCGTCATTGAAAAAGCCTGGGAACGAATTGATTTCACATATGAAGTAGACGGCAATGTTTTACAGGAATTTGCGGACTCTTCATATGAGCTCGAATTCTTAAAAGAAAAACCAAACCTGGATGGATTGGTAAACACGAGCTTTATTGAAACAGAACTGGCAAGTGCCAGCAAATAAAGTGAATCTTCAATCAGTGGGGGTTTTTTTCACCCCCACTGATTGTTAGCCCTAAAGGATGACCTAAAGGCCTCTGAACGAATCAGGAGTTTACTGGCTGTTGATCCCCTCTTATAATTGTTGAAGTATCTCGAATTCTTGAGGTGGGGGTCTTACAGCCAGTTAATCACGTGATAATATTTAAAAAGCTGCGAATAGCTTATTTCGCAGCTTTTATGTATTTCCTATTATTTTATACCAATAACACGGATTCGCTTATAGTCAGCTACCCACTGACCATCCTCATATATCTTCTCTCTTAAGTTGTTTTCCACGTTGGTTAAAATAGATTCTTTTTCCGATTCCATCATATCCTTAAGCAATGAACCGGCAAACATTTCTACCCAGTTTCTTAATCCATTTTCTCCCTCTAATAGGGTTGGCCTGTCGAAATGCTGGGCGAACGTCACCCTAAATCCTACTTCCTCCATTAATGCGGTATATTCAGCAATACTTGGATAAAACCACGGGAAATTTTCTTCTTTAAATGGATTCCCATTTTGTTTTATTTGATCAATGATTTCGTCGATAATCGTTTGAACGTTGCCTTTTCCGCCGAATTCGGCAACAAATCTTCCACCATTTTTTAAACTTAGGTAAATACAGGCCAAGGCTTTATGCGGAGGTTTTACCCAATGAAGAACGGCATTCGAAAACACCGCATCGAATTCATGATCGTATGTTAGTTCCGTAGCATCCGCAGCATAAAAGGAAATTTCCGGGTACTTCATTCTCGCTTGTTCGATCATATTTTCGGATTTATCTACTCCGACCACATTTACACCACTATTAAAAAGATCATTTGCCAAATCCCCTGTACCACAGCCAAGATCTAAAATGACTTCCCCTTTTTTTGGTTCCAATAGTTCTATTAAACGACTTCCATGCTTCGAAACAAAACCATGCTTCCCATCGTATAATTGCGCATTCCAATTGTCCTGATTTATTTTAGAATGATTCAACTTTTCTCCCCCTTGATTAATCTGTGGTCGTATCATCACATAGACTTTTTAAATCTCGATATATCCCTTTTATGAACACGGCTTTACGTATGATGATCCCCTTTAAACATAACTAGCTCTGAACCTCATTTTCTAGCAAACATTTTGCTAAATTTCTTGACCGGACTTTCTTGTAAACTCCAGTTGCATTCCCCTCCCCATTAATTTTTGAAAAGAACATAACCAATCTTGACTGGTTTTATGTTTCGACTTCCTTTGAGTCATATCACCGTAAATCTCCCCATATCCACATAAGTCCCCCCTTTAGATTAGGGTAGTTTCTATTACATTCGACATTTTCTAGCTTAACTCCTGTAAAGATTAATCTTCTTTTTTCCTTTTTCGAATAAAATAATAAATAACAAATGCAATCAAACTTAAAAGAATTAGGATTGGTAGATTTCCAATAAAGAAAACAAACATTCCTGAGAAAGCTTTAACAAGGAAATTAAGACTCTTTAAAAATTGCTGCTTCGTCTTTTCCCATGTATTTAAATCATCCTCACTCATCCCAGAAAGGGTTACATTATTTTCCTGAAGATAGATAGTAACTGTCGCTAAATCCGATTTATCTTCCAAGTAATTCATGCGACCAATGATTTCTTCTATATCTTCCTGGACGTTTGCCAAATCATTGGAAATAGCCAGCAAATCCTCTGTTTCTTCTGCTTGCTCCATAAAAGAAAGCAGCCTTTCTTCTACTGCACGCTTCGATTTCAGCCTTGATTCTAAATCAATATATTCCTCTGTCACATCCTGACCGGAAACAGAACTTTCCATGACTTTACTGCTTCCTTCCTCAACAAATTGAATAAAATCCTGAAAATGTTCCTGTGGTATCCGTGCGGTAATTTGTCCGGATGCTGTTTCGTTTTCTGTTTCTCCTTGTGTTATGGATTCCACAATATATCCACCGGCATTAGATGCTCTTGCATGAATATCACTAATTGCCTGATCTACATTTTTCACTTCAATGTTAAGGTTTGCATGATAGATAATTTTGCGATCACTTTGGGTGACTTCTCCTGCTTCTACGGACTCCCGCTCCCCTTCAGCACCTTCCATTTCCACTGAATTTTCGTCTACACTTTCATCTGAAAAAGTACTGCTATCTTCTCTTACTTCCGACTCCGTCATGGCAGCATTCTGTGATTCCGTACTACTGTCCTGGTTACTGCAAGCTGTAAATAATCCTAGAATGCACATCATGAAGAGACCTGTCCATAAGCGTTTTTTCATAACATGGACCCCCAATCTAAAATGTCTATTTCCAGGTTTAGACGGAATTTAGAGAAGAATGTTACAAAAATATTTTAAATTTTTAAGCTATGTTAAAATTTTAGCTATGTCAAACTCACCTCTTGGCTAAAACTCTTTACTTAAAATCCTAGTAAGGTGAAAAAAAATAGGCCATCACAAATAAATGATAGCCCTTTCATTTCTATTCTATTTTACAATCATTACCGGACAATTTGCTCGTTTTGCCACTTTATGACTGACACTGCCCAATACAAATTCCTGAAGAACATTTAATCCTCTACTCCCAATCACAACAACATCAAATTCCTTATCATTAGCGTGTTTTACAATCTGTGGGCCAGGGTCACCGTGCAGGAATACAATCTCATAGTTCACATTAGCATCTTTTGCCATTTTTTCAATATTTTTTATCTGTACTTTTCTTTTGTCCCCCATATCTGCTGAATTCCAGTTTGCTAACACGTCAGATTTCACTTTATCATGGTCCACTACATAAACGACTTCCACTTTTGAATCCGCATTCATTTTCGCCAGTTCCAAAGCATGTTTTGCTGCCCGGTTTGCATGTTCTGAACCATCTGTAGCTAATAAGATTTTTTGATACATGGTTAAAACCTCCCCATTAATGTGCTCCCAGTTTATTGGCCAGTTTATTCACCAGCTCCGTACTATCTTCATTTAATCCTTTTACATCTACGTGAATCCCATTTGCTTTAAATTTTGCAACGATTTTATCCACGGCAACTACTCCGGAATCATCCCATACGTGAGCACGACTTAAATCTATTTCAACCTTTTTTACGTCTTCATCGTAATCAAACTTGTTCAGTAACTCTGTAACCGATGCAAAGAAAAGCTCACCTCTTAAAGAGTAATACCTTTTCTCCCCTTTTTGCTCACTTATAACCTGCACATTGGAAATTTTCGCCACAAAGAAAATGGCACTTAATATTATACCAATAAATACACCAATTGCTAAGTTATGTGTTAACAATACTGCGAAAACCGTCACAACCATCACGATAGCATCTGTCTTTGGTACGAGATGAATCGTACGTAAAGAGTTCCAGTCAAACGTACTGATGGAAACCATAATCATCACTCCAGCAAGGGCTGCCATCGGGACTTGAATCACAATATCACCGAGTAGGACAATGAGCAGCATCAGGAAAACCAGCAACAAACGAGGATAATCTGCCGCTTCCCCCAGATTTTACATCAACGATGGATAATGCGATGGAATAGGGAAAGATGATGGCTAACGTTTCAAAGTTCAGCGGGATATTTGGAATTAAAAATTGCGGTAGTGTTTGTGAGATTGTCCCCATATCGCCTACATTTGGAATCCCATAATCCATAAAGATCGCTAAAACTGTTACCGCTACAATCGCAACAAGTGTAGAAGGAACCGCCTTTGTTATATAGGGAAATAAGTAAATAATTGCTAACGTTAAACCTGCCATCCCAAACACAACCCATGATTGATTTTCAAAGTGAGGCAGCTGTGAAGTAAATATCATAATTGCCAAAGCGTTCACAAATCCGACCATTACAGATCTGGGTATAAATTTCATATACTTCGCCAGCTTTAAAAGGCCAAAGATGATTTGTAGGATTCCCGTTAAAATGGTTGCAGCGAACAAATATTCAATACCATGTTCTGCAACTAATGTCGTAAATAATAGTGCCATTGCACCAGTAGCTGCTGATATCATTCCCGGTCTACCGCCAACAAAGGCAATCGTTACTGCCGTGGTAAAAGAAGCATACAATCCTACCATCGGATCTACACCTGCAATAATGGAAAAAGCAATTGCTTCGGGGATTAGTGCCAGTGCTACAACTAGACCAGAAAGAATATCCCCTTTGATATTTCCAAACCATGATTCTCTATAAGATGCCTGCATCCAACTCCTCCTTCCTTTTTCTAGTATGAACATTCCTGCAAAATTCATGAATGCAAATAAGATTTGATATCAGAATGTTTGAAATTCCGTTGACATGACTTCTTGAAGTATCTCGAATTCTTGAAGTGGGGGTCTTACAGCCAGTTAATCACGTGATAAAATTCTTTAAATAGATAACATTATATATTCCCTTTCTCTATATGTTAGAATTGTATCTTCCATCCAAAGTCATTTACAATAAATGAAGGTAAAAACAAGTTATCCTTGAGGAGGAACTGGTTTGAAGGAGCAATGGAAAATTCTAATTGCCATCGGAGTTGGTGCAGCTATCGGAACACTAAGCCGATATGCATTGAACCTTATAACACTGGAAACAGGTTATCCGCTAGGAACCATGATAGAGAATTTAACTGGTAGTTTGCTTTTAGGATTTTTAACAGCGTGGTTTCTTGTATCTGTTCCTAAAGAATGGCTGAAAGCAGGATTAGGTGTTGGTTTATGTGGTGGGTTTACGACCATGTCCACTTTGGCAGCAGATGCAGCCTTTTTATTGCAGGAATATACGATAATGAACTCTATCCTGTATGTCTTTGGATCTATGGTAGGTGGAATATTGCTGGCATGGATTGGCTACCGTGCTGGTACGATTCTGTCTTCACGGCTTAAGCAAAAACGGGCGAAAGAGGTGGAAGGCTAAATGAATCTTTTTTTACTGGCAGCTGGAGGATCCATCGGTGCCATTTCCCGTTATTTCTTAGGTTTAGTTTTGATGAACCGATATCCGAACCCTCCTTTTCCAATTTCCATGTTAACTGTCAACATACTGGGTTCGCTCGGATTAGGTATATTTTATGGCCTCTATTACGGGGAAATACCATTAGGTGCCTATGACGATCCCGTTTATTTATCGATTGGAATTGGCTTTTTCGGAGCCTTCACTACCTTTTCCACGTATAGTGTAGAAGCAGTACAGCTTTATAACGAAAAAAAATGGACGAAGCTGGTTACATATGTCACATTAAGTATTTTCGGTTCCATCCTCACCTTTTTCATAGGATTCATCCTTTTATAGGTGCCTGTCACTTCCCGGATTTTGTCGAATTTTGACGTTACAAGAAAAAGAGCTTGGAAGCCTAAAACCAAGCTCTTCTGTCGTTTACAAATTCCGTTTCAAGACTTTATTCCCATCATACGTATAAACCACTTTTTTCCCTTCAATCACGGTTTCCATATGAACATTTCGTCCCCATAATTGATAGATATATGGAAGGACATGTTCCAAATAATGCAAATCCAATTCAATACCTTCATAATTATGCTTCAAATACAGTTCCTCATTCCGGTTGTAATCTCCATTTTCGACTGTAATATAAGGAAATCCCCCATTCACCCGCATGGAAACCAGCTGGTCACGGACCTGTTCATAATCCTTCGTTGTAACCCGATAATCTCTGCCTTTCTTCTCAAACAAATACATATCTTCCTGTTGTGCCAAATCCTTCGTTAAATAATTTCGGATAAAGGAAATATCTGATTCAATTTCCCTCACCTCAAAAATCTTTTCCCTGCCACCTCCGGGCTTATATCCTAATTCCTTCATTTCTTCCGTTGGGTTGTTATAACGCTCCTCAATATCTTCAAAAATCTTTAAGCCCAAATAATACGGGTTAATCTGAGTTTTCGATGGCTGAACAACCCCTGCATTCAGCTTTGAGAACTCAATCGTTTCTTCTGTCGTTAAATCCATCTCCCTTAATATCCGCTGATGCCAGTATGATGCCCAGCCTTCGTTCATGATTTTCGTTTCGAGCTGTGGCCAGAAATAAAGCATCTCCTCACGCATCATCGTCAAGACATCCCGCTGCCAGTCTTCCAACTCCCGACTATACTCCTCAATAAACAATAATAAGTCCTTCTCAGGCCGTGGCGGAAATTTCCTAACCTTCTTTTTCCGCTTTTTCGGCTTCTGTTCCACCGGTTTTTCATCTAAGCTCCATAAATCATCATATGGCGTTTTCTTCACCACTTCTTCCTCTTCTTCCAGCACTTCTTCCATTTCCTCGTAGGAAAGCTTGGAAGAAACGATGGAAGGATCAATATGTTCCTGAATCGACAGAACGGCATCTAAAAATTCCTCCACCTCATCTTTTCCATACTTCATTTCATAATCGGCAATTCGCTCTGCAGTTGCTGTCATGCTTTCGACCATATCTCTTCTTGTATTGGAAAAACGAACATTGTTTTTGAAAAAATCACAATGCGCCAGAACATGGGCAATAATCAATTTGTTTTGAATCAATGAATTCGTATTGAGTAAGAACGCATAGCAAGGATCGGAATTAATGACAAGCTCATAAATTTGGCTTAAACCAAGATCATACTGCAGCTTCATTCGGTGAAACTGTTTTCCAAAGCTCCAATGTGAAAACCTTGTTGGCATCCCATATGCACCAAATGTGTAAATGATATCAGCAGGGCATATTTCATAGCGCATTGGATAAAAGTCGAGACCAAAATCAGACGCAATTTCCGTAATTTCCTCAATCGCGTAGTGAAGCTCCTTTGTCATTGACAAGTGAAATCCCCTCCAAAATTGCTTTTTATAGTTTATGAAACAAGTCATAAATAATGAACCTTGAAATTGCTTATTGTCTGCATGAAATTTACGAACAAGGAGAATTTAAACGATAGGAGGGATAATCATGGACCAGTATTTTTTGACCGTTGAAGAATTTAATGACTTAATACGACAGTGGAATGGAAGAAAAATAAAAATTGTAAAGCATGAACTGGACGATTTTGACGAAACATTAATGGATTTAAGTGCCATCTCGTACTCCAAGGAATCAAGAAGAATCGATGATTATGTACCAATGTACTCCCTACATTTAAATGGAAGTGGTGTGATTGAAACGACCATGAACCATTACCAGTCACTCCCATCCGAGCTATATGAAATTCCACTCGAAGATTCTGCGCTCTATGAATTTGATGGTTCCCGCTTCATCGTCAGTACATCCAGAGGAGTTTATACGATTGAATTAGTGGAATAATGTTTTTATCTATCGGAAGAGATCGGCGAAATAGCCGATTTCTTTTTACGCTTAAGGAACGTATATGATTTTAGCAAAAACAACGTAGCTACTAAAATACAAGCGAATGAGAACTTTTCTATTGTAATTCCTTACTTCCCTCTAAAATACCCTCTCCACACAAAAAAATCCCCAACCAAATGGGGATATGCATTTACACAGCTTCAGCTTCCTTATAGAAGAAGGTTTTCATTGCATGGTAGACGTCGCGCTTTTCTTTTAAAATATAATGTCTGAATTTCGGATTATCAATTGTCCGGTACGCATTCATTAACGTCGAGTAGCGATTATAGCCATTTACCTCACCATATCCGAATATAGCCGATACATCCATAATTTCATGCACCAAATCAATACATTTTGCATTATCTGAAGTAATGTTTTCTCCATCGGAAAAGTGAAACGGATAAATATTATAACGGGACGGACTATACTTCTCTTCAATAAGTTCTAATGCTTTTAAATAAGCAGACGAACAAATTGTTCCACCGCTTTCGCCCTTGTTAAAAAAATCGTCTTCCGATACAACTTTTGCCTCGGTATGATGAGCAATGAACTCAATATCCACTGATTCATATTTCGTTCGCAAAAATCTGGTCATCCAGAAAAAGAAGCTTCTTGCCATATATTTTTCAAACGTCCCCATCGATGCACTTGTATCCATCATCGCAAGAACGACTGCCTTTGATTCTGGTTTGACCACTTCATTCCAGGTTTTAAACCTTAAGTCGTCATTATAAATAGGAGCAATAGACGCTTTTCCTTCTCTGGCATTTCGCTTTAGTGCCGTTAAAATCGTTCGTTTCTTATCTATATTGCCCATAAGTCCTTTTTTCCGTACATCATTAAATTCAATGTCTTCCACAACGATTTCATCCTGCTCTTTTTGCTGGAGGTTTGGCAGTTCGAGGTTTTTGAAAAGTGCTTCTTCTACCTCTTCAATGGAAACTTCCGCTTCATAATAATCACTGCCAGGCTGATCTCCTGCTTTTTTCTCTCGCCCTTTACCTTGGACCTGGTCTCCTTTTCCAGGTTCCCTTGCAATCACATCGCCAACTTGACTATCGCCATCGCCTTGGCCAACATGTTTGTTTTTATTATAGTTGTAGCGAATTTTATATTCATCAAGAGAGCGAATTGGGATTTTTACTACTTCACGGCCGTTTGACATAATAATACTTTCTTCCGTAATTAAATCAGGCAAATTATTTTTTATAGCATCTTTCACTTTTTCAATATGGCGCTGTTGATCTTGATAACCTTTACGATGGAGAGTCCAGTCTTCCTGTGAGACAATGAAATTTGTCTTGTGCTTATCCGACAATACGATCCTCTCCCCTTTTTTTAAAAAAATTCCGTATATTCCCTTTAAATAGACACTTGCAAAAGTAACTAGAGTACTTTATTTATCATATGCAAAACAATATCAGGTATTGCTATTTTTTCAAAAATATAGACATGAAAACATGTATTATGCCTTATTCGGTCATACCTTCCGTTATTAGAAAAACTCGCATTCGCTCGTCCTTTAGCGAATGTGTTAGTTTTTCTTATACTTGGTACTTAAAATTTTAACTACGTCGGATCCTCTTCTTGCTAAAATTTTATACTTTCCTAATGTGAAAAAAAAAGACTAATTTTTCATTAGCCCTGTATGATTACCACGTCTTTAACTGGCTATAAAACCCTTTAAGAATCCGAGATACTTCCATCATGATTCATCCGGGCAACAGCCAGTTAAATTAAGCACCTCATTCATTTATCTAACAACTAGTGGAAGAATGGACGGTAGAATTTCCACGGATTGAAAATTGACCGTACCAGATACACAATCTTTAGCAAGCTCAGTATATCTTTATCGATTTAGCAAGCTGCCAACATAGCGCAGCAATTCATTGGCAGAAGTCGAATTATATCCATATTCATCAATTAGCCTTACGATGACCTCATTCACTTTCTTCAATTGCGACTCATCCGGTGTCTTCGATGATGTCGTAATTTTGACAACGTCTTTTAAATCGGCAAAAAGCTTCTTCTGGATGGCTTCACGCAAACGCTCATGTGAATTGTAATCAAAGCGCTTCCCTTTTCTGGCAAAGGCAGATAGACGGATAAGAATCTCTTCCCGGAATGCCTTTTTCGCATTTTCTGAAATACCAATTTGTTCCTCAATCGAACGCATCAGTTTTTCATCTGGATTCATTTCCTCACCAGTTAACGGATCTCTGAGCTTATTATGATTGCAGTAAGCCTCCACGTTATCCAAATAGTTATCCATTAGCGTTTTCGCGGACTCTTCATACGAATACACAAACGCTTTTTGTACTTCTTTCTTGGCAATTTCATCATATTCTTTTCTGGCAACCCCAATATAATTCATATATTTTTCTTTATCTTCCTTGGAAATCGATGGATGAGAATCCAAACCATCTTTTAAGGAACGCAGTACATCAAGCGCGTTAATCGATGGGACTTCTTTTCGAATAATGGTTGAAGAAATTCGATTAATGACATAGCGCGGATCAATCCCAGTCATTCCTTCATCTGAATACTCTTTTCGTAATTCATCCACATCGACATCGTTAAACCCTTCCACACTCTCTCCATTATATAAACGTAACTTTTTAAGCAAATCTACTCCTTGTTTCTTTGAATCTTTTAATCTGGTAAGAACAGAAAAGATAGCAGCAACCCGCAATGCATGTGGTGCCACATGGACATGAGCCATGTCACTTGTCTTTATCATCTTCTCATAAATTTTCTCTTCTTCATCCACACGAAGATTATACGGAATTGGCATAACAATAATTCTTGAGTGTAATGCTTCATTCTTTTTATTTGAAATAAAAGAGCGGTATTCTGCTTCATTTGTGTGCGCTACGATAAGTTCATCCGCCGATATAAGGGCGAACCTGCCAGCCTTAAAATTCCCTTCCTGCGTTAAAGATAATAGATGCCAAAGGAATTTTTCGTCGGATTTTAAAATCTCCTGAAACTCCATCATGCCACGGTTTGCTTTATTTAATTCCCCATCAAAGCGATATGCCCTCGGATCGGATTCGGAACCATATTCCGCAATCGTTGAAAAATCAATGCTGCCAGTTAAGTCCGCGATATCCTGGGACTTCGGATCTGATGGACTAAACGTACCAATCCCAACCCGTTTATCCTCCGAAAAAAAGATCCGTTCTACCATTACGTCTTCAATTTTCCCATCGTATTCTTTTTCCAAACGCATCGTATTAAGCGGTGATAGGCTCCCCTCGATACGGATCCCATATTCCTCATAAAATTCATCACGCAGGTGTGGCGGGATTAAATGAAGTGGATCCTCATGCATTGGACAGCCTTTAATCGCATAAACCGCACCAGCTTCCGTTCTTGAATATTGCTCCAATCCGCGTTTCAACATACTTACGATAGTTGACTTCCCTCCACTGACAGGACCCATGAGCAATAAGATACGCTTCCTAACGTCGAGCCGTTTTGCTGCCGGATGAAAATATTCTTCGACTAACCGCTCAATTGCTTCCTCTAAACCATAAATCTCTTTACTAAAAAATTTATATGTTTTTCTTCCATCTACTTCCTTTATTCCAGCATCCTTAATCATATTATAAACACGGGAATGAGCAGGCTGTGCGACTTCAGGTCTTTCTTTTATGATTTCCAAATACTCCGCAAATGTACCTTCCCATTTCAGGCTCTCTTCATTCTCGCGGTAACTTCTTACCTTACCTAGAATATCCATCTATATTCTCCCTCCATAATTACTGCGGTTTCTAAATCATATGCAAGTACATCTTGTATCATTCATAACAAGTTCGAATATTGCTTCGATTCCTACAAAATAAATGCTAATTCGTCATATTACCTAATCATGTCATATTGCCCGGGAAATTTTTACCGAAATTTGTCTTATTTAAATAGTTTACTCCACTGTTTTCGTGACAGAAAAAACTTGAACTGATATATTTAACATAGACGAGGTGATTCGATGCAAAAAAATTATTATGCAGTTATAGATATTGGTTCCAATACGATGCGGCTAGTTATTTATTCCCAGGTAAATTCCGGTCGCCTTCAGGAGGTCGAAAACGTAAAATCCGTGGCACGGCTTCGTAATTACTTAGATAATCATAATGATTTAAGTGAAGAAGGGATCAACCTAATGATTTCCACTTTACAAAGCTTTAAAGAAGTCGCGAAAGTTTATGCCTTAAAAGAGTTTATCTGTGTAGCAACCGCAACGATTCGACAAGCGAACAATAAAAAAAAGATTCAAGAAATGGTTAAAAAGCACATTGGCTGGGATATGCGTATCTTATCGGAAAAAGAAGAAGCCTATTATGGTTATTTATCGGTAGTGAACTCCACATCGATTTTTGAAGGAATTACGATTGATATAGGCGGTGGCAGTACGGAAGTTACCTATTATAAGGACCGGATACTTAAGGAATCCCATAGCTTTCCATTTGGGGCATTAACTTTAAAGAAATTCTTTAGTGACATCGACAATCAAGAAGAAGGACTGGCAAAATTAAGACGATTTTTATTTGAGGAATTTCAAACACTAAGCTGGTTAAAGGGAAAACATGTCCCCATCATTGCCATTGGTGGAAGTGCCCGAAACTTAGTACAGATCGATCAGTCACTCAGAAAATACCCGCTTGCTGGGTTACATCAATATAAAATGTATGATAGTGACATCGCACGAGTGATGAACTATTTACTTCCCATGTCCAAAGCAGAATTAGAGAAAGTAGAAGGACTATCCACTGACCGGGCAGACACCATTCTTCCAGCCATTGCTGTTTTTCACAGTTTATATCAAATCATCGGGGCGGAATGTTTCATTTTAAGCAGAAAAGGACTTCGGGACGGCGTTTTTTATGAACGATTAACACGCAGCCTAAAAAACAATCTATACCCAAATGTGCTAGAAGACAGCATTCAGGAACTTGTCCATGAGTACAGTCTGAATATGGGACAAATTCAGCATATTCAATTGCTGACCAGAAAATTATTTGTCAGCTTAAAAGAAAGAGGACTGGGATCATTAACACAAACAGACTGGGAGCTACTGGAACGTGGATGCTTTGTCTACAACCTGGGAGATTACATTGACTCCGAATCCAGTGCCCAGCACACCTTCTATTTGCTGGCAAACCGAACGATTGATGGACTCATGCACATAGACCGACTAAAACTCGCTTTAATTGCATCTTTTAAAAATAAGACAATATTTAAGCAGTTTATTTCCCCATACAAAAAATGGTTTTTAAAAAGGGAACGGAAGAAACTATGTCTATTGGGAGCAATCATTAAGTTCACATATTGCTTAGATGCAACGAAAAGACAAGTAGTGCAAGAGCTGGATATTCTTATTTCCAGTGATAGGATTCATATAAAAGTGTACTGCAACCAAGATTATCGGCCAGAAGAATATCAAACGCAAAAGCAGAAAAAGCACTTGGAAAAGGCGCTTCATCAATCCATTGAATTGGAATTTATAAATATAAAGGCATCCTACCATCAAGTTCCATAAGGTGTTATTTTAAATTTTATGGTTTAGTCAGCATGTTATGATAGAAAAAACGAGAATTTACAAATATTTTACATTTTATTCATTTCGTCTTTGTATAATTATTGCTAGTATTAGTCAGAGAGAAGGGTGAAGATAAATGGAAGACATTGCAAACAGAGTGAACTTGGACGATCCTTTATATTACAACAATCGGGAACTCAGTTGGCTGGCTTTTAACAAACGTGTTCTCGAGGAAGCATTTGACACGAAAAATCCGTTACTTGAGCGCTTTAAATTTATTGCCATCTGCTCTTCTAACTTGGATGAATTCTTTATGGTTCGTGTTGCTGGCCTTAAAGATCAAGTAAAAGCAGGCTTTAATAAACCTGAAAACAAAGCAGGACTAACACCAAAACAGCAATTAAAAGCAATCTCGAAACAAAATCACACGATAGTCGAGCAACAATATAAAGGATATAAAAATCTACTGGCATTGTTAGAAAAACAGGAAGATAGTAGCATTATATCCATTGAACAGTCATCAGCTGAGGAAGAAGAAAAACTAGAGGAATACTTCGATGAGCAAATTTTCCCAGTTCTTACGCCACTAGCAATCGATGCATATCATCCGTTTCCGATGCTGATGAATAAATCAATTAATTTGGCCATCATTCTTGAGGATATGGTAGAGGTAGATAATAAAACGAAAAACGCCATTGTACAAGTACCTGCCCTCCTGGACCGGTATGTAAGAATTGGACAAACAAACCGATTTATTTTATTGGAAGATATTATTTCGCATTTTCTATATAAATTATTCAAAGGCTATCGTGTAAAATCAGTGACTGAATTTCGAATTACAAGAAATGCAGATATGACTATCCACGAAGAAGGAGCAAGGGATTTATTAAAAGAAATTGAAAAAGAGCTCAAAAAACGAAAATGGGGTGCAGCAGTCCGGTTAGAAGTACGAAAAGGAAAATACGATGAAGACGTTATTCGCTTTTTACTGAATGTACTTGAAATCCATGAAAATGATCTATATCTCGTGGATGGACCACTGGATCTAACGTTTTTGTTTGGATTTTGTAAGGAAGTGCAGAAAGATAAGGAACACCTTGTCTACCAAACCCTGATTCCACAGCATCCCCAGGATATTGGGGTGGATGAAACGGTATTTGAAGCAGCGGAAAAAAGAGATATCCTGCTCCACCATCCCTATGAATCCTTTGAACCCGTAGTAGAAATGATAACCGAAGCAGCGAAAGACCCGGAAGTGCTGGCAATTAAGCAAACCCTATACCGGGTAAGCGGAAATTCACCCATTATTAAAGGGCTCAAGCAAGCTGCAGAAAACGGAAAACAAGTGACGGTATTAGTGGAGCTAAAAGCAAGATTTGATGAGGAACAGAACGTACAATGGGCAAAAGAACTTGAAAAGGCTGGCTGTCATGTAATCTATGGAATGAATTTTCTCAAAACCCACAGTAAAATCACCTTAATTGTTCGGAAAAGAAAAGAAAAAATAGAGCGTTTCGTCCATTTGGGAACCGGAAATTACAACGACAAAACGGCTGAAACCTATACTGACATGGGGCTGATTACTACGAAACGCAAATTTGGCATTGATGCCACTAACTTTTTTAATTATTTAAGTGGTTTCACGGAAAAACCTGAATTCAATCATATTTCCATGGCCCCCTTTGAGATAAGGAAAGATTTTATTCGCTATATTAATGAGGAAATCAGCTTCCATAAACAAAGAGGAAATGGATATATTATTGCCAAAATGAATTCTCTCACAGATAAAGAAATTATTATGAAATTTTACGAAGCATCTCAAGCTGGTGTAAAAATCGATTTAATCGTACGTGGCATTTGCTGTCTAAAACCAGGGATAAAAGGCGTAAGCGATAACATTCGTGTCCGTAGTATTGTTGGACGTTTTCTTGAACATACACGGATCTACTATTTCCATAGTAATGGCGATGAAAAACTCTTCCTCTCCTCGGCCGACTTAATGACAAGGAACATGGCAAAACGTGTCGAACTCTTTTTCCCGATATATGAACAGACGATCAAGAAGCGGATTAAAGAAGTTCTGACGATTCTTTTAAAAGATAATGTAAAAGCACGGGAACAATCCAGTGATGGAACCTATCATTATGTTAAGGCAAAACCAGGAGAAGCCCTCGTGGACAGTCAAATGATGCTGTATGAGATGGCATATAATGTGCTGGAAGATGAGGAATAGATATATCAAAAGAACCCTGCAGTTTCATAAACTGCAGGGTTCTTTATCTTTAATATGCCAGTTATAAATACCCGGTCACTGACTCTAAGGCTTAGTGGTGGTGGTGTCCGCCTTTAGACGGGTTCGTAATCACAAAACCTTCATCATTAACGTGGAAGTACTGAATCCAAATCCCATCCAGGAATTCTTCACGGGAGTCCAAAAGAATGTCAATATCTTTATCTGTTTTTACGATTTCATCATGTTCCTGTGGTGTATCATAGGCAATACCATAATGGGCATGATCCCCATGCATGTGAGAAATATATATGCGAATCATTTTTCCTTGAGCTTCTTCTGTCTCCAGCATTTTTTTCAATTGCTTCGCTGCATTGCGATTAATTTTCACTTTCATTCGTTAACTACTCCTATCACCATTAGTCTGTCTTAGTTATTATCGCATAAGATATGATAAAAAGTCATCTAAAGAAGACTTTTATCAACAATAGATGACTTTTTATCCATTTTATCCAGTTACATTTATTTTTAAAAATAGTTGTTTTCTAGAAGATTGCTATTCGCTAAATCGATAGAACTCGTCATAACTTGAAATGATAGTCTGTACGTTTAACCGCTCCGGAAATACACTACGCTTTCCGTGGGCGGCTGGTGAGCCTCCTCGTGCTGTCGCAATGCGGGGTCTCACCGATGCCTCTTTTCCCACAGGAGTCTCCGTGTATTTCCTCCGCTGATTTTATGCTTTTACCTTCCCAATATGGATTAGGCGAAATAAATTCTTAGTATAGCGTACCAGTATTGAGATGGTTGATTGGAGTGGAGGGCAGTCTACTCCTGCGGGAAAACGGGCAGCTTGAAGACCCCGCAGGAAGTGGGTTTCTTCCGAGGAGGCTGAAGCGTTGCCCGCGGAAAGCGACTGCCCGTAGTGGAAATCAACGTTGCACTTTACTACGTCGCATTTCCATCAACAGTAACGAAAAAAAGCAACAAACAGTTTAATAGATTAATCCCCAAGTAAATTAACTAACCACATACTAATGTCAGGAACATAAGTTACAAGCAATAAAATAATAATCATCGTAATTAATAGTGGTATAATCCCTCTAATAACCTGCTCAATTTTCAGCTTCATCACACCTGCTGAAACGAATAAGTTCACACCAACTGGTGGTGTAATTAGTCCAATTGCCAGGTTGAAAATCATGATAACCCCAAAGTGAATTGGGTCGATTCCAAGTTCCATCGCCATCGGAAGCAATATTGGCGTTAAAATAACAATCGCTGCCAGAGCCTCGAGTACAAGACCTACTAATAATAGGAAAACATTTAACAGAAGTAGAATGACGAGTTTATTCTCACTAATTGCCAGAACAAAGTCAGCTACTGCTTCTGCAACCTGCTCTAATGTAATTAACCGGCCAAAAATATTCGCCATAACAATTAGCAGAATAATCACAGCAGAAGTGACACCTGCAGTGGCTAAACTTTTATAGACAGCTTTATAATCCAGATCTTTATAAACAAATATTCCAATCACCAAACCATAAGCTGCAGCGACTGCCGCGGCCTCTGTTGGCGTCATAATACCACCGTAAATCCCGCCTAGAATAATCACCGGTACCAGTAAAGCCCATTTGGCATCCCAAGCAGCTATTAGGGTCCCTTTCAAGCTAAAGGATTCGCGGTCACCTTGCCATCCATTCTTTTTGGAAATGACATAGGTAACAAGCATTAAAGCAGCCCCAGTTAATACGCCCGGAATAATTCCGGCCATGAACAGCTCGGAAATCGATGACTGGGATACAACCCCATAAATAACGAGCGGATTACTTGGTGGAATAATAATCCCAATCGTACCAGCTGCAGCTACTACCGCTGCCGAGAATCCGGGGTGATACCCTTGCTTTATCATCGCTGGTATGAGCAATGTACCAATTGCCGCTACAGTTGCAGGTCCAGAGCCACTAATCGCCGAAAAGAACATACTTGTTACAATGGCAACAAGGGCTAAGCCACCAGGTAAAAAGCCTAAAAGCTCATCCGACAGATGCAAGAGCTTTTTAATAATACTGCTGTTTCCCATGATGACTCCGGCAGCAATGAAGAATGGAACTGCCATAATCGGAAAACTGTCAATACTTGTAAAAGCTGTCTGCGGGAAGAAGTCTACCGGTATCGCATCCGTTGCCAGCACAGTTGCTAACGTACTAACCCCCAGTGCAAAGGCAATTTGCATTCCAAACAGGATAAAGAATACGAAGTAACCGAACAATAACAGTGTAATACTTCCATCTTTAAATAGGATGGCAGGTAAAATAAATAATATCGATAAGGCCACTGCAGTAACGCCATCCTTTGGCGTCATGCCTTTTACGTCTTCTATCAATGTTTGAATCAAGCGAATTCCCATAAACAGGAACCCAATCGGAATCGCACTATACGGAATCGCCATTGGAATTCCCATTGCAGGTGTTGACTGATTCGTTTCAAATTGAAAGGCAACGAGATCGAATCCGTACATAACCATTAAATACGAGAAATAGAGCATAAATAATGAATTCGCTGCATCAATCGCATTTCGGATATGCTCCGGAAAGCGATCCACTAATATATTTACGCGAATATTTTCCCGCTTCTTTATCGCTAAACTCGCTCCTAAGAAGGATACAAAAATAAAGATATACCTTGAAATTTCCTCTGTCCACGTTGTAATATTTCCTATTTCTATAAATGGTAATACATAACGGTTAATCACCTGTAAATTAATTAAAAGTATAAAAATGGCAAACCCAACAACAATGAGTACTTCTTCAAATCGAAGGTCAATCTGACGCCATGTTTTTTTCCAAACATTGTCAGTTGGATTTGCCTTTGTCGGCACATTTTCTTTCATCATACACACTCCTCTGCCTTCTTTTCTAACGTTCTATTCAAAAATCTCTTCTTTTGTCTTTCCAAGCGTATCCAGTATAATTTCCACATATTCCGGTTCAGCAAAACCTTCCCTGACAAAGGTATCCCAAACTGGTTCTACCACTTGCTTCCACTCTCTCATCTCTTCCTCGGTAGGTTCATAGACTTCGATTCCATAATCAATAAACTGCTGTTTGGCTTCTTCCTCACGTTCATTCGCCAATTTCCGTTGCCACTCGGTCGCTTCTTCGCCTGCTTCCATAATGATTTCCTGATGTTCCTCAGAAAGCCCATTAAATTTATCCAGGTTCATCACAACAATGTCAGAACTATAGTTATAGTTTACTTCCGTGGCATAGTCGAGCACTTCCTGATGTTTGGAATCCCATAAGAGGGAATAGCTGTTTCCTTCTGCTTCAACAGTTCCTTGCTGCAGGGCTGTAAACACTTCAGACCAGGCTACAGGCGTAGGATTGGATCCATACTGTTCAAAATCAGCCTGTTCGATTCTTGAATTAGTGGTTCTTACTTTCAGCCCTTCCATATCCTCAGGAACTTCTACTGGGCGAACATTATTCACTATTTGCCGAAAACCATAGTCCGGGAAAAAGATAACTTTAAAGCCAAATGGTTCCATTTCTTTTCGGACAATATCTCCTGGCTCCCCGTCAATGGCTGTATATACTTCCTCTTTATTTTCAAAAATATACGGTAGATCCCATGCGGTGAAGTAATTGGTAAAGCTCGTCATATTTGGTGTAGATGAACTTGCAAAAGCAAGACTCCCCTTTTGCGCACTTTCAATTACCTCCCTGTCACTTCCCAGCAGGGCGTCATGAAACGTTTCAATCACAATTTCACCATTAGATTTTTCCTCGACAAGCTCAGCAAACTTATCAATCCCCTGTGAAACAGGATGACTAGCTGCTTTTGCTTGCCCAAGACGCAATGTTATCGTATCAGTATCCAATGACCCTGCACTCGAACTTAATGCCATGTTTCCCAGTGCAACAATAGCTGCAAACACAATCACCAGTAAGATCGGTGTAATACTCTTCTTCCATCGACTCATATAAAAGCTCCTTTACATTTTATTTGTTGAAAATATATGGTGGATATCTCTTCTGTAGACAGAATTTTCGGAAAATAAAACAGGGAATATAGGTGCTCAAAAATAAGATTATATGTTGTACTTATAAGTCACAATCAACAGACGTATTTTTTAGATTCAAAATTTACATCTGTTTTCCCCCACAGAATCATAGTTAAACAAATTTGGGTACAACATGCAAGTATTTTCTACGCATTTATTTATAAAATGATGGAATTAATGTGAGGATTGCTAATTTAATAGGATTTCCAGTAAATTAGAGAGAATATTCCGGCATTCATTATTTGAATTTTAATGCTAATTCGCTGCGATTTTTTATTCAAATAATTTATAATTAACGACATAAGAAAGTATGTCATTTAGATTGCTAGTGTTGGAATTCGGTTTTCGTGGAGGGAATTTAGTTTTCGGGGAGTTAATTTGGATTTCTTGTGGTGGAAATGAGCCTTCGTGATAATAATTCAGCTTTTAACCCTGGAATTCAGCATTCATAATGTTAGTCTAAAAAGTGGACACGTCAAAATGAGAATCTAGTATAATATATAACTAAGAAAAGGACGTGTTCATATGGGGAAGCATCGTGATCCAGAATTTAAAGAGTATGTTGCCAAACTAATTGTAGAAGATGGAAGAGTAGCTAGGGAAGTGGCTTATGAGCTTGAATTATCGTATTCCACAGTGGGACATTGGGTTTCGGATTATAAGAAGAAATTGAAGAAAGGGACAGATAAAGAAGAATATATTACTCCTGGGGAATTGGAGAAACTTAAGAAACAACATGCAAAAGAGTTACAGCGCTTGAAAGAGGAGAATGAAATCCTAAAAAAAGCCATGCACATCTTCACGAAAAACCAAGAGTAAAATACGCCTTTATTTTGGCTCACAGCGAAGAATACCAAGTGGTGATGATGTGCAGAGTTCTTAAAGTATGGAAAAGTGGGTATTATGAATGGTTAAAAAAAAGAGATCAGGTTCACCCTGAAAAAGAGGCTTATAAAAGGAAATACAGCAAAAAATTAAAAAGTCCTTTCACGAAAGTGGTGGAACTTATGGAAGCCCGAGAGTACATGATGATTTAATAGAATGGGGATATATTATTTCTCAAAAGACTGTGGCTCGTATGATGAAAGAAATGGGCTTAAGAGCCACCCCAAAGGAAAGATATATCAATACTACTGATTCTAATCATAATTTGCGTATTTATCCAAATTTACTTAACCAGGACTTTAATGTAGAGAAGCCAAATCAAGTATGGGTAACGGATATAACCTATATTTGGACGTTAGAAGGATGGGTTTATTTAGCAACGGTTATGGATTTATTTTCCAGGAAAATTGTGGGGTGGAGTACAGCTTCTCATATGAAAAAGGAGTTAGTACTGAAAGCGTTAAATATGGCACTCTTATTAAGGCAACCATCTAAAAGATTGATACACCATTCCGATCGTGGGTCGCAATATTGTTCGACTGACTATATTGATGTATTAGAAGATAGAAAGTTTGAAATAAGTATGAGTAGAAAAGGTAATCCCTATGATAACGCATGTATCGAATCATTTCACGCAACTATCAAAAAGGACTTAATTTACAGAAGGCGTTTTAATACGCGTACAGAAGCTATTAAATCCATCAACCACTATATAAGCAGTTTTTATAACGGGAGAAGAAAGCATTCGAGTCTAGGGAATTGTTCTCCGAATAATTATGAGCAAGCATATCATTTAAATACACAGGAAGACTTGGCAACAAATTGACCATTTGACATCAGAAAGGATAAGTCATGGGCTCGACTTATCCTTTCTGATGTCGCAGCAAACGGAGTGCGGTAGTTGTTTTGAACTTAAGGTTCACAAAATTTAAGTGTCCATTTTCTTGACAGAAGACCAGCTTTTAATCTTGGAATTCAGCATTCACGATCATAATTCAGCTTTTATTCCTGGAATTCAGCATTCACAATCATAATTCAGCTTTTATTCCTGGAATTCAGCATTCACGATCATAATTCAGCTTTTAATCTTGGAATTCAGCATTCACGATGATAATTCAGCTTTTAATCTTGGAATTCAGCATTCACGATGATAATTCAGCTTTTAATCTTGGAATTCAGCACTCGCGAGATTAATTCAGCTTTCACGCTTGGAATTCAGCACTCGCAAAATTTTTTCGGCTTTCAGGTGCTAGAATTCGCACAGCTACCTCAGAATAACCTGATGGTATTCGTCAAAGTGAAGCTTTTCACCGTAGACAATATAATATTGCTGTTCCCCTTTTTGTACAATCCATGTCATTACATGCTGTTCATCTGTCTGTGCAACAACCATACTCCAACCTTCTGGGAACCGTTCATCCAGCTCATTCACAATATTCTCATGCAGTTCGCTGATTGTTAATTCAGTCAAATGCATAAGGTCAACGCCTTCCATCGAAATAACATCTTCCTTTAATTCTGTCATATATTCGGCAAATGGCTCGTTTTCTACTATAAACTCCCTAGTAAAATAGGACTCTACTTTCTCATATTCTTCCATAAGTGCCATACGATACATGTCCTCCACAATACGAACTGCAGTAGAATTCATGCAGCCGCTTAAGAATAAGTGTGTGATTATAACAGCGAATATCCCCAGTTTTCTCATTCTCCTGACTCCCCTGTAAATGATTTCATTTCTAATTTTATAGTATTTATGCGAAATCCGAAAACTTTAATGTAGGATGTCGTTTCTTGCCATATGTCTCCAAAGCGGAAAGCCTGTAAAATGAAAAAAACGGTGGGAATTAACCCACCGTTTCCTATTAATCCAGTTCAGCTACAATTTCACTAATATATGATGCCACAGCATCCATTTCTTCTTCAGACAATACTCCTTCAAAAGCAGGCATCGATTCTCCGCCATTTTTTATTCGATTCATGACAGCTTCTTTATCAGGAGACACGTCACTCGCTTGTAGATTTGGCCCATTATGTCCATTTACTCCTTCTGTGCCATGACAGGCCAAACAGTTCTGTTGATACACTTCTAATCCTTGCTGGACTACCTCCCCTTCCATGGAGGCAGCTTCGGCTGATTCATCATTTTCTGTTTCTTCCGTTGAATTTTCTGAAGCGGTATCAGCTTCTTCCAAATCATCCACCGATTCAATCGAGCCGTCTAAGGAAAATGTCCAAACGGAATCACCATGCTTACTGCCAGCAAGTGAGTTACCTGCTGCAAAGACGGTAATGTACTGCTTACCATCTATTTCATACGTGACTGCCGGTGCATTTACCCCCGCATCTGTCATAAACTCCCAGACCTGATCACCAGTTGTCGCATCATAAGCGATAAATCTGCCATCGTTATGACCTACAAAAAGTAGATTACCCTTTGTTGTTAACGTTCCACTGTATGCATTCGTATCCCACTGTTGCTGCCATGTAATAGTATTTGTCTTGACATCTATTGCGGTAACTGTACCTCTCATTGGTGAATCTGAAATAATATCAAATGCACTACCTCTATATTTAACTCCTTCCTCGATCTTTTCGGGATCAAAGTATTCGTCCTCGTCCCTTGTAAATGTACCGTATTGGTCAGATGCTAATACGTAATAATACTCAGTTTCAGGATTGTATGCAGAAGGTGGCCAATTTGCACCACCTAATGCAGATGGTTTTAATGCAACAGGTTCCTCCCAAAACGGATCAAATATCTTACCGATTTTAGCATCAAATTCATCTCCTTGCAGATCTCTTTCAACATCCTCTTCCGTTACTTCCTGTGGTACAAATGAATCTCCTTCTGGTATAGGCTGAGTAGGAGAAGTCTTTTGCCGCTCGTCCTGAGGTACAGGCATTTCCTCAATTCCGATTAGAGGTTGCCCATTTGTCCGGTCCAGAAAATAAATCCATCCCGTTTTTCCAGCCTGACCTAATGCCTTCCGAATTTCCCCTTCTATCTCTATATCAAATAAAATAATTGGATTAGGTGAATCCAAATCCCAAATATCGTGATGAACTTCTTGAAAATGCCATTGATACTCCCCTGTTTCTACATCTATTGCAACTATTGATGCAGCAAATAAGTTATCTCCTTCTCTGTTACTCCCGTCATAATCCGGAGCTGCATTTCCTGTTGAAAAATACATCAATCCTAGCTCTGGATCTACAGCTGGTGTTTGCCAAACAGGTGCTCCACCTGACATCCAGGCTTTATTATCATCTGGCCAAGTTTCATGACCAATCTCTCCAGGGCCCGGTATCGTGTAAAACCGCCATAATTCACGTCCATATTCAGCGTCAAAAGCTGTAACACGTCCCCTGATTCCATATTCCCCGCCTGATATTCCGGTATACACTTTTTCATCATAGTACAATGGAGCATTGGTAATGGTATAACCTTTTCTCCAATCATCTACAATAGTCTCCCAAACAACCTCACCCGTTTTCTGATCCAGAGCTACTAGTCTAGCATCCAATAAACCAACAAACACCAATCCTTCACCGATAGCTACTCCCCTACTAATCCAGCCACAGCAGACCGTTGTAAGTTTTTCTGTAATATGTGGCCGATATTCCCAAATCGTTTCCCCTGTAACCGCATCAAGTGCTAGAACATCATTGGCTCCTGTGATTACGTACATGACACCATCATAGACGATAGGGGATGCTTCACCGGAATATTTAAAATCAAAACCCGAGCCCAAATTAGCAACCCATTCTGCTTTTAAATCTCCAATATTGGATGTATTAATTTGATCTAATGGAGCGTATCGCTGATTGGTCAGATTCCCCCCATTTGTAAGCCAATTATTGGTTGGCAGCTCATTTAATTCTTCTGCAGTAAATGCTGGTGAAACCTCCGCAGTATACGGTTTGAGCTGCTTAATTTCTGCAGTTACTTCTTCCTCTGTATCTAATTCCTCGCTTTTCTCTGTTTCTTCAGCCAAATCTTCTTCCATCTCAGGTTCTTCCACTACGACTTCCTCTGTCATCTCTTCCGTTTCATCTGGCACTGGTTCCGATGCATTATTATATATTGCCAATTGCCACCCGAAAACACTAACAATTACAAGTAATGCCAGCGCCACAATAAACCAAATAATCCTGTTATTCTCCAATACAATCCTCCCTGCCCCTTTTGGGTGAACGCTTACAAATTATTAAAATGAAAATAAAACCAATAAGTAGTAAATCATATGCATGAGTTTCGTATGATATGAGATTAAATCTGGTTGCGGAAATAAAACCTTATTACTATTTTAAGTTATACCCGGTATTCGCCTCATCCCTTTAAGAATATCAAGTTTTCACTTATACTTTGGGCCTGAGGATTTGTACTGCGTTAATCTACTTTCTACTATAACTTCATATTTCAAACGTACAAAAAAAATTCTGCAGCCTATAATCTGCAGAACTCATGATTTTAAATTAATAGTCATCCGGATTTGGACCACTTCTATCATCCATATTTAAATCATCGATTCGCTTCATTTCCTCCTCTGTTAAAGAAAAATCAAAAATATCCGCATTTTGTACTATTCGTTCCTCTTTCACAGATTTTGGAATCGTAATAACATTATTTTGCACGTCCCAACGCAAAATAACTTGAGCTGGTGTTTTTCCATATTTTTCAGCAATCTCTACAATTACCGGCACATCAAGAAGTCTGCCTTTTTTAAGTGGAGACCATGCCTCCATCTGGATATTTTCCTGCTCACAAAATGCTTTCACTTCCGACTGGGTTAAGTGTGGATGATACTCTACCTGATTGATGATCGGTTTCACTTCACAATCCTTCAGCAAATCTTCCAAATGGTACACTTGAAAATTACTCACACCGATCGCACGTATTTTTCCATCTTCATACAGCTTTTCTAGCGCCCGGTATGTATCTTTAAATTTCCCTGTCACAGGCCAATGAATCAAATAAAGGTCGAGATAATCCAAATCTAATTTTCTCAAGCTTTCATCAAAAGCCTTTAATGTGTTTTCATAGCCTTGCTGGTCATTCCATACCTTGGAAGTGACAAATATTTCTTCTCTAGGAATACCTGATTCCTTAATTCCCTGCCCGACCCCCTCTTCATTTTTATAGTATGAAGCGGTATCAATGAGGCGATATCCATGCTGAAGTGCTGCTTTCACTGCGTTAACAGTTTCGCTGTTCTCTGCCTTGTACACACCAAGACCGAAGCCAGGCATTTTTACTCCGTTGTTTAAAGTAACCGTGTCTTGAAGATTGGTAATCATCGTGCATCCCTCCATCTAATTTTAATTTAGTTTTATTTTATCATATGGTGTTGTTCAAGACTTAGTAATAAGTAGGATGGACGGGTGTTGGTATATTGATGTTGGTTGTGTCGGGCGTTTGATTGGGATTGTTGCTTGATTTTAGTTTAGACTCGTGCGATTTAATTGGGCTGTCGCACGGTTTTCGTTTGGCCTCGCTCGATTCGGATTCGTTGTCGCTCGTTTTTTGATTGATTCCGCGCGATTTGATTGGGCTGTCGCTCGGTTTTCGTTGCACCTCGCTCGATTTAATTCCGCTGTCGCTCGGTTTTCACTAGGCCTAGCGCATTTTGATTGGGCTGTCGCTCAACTTTTGCGATTTCAACCTAAACTCGCGCATTTAAAAAATCCAGCCACCTTCCCAATAGAAAGACAGCTGGATTTTCATTAATTAGAGCGAATTTCCTGGCGCATAAAGATGATATAGGCAATCGCAAAGCAGATTAATGTTGCAGCAATGAGACCAGTTAGCTGTGGCCAGATGAGTAATAGACTTTGGCTTAATGGTAATGGACCTGCAACTGCACCTACTGCTTGTTCCATCGTTAATGGTCCAAGACTGCGGACGGATGGTGACAGAAGAATCGTAGTGGATTCAGTGAATAAGTAATTTGGCGACAGCCGCATTAGATTGAGAACAGCCCCTTGGCGATTTACCACATCTGCCATACTGGTTATGGACTCCGGATTTAAGATGGAACGGGACAATAATTGGACAATCATCGAATAAAAGATGTTGAAAAAGATCCACACGGCAATACTGGACAGTGCAGACGTTGCCGAATTTTTAAAGACAACGGAAAACAGGATGCCTAAATTTAGCCAGAATGCAATATAGACAATACATACAACGAGAAAAAACATGACGCGTAAAAATTCTTCCGTAGTCGGCGGAATCCCAAGAATCAGTATCCCAAGCGCCATCACGATGAAGCCAAGGGAAAAGAATAAAATGACATTCAACAGCAATGCTGCAATGAATTTGGCATTTAATACATAATCCCTTGGAATCGGCTGGGCCATTAATCTACTTAATGTGCCTCGGTTACGCTCGGAATTGATGGCATCAAAACCTAGTGCTATGCCAAACAGTGGACCTAGAAAGCCAACGAATGTAATAAACGAAGGCAATATGCCATCCGATATCGTGAACAATTGGAGGAATAAATAAGTATTTCCACCAAGTTCTTCGGCAGCACCACTATCCAATGTATCTGTTATAGCCGTCACCGCAGTATACAGCGAACCGAAGCAGGCTAATAGAATGATCGCCAATAAAATGATGATGCGCCAGCTTTTAATGGAATCCGTAAACTCTTTACGAATAATCGCAAAAAAAGCAGCACGATTATCTACCGTATGAACAGTTCCTTCTTCTGTTTCGCGATTCCTTATTATTCCTTTAAAATTAAATTTTTCTTTGACATTCGCGAGATTCATTGTTGCTCACGTCCTTCAAAATAACGATGATAGATTTCGTCAAGTCCAAAATGTTTGTTACTGATGTGATATAGAGACGCCCCTAAGTCGATGATGGTCTCACTAATTACCGGGCTGACATCCTCGGTACAATACACATCAATTCCGGATTTCTCCTGAACTACCTTTTTCACGTTTGGAATGGAGCGGATATTTGCCAATAATGCTTCCTCGATGGGAGAAGCCTCGACATGAATGACAAGGGTATTATCTTTAAAAAGCTGCTTTGCTAAACTCTTGATATTCCCTTCCGCAAGCAATTTTCCTTTAACAAAAATACCAACCCGATCACAGATTTGCTGAACCTGATGTAAATGGTGGGAAGAAAGCAGTACCGTAATTCCTTCTTCTTCACTTAATTCCCGAATCATTTTTAGCAGTTCACGAACACCTTCAGGGTCGATTCCCAGTGTCGGTTCATCCAAAATGACGACTTCGGGATTTTTCATCAAAACATCCGCAAGTCCAAGGCGCTGTTTCATCCCTCGTGAGTATTTGCCTGTCTTTTTATTGGCTGCCTCCGTTAAGTTTACTTTTTCCAGCAAATAATCTGCTCTTTCTTTCGCTGTTTCTTTTGGAATATTGTTTAATTCAGCTGTATACAACAGATTTTTCAGGCCTGTCATATTTTGATAAAATCCGAGATTATCCGGTAAATAACCAACCATCCGCTTCACTTCAATCGGTCTGCGTACCGAGTCAATCCCAGAAACACGGATGCTTCCAGACGTTGGTTCACTCAGCCCGAGCATCATTAAAATCGTCGTGGTTTTTCCGGCACCATTCGGACCGAGCAAGCCAAAGATTTCTCCCTTTGGAATGGAAAGAGACAAATTGTTGACGGCAAACTGATCATCATATTGCTTACTGACGTTTTTCAGTTCGATAATTGGAGCAACCACATTTATCTCCTCCCATATTTTTTAATGATGTAATACAATCCGGCAACGACCCCTACAATAATCACAATACCGATAATTCCCCAAAGTGTGGATGTTTCCACAGATACTCTAAAATCAGCGTCCGATGAAGTTTCGGCAGCTGTAGCCGTAAAGGTCGTAATATAATCACCGGCAATCGCATCATTGGAAGCCGTTAACGTTGCTTTCACTGTGACAGATTCTCCAGGGGCAATTTCCGGAATCGTGTTTGTATCAAATTCATACTCCCAATCCGTTGGTGTAGATGCGGATAATTCCACATTGGTTAGCGGGGCTGTTCCTGTATTTTGTACTACCAAATCGATCACACGGTCACCGCCTGACGTAATATCCGTGCTTAAGTTTTCATTAGGTGTCGTTAAGTTAATCCCGTATGATCCAGTAATAACCGCTTCTAAAGTTGTCTCCGCAGACGTTCCACTTCCCGCAGCAGAAACCCCAATTTCATACGTATCCGCACTGGCATTTTCAGGCGGTGTCACATCAACAATGATATCAGCCTCACTATTCGGTTCTACTGTTACCGAAGTGATATTGTCACTACCAGATTTAAACACCACACCCCATCCTTCAGGCGCATTAGCTGTTAAGGCATAGTTTTGCTCTTCTGCTGTCCGGTTACGAATTGTTGCCGAATAGGAAAAAGAGGAGTCTGTTTGCCCCTGTAGGTTTGGCTGGTCAACATTTATTTCGGTTTCAAAGGTTCCTTCTTCCGTAAGCTTGACTAGAAATGGAAGCTGTGAACTGTTTCCACTTTGATCTGTCGCAACTAAATTGAATTCATAGTCTGCCTGTTCAATTTCAAGCGGCACCGTAATCTCAAGGGTAATTTGCTCCTCACTGCCTTTGCGAACTGAAAGCTGCTCAATCGCACTTCCATTTGCTGTAATTTTATAGGACCATTCTTCCGGCAACCCCTGTACATCGAACGTTACATTTTGGATGGATGATTCATTATTAATAACATCCACTGTGTAATCGATTGTTTCCCCAGGTGTAGCGGAAAGCCCCGTATATGGAGTGTAGAGTGTTACTTGTGCAAATGCCGGATTCACTCCTATCATGGTGCTTACCAATAGGATAAGCGATAAAATAGCAATGGATTTTTTTAACATGATATTTCATCCTCTCTGTTTATTTTTCATACTAGTTACGACGGAAATATAATTTTGGATTTATTTATTTGAAAAAAATTTTAGGAAGCATATGGACGGTTCTCGTGCTTCAAAATTTATGTGACATTCTAAGCAAAAAAAATCGTTTATTCCTTTGTAACTTTTTGAACTAACCGAGCGTCTAGTAAAATAGAAAAAGAACATGAAGGGGGCGAAGAAATGTGGATAAAAACCAGGAAAGTGTCGAATGGTTAAAGCAAATTTCCCATGGCTCACGTGCAGCATTTGATCCCTTTTACGAAAAATATAGCACCTTTGTTTTCCAAATTGCCTATCATGTAACCGGCAATCATGCGGAAGCAGAGGATGTGTGCCATGATGTGTTTTTGGAAGTTTTTCAAAAGGCACATCAATACAAACCATCACGAGGAAGTGTCAAAGCCTGGCTCGCTGTCAAAACAAGGAGCAGGTCTATTGACAGACTTCGCAAAAAGAAACCACTTCTCATCCGGAAGTTAGAAAAAATTTCTCTTGCGGAGGTGGATGGTGCAGATTTAGAAGTTCTCAGGGAAATCGAAAACCACCTCATTCATGATGCACTTCAACATCTCCCAGCAGCACAGAAGGAAGCAATTTACAGATCCTATTTCCAAGGGGAAACACATAAGGAAATTGCCGAATCGATGAAAAAGCCATTAGGTTCGGTCAAATCTTTGATCCGATATGGATTACATAATCTACGAAAACAGAAATCCATCTTGAATTGGACGGAAACAGGTGGAGGTGGAAACGGGCATGAATTATAAGCAGCATGTATCTGAAGAACAGTTAATTGATTTGGCGTTAGGAAATCTGAGTGAAGATAAGAAAAAGAAAGTATACGAGCACATGGAACATTGTGGGACTTGTCATCGTAAATTGGAAAACTGGCGGTTCATACTGGAAAAAGAGGAGAAGGAAAGCCCGAATTCTTCTGTAAAAGAAAGAATTTGGCAAGACTTTGAAGAGAAAAAACACCCCATTCATAGAAAACGGAAAAAACCTGCTTTTGTCTTCGTATTAGGTAGTGCTGTAGCCATTTTCATCGTTACGGTAGGATTGATTTTTTATAATCAGTCATTGGAGCGTTCCTATCAAGTCGCTTATAATGATGATGTAGAGGAAGATATCATCTCTAAGGATTATACCAAACAGGTGGCGGTCATTCCCGTTGCGGACTTTCCTGATATTTCGGGGAACCTTTGGATTAATCAATCAGCAGATGAAATGCTGCTTGAGGTAGATGGATTACCGCAACTTTCCGATAACGATTATCAATTATGGATTGTGTATGACGATAATCTAATGGAAGGAGAAGTTCTCTACATTCAAAACGGGACATCCCGTGTATTTTTCAAAGGGGATGATGTGGGACAATTTAAGTTCATGAAGGCAAGTGTGGAACCGATTGGTGGTAGTGTTGAGCCAACAGGGCCGGAGACGTTTGTGGTGCCGGTGGGTTATTGGGAGTGAGGTTGGAGGGGGGATTTGGGTTCTCCTCTTTTTTTATATGGATATAAGAAAGATGCAACCAAATCTCAACGCCCATGCTAATATACTATTTATGGAGAAAGTAGAGTATAGATTATAGATAAGGGTAGTGTAGTAAAGTTTCAAGATGGCAACACTTTAGAACAAACTATGCTCCTAAATTAGATTAGTGAGGGAACTCAAAGAACATACTAAATAGTCTATCGATCCGTATAGAAAGATGGAAAATTGCCAAAGTCTACTCGTATTAGATCAGTGGTGTAGAGTTAAGGGAGCGGTAGATGAATGTATAATCGTTATGATTTTTAAAATAATTATTAAAAAAGGATGTCCTTAAAAGGTTGCTAAGACATCCTTTTATATTTATGAAGCTACATACCAATAAACTCCTTCTTTCAACTCATGTTCACATTCACTTTGGCATCTTAAATACTCCAAGTGTGCAATCGTCTCACCAATAGCAAACCTGGACTCATGAACATTTTTAATCTTAGGAAATAGTTGCTGGCATGCCTCATAGATTGTTTTTCTTTGATTAATAATCTCAAGTGTTTTATCCAATCGTTCATAATGATGGGACTTTATTTCTTCTATTCTATCATTGGCTCCACGAAATGCATTTCCATGTGAAGGAATAACATAATCAGCATCCAGTTTCTTAATTTTGTCCAGTGATTCAAGATAAGTTTTTAATGGATTCGGATCTCCGTGAAACCAATAAGAAATATTAGGAGTAATCTTAGGTAAAATATGATCTGTGGAAAGTAATATATTTTTTTCTTTATTATAGAAACTTACTAAACCATCCGAGTGACCTGGAGTAAAAATAATCTCATATTCATACTTTCCTATTTGTATAAATTCTCCCTCATTCAAATATTGGCTTACGCTTGGATAAGGGGAAACTTTGGAAATAAAACTATCGGTATTTTTAAACATCTCATTAGCTACTTGCGGTGGAATACCAGCTAGAGCATAGTTTGTAGTTAATTTATTTAAATACTCTTCTTCCCAGGCTGTCACTCCAGCATCTGCATCAGTTTTACTCATCCAAAGGGTTGCACCAGTTTTTTGTTGAAGAGCGCCTGCATAACCAAAATGATCTGGATGGTAATGGGTAATAATAATATCCGTAACTTCTTTTCCTTTTAACTCTTTATTCCACCTTTCGATAGTTTCCTTATTATGAAGCCCAACATCGATAATCTTCCAACCATGCTCCCCCTCCATTAAAAAACAATTTACATGATTTAAACGAAAGGGTAGATCAAGTGTTATTTGTTTTAATCCAAATTCTTCTAACATTTGATTCATCTCCTAATAATATTACTGTCATTTTTAACTCATTATTACAAATCCCAAACCGACCAGTCCTTTACCAATTCTTCTAGAAGCACAGCAGAATATCCAAACTACAGTATTCATTCCGCCATATTTCTCCTCTACTTGAGAACATAGAAAGCCTAGCTTAGCTGCCTCCTTTAAATTGTCTCCTATTTCAAAATAAAGATAGGCTTCCTTTTCTAAAAATTTCAGAATAATTGTGTAAAACTCAATTTCTTCTTTTAAGATAGAGAGTTTGACCTATAACCGATTATTTACTGTACTCCTCCCTTTTTTGAAATACTTTTCCTATCGCTCTCTCATAATCTCTCCTCAGTTCATTAACTATTTCAGCCACAGTTTGGATTTTAGTAATCGAACCTACACCTTGACCAGCGCCCCAAATGTCCTTCCAAGCCTTCACATCTTTCTGCCTCTCTGAAAAATCTATCTTATCTTTCTTTTGAAGATTGCTAGGATCCAGCCCTGTATTCACAATACTCGGTACAAGATAATTTGCATTGATTCCACTGAATGCATCTGTATACGTAATATCTTCAATAGACGATTCAACTATCATCTCTTTATATCGCTCTTTGGCCTGACTTTCTACTGAGGGTATAAACCGTGTCCCTATATAGGCAAAATCTGCTCCTAAAACCTCTGTCAAAAGAATACCTTCCCCTTTCGTCATCCCCCCTGATAAGGCAATTGGCATCAAAAAATTCTCTCACTTCATGGACAAATGGGGATTGGGTTATATGTACCACCATGCCCACCAGCTCCACTTGCAACTAGCACCAATCCGTCTGCTCCTTTTTCAATCGCCTTCATAGCAAATTTAATATTAATAACATCAGAAAAAACGATGCCACCATATTCATGTACAATCTTCACGACCGGACTGGGATCACCTAATGAAGTAATAACAACGGGCGGCTAATATTTTTCTATTAGCTTTAAATCCCTGACATAGCGTTTATTGGAGCGATGTACGATAAAGTTGATACCCCAAGGTGCAACTTTCTTATCTGGATGGAACTGTTTTTGTTTTTCCAATTCAGTTGTAATTTCCTCCATCCAGTTTTCCAATATTTCCTCTGTCCTAGCATTAAGAGCTGGAAAGGTTTCAATTATTCCGGAAGTACAGGCATTGATGACCATTTTAGAATTACTAATAATAAACATTGGTGCCATAATTACTGGCAATTCCACCGATTTTTTCATTTGTTCAATTGCCTCATTTTTCATTTTTTTACACTCCTTTTTAATTAAGTTTCAAATTTGCAATCATACTCTTAATCTAGTCTTTCAATTATCGTTGCATTTGCCATTCCATGACCTTCACACATTGTTTGAAGTCCGTATCGTCCGCCGGTTCTTTCCAGTTCATGCATCATCGTAATCATCAGTCTCCCACCACTTGCTCCTAGTGGGTGACCAAGAGCAATCGCTCCGCCATTCGGATTTAACTTTTTAGGATCGGCGCCAGTTTCCTCAAGCCATGCTAATGGAACAGATGCAAAAGCTTCATTCACTTCAAATATATCGATGTCGCCCATGGATAATCCTGCTTTCTTCAGCACTTTTTCAGTAGCTGGAATTGGTCCTGTTAGCATGAGCGTTGGGTCTGATCCAACCACAGTACGAGCAACTACCCTAAATCTAGGCTTTAACCCTAATTCCTCTGCCTTTTCCCTGGACATTAGTAAAATAGCATTTGCACCATTACTGATTTGACTGGAATTTCCAGCTGTAATACTTCCATCTTCTTTAAACACTGGTTTCAACTCTGATAATTTCTCTAAACTGGAATTTCCCCTAGGCCCTTCATCTTCATTTGTTATATAGCTTGAACCGTCTGACGCGGTAACCTCCAGCGGCATTATTTCCCTATCAAATCTTCCCTCTTTCTGCGCCTGGATATCCTTTTGATGACTTTCCAATGAAAATTGATTCAATTCCTCCCGAGAAAAATTCCATTTATCTGCTATTCGATCAGCAGATACACCTTTATGAATGATTTCATAATTAGAAGTAAGTTCTTCACTAAAATCAACATTTAAACGATTCTACTTTCTACGCCACCAGCCACAACTACATCCATATCCCCACTAATAATTGCTTGAGCAGCAAAATGAACAGCTTGCTGGCTCGAACCGCATTGGCGATCAATGGTTGTACCTGGAACTTCTATGGGATAGCCCGCTTGGAGTGCTGCAACTCTAGCTATGTTTGCAGATTGTTCTCCAACTTGTGATACACATCCTAAAATAACATCTTCTACCAAAGCAGGTGAAATACCGGCCCTCTTTACTACTTCCCTTAATGGTCTTGCGGCTAAATCCTCTGCACGGATGGTACTTAAACCCCCATTTTTTTCCCATCAGGAGTTCTAACCGCTTCTACAATAACAGCCTCACGCATAAACATGCTCCTCTCTATTTGTAAATTTGTAATTCTTCCATTAAACAATGTCTACTTTGGCAACATTCTAACAGAGACATTTTTGATAATGCTTATCGTCAATTGCTCGTATTCTTCTATTTTTCAAGCCTTTCTAAGAAATGGACTCAATTTACCGAGATCCTCTCTTATTTGTTCTGGAAGGCTTCTTCTATTTTCCATTCACTATCCCCTCACTGGCCTTCAACTTAAAAACAGCCCCTGAATCAAAGTCCAGAGGCCATCATTGTTAATTTACCTTTTTGAAACTTCCCCAATGCATTTCACGTAAACGGAATTTCTGCAGCTTACCTGTAGCTGTTTTCGGTAAACTTTCTACAAACTCCACTTCTTTAGGGGCCTTAAAATGAGCCATATTATCACGGCAATAATCAATTATCTCCTGCTCGGTTACTTGTGCGTTCGGCTGCAAAACAATGATTGCTTTTGGCACTTCTCCCCATTTTTCATTAGGAATCGCAATGACTGCCACTTCCAAGACATCTTTGTGTTTATACAGCACCCCTTCTACCTCTGTAGAAGAGATATTTTCTCCACCAGAAATAATCAAATCTTTTGCACGATCACGAATTTCGATATATCCATCTGGATGCGTAACGGCTAAATCTCCCGTATGGAACCAGCCGTCTTTTATAGCTTCTGCTGTTTTTTCCGGGTCCTTATAATACCCTTTCATCACAACATTCCCACGCGTCACAATTTCACCAAGCTCTTCCCCATTCCACTCGACTTCTTCTCCATCTGGGCGAATCACCTTGGTTTCTCCATTAAATGCTAGTTCGATACCTTGTCTTGCTTTAATGGTTGCTTGATCATCCGCTGATTTCGAGTCAAAGTCGGTTTTCCATTCACAATATAAAATAAATGGCGCTGTTTCTGTTAATCCATATACATGAATCATGTTTATACCTAGTATGTCTTGAGCCTTTTTAATAAGTGCAGCAGCTGGTGGTGAACCCGCCGTACCCATACGTGGATTAGTTGTAACTGTTGTTTCCTTAGCTTTAGGATCATTAACTAACATGTTCACAACGGTTGGTGCTCCACATAGCAAGCTAATTCCTTTTTTCTCAAAAACATCTAATATAACAGGGGGATCTACTTTTCGTAAACAGACATGTGTAGCTCCTGCTGCCGTAATCGCCCATACTCCTCCCCATCCATTAGCATGAAACATTGGCAATGTATGAAGGTAAACATCATCGTGTTTTACTCCTAAATGAAACATAAAATTGGCTGCATTAATGTAGTTACTGCGGTGGGTTTGCATAACGCCTTTAGGCTTTGAAGTGGTTCCACTGGTGTAGTTTAAGGTTAGTAATTGATTTTCATCAATCTCTACTTCTGGAAGTATTGTAGCCCGAGCATGTTGTAGAAATGATTCATAGTCAATGCTTTTAATAGAAGATTTTTGTCCTTCAACAGGAACTAAGATGATTTGTTCTAAGGAGAGGTTATCAACAATTTCTTCGATGGGTGCTGCAAACTCCTCATCGACTATTAACATTTTTGCATCACTGTGGTTGATAATATATTCCATATCTGCAGCTGAAATCCGATAGTTTAACGGAACCATTACCGCACCAAGTTGACAAATTCCATAGAAGCATTCAAGCATATAATGGGTATTTGGCAGCATCACGGCAACATGATCACCCTGTTTGATACCAGCTTCACTTAGTGCAGCTGCTAATCTATCCGTACGCTCGCCGAACTCTTTATACGTGAATTCTTTCCCTTCATCAATGACTGCTATTTTTTCCGGGTAGTATTTAATTGCTCTTCTTTTCCAGTCTAGTGGCGTTAGTGGGGTTTGCATATAATCATCTCCTTATTATTTACCTAAAAAATTAGGTTTTCTTTTTTCCATAAATGCAGCTCTTCCCTCTTTAAAGTCCTCGGATTGAAAGGTAACCGCTTGACCGTAGGCTTCCAGCTGTAATAAATCCTCCAATGACATGTATGGAGCTTGATGCAGTATTCGTTTTGCCATTCCTAATGTTTTAGTTGGACCTTTTGCCAAGGAAGCAGCAAGTTCTCGAGCTTTTTCGATAGCTTGGCCATTCTCTGTGACTTGATTAATTAATCTATATTCTTTCGCTTCCTGCGCTTTGAGCTTCTTTCCTGTGAATATTAATTCACTTGCAACATGCATTCCCACTTTTTGCGGAAGAAAATATAAACCGCCAAAGTCAGGGATGGCACCTACCTGTGAAAAAATCTCAGAAAAAACGGCACCCTCTTCCGCAATAATGATGTCACAGGCAAATGCAATATTACAGCCGGCTCCAACTGCAGGACCATGTACTGCAGCAATAACAGGCTTTTCCATATGATAAAGTCCTAGCACGACTTCATGACCTACTTGTAAAAACTCCCTGACTTCGGTTGGATCATCAATATCAATCCCAAAGTCTTTTAAATCCCCTCCTGCACAAAAGCCTTTCCCATTTCCATAAACTAAGACTGCTCCGACATCGGTATTAGACTTCGCTTCAGTCACAGCTTTTCCTAAATCCACTGCTAAATCTTTATTCAATGCGTTTAATTTTTCAGGACGGTTCAGTATGATTTCAAAGATACCATCTTGAAAATTAGTGTTTACTGTTGACATGATATATGCCTCCCGTATTATGGTAATTTACTAACTTCTTGAAGTATCTGTTTTGTATGCTCACCAAGCTCTGGTGCTTTGGTTTGAATTTTTCCAGGCGTTTCCGAAAGTTTAATAGGATTACCAATATATTTCTCGTCATCAAACAGAGTTTGAATCATATTTCTTGCAATAACTTGCGGATTGTTTATCACTTCATCATATGTAAGGACAGGGGTAACGCACGCTTCCACTCCAGCGAATATTTCCGTCCACTCCTCCAGTGTCTTCTCATTTATGATGGTTTGGACTTCATACTTCATACAAGTATTGTTCTTTGAGTGATGCATTCAAAAGTGGGACAAAATCCTCTTTATTAATCACGATGCAAAACGCCTTCCAAAATTTCAGCTCTAAAGCACCTACAGAAAGATAACGTCCATCTTTTGTCTCGTACACCGCATAACATGCACGACTGCCATCTAACAACTGCTCTCCTCTTTTGGGAAGTATATTGGCAGATAAATAGTTTGGCAGAGTCGCCTGTAACCATGATATGACTCCATCCATCATAGAAATGTCAACAAATTGACCTTTTCCTGAATTTTTTCTTTCTAATAAAGCTAATAATATCCCAATCGTTGCTGGCAGTGCTCCACCACCGATATCCGCAATTTGTGTTGCAGGAACAACAGGCTTTCCGTCTTTTTCCCCCATTAAATTAAGCAAACCAGCTAGACTTATGTAGTTGATGTCATGACCTGGAAGATTGGCGTATGGACCTGTTTGGCCATAGCCAGTTATTGCACAATAAATCAGCCCTGGATTAATTGATTTAAGGATAGAATAATCAAGCCCCAGTTTTTCCATTACCCCCGGCCGAAATGACTCCACCACTACATCTGCCTCTTTAACCAGGTCCTTAAACTTTTCTTTATCCTCTTTCGTTTTCAAATCTAAACATATACTTTTTTTGTTGCGGTTAAGCGAATGAAAAAATGCACTGTTCTGATCGACTTTTGGTTCATAGTTTCGTAAATAATCCCCAAATTCCGGAGCTTCCACTTTAATTACCTCTGCTCCAAAATCAGCGAGGAGCATGGTACAGAAGGGACCTGGGAGGAGACGGGTTAGATCTAGGACTTTGATGGATTTTAGTGGCAAATGACACCATCCTTTCGAGGTAAATAATTAAATTGTTTAACAATTTACATTTTTTGAAACCGGTTACAATTTATTTTAAGTATAATATTAAAAAATGCCAATAATATTATATATATTGTTACTACTCACCTAATTTAAATAATTGTTTTATAGAATATTTCAGCAAATTTGTTCGTGATTAGCCCGATTATTAAACAGAATTTATTTTCAGAAAATTATAGCAAACATTAACTAAATATGTTACAATAATTTCAAAGGATGGTGAAAAATGCAGAAGCTAACGTTGAAGGAAAAAATAATTGCTACCGCCCTCGTTTTATTCGAAAAAAATGGCTACCATGGTGTTACAGTTGACCAAATCGTAAAAGAAGCTGGAACTTCAAAGGGAGGATTTTACCACAATTATCGATCAAAAGATGAACTACTTTATCACATCCACGATGTTTTTATCTCCTATGTTTTTGAAAAAGGAAAGGAGGCATATAATAACTTTGATACTCCAGTTTCTCGCATGTGTGCTATTATGCAATCCTTTACCAAAGTATTCGACTTGTACAAACCTCATATTACCGTCTTCTATCAAGAAAGTGCTTATTTGACGGGGGAATTTTATCAAAGAATTAAGGAAAAACGTGATGAATACCGCAAACTAATAGTAAAAGTAATCCAAGAGGGCCAAGAAAGTGGAGATTTTCGTGAAGAAGTTCCAGCAGACATTTCTGCGATGGCCATTATTGGAATGGTGAACTGGACCTATAAATGGTTTAACAAAGACGGGCCACTAACCATCGATTCAATCTCTAGGGTATATATCGATTTGCTCTTACATTCACTTCTGACTCATAAAGGAAAGAGTCAATACGCAGTTCAAGCATATTTACTCAAAAGTCAGCCATCATTATAGCTGGCTATTAAAAGGTTTTAATAGGACTGACCAGTCGGTCTACATAAAGGAGGAAAAAGTAATGAATTTTGAATTAACAGAAGAACATCAAATGTTAAAAGATGTAGTAAGAGATTTTGCTGAAAAGGAAATAAAACCTTATGCCCGTGAGGTGGATGAAACATCGAAAATGCGTTATGAAACGTTTCAAAAATTAGGTAAACTGGGTTTACTTGGAATCCCTTTTCCAGAAGAATATGGTGGTGCTGGTGGCGATACCATTTCCTATTGTATTGCTGTTGAGGAAATTGGGAAAGCATGCGGTGGTACAGGTTTAAGCTATGCTGCAAACACAAGTTTGGGTGCTAGCCCCATTTATTATTTTGGGACTGAGGAACAAAAGCAGGAATGGTTAGTACCATTAGCAAAAGGAGAAACGATGGGTGCGTTTGGCTTAACTGAACCGAATGCCGGTTCTGATGCTGGAGGCACGAGAACAAAAGCTGTCTTGGATGGGGATGAATTGGTAATAAATGGAGAAAAATGCTGGATTACCAATGCAAGTTATTCTAGACAAGTAATTGTAACCGCTGTCACCGGAAAAAGAGAAGATGGAAGAAATATTGTTTCAGCGATTATAGTTCCTACAGATACACCTGGGCTTACGATTTCCAGTAATTATGACAAGATGGGAGTCCGAGGCTCAAATACTTGTGAGGTTATTCTTGAGAGTGTACGTGTACCAAGGAAAAACCTGCTTGGAGATGAAAAGAAAGGATTCAGTCAATTTTTATTCACCTTGGATGGGGGGCGAATATCTATTGCGGCCTTATCTGTCGGTATAGCACAAGCAGCATTTGAAAAAGCCCTTCAATTTGCAAAAGAACGTGAACAATTTGGCCATTCCATTTCAAAATTCCAGGCAATTCAATTTAAATTGGCTGATATGGCTATGGAAATTGAGTTAGCAAGAAATCAAGTTTATAAGGCTGCATGGTTAAAAGACCAAGGAAAACCTTTTGGTAAAGAAGCGGCATTTGCAAAACTATTTGCATCAGAGGCAGGTTTCCGTATTTGTAATCAAGCAGTTCAAATTCATGGCGGTTCCGGTTATATGAAGGAATATGACGTAGAAAGACATTTACGTGACATAAAATTAATGGAAATTGGTGAAGGAACTTCAGAGATCCAACGCTTAGTAATTGCTCGTCACCTAGAATGCTAGTATTGACCGAATAGAATTAATCTGTAGTAAAACTAACGGTAGACGATTGAAGCTAGAGAAAACTTTGTTTATAACTACTACTCTTAAAAACTATGGATTGGTTTATTTGATAGTGATATAGTAAAACTCAGAAGGGTTTGAATTTATTATAAAATTATCTTTAAAATGTAAAGGAGAATAACAAATGGCTAAAGTTGAAGCAGGTATGGCTGGTAATGTGTGGAAAGTCCTGGTAAAAGAAGGAGATAAAGTAAGTGCTGGACAGGATTTAGCAATCCTTGAATCTATGAAAATGGAAATCCCAGTCACAGCTAATAACAATGGAAATGTAACCAAAGTCCTTGTTAAAGAAGGGGATTTTGTAAACGACAATGATGCAATTGTAGAATTAGATTAGGAGCAGTTAATCAAAAGGGTTAATAGAGTAGAGGCTGTACCAAAAATTTTAACGTTGGTACAGCCTCTTTTTGAATTCCAATAATATAACTATGAATCTAATTATCAATTCTTTCAATAATAGTTGCATTTGCCATTCCATGCCCTTCACACATGGTTTGTAATCCATACCTCCCACCAGTTCGCTCTAACTCATGAATCATCGTAATCATCAATCTGCCACCACTTGCACCAAGAGGGTGACCTAAAGATATTGCTCCACCGTTTGGATTTAATTTGTCTGAATCTGCACCAGTTTCTTTTAACCAAGCCATAGGAACCGATGCAAAAGCTTCATTCACTTCAAAAACATCAATATCATCAATAGTTAGTCCCGCTTTTTCCAACACTTTTTTAGTTGCTGGAATAGGTCCTGTTAACATAAGGGTTGGATCAGAACCAACAACAGATCTAGCTAAAACACGAAATTTTGGTTTTAAACCTAGTTCTCCAGCTTTTTCTCGAGACATTAGAAGTATAGCATTGGCACCATCACTAATTTGACTAGAATTTCCTGCAGTGATACGTCCATCCTCTTTAAAAGCAGGTTTTAGAGTACCTAACTTTTCTTGATTCGTATCTTCCCTTGGACCTTCGTCATTTGTTAGAACCGTTTTCGTTTCGTCTTCCAAAGTAACCTTAATAGGCATAATCTCTTTATCGAAACGTCCTTCCTTCTGTGCTTGAATTGCTTTTTTATGGCTATCAAATGAAAATTCATCCATTTCTTCTCTAGTGAATCCCCATTTTTCTGCAATGCGATCTGCAGATAACCCTTGATGAATCATTTCATACTTAGAAGTTAAATCTTCACTAAATTTAACATCTAGTCTGTTTGAACCAATTGGGACCCTTGACATATTCTCGATTCCACCAGCAACGACAACATCCATATCACCACTAGCAATAGCCTGTGCTGCAAAGTGAACCGCTTGTTGACTTGAACCACATTGCCGATCCACAGTAGTACCTGGAACCTCAATTGGATATCCAGCCATTAATGCAGCAACCCTTGCAATGTCAAACGATTGCTCTCCAATTTGTGATACACAACCTAAAATAACATCATCAATAATTTCCGCTGAGATACGAGCTCGTTTTACTACTTCCTCAAGCGGTTTTGCTGCTAATTCATCAGCACGTATTCCACTTAATAAACCATTTCTTTTCCCTACAGGAGTTCTAACAGCCTCTACAATTACTACTTCACGCATATACATTTTCCTTTCCATAGTTATTATTTCCTTATTTTATATGCTTTTCATTTATATGCATCATAAAATATAGGTTACTTAATACGAGACTTTATACAAATAAACACCTTCCCTAATTTCCTTTCACATTGCCCTTTTTCCCTTAAGTATTCTATATAAGCCATTGTTTTCACCAATAGCAAACCTGATTTCATGTGTTGTTTTAATACATGGAAAGAGTAATTGAGATAATTGATAAACCGTAATTTCTTTATAAATATGATCAAGGATAAAATTTAGCCGTTTTTCATGATGAGCTTTTATCTCACCTATTCTTTCATTGGCCCCATGAAAATGGTTGCCACGCGATGGAATCACAAAATCGATATCTAGTTTCTTCATTTTATCTAATTACTGAAGATAGGATTTTAAAGGATTTGTGATTTGTATCCCCATGAAACCAATAAGAAATGTTTGGCGTGATTTTAGGTAATATTTGATCAGTAGAAATCAGTACAATCTTTTCTTTATTATAAAAGCTGATAAGACCATCTGAATGACCTGGAGTAAAAAGGACCTCATATTCATATTCTCTTAACTGTACTACTTCGCCTCCTTTAAAGTAATGATTTACTACTGGATAAGGACTCACCAATTGAATAAATCTTTCTATATCATTTACCATTTGCAATCCTATTTCTTTAGGAATAGCGGAATAAGCATAAATTTCCATTAGTGTATGAAGGAATTCTTTCGTCCACATTTCAACTCCGGTTTCGGGATCTGCCTTGGTCATGGATACACGGACGGGCTCCTGTCTTCTGTTGAAGCTCCCCGACATAACCTTAATGATCTGGATGATAATGTGTTACAATGATATCCGTAACCGTTCTTCCATGTAGCTCTTGTTCCCATCTATTCTTAATATCCTCGTTATGAAGTCCCGCGTCGATGATTTTCCAGCCATTCTTTCCTTCTGCTAAAAAGCTATTTACATGATTCACCTTAAATGGTAGTGGATGTCTAACTAGGATTAATCCATATTCCTCTAACAAATCATCACACCCAGAGTATTTAAAATATATTTATATTGCTAAATTTAGTTGTATGATAGTTTGATATTTTTTACTATCTATTTTGCCTTCATACCGCCATCGACTAGTAATACATCCCCAGTAACATAATCTGATGCGGGAGATGCTAGAAATAATGCTGCCCCTTTCAAATCATCATCACTTCCCAGTCGATTTAATGGTGTGTCTTCTAGGATTTTTTCTGCTTTCTCATCCAGTATTCCCCTTGTCATTTTAGTTGGGAAAAATCCTGGAGCGATTGCATTTACATTTATATTATATTTCCCCCATTTAACTGCTAAATCTTTCGTAAATGTACTTACTGCACTTTTACTCGCATTGTATCCAATAGCATCCAAATACGCTGGATTCGTTCCACCAAAAGCAGCGATGGAAGATATATTTATAATTTTTCCTTGTTTTTGTTTTATCATGACTTTGCCCACTTCTTGACTCATTAAAAATGTACCTGTTACATTCACATTCATTACCTTATTCCAAGCATCAAATGGCATCTCTTCAACCGGAGCCCCCCAAGAAGCCCCACTATTATTCACTAATATATCAATGGCACCAAAATGGTCATACGTTTCCTTTACTACTCTTTTGACATCATCAGGATTCACAACGTCGCATTCAAAAGCAAGTGAATCAACCCCCATATTTTTTAGGGTATCTCGCATTTCCAAGCAGGCATCTAATTTTCTAGAACAAACCACTACATTCGCCCCAACTTCTGCATACGTCTTTGCAATGATTGCTCCTAACCCACGTCCTCCTCCAGTAACTATTGTTGTTTTTCCTTCCAATTTAAACATGTCAAGTATACTCATTACATTCATCCCCCTATGTCCTTTGAAACATTATCGGTTTTGAAACAAAGGCTTTCTTTTTTCAATAAAAGATTGTACCCCTTCTTTAGCATCCAAACTTTCAAAAGCCTCCCTTGAATAGTTCCACTCCTCTCGGAAGGCGATATCCATTGGTAGATTCATCAGTCTTAATACAGCCTTTTTCGTATTTTGAACTGCTATTGGTCCATTATTGCAGATAACTTCAGCATATCTTTCTACTTCTTTCATTAATGCTTCCTTGTCGTTCACTACCTTATTAATCAATCCAATTTCCTTTGCTTCTTCGGCAGTAATTTGCTCACCAGTAAGGAGTATCTCCATCGCTCTGCAATATGGAATTTGTTTTACTAATCGTACTAATGAACCTGCTGCAGCCATAATTGACCATTTCGGTTCCGGTAATCCAAATTTAGCATCTTTTGTTGCTACGCGAATATCTGTGGCCTCTAGAATTTCTGTCCCACCTGCTAAGCAAAATCCATGAACAGCAGCAATAATAGGCTTCCATACTGGAGTATCTTTTAAGACAGCATTATTAGTTGTCTCCGGGTCAAGCTTACCAGCTTGAACTAATGGGATAGTTTCTTTTAAATCAGCTCCCGCACAAAAAGCTTTATCCCCATATCCAGATAAGATAATTACTCTTACATCCTTATCTCCTTGAGCTTTTAAGAAATAATCTCCAAGCATTTTAAATCCTTCTGGTGTCATAGAATTCATTTGCTCTGGTCGATTAAACGTAATATATGCTTTATTATTTTCCTTTTTATATAAAACTGGATCACTCATTCTATTTCCTCCTTTTTCATTAGTTCAATTCAGTTAGTAGTTTTATAGTTGATCACCTTTTAACCATTTTCCACCATCAATGGTGATACAATCTACATTAATAAAATCCGCTTCAGGATATATTAAAATGGCTGGAGCATGCGATACTTCTTCTGGTTTACCTAAACCTTTTTAGAGGTACACTTTGAATAACCCTTTGAGTGGCCTTTTCATAGCCAAATAGCCAATCAGCTACTCCAGTATTTTCAATTGGACCTGGAGCTATTGCGCTAACTTGAATACCATATTTTTCTCCTCACGTATACGTAGCTACCATATTTAAAATATTTCCCTTAGTCTTGGTTGCTATCCAATATTTGGCAACTGCTTGATGCAATACCAGGTCATACCATACGCATCCGAAAGATAATCTACGTTTGTTTCCTAAAACTTCGAGGGAACCAGATAAATGGAAAACATTTATAAACGCCGTACTTCAGTAGAACGGTCTAATAAACGGAGAAAATTGATTACTATTTAGAAACTAGTAGACATCGTTCCACCATGATGTGGTACGTTCGTATCTTTGGTATTATGATGTGTCAACACATAGATGCTTGGTTATGCACATCAAGAAATAGAACCTGAATTTCTTATAAAGCATATTTTCTCAGCCATAACCCATTTGCCTGAATTTTTAAATATATATATAAACTGAGGTATATTTGTCATGCTCTTTTTTGAAAGTACTATGAAAATGGGCTTAAAGTCTTCAATTTCAACCGCATTTCCATTGAATTATTGGAAATCACGTCGTATTGTATTAACCTCTGGAATTCCAAGAGCCTATATATAGGTCCTTTTCGTAAAAAGCAGGGGCAATGAAGCTAGACATTTTGCAATCTGTTTACCATTACCCCTATCTTTCCGTTATTAATTTACACTGTTACCTTTAAGCCATTTTCCACCGTCAATTGTAATACAGTCCCCATTAATATATGAAGCTTCAGGTGAAAGAAGAAATGCAGCAACATGTGCAACTTCTTCAGGTTTTCCTAAACGCTTTAATGGAACGCTCTCAATTACTTTCCTAGTTTCCTCTTCTGAACCGAAGAGTCGGTCTGCTCCACCCGTATTTTCAATCGGCCCGGGGGCAATAGAATTAACTCGAATACCATATTTTTCTCCCCACTCTGCTGCTAGTGTTCTTGTCATTGTCAGTACACCTGATTTAGCTGATGCAGAATGAACAACCCCTGCTCCAGCTCCCCATGTATATGTAGCGACCATATTCAGGATGCTACCCTTTGTATTGGTTGCTATCCAATGTTTCGCAACTGCCTGACTACAATACCAGGTACCATTTAATACAATGTCAATCACAGCATTCCACCCATTTACTGATAGATCTTCAGCTGGACATATGAAATTACCTGCCGCATTATTTACCAAATGGTCAATTTTTCCAAATCTATTTACCGTCTCATTAACCATAAACTGCGCTTGTTCAGGTTCGCGAACATCCATTGTAACGGTCAAAACCTCTCCATCATATTGTTTGAGTTCCTTCTTTGTTTCCTCCAACCTTTCGGAATTCCGGCCGGTTATTACAACATTAGCTCCTTTTTGGGTAAAATTTATTGCCATCGCTTTCCCCATTCCGCTCGATCCACCAGTAATAATAACTACTTGTCCCTTCACATTTCTACCTCCCTTTAGTGTGAAATGTAATATCACCTATAACGGTTAAACTGGATACACTCCATGTTTTCTCTCAGTAAAAGTAACATTCTTAGCTTGATAAATTGAATAACGATTAATTAATTCTTCTCTTAATCTATTAGGTTCTATAATGTCATCTACCACCATTTCAGATGCTAATCGATAAATATCAATTTCATTCCGATACTCATCCTGTTTTTCTTTAATAAATCCAGGGCGGTCTTCTTCTGATAACTCCGCAATTTTATTTGCATAAACTGCATTCACCGCTGCTTCAGGACCCATAACAGCAATTTGCGCATTTGGAAATGCTAACACACAGTCTGGTTCAAAGGCTGGACCTGCCATAGCATAAAGGCCGGCACCATATGCTTTTCGAACAATGACAGAAATCTTAGGAACGGTAGCCTCACTCATTGCGGAAAGCATTTTTGCCCCGTGACGGATGATACCCTGCCTCTCAACTTTCGTTCCAATCATGAACCCAGGAACATCGACTAAGAATAATAATGGAATATTAAAAGCGTCACATAATTGCATAAACTTGGCAGATTTATCCGCTGAATCTGTAAATAGAACTCCACCCTTAACTCGTGGTTGATTTGCTATGATCCCAATTGGTCTACCATTAATACGCGAAAGCCCTGTAATGATTTCCGGGGCGAATCTTTTCTTTACTTCACAGAAGCTATTTTCATCAATAATACGAGTGATCAAATCATACATATCAAATGGAGCATTTTGGTTTTTAGGAACTAAGTCTTCAATAGTTTTCTCAAAGTTTTTTGCTTTCTTCATTTCTTCCTTTTTAGGATTGTTACGGAAATTTGCGGGAAAGTAGCTTAGATATTTACGTGAATAAGAAATTGCCTCTTCCTCTGAATTTACTAAGACATCACCAACTCCTGATACGGACGTATGCATCTTGGCTCCACCCATTTCTTCAAGAGAAACCTTTTCTCCAATTACTTTTTCCGCCATACGAGGAGAACCTAAATACATGGATGCATTTCCATCAACCATTACCACAATGTCACAAAATGCCGGTATATAAGCCCCACCTGCTGCTGAAGGACCAAATAGTAAACATACTTGCGGGACACGGCCTGATAATTTGATTTGATTATGGAAAATCCGACCAGCCCCCCTACGACCAGGGAACATCTCGATTTGATCTGTAATTCTAGCACCTGCAGAATCAACTAAATAGAACATAGGCAGTTCCAATTTCATTGCGGTTTCCTGAATCCGCAAAATTTTCTCAACCGTTCTTTTTCCCCATGAACCAGCTTTCACGGTAGAATCATTCGCCATTATACAAACATCTTGGCCATTTATTTTTCCAACCCCTGTAACTACTCCATCAGCTGGCAAGCCATCTTCCATGCAATTGGCGAAAAAGGCATCTTCAAGATTGATGCCTTCATCCAATAATAATTCTAAGCGCTGACGGACAAATAGCTTCCCTTTTTCTTCATTTACTTTATGATATTTTTCTTTTCCACCTTTTGCTATATTCTCTCGTCTTTCGTATAATTCTTCCATTGATGACATGTTACATCCTCCTACTACTATTGTCCTTTATAATTTGGTTTACGTTTTTCGCTAAATGCTTGAAGTCCTTCTTTTCTATCTATAGTCGGTATCGTTTCTCTATATGCTAAATGTTCAATTGCTAGCCCTGTTGTTATGTCCGTTTGGATTCCCTTATTGATTGCCGTTTTGGCCTGCTGTAGAGCAATGGGGCCGTTACTTGCGATAACCTCAGCTAAAGATAATGCTTCACATAAAACATCGTCTTTCTCTTCCACCTGTTCCACTAGACCAAGGGACAGAGCCTCGGTCGCTGTAATTGCCTTAGCTGTATATATGAGGCGCTTCGCCTGTCCCACCCCTATTAATCTAGGTAATCGCTGTGTTCCACCTGCACCTGGAATAATAGCTAAAGAGGTCTCTGTTAGGCCTAGTTTGGCATTTTTTGCAATGACACGTAGATCACAGGCAAGTGCTAATTCTAATCCACCACCAAACGCTCCTCCATTTATCGCTGCTATTACTGGCATACGCAATTTTTCAACTGCTGTAACTGTTTCTCCTATATATTGCACTGTTTCTATTACCTGTTTTTCAGACATGCCTTTTCTTTCTTTTAAATCTGCTCCTGCGCAAAAAGCCTTTTCTCCGGCTCCTGTTATAATCGCGCAGTAGATATCTGGGTTTTCCTTAATTTCAGAAATCTTTTCATTCAGTGAATCAAGGAGTCCCTTTGACATAGCGTTTGCTGCTTCTGGCCGGTTTAAGGTGATGATAGCTATGTGTTTGTGTATATCCAATTTAATCATTTCTTTGATCCCGCCTTCTACATATTTCACTCTCATTACTTGTTTGAAAGTTCCTTTTTATAGTACTTTTCAACGAAATTAGTTGTTGTATCACCTTCCATATAGGCTGGATGATCAATTACCTTTTGCAACATCGGAATATTGGTCTTTATTCCTTCTACTTTATATTCTTCAAGGGCCTTAGACATTGATCGTATTGCATCCTCCCTCGTGTTACCCTTCACGACCAATTTGGCAATCATCGGATCATAGAATGGAGTAATCTGAGAGTTCTCATGAATAGCTAGTTCATGACGGATATTTTCTGATTTTGGAACCTTCAAATAATTTATTTTCCCAGGAGAAGGGAAAAAAGTTTTTGGATCCTCTGCATAAATTCGTACTTCTATTGCATGGCCATTTCTAGTAATGTCGGATTGTTTAACCTTTAGTGTTTCACCTGCTGCAATTCGAATTTGCTGTTCAACGATATCTAGTCCTGTTATTTCTTCTGTTACAGGGTGTTCTACTTGTAGACGTGTGTTCATTTCTAAAAAGTAGAAATTTTTATTTTCGTCTACAATAAATTCAATTGTTCCTGCATTACTATAGCCAATTGATTTTGCAGCTTTAACTGCAACTCTCCCCATTTTATTTCTTGTTTCTTCGTCAAGGAATGGAGATGGTGCTTCTTCAACTACCTTCTGATTACGGCGCTGTATAGAACATTCCCTCTCCCATAAATAAACGGTATTTCCATATTGATCTGCTAACACTTGGATTTCTATGTGACGTGGATTTTCGATAAGTTTTTCAACGTACATTGCACCATCGCCAAAGAAATCGTTCGCACGCTTTTGGTTTCCTTCAAATGCTTTCAGAATATCATCACTGTTATTAGCTACTTGCATACCAATTCCTCCACCACCAGAGGATGCTTTTAACATGACTGGAAACCCAATACTTTCAGCAACTTCAGCTGCCTCATGTTTATCTTCTAGGGCATAATTAATACCCGGAACTAATGGTACGCCGGCATCTTGCATCGACTTTCTTGCCTCAATTTTACTTCCCATGTTTGCAATAACATCTGAAGATGGACCGATAAATACAATCCCAGCTTCCTCACATGCATTAGCAAAATTTGTGTTTTCAGATAGTAAACCATAACCAGGATGAATCGCCTCTGCTCCGGACTCTTTAGCAATTTCAATAATTTTATTGATATTTAAGTAGCTCTCGTTCACTTGTGGCTTTCCGACTAGAAATGCTTCATCTGCCAACTTTACATGTGGTGCATCAGCGTCTGCTTCAGAGTATATAGCTACTGTTTTTATCCCCATATTTTTACAAGTGCGAATAACCCTTGCTGCTATTTCTCCACGATTTGCGATTAATATTTTAGAAAACAATATAATCCACTCCTTTTAAATTCTAAAGTATAAAATTTTATTTTGACATAGCATAATGGGAGTTGTATTTGTCTCTTAATATGTGTTTTTGAATTTTCCCTGTAGCAGTCATTGGAAACTCTTCCAAAAAGATAACGGATTTTGGTGATTGGAAACTGCCTAGATGTTGTTTACAATGATCAATAATGTCCTGCTCCGTTACACTGGCATTCGGTTGTTTTAAAACAAAAGCAGTTACTGCCTCTGACCAATAATCATGCGGTAATCCTACAACGACAGCATTCATTACACCTTCATGGCCTAGAATAGTACTTTCGACTTGCATAGATGAAACATTTTCTCCACCAGTCTTAATAATGTCTTTCTTTCTGTCAACAAACACCATTTGACCATCTTCATCCCAATAACCTAAATCACCAGTATGATGCCATCCAAATTTTTTACTCTCCTTCGTTGATTCTTCGTTTTTGTAGTAGCCAATCATTACATTTGGCCCGCGGTGAACAATCTCACCAACTTCACCTTTTGTTAAAATATTTCCATCATCATCCATGACAGCTGTATCATTGATAATGGTAGAAATTCCCCAATATGATCCAAATCGACGTAATTGTTCCTCAGGACGAAACACCATTGTTGAAGGATAGATTTCTGTTTGTCCAGTAGCTAGAACAAAATCAGCTCCAAATTCAGAAATACACTTTTCTAATAAACCTTTATCCATTGGAGCCATAGCGTATATACATCTTCTTAAAGAACTAAAATCATATTTGGAACGTTCTGGGTGATTTACAACGAGACGATACATCATTGGAAGTGCAAAAATTTGTGTAACCTTATGTTCATGGATCGTTTGCATAAAATTCTCAGGTTCAAAACCATTTAATACGACAACTGTTGAAGCACGGTGTAGAGCAGATATAACTAATGTATGTTGTGCACAGTGAAACATCGGCATCATTGAAATCATGCAATCATCTTCTTGGAAATTATTTTCGATAATATTACTTAAACTAGCTATATAAATAGCAAGATGACTTGTCATAACTCCTTTAGGGTTTCCTGTTGTGCCACTTGTGAACATAATGTGGGAGACATCTCTGTCTTGAATATCCACTATTGGTTCTTCGGTCTGCTGAAGATCAATATAATCAACTAACCTATTAGTATTGCTTGTTTCTAATATGTCGGAACAAGACTCTCTCAATTTTTCTATCTCATTTGTTATTAGTCTTTTTTCTCCAATGACAAATTTTGCTTCCACAAACTCTAATATATATTTTTTTTCCTCAATTGAAATATTTGGATTTACTGGAACCCAAATCAATCCAGCTTTTGCGATCCCCATAAACAATAAAGCATATTCCCATGAATTTTCATAAAGGGTCGCTACTTTATCTTCCTTTTTTAAGCCTAAACTTAGTAAATAGTTTGCTAGTTTATTTGTTAATTCATCTAATTCTTTGTAAGTTATCTCTTTTTCCCCTTCAATAAGGGCGATTTTTTCTGGAAACCTTGAAGCATTCCTTCGAATAATATCTCCTACTGCAATCCTATTAATAATACTTGACATAGCCATCCCCCCTATACAAAATATTCTCAAAATGATTATTATAAATACTTGCTAGAATTCTGACTCTATTGTTAAATTTATACGAGCAATCGGTGCTAATTATCTCCCTTTCTCCTCAATAAACGATCATACAACAATGCAGCACATCAGAACCCAAATACTCAATTAATCATTAAATTAGGTAACCATAAAACTAAACTTGGGAATATAATTAAAATTGCCATTATAAGTATATATAAACCAACAAACGGCCAAACCGACTTATAAACCGTACCTATACTAACATCAGTTGCAACCCCTCTCATTACAAATAAGTTAAATCCAAATGGTGGCGTCATATATGCCATACACATGTTTATAACAAATAAAACTCCATACCATATAGGGTCAAAACCTAATTCAGTAACAACGGGAAGAAATAATGGACCTGTCATTAAAATAATAGCTGATGGATCTATAAACATCCCAAGCACAAAGAAAACGGCCTGCATTAGAATCAATGTTACCCACCTATTCACATCTAGAGAAGTTACTGTATCTGCAAACCAAGCACCAACGCCTGTTACTGAAACAATTCGTGAATATGCAGCAGCTACAATTAATATCCAAAACACCATTGCATTCAGCTTAACAGCCATAGAAAGAATACTTTTTAAATTTGCAAAGGTTAGCTTTCGTTTAATTGCTGCACTGATTAATGCCCCAGTTACCCCTACTGCTGCAGCTTCCGTTGGTGTAGCTGCCCCAGTATAAATAGAACCCAAAACGAGTACTATTACAAAAACAGGTAAAACTACGCCCCTTAGTGAACTCAATTTTTCTACCCATGAAAACTTTTCCTCTTTAGAGATAGCAGGACCATAATTTGGCTTAATCCAAGAAAGAATTAGTACGTACCCTATAAATATGACAACAGCAAAAATTCCGGGGACTACTCCAGCCATGAACATTGATCCAGCGGATACACTTGCTTCTGAAGCATAAATAATCATGATGATACTTGGAGGTATTAAGATACCTAAGGCCCCTCCTGCAATAATTGTGCCCATTACCAGTTGATCATCATAACCACGTTTTAACATTGATGGCCTAGCAGCTAGTCCTAACGTAGCCGTTGCAACACTAGCAATACCAACCATTGCTGCGAAGATAGAGGAAATGATTGTAGTACCAGCTGCTAAACCACCACGCACTCCTCCAAACCATCGGTACACCACTTCATACAAATCATCTGCTAAATCACTATATTGTAATATCGCAGCCATTAATATATATAAAGGTACTGCCGATAATACAAATTCTTGCGCTTTTCCAAAAGCTCCAAGTGTAAATGCATCAATACTAGGAGGACCTCCCCAGAATATAAAACCGAATATTAAAGAAACTCCGCCCATCGCAAATGCAATTGGTGTACCTATCGCTATTAACAAAAGCAAAGAGCCAAAAAGTATTAATGCCATAATCCCTGGATCCATTATCTGTCCCCCTTTGTTTAATCAAACATTCTTTTCCCCTTTATTACTACGTAAAAGTCTTGTATTAAATGGGCTATTGCTTGTATGCCTAATAATACCCCCCCTAAGGGAAGCATCACCCATTTAATCCAAACAGGAATGTTTAGACCAGTAGATGCAATTGTATTGTTCTGATAATTCGTTAACACTTCTTCCATCCCTTTCCAAACTAGAACAATTACTAACAGGAATAATAGTGTAGAAGAAATGATATTCGATAAACTCTGTGTTCTTAAAGAGAATTTTTCATAAAATATATCTACTCGAACATGAGCACCTTGTAACAAAGCATATCCTCCTCCAAGAAATGCAGCATATCCAGTTAACAATCCTGTCAAATCAAAAGACCAAGAAGGAGAATTATTAAAAAAGTATCTCATTATGACAGCATAAAATAATAAAATACCCATTATTAACAACATAAAACCAACAATCCACATCGCTATTTCATTGATTTTATTTATAATTTGAATGAACTTCCTCATTTTTTCTCCTTTCTCTAATTTTGATTAGAAATATTTTTAATCGGGATAATGTCCCACTTAAAAATGAATTAAATCACCCTATTGATTTTCACGAATGATGTCCATAATCTCTGATGTATTTTCATTTAAGTCTGCAAAGTTATCCCATACTATTTGACTGGATTCCACAAATTTTTCATATTCTTCATCTGTCCACTCTATTACTTCTACACCTTTCTCTTCAGCAAATTCTAAAGTAACTTCCCTATCTCTCTTATATTCTTCAATACTTTCTTGTTCAATTTCCGCAGATACTTCTGTAATAATTTCTTGGATATCTTCAGGAAGTTCATTCCATGTATCTAAGCTAATATATCCTGCCATTATAGCAGCAGGGGTAACTCCTGGTACTGTAATATAATCTACTACTTCATGAAGGTTAAAATCTCTTAAAGAATAATATGGATAAGGGATTGCATCAACAGTTCCACGTTGCAATGCTTCATATGTTTCTGCAGCAGCTACATTAACAGGAGATGCACCTACTTCTTCATACCAAGGAGTCCATAGTCCACCAGCAGCTCTCAAATTCAAGCCATTCATATCTTCTACTGAATGGATTGGCTTTTTACTCAATAATCCATATTCACCCGCAGGACCATAAGTGAGTAGTTTAACTCCATTTTCTTCCAATTCCCTTTGATAAATCTCATGGATTCCTTTTTCTCTAATTAAACTCATTAAATGATCAATATCTTTAGCTAAAAAAGGTATGTTTGTAAAGAAAGAAGTAGGTATTGTATCCCCGTAGTATTGTGGACCAGAATAACCTAAATCAACTGTATCATTTTTTAATGCATCCATTAGTTGATCTTGAGGTACCAATTGGTTACTAAAAAATAAATCAATTTCCACACGTCCATCAGTTCTTTCTTCGATTCTCTGAGCAAATTCCTCTGTACTTCTCATTAGCACACTTCCATCCGCAGCAGGAGGATAGGAAATATTAAAAGTAAATTTATATTCCGAATTTCCGTCTATTCTACTGTCACTACTCGACTCCGCTTCGGAGCTTGTAGAACTAGTACATGCTGTTAATAGCAAAAGTAAGGAAACAAATACTATTAAATTCAAATATCTTATTTTTCCCTTCATATAAATAACCCCTTTTATATTGATGTTTTTACAGGGAACCTTCACAGAGGTTCCCATTATAAACTTTTATTATGTCAATACTTTCTCAGCTTCGGCTGCAAGTTTTTTAAAATCTATCTTACCTTCTGCTGTTATAGGCCATTCGTTTTTCCATACAAGTATTTCCTTAGGTATCTCATAATCAGCCATCTGGCCTTTGAGTTTGTGACGGAGAACTTTGGTATCCACTTCTTCAATATTTGATTTTAATTGAATCCATGAAACTACCTTCTTCCCCCAATATTCATCATCAATACCAACTGTTTGAGCATCCTCTATATCATCTTGAAGTAAGTCAACTAACTGCGTAGTCACACGTGATGTAGAAACATTCTCTCCACCTGATTTAATGACCCCGCCCAGACGGCCTAAATAAGTAATATATCCATTACGAAAATTGCCAAAGTCCCCACTATGGAAATAACCGTCTTTATCAAATACTTTCTTTGTTTCATCAGATTGCTTATAATACCCCTTGAACATAAAGGGACTTCTATAACAAATTTCCCCTTCAGCATTTGTTAATTCTTGACCTGTTTCTAGTGACTTTATTATTACTTCTACTCCAGGTAAAGGTCTTCCATGGGTGTATTTATTAATCTCATCATTCATGCAATCAGATTCTCCCAATGAAATGAGTGGTCCACTCTCTGTTTGGGCATATAACATCACAATATTTTTTGACCCAGAGCACATATCACGTGCCATTTCGTAAGTTTTTGCATCCCCAGCCACAAGTGCTTTTCTTATATAAAAATTACTTCTTGTGAAACTAGAATCTTTTAATAATCCTTGCCAGTGCGCAGAAAATCCGAATGTTGTTGTTATCTTATATTTTTCAATATACTCTAATGCTTTTTTCGAATTAAAGTCTTCTAGTAAATAAAGAGTTGTGCCAGTATATGCTAAGGTTAAGTTGATAGCGGTAATTCCACTATTATGAAAGAATGGTCCAAAATTGATATATGAATCATTCTCATCGTACATGATATTTCTCACACTAAAATTAACAGTTGCTAATGGTGGTCTATGATCCCAAAGGGCACTCTTAGAAAGCCCTGTTGTACCTGATGTTTGACAAATAAACTGTATATCTGTATTTTTCTGTTCTTTCATTCTCTCTTTTATATCTTCATCATGACTATCAGTCTGTTCCATCAAATAATGTAAATCTAGAAAACCATCATAGATAAGGTTATCCTGACTTAAACTAATCATATTTGTTAGGGATGGTATTCTTTCACTTGATAGACTTCTACTGTCTTTAAAATTTAAGTCGGGAATCGCACTTCGTAACAGTTCAATGTAATTTTTACCCTTCTGCTCATCTATTGTAATAATAATCTTAGGGTCATTTCGCTCTAAAACACTTTCTATTTCCCGTATTCCCCATAATAGATTTAGTGGGTTAATAACCGCTCCTACTTGCAATGTCGCAAAATACACATAAACAAACTCTGGGGTAGAACTTGGCAAGGTTGTAATTCTATCGCCTGGTTTAACTCCTAGTTTAATAAGAGCATTGGCGACTTTGTTTACATTATTCTGCAATTCATTAAATGTAATCGACTTTTCTTGATACACAATGGCTATTTTATCCGGCCTGTTCTTACACGTTTCTATAAATAATTCTTGCGTTGTTCGATTAAACCACTGTTTATTCTTCAATCTTTCATTTAACATATTTCTGCACCCCATTACTATTCCAGTACTGGTCGATTATCCACTATTCGGTTAGATTTCAATGTAACAGTAGGGTCATAGATTTCATTAATGTCACAAAATTCAATTTCCGGCTTCATTTCCACTGCCTTGCCCGTTACTAGTGTTAATTCTTCTATCATTTTTTCTTTATCTGTTCTCTCTGTTGCAATTCTTAATCGTAGACAATCCTCTGACAAAGGATCTTCTGGATTAACTTTATCGAAAACAATTTGGTATTCTAACAAACCACTAACTTGGGTTAAATCGTCTTTTAAAATCGTGGGATTGATTAGAGTTCCTCGCAAATTAACCAATTCTTTAGTTCTAACCGACTGTTCTATTAACCGTTGAACATTACGTTTACAGTGCGGACACTGCTCATGAGTAATAGAAGTGATATCTCCAACGACATAACGAAGCAGAACAGTCCCTCTACGATTTAGATGAGAAACAACTAATAAGCCCCTTTCTCCATCTGGAACCCGTTTCCCAGTTTTCTCATCCACTATCTCCAAATAAGCAAGATCTGGAACAGGATTATGAAAGCCACTAAATTCCTTACATTCAACTGTCGTTCCCTGCATCTCAGTAAATCCTAGACCAGTTGTTACTATTACATCCCTAGCACCAAGCTTAGCTAATCTTTGCTTAATATCTTTTCGTAAACCATCTGGGCAAGATTCACCTAATAACCAACAGTACCGAACTGACGATAGATCAGACCCAAGTTCTTCCGCTCGCATAATTACTCGGCGAATATAGCTAGAAATACCAGTCAATACAGTTCCTTTTTTCTTTTCTATTATTTTCACTGCTTCATCTAAAGAATTATGAACTGGAAATTCTTTATGTTTAGAACCAGTATGAGTACAAACTAAATTTGCTCCTATTGAATTTGCGATACCAATTACACCCAAATATCCTAGGTGTGGTACAGAGCCCAAAGGGAATAAATTAATAATCGTGTCATCTTCATGAAAACCTGAAATGTCACTCATTCTTTTTCTAAACATCGTAGTAGCTAAAAAGTCATACGATGTATTAAAAAAAGGGGTTGGTTTTCCACTAGTAGTACCAGTTGTATACATAACATCCCAGGAAATTATTTCTTCCAATTCCGACTCTTCTGGAGTTAACTGTAAACGAAACTCAGTTGGATTCTCTAATAGGGAGGATTTATAAGTTAATGGGATTTTTTCTAGATCATCAACAGTTTGAATATCACTAAACTCAAGCCCCCATTCTTTAAACTTCTTTCGATAGTAAGGATGGTGTTGTTCAATTAGTTTCATTTGTCTTTTTAAATTTCTATTCTGTATTTCTCGAATTTCTTCTTTACTTTTATAAGGTAAATCAAATTCCATATTGTAAGTTGAATGCGCTATATTTACTTCACTCATTTTTTTCCCTCCTGCCGACTTTAATATTATTTATATTATAAATGTTCAGAATTTATCATTTATCTTTAGCTTAAAATGGTAGAATGCTTCCTAGCAGGAAGTGGAAAATCTTTATTTGCAAATGTCTCGTAACGTGTAATTAATTCTTTTCTTAATTCACTGGGCACAGCTAAATCATCCACTACAAGTTCGCCAGATAATTTCATAATATCGTAGCCCGCACGATACTCGTCACGTAGTTTCTTAACGAGTTCTGCTCTTTCCTTAGGATCTTCCACTGCTTGAATCTTATTATAATAAACAGCATTAATAGCTGCTTCTGGTCCCATAATAGCAATTTCAGCAGAAGGTAAGGCAATTGTAGTATCAGGCTCATATGCTGGTCCAGCCATTGCATAAATACCTGCACCATAAGCTTTACGAACAATCACACACATTTTCGGCACATTAGCACATGAACTTGCATAAATAAAGTTTCTTCCTTTTCTTAAAATACCTTCTTGTTCTACTTTTGTTCCAACCATAAATCCTGGTGTATCACATAGATAAAGTAATGGTATATTGTAAGCATCACAAGTCCAAACGAATTTTGCTCCTTTATCTGCAGATTCTGGGAAAATAGTTCCACCTTTATATTTTGGTTGGTTAGCTACAACACCAACTGTTTTCCCATTCAATCTTGCAAAACCTGTCACAAGTTCTTTCGCGAAGTCTTCTTTTATTTCTAAGAAACTATCCCCATCAACTATTGATTCAATCAAAACACGAACATCGTACGGACTATTTGGTTCTTTAGGGATAATATTATCTATTTCTTTCGGGTCACGTTTTGGTGGTACCGCTGGATATTCTGGTAAATCATCGTCAAAGTGATTTGGTAAGTAGGTTAATAATTTCTTAACAAATTGTGCAGCATCTTCCTCCGATTCAGCGACAAAATCAATAGAACCGCTCTTTGAAGCATGCATTCTTGCGCCACCTAATTCTTCAACATCTGTTTGCTGACCCGTTGCCATTTGTACCATTCTTGGTGATGCAATTGCCATACCAGATGTTTTATTAACCATAACCGAAAAGTCTGAAAATACAGGCATATAAGCTGTCCCTGCAAAGCACGGCCCGTATAGTACGGCAATTTGAGGGACCCTTCCTGAAAGAACACTGTGATTATAAAATATTTTACCACCTGAATATTTCTCTACATGGTACCCTCCAGCCTCATCAATACGACCACCTGAAGAGTCGATAAGATAAAGAATAGGGCGTTTTCCACGAATAGCAGATTCCTGAATTCTTAATATTTTTTCACTGTGATATCCCCCCATAGAACCAGCTTTTACCGTGTAGTCACTAGCGGTAAAATATACAATTCTGTCATCTATTTTACCTGTTCCAGCAACAACCCCATCAGTTGGTAGTCGCTCATTTAACACATTTGCAAATAAACCTGTTTCATAGTAAGGCTCTTCCTCATCAAAAAATAACTTTAATCGATCACGGACAAATAATTTTCCAATTTTTTTTATTTTGTCATGATCCGGGCCACCCTTTAGTACTCTTTCCTTTTCTCTTAATACTCTATTTTCACGTTCCATTATAATTCACTCTCCCTTTTTAATCTTATGAAATAATACCTAATCGTTTCGTTAATATTTCATTCATTATTTGGGTTGTCCCACCACCTATAGGTTGGATACGTGCATCACGCCAATAACGTTGTACCGGATATTCCATCATATATCCATTTCCTCCGTGGATTTGTACAGCTTCATCTGTTACTCGGCAAACCATTTCTGTAGCATAAGCCTTTGCCATAGTTGCTTCTGTAACAGCATCTTCTCCTTTATGAAATTTATAAAGTGCTCGATACGTTATATTTCTTGCTTTTTCAATATCAACAGCCATATCTACCATTTTATGGCGTAGTACTTGAATTTCAGAAAGCGGTCTATCAAATTGAATTCTCTCTTTACTGTATTTCATGGCTTCTTCCAACGCTAATTCTGCTAATGCAACACTCCCTATAGCCATCGTAATTCTTTCATATTGGAAGTTTTGCATAATATAATAAAACCCATGATTCTCTTCCCCTATAAGGTTTTCCTTTGGTACTTTCACATTATCAAAGAAAATTTCCCCTGTATCCGAAGAGCGCCAACCTAGTTTCTTTAACTTTCTACCCACTGAATAACCTTCTGAAGTCGTATCAACTACAAATAAACTAATGTTTCTATGTGTTGGACCATCAGAGGTCTTTGCAGCAACAACGACATAATCAGCATTTACACCATTTGTGATAAATGTCTTTGATCCGTTTAGAATATAATAATCCTCATCTTTCTTCGCCCTTGTCCTCATCGCAGCTACGTCTGATCCACCACTAGGCTCTGTAATACCTAATCCCGCTATAATTTCTCCTTTAATAGCAGGAACAAGATATTTTTGTTTTTGTTCTTCGTTTCCATATTTCCAAACATTAGATAATGCAATTCCAAGAGTAGCTCCTAAGGATGCATTGGCCCCACCCGCACCACTTTTTGCCATTTCTTCTGTATAAACGGCTTCAGTTATTACATCTAAACCGAGACCACTATATTTTTCAGGAAACTTAATTCCTAAATAACCTAACTCACCTAATCGCTTGTACATGCTTCTTGGTACTTCTCCGTCTTTTTCCCATTGTTCAACATACGGTTTAATTTCTTTTTCTACAAACTTCTTTACAGATTCACGAAACATTTCATGTTCTTCAGTAAAAATCCAATGAGCCATTTAGCATCCCTCCCTATAAGCCAATTTGTTTGGCAATAATTTCTTTCATAATTTCGTCTGTTCCTCCTCCAATACGAGCAAGTCGTGAATCTCTCCAAAATCGCTCAATTGGGAATTCAGCCATATATCCGTTACCACCATAAATTTGTAGTGTTCGATCTGCTATCCAATGAGCCATTTGTGCAGTTGTTAGTTTTGCCATCGAAATATCTTTCGGTGGTGCTTCTCCTTTTGCAAAGCGATAAGCCGTCGAGTAAGTCAGTTCACGACACACTTCAATTTCAGTTTTCATCTCAGCTAAGAGATGTGCAATTACTTGATAGTTTCCAATCGGGTTATTAAAGGTCTTTCTTGTCTTAGCATATTCCAATGCCTTTTCATATAAAAAGTCTGCACTTCCTATACTTCCTGCAGCACCGATTAATCTTTCCCCTTGTAGCTGCCACATAATTTGATAAAAGCCTTTTCCTTCTTCCCCAAGTAAGTTTTCATAAGGAACTCGAACATTATCAAAAATTAATTCTGCTGTATCGGAAGAACGCATTCCTACTTTATCCAATTTTTTACTAACAGAAAAACCAGGTCGATTTGTCTCAACCAAGATCAAACTAATTCCCTTTGATCCTGGTCGGTCGTTCGTTCTAACAACTAAAACAACAAAATCAGCTCTCGTTCCATTCGTAATAAATGTTTTCGTTCCGTTAATTACCCACTCATCACCATCACGTCTTGCTCTCGTTTTAATTCCTTGAACGTCCGAACCATTATTTGGTTCTGAAATCCCAATTGCGGCGATTTTTTCTCCATTTAAAGCTGGTTTAAGAAAATGTTCATGTTGTTCCTTTGTACCAAATTTATATACAGGAGGTGTCGCCATATCCGTTTGAACCGCGATAGCCATCGGTACTCCTCCACAACCACATCGGTTCATTTCTTCTGCTAAAACGAGTGCTGAAAAGTAATCTCCACCTTGGCCACCTACTGATTCTGGATACTTTAGACCGAGATAGCCCAATTCACCCATTCGGTTAAATAAACTTCTAGGAAATATTCCTGCCTCTTCCCATTCATCTACATGTGGTGCAATTTCTTTCTCTACAAATTTTCGAATTACCTTTCGCAATTCATGATGTTCCTCTTTAAAATATGGTTCATATGATTTCATTAAGCGTCACCTCACTTTATAATCTCACTAAATCTTCCTCAATTTCTATTTCCATCCGCATTAAATTCCCGCCAAAACATTTACCTAGATTATCAACACGTAAAGAAGATGATCCTCCACCATCTAAGGCATCATAACAAACGAAATTCATTGCATGAATATTCGGCAGTTCATAACGGACTACTTCTCCTTCAACCAGTCCTGTAAAATGCTCTCTTACTTTTTCCGGCGTTACTTGTTCTAATAATACTTTATAAATTTCTTCATTCGGGGCAAATAAGCCAATGTTAACCTTATTTCCTTTATCTCCAGCTCGAGTTTGAGAAATTTCACTTAATTGTACTGTTGTCATATTGGTCTACCTCCTCCACTTGAATCTTAATATGATCTTCAACTAATTCACGAGGGATGAGTGTTGACCACATTCCAATTAATGCTCTTGGTGACATATTTCCAAGAAATCCTCCCATTGTCGGTGGTCCATTTAGTCCAAGTGGTGGGAATAGTCTACGGAAGCTCGCTGCTTCTCCCTTCGACTTCGAACTTACTATCATCCGTAGATATACCTCATTTAAATCATTTCCATCACCATGTGCTAGTGGTCCATGTAAGGAGTTATAACCAATATAATCTGCACGTACTTCATCATAATTTAATTGTTTATCTTTTATCTGATTACGTATAATTTTTTCTAGTTTTTTTGCTTTTAACAATGCATCTGGCCATGAATAACCAACAACAACTTGACTCGCATATCCATTTTCATAACCCATTACTACTTTTAATGTCTCAGGACGAGCTTTCCCTCTTGTTCCGCTCACTTTCACTTGATTTTCACCAACGTTTTCCAAAGTTACATTGGTTAAATCAAGGATAACGTCTGGTGTAATATAAGCAGAAGGATCATGTATTTCATAAAGCATTTGTTCTTTTACGGTATCAACCGTTACTAACCCTCCTTGATCTTCCACTTTAGTAACAATAAATTCTCCAGATTCATCCACTTCTGCAATGGGATAACCCATCTTGTCCATGCCTTCTACTTCCCACCATTTTCCACTATAATTACCACCAGTGGATTGTGCCGAACACTCTAATAAATGTCCCATAAAGATACCACTTGCTAACTTATCCCATTCATCCTCAGCCCAGCCAAATTCATAAATTAATGGAGCTAGAAATTGAGCTGTATCTGTCGTGCGACCTGTAATTACAATATCCGCACCTTTTTGTAATGCCTCTACAATCGGACGAGCACCGATGTATGCGTTTGCAAACTGAAGTTTATCTTTCACTTTATCTAACGGAACGCCTGTTTCTATATCTTCGAGTGTATATCCCGAATCTTGAAGTTCGTCAATTCGATTGAGGACATTATCCCCTGTTACAACAGCTACCTTAATGTTGCTAATACCCATTTCTTTGGCAACACGAATAACTTCCTGTTGAGCACCTATTGGATTAATTCCTCCAGCGTTCGTTAATAATTTGATTCCTTTTTCCTTCATATATGGAAGTAATTGCTTCATTTGAACTGTTAAATCTTTCGTATAACCTAAGTTCTCGTCTCTCTTTTTGTCCTTTGATAAAATGGACATTGTCAGTTCAGCAAGAGCATCGGAACATATATATTGGACATTTCCTTTTTCAGCAGTTGCAACAGCAGCTTCAAAAGTATCCCCATAAAAACCTTGCCCTGCACCAATTCTTACTTTTTTCATTTTACCCCTCCTTTTTTAGTTATCCATTACTTACTACAGCAACAACGCCGCCTTCTTGAACGAAGTCACCTTCTCCTACCTTTAAAGAGGTAACAACTCCATCTTCAGTAGATTCAATTGGTATTTCCATCTTCATTGATTCCAGAATAACAAGGACATCTCCAGCTTTCACTGCCTCATTTTCTTTAACCTCTACCTTCCAAACACTTCCTGACATTTCAGATACAACCTGTGCCATATTATACACTCTCCTTTTTTATTTTCCTTTCCAATTTGGTGTTCTCTTTTCTAAGAAAGCTTTCGCACCTTCATTTAAATCTTCACTCATGAACGATACAAGACGTAAAGTAGACAAATAATCAAATGATTTCATCAAATCCATTTGTTCTGTATTGAAAAAAGCATCTAAACTTAATTTCACTGCCAGCGGACTATATGAAGCTATTTTTCTAGCAACTTCAAGGGTTTCCTTTTCTAAATCTTCAGGAGGTACGACACGATGTACAAGATCAACCTCTTTTGCTTGTTCTGCAGTGATAATATCAGCAGTTAACATTAACTCCAGCATTTTACGGTCACCAACAGCTCGACGCACCCATGGCATAATGACAAAAGGTACGAGGCCTAGTCTTAATTCTGTAAGACCTAATTTTGCTGTTGAAGAAGCAATGGCAATATGCGACATAGCAACTAGTCCAGTTCCTCCACCCAATGCGGCTCCATTCACACTTGCAATTAATGGTGTATTAATCTCAGCCCCAAGCCTGAATACTTCTGTACTTTCGAGCCCTTCAAAATAATGTTCAGGTGCAGTCTTCGCTAAATTCTTCTCAAAATCATTAATATTTCCTCCTGCTGAAAATGCCTTTCCTTCACCAGTTAGGATAATCACTCGGACATTATCATCTTTATCCGCCTTCCTAACAGCATCAATAAGTTCCTCTACTACTACTTCGGATAAGGGATTCCTTTGCTCAGGTAAATTTAGCGTGATTTTGGCAATGTGTTCGCTTTCTTCATAGCGAATTGTTTCATACCCCATCAACCTATCCTCCTTTTGATTTACAAATTCTTTCACTATTAATATGCAAATTTCATGCCAATATTTTTAAATAAATAGAAAAGTAAATATATTAGCACTCATATCAGTATTTGCAAAATTTCTATATATAATAAAGTCATATTTTGCATCTGTTTGTAAATTGAACAAGTTGTTAATCCTATTGAACAACTGTTCAGATTGTTTAACACTTGTATTTATAATTGAACAAATATATAATAAATATAGAAAATTTAAATATATTATTGGGGTGAATGCTAAATGATCGTTAGTGACTTTTCTACGAGGGATTATATTAACCTATCTCCTAATAGCACCATTCGGGAAGCTATCTCCGGATTTTTAAATCATCGAGTTGATATTTGCTGTATCACTTTGAATAATAAGTTAATAGGAATTGTACATAAATATTCAATTTATCGAGCACTGTTAGATAATTTTCCCATGGATTATTCTTTAAAATCCTTCATAAATGAAAACGTTGTCACTATTTTTAAGAATCAGGATTTATTAGAAGCAAGAGAAATAATGATAGAAGGAAATGTTAGTCAAGCAGTAGTACTAGATGACAACAATAATGTATATGGAATTATGACAAAATCAGATATCGTTCATTCCAATATGACCTATTTAGAAGATACACTTCATCGCATGAAATCTCTTATCGAGCATTTACAAGATGCAGTTATATCCATCGATAAAAATTTTACTATAACCTCATTTAATCAGGCATTGTTAAATCTTTTAAAAATAAATAACACTGGATTAACTGGCGCAAATATTGAATTAATTTTTCCGTCATTCAAAAAATGGATTGAAGATACGTTTAAATCTGGAAAACCACAACTATCTAAAAGAATTGATTTTAAGCGCCTTACCGTCATAGCATCCTTTATCCCCATTCGTGAATTAGACCAAATGCACGAAGTACTTATCGTATTTCGAGATATCACTTCCTATGAAAGCATTGCCGATGAACTAGAAACAACGAATAATATTAGAAAATTATTAGATAGTGCATTAGACTTATCCTATGACGGTGTACTCATTACAGATAATAATGGATACATTACAATGACAAACAAAGGAATTAGAGATCTTTTAAATTTAAAGGATTCTCAAAAAGTAGTTGGACATAGTATTTCTGAAATTGTACCTGAAATTAATTATAAACAAAGTCTAATATTCGATAAAAAAATCGAAGGAGAATTAATTGAAATTAATAATCGGAAATGTATTGTAGCCCAAATGCCAATATATCAAAATGGTCAAAAACTAGGAGCGATCTATAAAATTATCTTTAAACAATTAGAAACGTGGAAAGAGATGCTAATCCATATGGACAAATTAGAAAGTCAAATCACTTACTACCGAGATGAACTAAACCGTATTTCAAAAGGATCTCACCATTTTGATCATATCATTTCAATTAACGAAGGAATGGAAAAATTAAAACGTGAATCAATTATTTCGGCAAAATCTTTATCGAATGTATTAATTACTGGAGAAAGTGGAACTGGAAAAGAATTACTAGCAGAGGGAATTCATAAGACTTCGGAAAGAAAAGGAAAATTTATTAAGGTAAATTGCTCGGCAATTCCAGAAGAACTATTAGAATCGGAATTTTTTGGTTATGCCGATGGAGCCTTTACAGGGGCAAAAAAGGGTGGAAAACCAGGAAAGTTTGAACTTGCAAATAATGGTACATTATTTCTTGATGAGATTGGAGAAATGCCGTTAGCATTACAAGCGAAGTTATTAAGAGTATTACAGGAACAAGAATTTGAACGGGTAGGTGCTACGACAACAACGAAAGTAAACGTCCGTATTATCTCTGCTACGAATAAAGACTTACTAGAATTAGTGAAAGAAGGGAAGTTTAGAGAAGACTTATATTATCGTATTGACGTTATTCAACTAAGAATACCACAATTAAAAGAACGTCTTGATGATATTCCCATATTATGTAGACACTTTATCGAGGAGTTAAACAAAAAGGCAAATACAGAAAAAAATATTACAGGAGTATCCCCAGAAGTGATTAAAGTTTTTCAAAACTATCACTGGCCAGGGAATGTTAGACAACTACAAAATATTCTGGAAAGGGCTTATTATTTTAGTAACTCTGCTTGGATTGATATGGAGCACCTTCCAAACGAACTCTTAAATAAGGAAGAGGAAGATATTCTACGTAAATCTCATACGATCAAATCAAAGCCAAAGCCAGATTTGAACCGTGAAAATGTTATACACAATGCAGATAAACAAGCCATCATAGAAGCATTAATAAAATCAAAAGGAAATCGTACAAAGGCTGCAGAAAATTTAGGAATCAGTCGTACAACTCTCTACAATAAAATTAAAAAATACGATATACAAGAAGAAATCAATTTCGTTTTAAAATCCTCATAAACAAGAGGTTTTGTATTTCGGTTAAATAGGGTAATCAATTGATATTAAAAATACCACACATATCTAAATATGTGTGGTCCAATTTACTTAGTCCCGAATTATTCCATAACTTGACCCAATTATTACTTCTTTCCCTTTTTGATTACGATATATCGTCTTCATTTCCAGCTTTTTAAAACTTTCCAACTGTTGAACATTCGTAAGACTAATTTCACATGTAATGGTGTCTCCAGTAAAAACTGGACGAATAAATTCATTCACCATCTCCCTTGCAATATAGTTTAAATCACCACCAATCTTGGTTCCTATACTTGCAGTTAATAAACCCTGAACCATTAAAAGTCCATTTTCATCAGGTTCTATATGATGCTCACCTTGATCACCCGAAATTCGTCCAAACTCCAAAACATCTTCTTTTGTAAAAGTTCTCTCCCATGTAAAGACATCACCTATTTTTAGCACTTTATTCCTCCTACCACTTTTGTCAATTTGCATTAAGTAAACACCTCTGAAAACCCAAACTCTTCTCAGAGAAGTTTGGGTTTATAATAGGTTCTCCCACTTAAAAATAAATTTTTACACTACTTTATCCAATACACAAAGTATACCCAAGCACCTTTTGGTTTCCACTCTATTTCTTCAAATGTAGTCATCTTTCTTTTGAATAGATTCTTTTCAGTGTGGAGTCCCAAGCCCCAATTCGTAAATCTGCCTTTTCCTGTTTTAGTATGTTCTTTTGAATCTTTAATGTTTTCGTTTTTGGTAGTTGAGAGCGAAATTCAATATATTTAGGAATCTTAAATTTTGCCAGGTTATTTTCACACCATTCAATGATTTCCTCTGGTCTAACTAGTTCCCCTTCCTTGACTACCAAATAAGCCTTTACCTCTTCGTTTCTAATTTCATCCGGGACAGCAATACAGGCGGCTTCAACAATACTTGGGTGTGCCATCAAGACTTTCTCGACTTCCGCTGGCGAGATATTTTCTCCACTTCTGCGGATAATGTCTTTTTTGCGGTCAAGAAAATACAAATACCCTTCTTCATCCATATAGCCAATATCACCCGAATGCATCCAACCGTTTCGATAGGCTTTATCTGTTTCTTCTTTATTGTTCCAATAACCCAGTGTTAAAGATGGACCACGGAAGACAATCTCTCCAGCAGTATTTGCCGGCAAGAATTCATCTTGTTCATTGACAATCCTTAACTCATGATTGCTATAGGCTTTACCACAGGAACCAGGTTTTCTGGCATTGAGCGGATTGATTGTTCCGCCTCCTTCCGTCATTCCATATAATTCAATCATCTTTAAGTTCCACCTAGTTTCATATTGTTCTAGTTTAGAAGCATCCGCCTGCGCACCAACGGCCACCCTTAATGTACTCATCTTTTCTTCCTCAGTTACTGGAAGTTTCATTAAAATTGGCAAAATAGAACCCAAGTAGTAAAATACGGTTGGTTTAAAATGAGCTACATCTTTCCAAAAACTAGAAGCACTAAATCCTTCCAATAAAATGACACTAGCTCCACTTAAAAGCGAAGCGGTTACTGTAATCACCTGAGCATTCATATGAAATAAAGGCAAACACGTCATCAACCGATCATTCTCTTTGAGAAGCAAAGTATCAACAAACCCCTTCGCTAAATAATAATAGTATCGAGTCGGACACATGACTCCTTTAGGATTTCCTGTTGTTCCCGAGGTGTACAGTATGGAAGCCAAATTTGTCTCTTCCAAGACTACCGTATCTATTACTCCATCATTTTCTAAAAGATTTGAAATAGAATGCCATCCGTCAAACTCCTTATCACCAACATTGATACTAAATTCAATCGAGCTGCACTGGGACAAAATCGGATTGATGATTGCCGGTATAGCACTTTCCTCACTAATAATTCCTTTTACTTGACTATCTTGCAAAATATATAAGGTTTCCTTGCTTAGCAATGAAGTGTTGATTGGAACCATGATTGCCCCAAGGCGATTTAAGGCAAACCAGCTATACAAAAAGTTTGGAGAGTTATTTAAATATAGACCAACGCGATCACCTTTCTCAACTCCAAAAGACTTTAAAGATACTGCCAACCGATTAACCGTTTGGTATAAATCTTTATAGGTAATTTCTTCATGCTTAGTAAACAGATATGTTTTATTTGGTGTTTCCTCCATACGTCTATCTACTAGTTGATTAATCAATTCCATCTAACCACCCCTAATTTAGATTTTCCACTGACAAATCAGAATAATTTCCGTGCCATTTAGAATTTTGAATTTTTCCTAAATCTGTTTTTTGGATACTTTCGACGAACAATCCTGCCTTGATTTTTTATAGCTTGCCTGGTCCTAAACTTATATTTGCAGTTACTGAATTATTTTGCTTGGGAGCCATAGAATAATTTCCGGAAAAATGATGCAAAGGATTAGGACGAAAACTTGTAGCAACACAAACGGAATGACCCCTTTCATGATATCTCCTGTTTTCACACCCTTAGGAGCAACCCCTTTTAAATAAAAAATTGCTGGGGCAAATGGTGGAGTAATAAAGGATGATTGATACATGATACAGATAATTGCTGCAAACCATATCGGATCAAAGCCTAAATCAGCTGCAATAGGCGTGAAAATTGGGACAATAATTAATAGTGAAGCAATCCAGTCCATAAGCATTCCCAATATAAACACAACTAATAGCATAATTGCCAGAATTGCCCACTTTCCGAGTGATAATGATAAGAAAGCTTCTTTAACGATATCTCCACCACCCAAACGCATGAAAACGCTGACAAAAAAAGTTCCCAAAAATAAAATCGCATAGATCATGCTCGTTGTTTGTAAAGTGTTAAACACTGTTTCTTTCAAAACTTTTATATTCAATTTTCCATAGCATAAAGCAACAATCATGGCTGCAAGTGAGCCAATGGCCGCCGCTTCAGTCGGTGGGGCAATTCCAAACCAAATTGAACCAAGGACAGCCAATATGATGACGGCAATCGGCAAAATATGAAAAACACCTATTACTTTGTCTTTTAAGGTGTATTTTGCTAGCTCTTCCTTAGGAATTGCCGGGGCAGAATCTGGTTTCACATGGGCAACAATCAGTACGTAAATAATGTAGACAATCCCCAAAAGTATTCCAGGAATTAACACAGCGTAAAATAATTGGCCCACGGAAATTTGCGCCATTGGTCCATAAACGATTAGCATGATGCTTGGTGGAAGGAGAATTCCAAGGGTACCACCTGAATTAATTACCCCTGTTGCCAGTTTTGGATCGTATTTTCTATCCAACATGGCCGGTAAAAACAACAGCCCCATGGTTACCACTGTTGCCCCAACTATTCCCGTACTTGCTGCAAATAGTAAAGAGATTATCAATGCGGCAACGGCAAGTCCCCCTTTTAAACGTCCCAGAAGTAAACTAAGAGAATGAAAGATTTTACCTGCTAATCCCGACTTTTCCATAATATTGCCCATAAAGATAAATAATGGAACAGCAAGCATCGTGTAATTCCCCAAGGTTGAAAAGGCACTTGTCGTAACTAAGTTAATGACGGCATAATCCCAAAATAACAACCCAAAGATTAGGCCCAAGCCCCCTAGAACTGCAAATAAGTAATAGCCGGAAAAAATCCCAATCAAGAGCCCGACAATCATTAGAACAAAAACGATTAAGGAGTAAAAGTCCATTTATATCCTCCTTCCCAGTAATAAATATATATTTCGAATCAAATCAGCAAGCCCTTGTAAAAACAGAAGTCCCAATGATAGTGGAATTACCATACGAATCGGGAAAGCAAGCGGCCTCCATGAGCCGGAAACAATAGCTTCCTCTCTCAAAAGGGATAAAATAGCAACATCCAATGAATTGACAAAACCAACAATTAGTAAAGGGAAAAGTAAAATCAGGGCTAAAACGATATCATATATAGCTTTTTTGCGTTCTGACAACCTTTCATAAAATACATCTACCCTAATATGTTGTTTATTCTTTAACACCCATGCCATTCCTAAAAAGGCGGCAGAACCTCCAAGCATGTAGCTCAGATCATAGGCCCAAATCGTTGGACTATTAAATAAATGCCGGGAAATTACTTCATAGGTTAAGATTAAAATAACGGCCAAAACAAACCAACTAGCAATTTTCCCTGCCCATTCCCCTAAAGATTCTATGATACTAATCATTTTTTTCAACCTGCTCACCTACCTCATCGTTATTAGATTTGAAGAAAATGAGCAGCAGTATTATACCTCCCCATCTGAACTGCTGCCCAGCTTTTTCAATGATCCATTTTTAAAAAAAAGGAATACTTTACTATTCAATTAAAATAGCATTATTGATTTAATAATCGGGAGTCATTGCATCCTTCCAATAATTATACTTTTCAGCAAAACTTTGTTGAGACTCCCAAATCTTTTTAAATAATGGGTCTTCCTCAGATCGCTCTTCATAGTACTGATCAATAATCTGTTTCAATTCCTTTTGAGATTCTTCCTCAAATCTGATGATTTCAATTTGTCCTTCTTCCTCAAGCTTTCGGTATTCACTCATTGCTTGCATATCTTCCTTCGCTAACAGAGAAAAGCCTTTCCCCCACATGTTTTCAGTTGCAAGCCGAACAATTTCCTTCAAATCCCCCGGAAGTTCATCCCATTTCTTTTGATTGATAATAAAACTTGAAACACTACCAGGCTGGTGAAGGGATGGTGTGATCAAATATTCTGCGACTTCATGAAACCCTAATGGTAGGTTCGATGCAGGACCGGAATACTCTACCGCATCCACTACTCCACGCTCCAAGGATTGGTATAATTCTGAGCCGTTGACGGAAACAACGGATGCCCCGACACGGTCCAATATGGCGCCCCAGTCACCCACTGCTCTTACTTTGAGTCCTTTAAAGTCTTCTAATGCACGGATTGGTACATTGGAGTGATAGAAGATTTCAGGAGTACCAGCACCTGCATCTAATATTTTTAAATTATATCCGGCCTCATCATAAGCTTGCTGCCATAATTCTCTACCCTCACCCTGGGTAATCCAACCCGCATATTCCTGTTCATTCAACCCCATTGGAACAGATGCAAATAACGCAACTTGTGGCACTTTTCCAACCCAGTAACCATCCCAACTGTGAATCGCATCAACTGTTCCACTTTCAACTGCATCCAATAGTTCAGTAGGTTGAACAATCTCCCCAGATGCATGCATTTCAACTGTCAGCCTGCCATTCGATGCCTCTGTGATGTCTTTAGCGATTTCCTCGGCCATTATTTGTAAGGCTGTGCCTTCTGGCCAAGGGGAATGAGCAACCCATTTATAAGTCTCTTGTGATGAACCACCCCCGTCACCCTCACTTGATGCTTCTTGACTATTATTAAGGCAACCTGTCAACAATCCCAAGATCAAAATACATGTTACAATAAGTATCTTCTTCAAACTTTTCTCCCCCTTTAATAAATATAGTTTTAAAAATAAGAAAATTAATTGTTGATAATTACACATTCCATGTAAATAACTTTAGTTAGTTCACCTCTTTGTAGTAATTACTCATCAATTTTGATTTCATATTACTGCAAAAGGTGCCGAATCATTTTCAAAAATTGTAAAAGTTGAACTAGAAAAGGCCGCCACTTTCCAATGCTTCTCAACAGTTAAAATTCTACGTATGAATCTTAGGAGATTAGTAGCCATTTATTTCACCCATGGAAGAGTTCGATAAACACTCTTTCACCTGCTCTGCCATTAACCCTGTAAAAAAATTGATAGATTTGTTGTTTACATTGATTGCCCTCGACTTTGACTATTATTTTGAATAAGGTATTCATGTTCAAGTAGACTTAGTATGACAATATTATGACTTCATAATAGCCGAATTGACCCCATTCATATCCCTCCTTTTAAAATAATAGACTCTCGGCATTTACCGAGTCAGATGGGGCAAGGATTTCTTACCTCACCAATTTGATTTCCCTCCTACCTTGTAGGAGTTTTTTTATTATAATCAATATTACGAACTAAAAACCAAGTGTCGAAATATTGTCATAAAAGTCGCTAAAGAAATCACTTGACTTTTCAAAATCACCTAAATAATTGCGGTTAAAGGGAGATTTTTTTCCTTACAAACTAAGATTGAGGTGTTTTTTATGAAACCAGTTTTCGCTTCCCACGAAGAATATCAAGATTTTGTCATGAACCAGCTTCAAAAACATTTTTCTGGCAATGGTATCCTTGTTCTCAGGAATAAGGATTGGCCTGTGATTACGAAACTATGGATAACTGACCTTTCCAAAATCACTACATTATTAAGTGATGTTTATGGAAATAGAGGACCAGCTCCACGGGATCCAGCTTCTATGTTTCGCTCGTATCTTTTGTTTATTTTAACGAATCCCACGATAGGTATTACGAAGTGGGTTGAGGAACTTTACCACACCCCTTTACGCTATTTTAAGCGGATTCGAACCAGGAGATATTCCTGGAGTCGGTACCTTTTATGACTTTTTCGGAAGACTATGGGCGAGTGAAAAAAAGAATCGAACCCATAAAAAGAAAAGTAAAAAGTCACGTAAACGGAAACCAAAAAAAGGCAAGAAAGGTGAAAAGGCGCTAACGGCAACACATGGCCGGGTGAAGCGTTTGGTTGAATGGATGATTCCTAGACTAGATCAGAAAAAGGAACTCCCATCTGATCGCCTATTCGATTTCTTTCAAAGTCAAATTCTAACTATCTCAGTTAAATTAGGATTGCTCGAGGATGTGAATCAACTTAACGTTGCTGGTGACGGCACGCCCGTCGCCACCGATTCCCACACCCGAAGTAAGCCCACTTGTGATTGTCGCGCCCAAGGTATAGCGCAGTGTGATCATGGTCGCATTTACTCCCAGCCAGCCTGACTGCGACAGTGGATGGGGTAGTCATCGAGAGAAGTATTTTAATGGATACCATCTCTATATGATTGACGCTTGCGACAGCCCATATGATTTGCCTTTATTTCCACGTTTACATTTGGCTTCTACCCACGACTCAGTAAACTTTGTCGTCAGTTGGGCGGAATTTTCGCAGCGATTCAACTTGGGCGCAGTAGATAAAATGCTTCTTGATGCAGCGCATGACGCAGAAGCTATTTATAAACTCATTGATCATAAGAATGTAGAACTAATTATCGATCTGAATTAACGGGCCAAGAAAAACATAGAAACAGGAACAGATATTAAAATTTCGCCAGAAGGCGTGCCCATTTGTCCTATCGGTAAAAAGATGAAGCCGAATGGTTATGATCGTACCCAGAATCGTCAGAAATGGCGCTGCCCATTAGCTTGTGGGACAAAAAACGCTTGTAAAACACCTTGTTCCACCGCCAAGTACGGACGTACATACCATACGCATCCGAAAGATAATCTGCGTTTGTTCCCTAAAACATCAAGGGAAACAGATAAATGGAAAGCCATCTATAAACGCCGTACTTCCGTAGAACGGTCGAATAAACGCGAGAAAGTTGATTACCACTTAGAAGCTGGTAGACATCGTTCCACCATGATGTGGTATGTTCGTATCTTCGGTATTATGATGTGTCAACACATAGATGCTTGGTATGTGCATCAAAAAGATGGGCTTGCATTTCTTAAAGAGCATATTTTTCCAGTTATAGCCTAGTTGACTGAATTTTTTAAAAATATATCAACTCAGGCTTATTTGTCATACTCTTTTTTGAAAACATTATGAAAATCGGCTCAAAATCTTCAAATTCAGTCACATTTCCATTAAATTATTGGAATCACCTCATATTAACCTCTGGAATTCCGAGAGCCTATAATAGTTTTTGAAGCTTTTTTAAAAAAATGGTAACGTTTTCAATTCAGTATAATAAAAACGAGTTTAACTGTCAACTAAATATTATGAAAATTAGTAATAATTTTAATGTTTATTTAAATATATTCTTCTTTTTTATTTTTGAACTTTATAGAGAAAAATTATAAGTGGTTTCAGAAACAAAATTTGAATGGGTAGGTGAAGAAAACAACGAAAGTAAACGTCCGTATTATCTCCGTTACGAATAAAGACTTACCACAATCAGTGAAAGAAGGGAAATTTAGAGAAGATTTATATTATCGTACCGACGTTATTCAACTAAAAACACCACAATTAAAAGAGCGTCTTGACGATATTCCTATATTATGTAGACAGTTTATCGAGAACTTAAACAAAAAGTCAAATACGAAAAAAACATTACAGGGGCATCCGCAGAAGGGATTAAAATTTTCCTTGACTACCACTGGCCAGGGAATGATAGACAACTACAAAATATTTATTCTGGAAGGGCTTTTTGTAACCCTGCTTGAATTGATATGGAGCACTTACCAAACAAACTCCTAAATATAAAATATGATATAAAAGAGAAACAAATTTCGTGTAAAAATAAAAAAGGAGGAAAAATTCCCCCTTTTTTTATTGATTAATTAGTTGATTTGCAATGATGATACGTTGCACTTGATTTGTTCCTTCATAAATTTGTGTAATCTTCGCATCACGCATCATTCTTTCAACTGGATATTCTTTAATATATCCATATCCACCTAGCATTTGTACAGCATCCGTCGTTACTTCCATTGCCGTATCTGAAGCAAAGCATTTTGCCATAGAAGCATATCGAATGACATTAGGATCCTTGTTATCTAGCATTTTCGCAGCCTTATGCACAAGTAGTCTAGAAGACTCAATCTTCATCGCCATATCAGATAAGGATGCTTGAGTCATTTGAAACTGATGGAGTGCTTTACCGAATTGTTTCCTTTCTTTCACGTAATTCAAACAATATTCAAAAGCCCCCTGTGCAATGCCTGTTGCTTGCGCTCCCACGACTGGTCTTGTTTCATTAAATACATTCATCAAAATCTTGAAACCTTCTCCCTCAGCTCCAAGCAAATTCTCTTCCGACACTCGTACATTCTCTAGAATTACTTCTCTAGTGACCGATCCTCTTATGCCCATTTTATCTTCATTTTTTCCAAATGAGAGTCCGGGTGTCCCTTTTTCAACAATAAACAATGAAATACCTTTTGTTCTATCTTCCGACGTCCGTGTAACAAAAATGTAAATTTCAGATTCTCCAGCATTAGTAATAAATAGCTTCTGTCCATTCAAGATAAAATCATTACCATCACGAACCGCTGTAGTTTTAACACTGGACACATCAGAACCTGCACCTGGTTCTGTAATTCCAAAAGAACCTAAAACTTCCCCACTTGCTAAACGGGTTACATATTTCTTTTTTTGTTCTTCTGTCCCAGCAATTAGCAATGGCGCAATCGCCAATGCCTGTGTTGATAGTGCTACAGAGGTAGAACCACAAACTTTCGCTATCTCCTCAACAACATTGACATGACTTACCATATCACTTCCTACTCCACCATACATTTCTGGAACATGAACACCAAATAGGCCATTCTCTGCCATTATTTTAATATTGTCCCAAGGGAATTCACCTGTTTCATCTACTTCTTTCGCCCGAGGTTCAATATAATCTTTCGCAATGGATCTCGCTACCTTTTGAATCATTTCCTGCTGTTCCGTTAATAACATCATACGACACCTCTATTCATATTTATAATAGCCTTGGCCAGATTTTTTCCCTAAATGTCCTGCCTCAACCATTCGTCTTAATAATGGGCATGGGCGATATTTAGAGTCACTAAAGTCAGCATATAAACTTTCTAATGCATAGAATAATACATCAGCTCCAACCATATCTGTTAATTTACATGGCCCTATTGGATGATTTGTTCCTAGCATCATTCCTCTGTCAATATCCCTTGGATCGTTTCCTTCCATTACTAAGTATGCAGCTTCATTTAGCATTGGTACTAGGACTCTGTTTACCGTAAATCCAGGATAATCTTTAGCAACAATCGTTTCTTTTCCAATTTGTTCTGCAAATTGTTTTGAGAATTCTAGTGTTTCTTCCCCAGTGCTTATTCCTTCAACAATCTCTAATAGTTTCATTACTGGTACGGGACTAAAGAAATGTAAACCAATTACCTTCTCAGGTCTTTTCGTTACGGAACTAATCGCAGCAATAGACAATGTTGATGTATTACTAGCTAAAATCGCATCCGGATTCATAAATTGATCTAACTTTGCAAATACTTCCTTTTTAATTTCTAGCTTTTCAGGAACTGCTTCAATGACTAAGTCACTGTCTTTCCCATCCTCCATATTCGTTGTAAATGTAATACGACTAAGGATTTGTTGTTGTTCTTCTTCTTCCTTTTTGGATATACCTTTTAAGATTTGTTTCTTTCCCCGTTCTATGTCTTTTTCCGCTCGATCAGATGCCACTACCTTAATACCAGCCTGTGCAATCACCTGTGTAATTCCAGCTCCCATTAATCCACAACCGACGACAAGTACTTGATTACAATTTTTCGATGATAACAGAGACACCTTGTCCACCTCCAACACATAAACTAGCTAATCCATATGATTGCTGTCTTTTCCTTAACTCATGTAATAATGATACAACGATTCTTGCACCTGAACATCCAACAGGGTGACCTAATGCAATGGCACCACCGTTAACATTTATAATAGATGGGTCAATATCTAATTCTTTATTCACCGCTAATACTTGTGATGCAAATGCTTCGTTGAGTTCTACCAAGTCTAACTCGTTAATATGCATTTTTGCTTTATTCAATGCCTTTTCTGTAGCTGGAACAGGACCTATACCCATAATGGAAGGATCTACTGCAGCACTTGCCCAATTTACAATTCTTGCTAGCGGTTTCAAGTTATGTTTATTTACAGCCTGTTCAGAAGCTAAAAGTACCACTGCCGCCCCATCATTAAGACCAGATGCATTTCCTGCAGTAACACTTCCATTTTTCTCAAAAGCTGCTGGTAACTTACCTAATTTTTCTAAACTAGTACTTCTTGGATGTTCGTCCGTAGAGAAAGCTATCTTTTCTCTTCTTTTTTGTATAGTTAATGGAACGATCTCATCTTCAAATCTTCCTTCTTCAATTGCCTTATAAGCTTTTTCTTGACTCTCTAAGGCAAATTGATCTTGTTCTTCTCTTGTTAGTTCGTATTTTCGAACAAGATTTTCTGCAGTTACACCCATATGATAGTCCTCAATCGCACAATTAAGCCCATCATGGAATAACGCATCTACCGCTTTCATATCCCCCATTTTCTGTCCCCAACGACTGTTTAATAATAAATGAGGTACATTAGACATACTTTCCGTTCCGCCAGCTACAATCAAATCCGCTTCACCACTAGCAATCTCTAAAGCTCCGAGTGTAATAGAGCGCATTCCAGAAGCACATTGTTTATCGATTGTCATTGCAGGGGTTTCTTCAGAAATTCCAGCGCGGATTGTTGCCTGTCTAGCGGGATTTCCTTTTAAACCTGCTTTAAATACATTACCAAGAATAACTTCATCAATATCATTTGCTCCAAGTTTCGTATTTTCCATTACATTTTGCATAACTGGTACAACTAAGTCCACTGCAGATAAATCTTTTAAACTACCACCAAAACTACCAATTGCTGTCCTTTTAGCTTCAACAATATAGACAGTATTCATTTATTATCCCCCCTATGAAAAACTGGTTTTCTTTTCTCAATAAATGCACTTATACCTTCGAAAGCATCAGGATGATCAAAGAGCTGTGAGAATTCATATATTTCTTCTTTCAATTCCATTTCTGACTGTCTCAACCTACGTTTATTAATAAGAGTTTTTAGAGATGAAATAGCATATGGACTTTTAGATGATATCTTTCTAGCAATGGAAATTGCTTCTTCTAATGGATTCGTGCTAATTTCATTAATAACATTTAATTTCTCTGCTTTTTCAGCTGAGATTGGATCTCCAGTCATAATCATTTGAGTTGCAAAGGATGTACCTGCTAACTCCAATATCCGCTGAATCCCTCCTCCGCCTGGAATAATACCTAAATTAATTTCTGGTAATCCAAACTTGGCTTTTTCATCGGCAAGACTAATATCACAAGCTAATGCAAGTTCAAGCCCTCCACCGAGACAATAGCCTTGAATTACTGCGATATAAGGTTTTTTGGAATGAATAATATTGTCATGCAATTTTTTCGTGTGCATTGCAATCTCATAAGCACCACTTACACTCTGTTCCTTTAGCTCATGAATATCGGCACCAGCAACGAATGACCGCTCATTTCCAGTTAAAATGACACAAGCTACGTTTTGATCATCTTCAAATTTTGTAACCACGTCATCTAGTTCTGTAATAACTTCTGAATTTAATGCATTCAATGCATCTGGTCGATTTATTTGTACTTTAGCAATACCGTTCTCTAACATCTCAACATGAATAAATTGATAATTCCCCATTTATTCACCTCCCCTTAATCTTTTCATAAATATACATGCAAAAATCATGCCAAAAAGTAAACATGGTGAAGTGAAAGTTAAGCAAATAGGCGTAACTGTTGTCCTCCCTCATTTTCAACACTTGTAGTATTTTGAATTTTTATAGTGAATGAGAGTTTACATCTAGTTTATTATGTCGTATTTCTAATATCCCTAGACATCCGTTGCATTAACGCACCATTAATGTTTGCGAAATTTCACCATTATTATTTCTAGAAAGCAAATGGTTGATTTCCATCTTAATCTCTTAAAGGAAAACGAGGGATTGGTGCATTAATACACCAATCCCTCGTTTTCCTTTATATTAGATTGGAGAAATTCCATGTTTTCTCTTTGATGGAAATATACTTATATCTTTCCCCACAGAATGTTTTAACGTTTGGATAATCAATCTCCTCGTTTCTAATGGGTGAATCACATCATCAATTCCAAAACCTTCCCCACCACGAATTGCCCCTGTTTGAGAACGGTATTTATCAATTAAATCTTGTCTTGCTTTGACTGGATCCTCAGTATTCTCATATTGCTTTTGAAAAGCTACATCAACTGCTCCCTCAATACCCATCGCACAAATATCAGCTGAAGGCCACGCTACTGTTAAATCAGCATCCAATGCTCTTCCACCTGCCATTGCCAAGTATGCAAGTCCATATGCTTTTCTTATAATAATGGACATTTTTGGAACCGTAGTTTGAGCAAATTCATACAGTAATTTTCCACCATACCGTACAATACCCGTTTTTTCTGAACTAGATCCTGGTAAAAATCCCGGTACATCGATAAACGAAATAATAGGTAAATGAAAGGCGTCACAGAAACTTACAAATCTAGCAGCCTTTTTACAGGCTGGGGTATCCAATATCCCACCCATTGAGTTTGGCTGATTTGCAACAATACCAACTGGTTTCCCATCAATACGAGCAAAAGCTGTAATCATATTTTTCGCATAATTAGGTTTTAATTCAAATATACTGTCCCTATCCATAATATGATTTAAAATGTCATGCATATCATATGGTTGATTTAAATTTTCTGGAATGTATGATAATAATTCCTCATCCAGTTCCAAGTGTTCTACCATTTCTTTTTGCGGAGGATCTTCCGCAGCGTTAGATGGCAAATAACTTAGGAAAGTTTTGATTACTTCAATACATTCTTCATCATTTTTCACCGCTATATCAGAAATACCTGTTACTTCCGTATGAAACTTTGCACCACCCAATTTTTCATTTGTTGTGTCTTCCCCTAATGCTGCTTTCACCAATTTTGGTCCAGCAATTCCCATCGTTCCTTGATTTTCAACAATTGGAATGAAGTCACATAGTGAGGCAAAATTAGAAGGACCAGCAAAACCAGGACCCATTATCGCACCTATTGTCGGAACCCATCCAGACATAAGTACCATATCCAAAAATTCCTCACCTGATCCCTTAGCAAAGTGTTTGGAGTCTAACCCTTCTTGTATTCGATGTCCACCACCCTCTAAAAGAAGAATTAATGGATACCCATTTTTTTTCGCTATTTTTACAATACGTGCTGTTTTTTCACCACCTTTATGACCGATCGACCCTCCCAAAACAGTGAAATCATTTGCTAGTATTGCTACCGGCCTGCCGTCAATTTCACCAATCCCAACGATAATTCCATCTGCTGGAGCATGAAGATTCTCCATTTCTTCCATCCCACTATGGGTTACTAACATTCCCAGTTCCGTAAAACTACCTTCATCTACTAATAGATTAATCCGTTCTCGAGCCGTTAATTTTCCTTTTTCATGTTGCTTTTTTATTTCTTCAGCCCGCCCTTCATCTAACAAAGAGTTTCTTCTTGTCTCTAACTCATCAAGTAAATTTCCTATATTTTTAGCAGTCCCATTTTTACATTTCTTAAAAGTCATTGTTTCACCCCCAATTATAAATTGAATTTCACGCTAAAGGTGAGATAATTCTGTTTAATTTTCATATTAATCCATATTATTAGGTAAATATAACGCTATTTCTGGGAAGATGATTAGTAATGCGATTAGAGCTACAATAGGTATCACAAATAAAAATGCCCCCTTAAATATAGTTTCTAATTTGAAACTGGGCACTACTCCATTAAGTACAAAACAGTTTAATCCTACAGGAGGGGTTATCAATGCCATTTCCACAACAAGAGTGACCAATACACCAAACCATATTAAGTCATAGCCTAAACTAACTATTAATGGCAATACTATTGGAATGGTTATTACAATAATTGCGTTTGAATCCATTATTGCACCTAACACAATATACATAAGTATCAATAAAATTAATATTAATATAGGCGACAAATTTGTATTATTAAAATAATCAGATAATAATATCGGGATATTTGTTATAGACATAAAGTAATTCATACAAAATGCTGCAATAAGAATTGCAAATATAAACCCTGTGGTTTTAAGCGTTTCAGCTAATGATTTAAACAGTAAGTTCCAAGTCATTCTTTTTCTAATCAAAGCAATAATCAATGCACCTAATGCACCAACTCCAGCTGCTTCCGTTGGAGTAAATAACCCTACATACATTCCTCCAATCACAATGACAAACAAGATAATTACCCAAAGTGATGATTTAACATACATAAATCTTTGTTTTAAACTTACTTTTTCATTTTCATCTGATATTGGTGCAAGTTGTGGCTTTATCAAAATTGCAATATAAATGGTTAATATAAATAATAGGGTTAGTAAAATACCTGGTATTATCCCAGCTATAAATAATTTCCCTATCGATTGTTCTGTAAGTGTGCCGTATACGATAAACATCGTACTTGGGGGAATTAATATCCCTAAAGTACCACCAGCTACAATCGATCCACTACTTAGAGCTTTGTTATATCCATGACTTACCATTTCTTTTGAAGCAAGTACACCAATGGTCCCTGTAGTTGCAACACTCGAACCTGTTGAGGCTGCAAATAAAGCTGATGCACCAATAGTAGAAATTGCTAAATTTCCTTTTAATCCATGAAATAGATTTCTAAACATATTAAATAATTCTTCACTTATACCAGATAAATAAATGAGCTGCCCCATAAGGATAAACATTGGTATCGTTGTTAAAATGTAATTATGACTTTGGTTCCAAACTACTTGCTCAATGACAGAAGCAAGAGCGTCCCATCCTCTTATATAAAAGATTCCTATAAAGGTCGGTATTAACATTGATATAAATATTGGAATTCTACAAATCATTAGAAGTAGCATCCCAATGATTCCCAACAAACCTATTATTTCTACAGACATATCCTCTATCCACCCTTCTTAATATTAATTGTTAGTCTTCTATCCTTCTAGTTTAAGGAATGATATTAGTTTTTTTAGGAATTTCATTGCTACTATTAATGTCCATAGAAGAAATGATACAAAAATAATAAATTTGAGTGGGTAAAGTGGAATACCAAGTAAGTCTGTATACTCTGGGCTTTGGAAAAATCTAATGCTGACATTGTAATAAACTAGCATGATAATGAATGTAACAATAAGAGTTAATAAGGATTCAATTATATCCATTAATTGTTGAATTCGATGAGGGAGTTTATCAATAACTAAACCTATTTTTATATGCCCTTCTTGTGATTGTGCATATAACATTCCTATATTAACTATCGCTACCATTAAAAGAGTAGTAATCTCTATATTTCCTATTAATGGGTGATTGGCATTTCTTAATACGACAGAAATACATATAAAAATGACCATAGAAAATAATAAAACTTGACCAATTCTACTAATTATCCCTGTTAAACGATTGATTAGTTTTTCAATATTCGCCAACATACCACCCTCTCTCCTTAAAAATATTCTTTAATTCAAGCATATTCTTTTAGAGTATTAAAACGGTATTTCAATACCTTCTTCATTAATCATACTCTTGAAGTCCTCAACCATTTTCGTTCCATCATAACCTTTCTCGTTTGCTTCATTTTCCCAATCTTTCCAAACGGACTCTGCAGGTGCAATAAACTTCTTTTGTTCTTCTGGATCTACTTCTATAATCCTACCTTTTCCCTCTATTCCTTCTGAAATATTCCCGAAGGCATTATCTACTTCATTAACATAACTATCTCTTAACGCTTGTGGCATAAAATCCATTAACTCATTATCAAAAACTTCTTTTAAGTCATTGGGAATACTTTCATACACATTCCTATTCATCACCATTGCTATAGGAGATGAACTGATTCCAATATTTGTAACATATGGCGCAATTTCATACCATTTCCATCCCGCTGCTCCAACTGGTGTATATATCGTAGCATCTAAAACTCCTCGATCCAGCGCTTGATAGACTTCCGCGACTTCCATCGTAACAGGCGTAGCCCCCCAACCTTCAACTACATCAGCAACTAATTTGCTAGGTACATGGATTTGTAAACCTTTTGTATCTTCTACAGTTTCAATAGGAACCTTACTTGTTATGACATATGGATCTGTATTACTAAAGCCCATTAAAACGACATCTTTAAATGCATCTTCTTGATGATATTTTTCCGCAAATTCCCTTGTAACGTTATGTGCTGCATCAACATTATTAAAAGCAAATGGTAAACTTGCAATATTATATGGAAACCAAGGTGAATCAACATACTCTGGTACAACCACCATTCCTACATCATAAGCTCCGCTACCAATATCCTCCAACGTACTCGATTGCGATCCTAAAGTAGAATTTGGATGAAGAGAAGCCTCTATTTTTCCATCCGTTTTTTCCGAGAGTAAATCTACCCATGGTTGATAAACATTCTCATGAGCGTGATGCGTAGTTGGGTGTAATGTGCCAAATAACAAATCCATCTCTCCAGCTGAATTCGAAGAAGAAGCTTCTTCACCACTACTTTGACAAGCGCTTAAAATTAAAACTAAAAGCAAGGATAAAAGCAGCAATTTTTTTCTCCTCATCATATCGCCCCCTTTATCTTCAAAGTATTCACCTAATTAATACCTCTCAACTTTTAAATGTTCATTAGTCCTCTTTTTTCTTTTTCTTCCACCAGTCGTATTAAGAATAAGAGGACTCTTTTTTTCAATACTTTATATTGGCATTACACTGTGTTTCTTCGGAGGCAATGATACATTCCTCTTTTTATAACGGGATATCGCCTCTTGCAAAATACTTCTTGTTTCATCGGGATGTATTACATCGTCCACTGCAAATTTTTGCGCTATTTTGATTCCCATTATATCTTTCTCCAACTCTTCAGACATCCGTTTTCTACTTGCTTTAGAATCATTGGACTTCTCCAACACATCTTTATATATTGTCTCTACTCCTCCTTCTAAGCCCATACTACCAAATTCAGCTGTTGGCCAGGCAACAACTAGACTAGGTTTGAATTGCCAAGAACCCATCGCATAATAACCAAGTCCATAGGCCTTCCTTAACACCACCGTATATATTGGGACTGTCGTATGGGCTAAATCTACTAAAATTCTTGCACTTTGCCTTAGTAATCCTTTTTTTCCAGAATCGATACTTGGCGTAAAACCAGGAACGTCAACTAAAAATGTAAGAGGAATATTAAAGGCGTCGCAAAGAGATATAAATCTTGCCATCTTATTTGATTCTTCCGAGTCAAGAACTCCTGCTCTTACGCTTGGCTGATTAGCTATGACTCCGATTGGATTACCATCTAATCTAGCTAGTGATGTAATAATACTTTTTCCATAGTAGTCTTTTAACTCAAACATAGAGTCAACATCAACTATATTCCGAATAACCGTTTTCATGTTATAAGCCCTGTTTTTAGAGGATGGTACTAACTCTGATAAATTCCTTTCTGGTTCAACTACAACCTCATTTACTGGTAAGTTTTCTTTATAATTAGATGGAAAATAACTTAGATAAGTCTTAACACTTTCAATAGCTTCTTCCTCATCCTTTACAATTAAATCTGGTGCCCCCGATTCCTCTTGTATTTGGGTCCCACCTAACTCTTCAGGGGAAAAGTTTGCACCCATTGCTGCCCTTACAAGTGGAGGACCTGCAATCCCCATAGAACTGGAGCCTTCAATAAAAATCAGTAAATCACAAAGAGAAGCAATGTTGGCATGTCCCGCAAAGGCAGGTCCAGGAACAACACATATAGTTGGGATCCATCCAGATGCTTTTGCCAATGTTGTAAAGACTTGCCCACTATCTCGAGTAAGCAAGGATATATCTTGAACCCTTGCTCCCCCACCTTCAGAAAAGAAGATTATCGGACAACCTTGCTCTATAGCTAGTTCCACAATATAATTAACTTTCTTATGATTTATCTGCCCCTGTGATCCACCTAAAACTGTGTAATCATAAGAGGCACAACATACCAGTCTACCATTTATCTTACCTGTTCCAATTACTACACCGTCCGCTGGGTAGTCACCCTTTAGGTTACTAGGTTGAGTTAAATTGCCAATTTCTAAGAAACTATTTGTATCTAGTAATTTTTCTAATCTTTCCCTTGCAGTTAGTTCTCCTTTGCTATGTTGTTTATCTACAGCAGTCTTCCTAAATTCATCTTTCGTTTGCCATCTTAAGTTAAGAAGTTCGTCAGTAAGAGTATCCATTTATTATCCTCCTATAGAACACAATATACTTTATCGCTTCACCTTTATTCCAGCTTCATCACGATCCCAAGTTTTATTTGTTATACCATTTTTTCTAAGTTCAGATTTTTGTATTTTTTGTGTTTGAGTTTTTGGTAATTCCTCTAATATTTCAATATATCTAGGAACCATGAAGTGCGGCATTCTGTCTACTAAAAATTTTATTAATTCGTCAGGCATAATTGTTTCATTTGGTTGTGGTACAATACATGCTTTAATTTCTTCTTCTCCATCACTTGAAGGTACAGCTACTGCTGCCGACTCTAAAACCTTCGGATAACCGTTAATCTCTGATTCTACCTCCATTGAGGAAATATTTTCTCCTCTTCTTCTTATAGAATCCTTCACCCTATCAACAAAATAGAAATTTCCCTCTTCATCTCTGGTAAAGAGATCACCTGTATGCAACCATTGATTTCTCCATGCTTCAACAGTTTTTTCTGGCATTTTCCAATATCCTGCCATTAAAACCCATGGCTTTTCAGATCTTACAACTAATTCACCAACTTTCCCATGGGGTACTTCTTCATCAAAATCGTTTACTAAACGTATTTCAAAACCTTTTCTCACTTTACCGCAAGATTTATTATCCTTTAGCTTAAAACCATCACTAGTAATAGGTGCGCATATTTCCGTCATGTTAAAAACTGTTTGCACATGAACCTGAAAACGCTTTTTAAATTCTTCAACTTCTGGAATTAGAGGTATCATATTTAGCCACTTTAGCGTATTATTCTTATTGTTTGAATTAGATGGAAGTTTGTATATGAAATTAGCCATAGCACCTAGTAGTAGGGTACAGGTGCATTGGAATTTTTCAATATCACTCCAAAATTTATCCGTACGAAAAACATCTCGTAATACCACTTTCCCCCCATAAACTAACATAGCCGTCAAAGCTACTCTTCCACCGATATGATTTATAGGTAGAGGGTTATAATAAATATCTTGATCTGTAACCACCTCTTCTCGTACACTCCCAACTGCCGTTTCATAGTTATGAGAAAAAGTACATAAAACACCTTTTGAAGGGCCTGTGGTACCAGAAGTATATAACATATGATTAATATCATAATTATAAATATCTGAACGATATTCAGTAGTGTTTTTTGTAATTAGATCTTCCCATTTTATAACTGAAAATTTTAAGGGTAATTTTATATTTTCATCATCATTTAGCCCAATTACAACTACTTTTTCCAAAATATCCAATTCATCTTGAATTTCATATATTCTACTTAAAATTGATGCTTCTATAACAAGTAATTTAGATTCAGAGTTATTAATAATATACTTTAAAATATTTCCTTTATAGGCATTATTAATCGGAACTTCGATAGCTCCTATCATTGCACATCCATACCAAGCGTATATAGCTTCAAATTGAGTCGGAATCATTGTAGCAACCATTTCACCTTTATTAATGCCTAGAGAATTTAATCCATTTCCTACTTTATTTGCATAGTATAAAACTTCATTAAATGTTGCTTCTTCTCCAGTGTTCGCAGATTGTAAATATATTGAATCTCCCCTTACTTCAGACTGTTTCTCAAGAAGGTATTTTATAGTCCTTGAAACTAATTTTACATCTGTGCTCATTTTTTTCCTCCCCTTTAATTTATTCACGCCATCTCTCCATTTAAAATAATTTTCATGATGATATTTTCGAATGACCAGTAAACGCTTACAAAATATTATAAAAAAGATACCTGCGCTTGTCAAGTGAATATTGTAAATATTCAAAATTATATATATTATTACCTATTACCAATTTTTTGTCGTTAATTATATTAATGTTTTTTTGCCTAACCCTACCTTTCTACATTTGCAGAATTAAAAAAACACACTAAACATACACTTCAAATGTTTAATGTGTTTTTTATTCATTTAACCAAACCCAACTCTTCCTTCATACCATACCTATCCATCTTCCTTACAATAGTAGAATGATCAACCTTAAGATGTTTGGCTGCCTTACGAATTGATCCATACTTATTTATGGCAAGTTTAATCATATTTATTTCCGCTTCTTCCCTAACCTCTTTCAATGGTCTAATTTCTTTTAGAGTAGATCGATGTCTTTCCTTAAACTCTTTTGGCAAATATACAGGTGAGATTTGTGTTTCTTCCGTTATGATAACTAATCGCTCTATCACATTTTCCAATTGTCTTATATTTCCAGGCCAATCATATTCTTGAAATAATTGTAGTGTTTCAGGGGTTAGAATCTTTTGTACTTGATACTTTTTATTGGATTTGTTTATAAAATGGTTACTTAAAGAAATAATATCCTCCTTCCTATCTTTTAATGGTGGAATACGCACTGGAATCACATTTAGTCGGTAATATAAATCTTCTCGAAATTCTCCTTTTTTCACTGATTCTTCTAAGTTTTTATTTGTCGCTGCGATAAATCGAACATCCAATGACCGCTCTATTGTTCCACCTATACGGGTAAGTTTCTTTTCCTGAATAACTCTTAACAACTTCACTTGTAAGTTTAACGGCATTTCTCCTATTTCATCTAGCAATACAGTACCTCCATTTGCCGCTTCAAATAAACCCTTCTTTTCACTATTTGCACCAGTGAAAGCACCTTTCTCGTATCCAAACAATTCTGCTTCAATTAATTCTTCTGGTATCGCTCCACAATTAATAGGTATAAATGGTTTTTGATTTCTGTTGCTCCATTTATGTATATGGGTTGCCACTATTTCTTTTCCAACCCCTGACTCACCCAAAACTAATACAAGTGCTTCTGTTTTTGCGACTTTGGCTACCTTTTCTTTTAATTGGTGTGTTAAATAACTGTCCCCAATCCAATTATCCGATGCCATCTCTATTTCCCTCTTCGTATCTCTATTATTTTTGGAATAATGGAGATCTTGGAGATGCATTAAATCCATTAAATTACGGTAATTTGCTGCAAAGCATATAATACTTCCCTTTTCATCATAAATTGGTTTGCTAATTATGAATACTTCTTTACCCGTCTTTAGTTTTTGAATAATGGTTACAGGAAAATTGGGTTTCACACGTGTTGTTTGCTCAATAATTAATCCTTCTTTTTCCATTTCGTTTGGGGTTTTACCTATGATTTTTTTTAATGGTATACCTGAAATATCCTCGACATACTGATTTGCATAAAAGATACGCCCATCAATATAGGAAAGAATAAAACCCTCGTACATTTGTTCAATAATTGAAATAAGATCGTCCTGCTTAAATTTATTATTTAGAATTTCTGTAAACATTAAATAACCCCTCACAAAGACAAATAAATGTCAAATATTACTCTACAAGGTTTCAATTCCTTTCTCAAATGATTCTATCTTTTGTCTTAAAAAACTGGGAACTGGTACTGATTGATTTTCATTTTTACTGTAACAAGCATAAATAATTTCTGCTTTTAATACTAGGTCTTTCTCACTTTCTTTTGTAATTATAAATTCCATTGTATAGCTTTTATTACCTATATTTTTTGTTCTACACCAAACTTGTAAGTTATCCCACAACCGTGCAGGACTTATAAATTCCAAAGTAGACTTTGCTAAAACAAAATTAAATTCATCTTGTTCAGTCAAGTTCATTAAATCTAGTTTTAAACCTTCTTTCAAGTATTCTGTAGAAGCAAGCTCTAAATAATTTAAATAATGTGCATTAAATACAATATTCATTGCATCAATTTCCGACCACCGAACTTTTATCTCATGTTTAAATTTAAACTTCTCATCCATTTTTAAATCTCCCCCTTTATATAGGATGAGTAAATTATACACTATTTAGAATTTTCCGTCCCTATTATAAAGTATTTTTTATTTATATAGGGACTTATTTTAACATAATATTATCAATGGAAAAGGGAGTTAGAAATTGCAAACAAGTCGTACTTAAAAAGACAGGGATTAACTATAGTAAATATGAAAGTTGGAACGATACAAATTGGTATAGTGATGATCTAATATTGATTTTTTACGCAAATGTTTCATCGTGCGTGACTAATATTCCTAATTCGTTAAAACTTCCTTTATCTACTAAAAGATGGATTCTTTCTCAAGCAGTTAATTCGCCTTTTTCATGTTGTTTTTTATTTCTTCAATTCTTCCTTCATCTAACAAAGAATTTCTCCTTGTCTCTAACTCATTTATCAACCTTTCCATATTCCTAGTATTTTTTCTTCAAATTTATTTAAAGTCATTATTATTCCCTCCCTTATATTATACAAATAAATTATATACTATTTGAAATTTTCTGTCACATAATATATAATGAACTAAATATTACTTATATCGTATTTAATACTGACTTCAAAATTTAGTTATTCCAAATCTTTAATATTTACAGGCTACTCATAATAATACATTCATATATTAATAAAGAAAGAAATAAATTATTTCTACTAAATTTCATTAATGATAAGGGAGGATTATAGTTGGGAAAAAATTTTATACCTGAAAAGAGAATCGATTATAGCAAGTGGGAGAGTGGCAATGATGCAAATTGGTATCGTGATGATCCAATTTTAACCCGTTATGCAAAACGATATCTATCATCTAATATACTTAACTACGTTGAAGATTCTTTTCATGAAACAGGAGCACTAGCAGCAGGTCCCATAGATCATAGGGCTGTCCATACTGATCGAGAAGGTCAACCTAGATTAATTCGATACAATAAAAAAGGAGAAGAAATTAACGAAATTTGGTATAACGAAGGTTACAAACAAACCATTAAAGACGGTTATGGTACTGGAGTTGTCGGATATCGTTATGACACAAATGCCCCAGAGGAAATTCCTATCATGGTCAATTCAATTTTATTTTATCTTCTATGTGAAACAGAACCTGGTTTCACATGTCCTGTAAGCTTAACCCAATCCACAGCATTTGTACTTGAAAAATTTGGTTCAGTGGAGCAGAAAGAAAAATATTTAACACGACTTAGTAGCCAAAACCCTGACAGTTTAGTAGAAGGCGCGACTTCCTTAACCGAAATTCAAGGAGGTTCAGATGTCGGTGCTGCAACAACTACTGCAGTAGCTAATGGGGATCACTATTTAATTTCAGGAGAAAAGTGGTTTGTAAGTAATTGTGATGCTGGTGTTAAAATTGTACTAGCACGTGTGAATGACAAACCTTCCACTAAAGGACTGGGACTATTCCTCGTACCACATACATTGGAGAATGGTCAAAAGAACAATATAACTATTCGTCGACTTAAGGATAAATTAGGTGTCCGTGCAGTAGCAAGTGGAGAATTAATTTTTAATAATGCAGTAGGATATTTAATTGGAGATGAAGATAAAGGATTCAAATACATGGCAGAAGCCTTAAATGTTTCCCGCCTCGGAACAGCACTTGGTGGTACAGGAATTGCAAGAAGGGCTTTTCTTGAAGCAGCCATCTACACTTCCCACCGAGAAGCTTTTGGGAGCGTTATCAATAATTACCCGATGGTTCGAGAAACACTCGTAAATATGATTACAGAAATCGAAGCATCTTGGGCAACCATATCTCAAGTAATAAAGTGGTTTGATAGCATCCATACGTATAATCAACGAAATGAAGAGGATTATGTATTATTAAGACTCTTACTGTCCTTAGCAAAATATCGTGGAAGTGAACTGGGTGTATCCGCTGCAAAAAATGCTTTGGAATTACATGGGGGAAATGGATATATTGAAGAATACGTAACACCACGCTTGCTTCGAGATGCGCTTGTAAATCCAGTATGGGAAGGTACAGCAAACATTCAAGCACTGGAAATACTAAAAATATTAAAAAAGGCCAGTGGCAAAAGATTTATTAAAGATCTACGTAACACATTGATGAATATTACAAATAAATACGCGAATGAACTAAAAGAATTCTATGAACAAGAAGTAAATAAACTAGAGCAATTAATCGCTCATACACTTCATCAGGATGAATACACTCAAACATCTGTGGCTAAAAAACTTGCAAATAGAATGTATGATGTCTTTGCAGGAATCCATTTATTAGAAGAAGCCCAATATGACATAGAACAAATGAGGGATGGAAGAAGATTAATTGCTGCAGAACAGTGGAGAAGGCTTGCCTTTCAAAAAACGCTTGATGAAGATATACTATCAAACTTTAAAATATCGGACGAACTTTTCGAATCACTTGTTTGCTTTGAGAGAAATGAAATATGAAGTGATATTTAGAAAGGAGTAAGCATTCAACGCTTACTCCTTTCATCATAATTATTTCCCTTCAAACCTTGGTTGCCTTTTTTCATTAAATGCTTGTCTTCCTTCTTTAAAGTCCTTGGATTGAAAAATGATCGCTTGCCCCATTGCTTCTTTCTCAAGTAGCTCTTCAAGCGAACTGTAAGGTGCTTGATGCATTAATTTTTTTGCCATTCCTAATACCTTCGTAGGCCCAGCTGCTAATTCTACCGCTAAGTCTCTGGCCTCTTCAACCGCTTGGCCATTTTTCACAACGCGATTAATTAAACGATAATCTAACGCCTCTTTAGCAGTAATTTTCTTCCCTGTAAAAATCAACTCACTAGCAATATGCATACCTACTTTTTGAGGAAGAAAATATAAACCGCCTAAATCTGGTAATGCACCTACTTTTGAAAAGGTTTCTGAGAAAACAGCATTTTCTTCAGCAATGATAATATCACAAGCAAATGCTAAATTACATCCAGCTCCTGCAGCTGCTCCATGAACTGCAGCAATGACTGGTTTTTCCATTTGATATAACCATAGAATAGCTCGTTGACCATCTTGCATAAACTCCTTAACAGCAACTGGATCATTCGTATCTACTCCAAAATCCTTTAAATCACCACCAGAACAAAACCCTCTTCCCTTCCCATACAATAGCACAGCACGAACTTCAGGATTTTCCTTCGCTTCCAGTACAACCTTATACATTTCACTTCCTAATTCTCTATTAAACGCATTAATCCTATCCGGTCGATTCAGTTCAATTTCAAAAACACCATCTGCTAAGTTTGTATTTACTATTCCCATGTTTTCCCTCCAAAATAATTTATAGAATTATTTAAATATATATATTATTCTATCATATATTATGTCAGTATTCCTTAATATTTTTTTAAAGCAAATATTTTTACCAACTTTAATTCAAAACAAAAACCTAGGACTGATTGAATTCATCCCAGGTTTTGCTTTATTAGGCTATTTTATTTATTCACAGAATAATGAGAAGCATGTTTCTGCCTTAAAATGTGCTTTTGAATTTTACCTGTAGGCGTCATTGGTAATTCATCAACGAAAATAACGGATTTTGGAGTTTGGAAACCACCAAGTCGTTCTTTACAAAAGTCTATGATATCTTTTTCAGTCGTGTTAGTATTTGGTTTTCTTATGACAATTGCTGTTACAGCCTCAGCCCAATGTTCATGTGGTAATCCTATTACTACTGCATTAGCAATATCCTCATGTTCTAGTACAATACTTTCTACTTGCATGGATGATACATTTTCTCCACCTGTTTTAATGATGTCTTTCTTCCGATCAACAAACACCATTTGCCCGTCTTCATCCCAATATCCTAGGTCCCCTGTGTGATGCCAGTCAAATTCTCTACTCTTCTTTGTCTCCTCTTCATTCTTATAGTATCCGTTCATCACATTCGGGCCACGGTGAACAATTTCACCAACTTCACCTTTTGGCAAGATATTTCCATCATCATCCATGACAGCTGTATCATTCACAATATTCGAAATTCCCCAGTATGGGCCAAAACGCCGTAATTGTTCTTCTGGGCGGAAAATCATTGTTGACGGGTAGATTTCCGTTTGACCAGTACCAAGAGCAAATTCAGCATCAAATACTTTGATACATCTTTCAAGTAGTAGTCTATCCATTGGTGCCATTGCATAAAGACATCTGTTCAATGAACTAAAATCATATTGATCACGATTTGGATGGTCTAACATCATACGATACATCATAGGTAGCGCAAACATTTGGTGAATTTTATATTTATCAATGGTTTGCATTAATCGTTCTGGTTCGAAACCATTGATAATTACTGTCGTTGCTGAACGATGTAATGCTCCAACAACTGTTGTATGTTGAGCACAGTGGAACATCGGCATCATAGCAAGGACATTTTCATCTTCCCCAATATTACTTTCAATAATATTACTTAAGCTTGCAATATAAATTGCTTGATGACTTGTCATTACTCCTTTAGGTCTTCCAGTCGTTCCGCTCGTAAACATTATCTGAGAGACATCCCGATCCCCAATATCTACTAACGGCTCTTCAGAAGACTCTTCTCCAATAAAGTCTAACAAACTATTACTTTCATCAGTCTCAATAATCTGGGAACATAAGGTACTTAACTCCTCTTTCTCATCCTTCAATAATGGTTCTTGGCCAATAATCAACTTCGCTTCCACAAAACCTACAATATATTTCTTCTCTTCAACTGAAATACTTGGATTAATTGGAACCCAAATTACCCCTGCTTTCGCAATCCCCATAAAAAGAACAACATATTCCCAAGAGTTTTCATAAACCGTTACAATCTTATCTTCTTTCTTCAAACCCATGTTTAGGAGATAATTTGCTAGTTTATTAGCTAATTCATCTAACTCCTGGAATGTAATTTTCTTCTCCCCGTCAATTAAGGCGATTTTTTCTGGAAAACGTGAAGCATTTCTTCGCAGTATATCCCCAACTGCTATCCGACTTATAATATCCGCCATAAGAATCCTCCTTGCTTTTTAAAAATAATTAATATTTAAATAATTATTGATAAACCTAAGCAATCTGTTCTAAGATTGTCGCTGTTTTAGATCTGCAACTATTTGTGGATACTCTTTATCAAGTTTGTAAAAGAGTAACAAAATAATTTGTAAAATCCCTAATATTATCGGTAAATAGATATTTAAAACTATAATCATTTGATTTGCTGAGTCAGATTGAATAGTTAGACTACCATCGTAGCCTCCGAATGCTAGTAACCATCCAATAGATGCTGTTCCAACTCCTGTTCCTACCTTCATGCCAAAACTAGCACCACTATTAACCAATCCTTGCGTCCTCACTCTTGACTTCCATAATCCGTATTCAGCAGTATCATTAATTAATGCATATATTGTAGCCACAAACAATGTTGTATTAATACCTTGCAAAAAACTTCCAACCAGGAAAAAAGTAAGATCTGTTGGATTAATAGCTTTAATAATTCCACCGAGCACTATCAGAGTTGTACCAACAAATAATACATTCCTTTTACCAAACTTTTTGATAAATGGATAAATAATTAATAAGATAAGTAATCCTGGTACTGTCATCACTAAAGCAATTAATGAATAATAACTGTTATTGCCTAAAATATAGTCCGCATAAAAAACAGTTGCTGACTGTATTATTCCAAAGTTGGTATAGCCTACCACACAAAATATAGTTATCATGATCCAATATTTATTTTTAAATAAGGCTTTTACCCCAACTTTTAAAGGTATATTATTCTTTTGTTCTTTTATTGAAATGCCTACCCTTTCTTTAGTGAAACGAAAAACCGTAAGAAGAGCAGTAGCCACAAGAAGACTGAACATAGTAGCGGTTAAAATCCAACCAATTTGCCCACCAATAGCCTCAGCAATTGGTATCGTGAGTATGGTTACAAGCAGCTGAGCAGATATATTAAAAAATGCACCATATACTCCAGTAGTGGATCTTTTGAGTTGATCCATAGTAATCAAGCCTAATAATGTTTTATATGAGATGGATGTCATGGTATATACAAGAATAAATAAAAAGTATGTGAAATAAATATAGACGATTTTTCCATTACTACTGATATCTGGTACAGTAAAAAGCAATACAGTTGCGACTCCCAATGGCACTGCCGTCCATAATAACCAAGGACGTGCTTTACCGTGCTTGGATTTCGTCTTATCGACTATGATCCCCATCCCAATATCTGTAACCCCATCGAAAAGACGAGCAAGTAACATAAGCGTTCCTACAACTCCAGCTGCTATACCTGCTACATCAGTATAGTAATATAACAAAAACGAACCTACCATTGTCCATGCTAAAAGAATACCTAAATTACCTAAACCGTAAGTAATCATTTCCTTATGCCCTAAATCGTTTTGTTGAAATTCATTATTTTTGTCCTCTTGTAATTTTAAAGACACATGCTTTCCCCTCTCTTTTTTGTGAAGAACAACAGGTTATTTCTTAACACGAGTGGCCTTTAAGTACCATTTTTTAGCTTTAAATTTCTATTTCTTACATACGTCTACTTAAGAGTTTAAAAGGTGCGTCCATTGTTAATAAGCGAGTAATCCCTCCCCAGGGGTATTGCCATAGTAAAAAATTAAGTTCTCCTAGAGAAGGGATTTCATATCTTTCAACAGCTGTTTCAATAACTTGTTGCCACTAAATTCACATTGTTTTTGTCAATGGTAAACAGCACACGAAACGATTTCTCACATAAAGCAATGCGTGATTGCTGTTTCTTTAATGGTTTCTATAGGGTGGAGTAGTGTAATACCTATGCAGTGTCTAAATTGTCAGATTATTGACCACCAGTGGCCGTAAGCAGGAAAGCTCCTTTTTAAAATCTCCCTTGTAACAATATAAGTAAACACTTTCTATAATGTATTTACATTTTACAGTGTTGTGTTAATTAAATTAGCCCAAACCACGTAAAACCGTTTTCAAAATCTTACCAGTTGCATTTCTTGGTAACTCCTCCACAATTTCGAATTGCTTCGGCAACTTAAACCTTGCTACTTTGCCATCTAAATAATCGTGTAATTCTTCAAGGTTTATCGCTTTACTTGGGTCTTTTAAAGAAGCTACAACCTTAATGGATTCTCCCCACTTTTTATCTGCATATCCAATTACAGCAACTTCACGGATATTCGGATGTTGATATAAATGCTGTTCAATTTCAATTGGATATACATTTTCTCCACCGGTGATAATCATGTCTTTTTTCCGGTCAACGATATAAATAAAATATTCTTCATCAAATTTAGCCAGGTCACCTGTATAAAACCAGCCATCTTTCAACGCCTCTCTTGTTTCTTCTGGTTTATTCCAATATCCTTTCATAACATTTGGACCTTTAACAAGAAGTTCTCCTACTTCTCCAATTAGAACATCTTGATCATTTTCATCAACAATACGAACATCAACATGTATCGCTGTCTTTCCTACAGAGCCATGTTTTCGAATCGCATTTTTCGAGTCTAATAAACTGACAAATGCAGATGTTTCCGTTAATCCAAAGCCCTCCAGGAATTCAATACCTCTTGATTGGAAGATCTCAATAACAGGGATAGGGCAAGGTGCACCTCCACATGAACAAAAACGTAAGGAAGATATATCATAATCATTAAAATTTTCCACTTCTGTTAAGGCCTGCCACATAGCTGGTACTAAAAACATATTGCTAACTTTTTCATCTTGAATTATCTGAAGGATTCTCTCTGGATTAAAAACGTCTTCTAATATTACGGTTCCACCCTTATATAAAAGTGGTGTTGCTGATGAATTCATTCCTCCGATATGAAATAATGGAGCCACGCTGATTGTGACATCGGTATGATGAAAAGGTAGATATTGAACTGCATTTATAGCATTCCATAGCATATTCCCATTTGTAAGCATGGCACCTTTGGGTCTTCCTGTCGTTCCAGAGGTATACATCATCATGTTAATCTCATCTAACTCTACATCATATCCTGGCTCTTCCTTAGAAGAATTTGAAAGAGTTTCTTCATATAAAAAATCTGCTTGATGTGGATCATTGCCAACATGAATATACTCTCTAATGCTTGATTTTTTTTTCCTTAATTCGTCTACTAACGATCTCATTCTACTATCATAGATAAATAAATCTCCTGTTGAATCATTTACAATATAATAAACTTCTTCAACACTTAGCCGATAATTGATAGGTACAAAGATTGCTCCTATTTTCGAACAGGCAAACATGGATTCAATCATTTCATTCGTATTAAATAATAATACATTAACCCTATCTCCTTTTCTCACTCCCATTGATACGCATGCATTTGCTAACTGGTTTACCCTTTCATTCAGTTCTTTATAAGTAAATCTTTTATCATGATGAATCAATGCAAGACGGTCAGAATCATAATAAGCGTGTTTTACTAACCAATTTCCAACACTATTTTGCATTCTATCACCCCTATTTGAATTTATAAAATATTAAATATTCAATAAATTTTTGACGCGCTAGTACTTTCTATTTTTCTATTTTACGTACATCCACAACAGTTGGTTCTCCGCCTCTCACTTCACCTATAACTGCATCTTTTGTAATTTGTTGATTAATTCCATAGAACTCCTCACCAGTCCAGCTCCATTCTCCCCCTAATCCTTCATAAACTCCCATATTACGTATAGCTTCAGCAACTTCCGTTGTATCCAGACTGTCTGCTTCCTTAATCCCATTAAGTAACACATGGGCACCATCGTACCAATCTGGTACATTCAGTAAATAATTTTCATTATATTTACCAGTACTCAAATATTTATCAAAAAATTCCTGAGTTTCCGGTGTATTATAATCTGTTTGAAGGTAAAAAACGTATCCTTCTGAATTCTCACCAGTAACTTCAATTGTTTCGAAAATCGCTTGCCCACTAAAAGAGGTAAATAATCCTTCATAACCTAGCGCCCTTGCTTGATTCATTGCTAATGCTATTTCACCAGGAGAAGTTCCACCAAAAGCAATGATATCTGCATCTGTATTCATTATTTTAGTTAGTAGAGGATTATAGTCTTGTGTTTCTCTTTCTGGAAATTCACTTGTAACAATCTCATAATCGTCGTATAGCTTAAAGTCTTCTTCTGCAATTTCGTGTACTTCCCAACCGGATTCATCATTTGGTGAAATGAAGGCGACCTTGCGATGTTCAGGATAATTTTCATGTAAATATCCAACCAATTCTTGCCCCCATTCTACATTTGTTGGCATAATGCGAAATGTGAATGGTTTATCTGGTGAAAGTGATTTAGTCGCATAAGAATTAGCCATCAAAATGACTTCATTCTGCTCTGTAATCTGTTGCATACCTAATACACCTGCAGAACCAATTGTCCCAACAATAAAATCAACTTCATCTTCATAAACAAGTCGGTTTACTGCATTTACCGCTTCATCTGCAATATATTGATCATCGTATGCAATCACTTCAATGGAATAATTCTTTCCATCAACTTCTAATCCTCCACTTTCATTAATTTCCTCAGCTGCAATTTCTACACCGTATTGTATCGGTACCCCCCATCCAGCACCTCCAGCCGATAATGGCGCAATTACACCAACTTTTAATACCTCCGAATCATTTCCAGCTGCACCTTCATCTGTCGATGATGTTGACTCATCACACGCAACTATAAGAATCGACAATAGAAGAACAAAAACAAATAAAGTAGATTTCCTTTTCATTAACCAAACCTCCAATTTTAAATTTTTATCTTATGATATTATATAACTAGAAAAGGTCTACAACGCTTGATTGTACTCGTGCAAAGAAATAGTGGAGTTATACTTGTTATATCTACTAATGTTTACTTATTTTATAGACTTAGGTGTTATTTTTTTCTTTACTTTGTTTAACATCTTTTCCTTATCAAATCCATACCTTTCATAAAACCTTTCAGGAGCATCTTCTGCATTTTTATAAAAATACCAAGTACAAGGGTTTGAAAAATCATCTGGTGGATCTAGTGGGTAAACTGGGGTACCAGACCATTTCATCGGTAAAATTTCATTCATATATGTGCAATGTGCACAATAATAAGGGAAGTTTTCTCGATTAAATGACCACGGATGTGCTTTTTTTGTTTTTCCTAATTTAGCAGGTTCATCATAATAGCCTCTTCTAACTAATCTTTGTCCACTTCCACATGGATCTAGAGAAAAGGTAAACTTTTCTTCATCTTCCTCTACTGTAAAACTACCAGCTTCAGGGCCAACTTCGCCGGTACTATGTGCTCTCCAAGTAGCAGCTAAAGCTAATACGACACTCTTTCTATCACGTTCATTTATCTGCTCAAAGGATTCTTTCCAACCTTCACCTGTTAATACTTCGATTGCTTTTCCCACTTCCTTTTCTCCAAAGCGCTCACCAATAAACGTAAATAGTGCTGCAACGGATTCGACTAATAAGTCATGTATGATGCCCCATTCATGGTCAACTTCATGACAAAGTTGTTTTGCATCTGCATCATCCTTTTCTAGCTTTTCTAAAAACGTTTCATACTTTTTAGGAATAGTAATTTCATCTAATAATTCCTTAGAAAAGTTTTGTTGAAAATCCAGATCATGAATATCCACCCCCATACTTTGCCATCTTTTAGTTAAATCATTCGATACCTTCTGCCTAAGTTCTCCTTCAACAGAAACAAAAGCTGGTTTCCATACCTTGGAAATTATCTCTTTCAATGCATTATCACGTTCGCCTTTGAAATTGACGTGAATATATTCTAGTAGTCCAATCGTTGAATCTGCCATCAATTTTCTGAGAAAGCTCCATTCCATTTTATAACGCTTTGCTAATTTTATTGCATTTTTATAATCACCGTCTTCAAGTAAATTACTTACCCTTTTCATTGTTGGTACAGACATTCGAGACAACTGTTCCTTACTAAACCATTGTTCTGATTCCAATAATATACCTCCTATATTTTCGTTCTTGCTAAACTAATTGGATTACAATGTCCCCCTCCATCAATCGGTATCTCAACCCCATTAATATAGCTGGCGTGCTCAGAAACGAGGAAAGAAACCAATTCAGCAACTTCATCCATATTTCCTAAACGATTCGAAGGGATGACTCTTAATGCTTCATTTTTAATAATATCTGGCATTTTCCCAACAGCTTCTGTCTGGATTAAACCTGGCAAAATAGCATTACAGGTTATTCCGTGTTCTGCATACTCTAGCGTTACATTTTTAGTTAATCCTAATAAACCAGCTTTACTTGCTGCATAGGATGATTGTCTGTCAATTCCACCAGTTGCTGCCATCGATGAAATATTTACGATTCTTCCCCATTTATTGGGAATCATATGCGGTAGAGCATACTTTATACAATGAAAAGCACCATTAAGATTTACATCTATTTCCTTGTTCCACTTTTCAATGTCCATCTTCATAATTTGAGAAATGTTATTTGTAATCGCAGCATTATTAACGAGAATATCAATTCCACCATATGTAGAATGAATTTTTTTAAATGCCTCTTTTACTTGAACTGGTTCAGTAACATCAACAATTTCGTAATCAATACCTTCCTGATCTTTTAAAGATTGATAGGAATCCTCATCTACATGGATGTCTAATCCGATACAAGAATACCCTTCCATCGACAATTTCTTTATGATTTCAAATCCAATTCCTCTTCCTGCACCAGTAACAATAGCTGTTTTTCCCTTTTTTAACAATGGGCAGCACCCCCATCAACATAAATCGTTTGACCCGTTATATAACTAGATGCATCCGATGCTAGTAAGAGTAATGGGCCGATTAATTCTGTTGCTTCCCCCGTTCTTCTTAAAGGAGTTCGATTTGCGTTCTCTTGTAAAAACCCATCTTGATTTTGAACAAGATCCGCTATACCTGCATCCATAAACCCTGGAGCAATTGCGTTAACGTGAATATTGTATTTTCCCCACTCATATGCTAGTGTTTCAGTCAATTTGACTAAAGCCGTTTTACTAACGGAATATGCTCCAATTCCTTCCGTCGATACTTTAGCAGCAGAGGAAGAAATATTAATGATCTTACCTTTTTGATTTTTTATCATATATTCACTAACAGCCTTCGAACAAAGAAAGGCACCAGTTACATTTACATCCATAATTTTTTCAAATCCTGATAGTCTCGTTTTCTCCATTGGTGCCATAAAAGGACTAATTCCAGCATTGTTAATCAGTATGTCAATTTTCCCAAATTGGTCCAATGTCTCCTCAACCATTGCATATACACTTGCTTCATTAGAAATATCCAGCTGAATTGGGAGTCCTTTTCCCCCCTCATTATTAATTTGACGAACAACTTCTTTACATTTTTCTATATTTCTACTAGCGATGACAACCGTTGCACCAACTTCCGCGAGTGCCTTAGCCATTGTTTCCCCGATTCCACGACTACCACCAGTAACAATTGCTACCTTACCTTCTAAGTTAAATATGTTTGATAACATTGCTCTCCTCCTAATATCCTGTATTCATACTATTTCCACAAAATTTAAGCGCTTTCATTTCCTTTCCTCTTCCTATAAAATTTGCATCCACGAACAACTTCTAATTTTTTATTTTTTTGATTATAACACTACCGTAATAAAGAATCAATATTGTTTTTAATCTATTATTAATTTTCTGAAATTTATATTTCTAAGAGATGCTACCTATTTAATAGCTAGCATCTCAAGATTATTTACTAAACTCTTACATTCTGTTTCTTAAATTCTTCTCGTGCAATCGCTCTACGATGAACTTCATCTGGACCATCTCCAATACGAAGAATACGTTGGTCCGCATACATAGATGCTAACGGAAAGTCACTAGTTACCCCTGCTGCACCAAATGCTTGAATAGCACGATCAACTACGTTTAAAGCAATGTTTGGTGCAACGACTTTAATCATCGCAATTTCTGCTTTCGCCTCTTTGTTTCCTACCGTATCCATCATATATGCCGCTTTTAACGTTAACAATCTTGCTTGTTCTATTTCTATACGAGAGTCAGCAATCCACTGTTGAATAACTCCTTGATCAGCTAACTTCTTACCAAACGCTTCTCTTTCTTGAACACGCTTTACCATTAGTTCCAATGCTCTTTCAGCTGCCCCGATTGAACGCATACAATGGTGAATTCTACCAGGGCCTAATCTACCTTGAGCAATCTCAAATCCTCTTCCTTCCCCTAGTAACATATTAGAAGCAGGCACTCTTACATCTTTGTATTCAATTTCTGCATGCCCTATAGGAGGATGCTCATAACCAAATACCGAAGTAGAACGTTTAATGGTAATTCCTGGGGTGTCGAGTGGTACAAGAATCATTGATTGTTGTTTATGTCTTGGGGCATTTGGGTCATTTTTCCCCATAACAATAGCAATTTTACACCGGGGGTCTGTTGCACCAGATGACCACCATTTCGTTCCATTGATGACATATTCATCCCCATCACGGACGATACTTGTAGAAATGTTCGTAGCATCAGAAGAGGCAACACCAGGTTCCGTCATTGAAAATACAGAGCGAATCTCCCCATTCAATAATGGTTTTAGCCACTTCTCTTTTTGATCATCTGTCCCGTAGCGTGCAAGTACTTCCATATTTCCTGTATCTGGAGCACTACAATTAAATGCTTCAGGTCCTATAGCCGAGCGTCCCATTATTTCACATAATGGTGCATATTCCATATTCGTCAAACCGGCACCATATTCCGCTTCAGGTAAAAATAAATTCCATAACCCTCTTTCTTTTGCCTTTTGTTTTAATTCCTCTATAATTGGTGGTACTTTAGAAAATGGATTATTTTTATCAAGTTGTTCTTCATATACCTTTTCATTTGGATAGACATATTCATCCATAAATTCACTAATTTTCGCTTGATAATCTTTAACCTTATTAGAGTATTCAAATTCCATCTTTTTTCCTCCTAAATAATTATAATTTAACTACTAGCTTTCCCCATGTCTTTCTTTCTGCTAATAATTGAAGGGCATTTGTCACATCTGTAAATTCGTAGTTTTTATAAATTAAAGGTTTAATTTTCCCTTCACCATAAAGTTTCATTAATTCTTCATGATCCTTCTCAACGGCATGACTTGATACATTTGCATAATAACCCCAATGTACGCCAACAACCGAATAATTTTTGACTAAAATATGGTTCAAAGGAATCGATGGAATATTATCACTGGCAAAGCCAATAACTAGAATCCGTCCATTAAAAGCGATGCATTTTCTCGAACGTTCAAATACTTGACCACCTACTGGATCATATACAACATCTGCTCCCTTACCATCTGTTACTCTATTAACAATCTTTACAAAATCTTCCTGTAAATAATTAATTGCAATATCTGCACCTAATTCCTTACAAATTTTTACTTTACCTTCTCCTCCTGCAGTTGCGATGACATATGCTCCACTAGCTTTCCCTAATTGAATAGCGGCTGAACCAACGCCACCTGCTCCTGCATGTACGAGTAGTACTTCCCCTTTTTTAATATTCGCTCTTTTTTTAAGTGCATAATAGGAAGTATGATACGTGATAAACATGGAAGCAGCTTCTTCCCAAGGCATAGAATCTGGAATTGGATGAACACTTTCCTCCTTGACGGAAACTCTTTCGACCAATCCACCTTTAGGTAGTTCTGGTAATGCTAGCACTCTCTCTCCAACTTCAAACTTACTATTGTTATTTGTTTTTATAACAGTCCCTGAAACTTCAGCACCAATCGTAAATGGCAAAGATGGTTTTATTTGATACTTACCCTGACATAAAAGAATTTCAAAAAAGTTCAAAGCTGCTGCTTCAACCTTAATTAATACTTCATTATTATCCATTTTCGGTTCCTTTAAGTTGGTCTCTAACTTTAACACATCATTCGGCTTACCTAACTCTCTTACAATCCAGCCTTTCATTCAACCCCTCCTATACTAACCTACTAATTTTATTTCTATATTTAATTGTTTTCTTAATATCCTTCTACATTCTTGTATATCTTCTTCAACATTTTCTTCTGAATGATATAAGCTTTTAATTATTTTGCTAAAAAGACTATTTAATTCTGCCCACTTTTGCTTAACATTTTGTATCTTTTCTATTTCTGCTAGTTGAATCTCGTATTCTTTCATTAATTCCGATTCAGATTTTTCTTGTTTTCTTACTTTTTCTAAAAGGAGACTTAGTTCCTTTCCTAGTAATTCATTAACTTCTTCATATGGATTTAAATTTTGCAGAGTGTTTAAATTCACATTTTTTAAAACGGAGACCATTGCAATAGCTTGTTCTCTTACAACACTATTATCTATAGACGGAATAATTTCTTCTTTAATTACTTGACTAATTAATTTTATAGTGTAGTCCTTATCAAACATATCATCACCTCAATATCCCAATAACTCTGCTAACATATGTTTCATTAAACCCGATCGGAAACCTTGTCTTACCATCCGTAAATCCGTTGACCCTTTTCTCACAAAAATATCCCCAGCTAGCAAAGATATCATATAAAAACGGAGTTGATGATAAACCTCAAAATAATAAATGTCTTTTTCATCAAAGTCAAAATTCACATCTTGTTTATATAAAGAATAGAATTCCTCTCGACTTATTAAATAGCACATTAAAGGTGAATCCATGCGATTTGACTTCGAACAAACATAGCCAATGTCTAATCTAGGATCACCTATTTCTATACTTTCCCAATCTAATATCCCTGTAACTATATCATCCTCATATAAAAGATTACCTGTTCGATAATCGTTATGAATCACAGCCAGTGGTATAGGTTCCGGCTTATTCTTTTTCAACCATTCAAAAGCATCTGTTATCAAAGGATCTTCAATGAACTTATGTTGTTGATATAGTCCTTCCAATTCCTCTATTTTGCGATCCAAATAAATCTTGCTATCCATTACAGATAAATGGTGATCTAAAAGTAAAGAATGATAATCCAAACTATGCAAAGCCGCTAAATAGCTTACAAATTCTTTTCGAATATTCCCTTTTGATGCTTTTTTAAAGAATTGTCTCCCCTCAATCGACCATGGAACATAGCTTTTTCCTTCTATTTTTTCCATTACAATGAATTCATTTCCGATAATACTTTTATCTTTTTCATAACAATAAACTTCAGGTACTGGTAAATTAGTGTCTTTGCTCAAAATATCCAATATGTTGAACTGACGTAAGAAATCTTTTTCCTCTATCATCGGGCCATCTTTTTTCTTTCTAACAACATAATTTTGTTCTTTTTTACTATCGTTTTCTCCCCATCTAACTTTTAGTATAAATACATCATCAGACCATCCTCCAGATGCCTTAAAAAACTGAACAACTTCGATATGGTCGGCTTTTATTATTTGTTCATTGATATAATTTGCTAGCACACTTTTCATGTCCTGTTCATTTTCTATTTTCATTAGCTAAAAATCCCTCCTTATAGAAAAATCCTCTATTTAAACTGCGAAAAGGGACAATTGTAGTAAACGTTATCCATTTCAAAATTACTATAATCTTATTAATACTGATCTATATTTATGTCTTAATAACATAATGAGGTACAAGAAGACCTCACTCGACAACATAGGCATGAAATGTAGATATTTTTTCATGATGATAGTTCCCGTATTTATTTTCCTTTATATTGTGGTTTTCTCTTTTCAAGAAATGATGTTACTGCTTCCATAAAATCTTCTGTTTCACTATACTTCTCTGTGTAACTAGCTTCCAAAGTATATTTATCTACTAATTTTGCATCTAGATTTGTTTGAAGTGCTTCTTTGAAATATCTTAAAGCTATCGGACCAACGGCAAGAAATTCATCTGCAATTTCATAAGCTGCATTCATTAGCCTTTCACGGGATACTACTTTTTTGATACCACCATAACTTTGAATTTCTTTGGCTGTAATCGGATTACCTGTTAAAGCCATATAGTTAAGTACCTTTCTCGGTACAAGAAGGTCTGCGAATTCTGCAGCTCCAATAATTCCAACTTTAATCTCAGGTATACCAAAAACTGTTTCCTCAGATGCTACTAAAATATCACAACATGCAGCAATAGCCATTCCCGCACCTAAAGCAACTCCATGTATTGCACCGATAACAGGTACACGACATTCATAAACTGAAGCAATGCTAGTTTTCACCATATCTGCATAATCCCGTGTTCCTTCTTGCAATGTTTTAAATTCAGATACGTCATTTCCAGGTGAAAACATTCTACCTTCTGCTCTTAAAATGACTAGCCTTATATCATCCATTTCATTAATGGATTGAAATATCTCTTTAATTTCTTGATACATTTCATACGTTAAGGCATTTATTGGCTCCCTATTTAAAGTTACAATCCCTATATTATTTTCTATTTTTAAATCTACAAAGTTCAATTTTCATCAATCCCTTTTATTCGTCAGAAACTTTAACTAACTGTTTTCCGATATTTTCTCCATGAAACAGTCCTATAAAAGCATCTGGAGCATTTTCTAAACCTTCTATTGTCGTTTCTCTATATTTGATTTTTCCTTCTTTCACCCATTTACCAAGTTGTTGAAACCCTTCTTCATATCGGTTGGTATAATTTCTTATTATAAAACCTTGCATAATAGCGCTATGAGTGAGTATTTGTTGTTGCATACGTGGACCGTAATCTACCTTTTTATTGTTATACTGAGAGATTTGTCCACAAAGTACAATTCTCGAAAAGAAGTTTATTCGTTTCATAACAGCATCAGATATCGATCCGCCTACATTATCAAAGTAAATATCTACTCCATTTGGACAAGCTACTTTTAATTCCTCGTTAACATTTTCTGTTTTATAATTAATTGTTTCATCAAATCCAAGTTCATTTTCTAAATACTTGTTCTTTTTATCTGAGCCAGAAATACCGACAACTCGACATCCTTTTAGTTTAGCGATTTGTCCAACAACCGTTCCAACCGCACCTGCTGCACCTGAAATAACGACCGTCTCGCCTTTCTTCGGTTTTCCAATATCAAGTAATCCTACATATGCTGTTAGTCCAGGCATCCCTACGACTCCTAATGATGTAGAAATTGGGGCAATGGTAGGATCTATTTTCCTTAAATCCTTACCTTCAGAAACAGAATAGTCGGCCCATCTCATATACCCTTGTACAATGTCTCCAACTTGAAAGTGAGAATTCTTTGATTCTACTACCTTACCAACAACACCTCCGATTAAGGGTTTGTTCAACTTAAACGGATCAATATACGTCTTTTTCCCACTCATTCTTCCACGCATATAAGGATCTACCGATAAATAGATTGCCCGAACTAACACTTCATCTTCATTAATATTCGGAATTGGATTCGTAGTAATCTGGAAATTATCCTGTGATGGCATTCCCTCTGGCCTACTTATTAAAAGGATACTTCGATTCGCTTTTTCCAACATTTTGCCTCCTTAGCACTTACTCTTTTTGTGAAGCTGTTGTACTTTCTGGTTTATTATCTTTATACATTTTCTTTAATAAACTCTTATTAAACTTTCCACTACCAGTCTTTGGTATTTCGTCTGTAAAAATAATTCGACGTGGTTTTTTGTACCCAGCTAACCCCGTATGCTCATCACAAAAATCAATGATTTCTTTTTCCGTTAGCGTATTTTCATTAGGCACAATTACAGCAGTAACTTGTTCCACCAATCTTTCATGTGGGGTGCCAATTACTACTATTTCTGCTATTTTAGGGTGTTCTGCTAAAACATTTTCTACTTCTTTTGGATAAACATTTTCCCCACCGGTGATAATCATATCGTCAAATCGATCGGTATAATATAAATAGCCATCCTTATCCCAGCGGACAACATCTCCTGTTCGTAACCAACCATCTATTAATCTTTCCTTATTTAACTCAGGACGTTTCCAATATCCAGGTGTTACAACATCCCCTCTAACATAGAGTTCACCACTTTCTTCTTCCCCAGGGAGAATTTCTTTTCCATCTGTTCCGATTACTTTCCCTTCTATGACCTGATTTACAATTCTCCCCATTGACCCTTTCTTGCGATTCTCTTCTCCCCAATATGTGATGACTAATCCAGATAATTCAGTTTGCCCATAAATTTCTACTAATTTAACTTCTAACTCATCTTCAAAGAATTCAAGTATTGGGTCTGGAGTTGGCGAGCCACCATAAATCATAAACCTATACGTACGAAACCAAGATTTATCGACAGAATTTACTTTCAAATAATTAACAACGTCTATAATCATTGTAGTCGCTAAACCAGACCAGGTTGGCTTTAAGTCTCGGGATAGTGTAATCCATTCCTGCGCATTCCAATTTGGTTGGAACGTAATTGTACCTCCTGTAAATAATAAAGGTAAAGTTGCACATTGAAACCCACCAACATGAAACAAAGGAACCGTAAGTAAAATATGATCTTCAGAAGTTAACTTTCGAATCTCAATAACCATATCTGCTGAAGCAGTATTCGTTCGATGTGTTTGCCTAACTCCTTTTGGCCTACCTGTTGAACCACTTGTATACATTAGTAAGGCAGTGTCAGCATCTAAACAAGGGACAATGTCTAATTCGTTTCCTTCCATTTGGTAAATGCTTTCTAATGAAATCGTTTCTTTTACATCGGTTTGTGTAATGACACGGATGGACATATTCTGAAAGATATTATAGTCATTGGCAGTTGTAACTATCCATGAAATTTCTGAGTCCTCACATAAAAATGCTAACTCTTCATTTTGAAAACGGTAATTCATTGGTACAGCAACTCCACCTATTATCCATGCTGCATACATGGATATAACGTAATCAGGGCAATTAGGCATAAAGACACCTAGTTTATCACCCTTTTTAAACCCATTCTCTTGCAAATAATTTGCAAGAGAATGAGCTTTTTTATTTAAATTTCCGTAGGTCACTTCTAAATCATCTACTCTGAGTGCCACTTTATCTGGATATTCATGTACAGCTCGGTTAATATAAGAAGCGATGTTCATCTATTTTTCCTCCTCAACATTTTTCACCATTAAAAATGTTCCGACTATTTCGTTTGAGCTACTCTTTCACGTAAAGCCATTTTCAAAATCTTCCCTGTTGCATTTCTTGGTAACTCCTCCACAACTTCTAATTGTTTCGGCAACTTAAACCTTGCTACTTTTCCATCTAAGTAATCACGTATGTCATCAAGGGTTATTGTATTTTTTGAATCTTTTAATGAAGCAATTACCTTAATCGATTCCCCCCATTTTTGATCTGGATATCCAATAACAGCTACTTCACGGATATTTGGATGTTTATATAAATGCTGTTCAATCTCAATCGGATATACATTTTCGCCACCAGTAATGATCATGTCTTTCATCCGGTCAACGATGTAGATAAAGTTTTCTTCATCAAATTTGGCCAAATCTCCTGTATGGAACCAGCCGTCTCTAATGGCCTCTCTCGTTGCCTCTGGTTTATTCCAATACCCTTTCATTACATTCGGTCCCTTAACGACTAGTTCCCCTACATCTCCAACGGGAACATCACGATCATATTCATCAACAATACGAACTTCCACATGCATTGGAGTTTTCCCTACCGAGCCATGTTTACGTAACGAATTTTTCGAATCTAATAAACTAACAAATGGAGCTGTTTCAGTCAGTCCGAATCCTTCATAGAATTCAACGCCCTTCTCTTGAAATTTCTCTATGACTGGTATTGGACATGGAGCACCACCACATTCACAAATACGAAGTGATGATAAATCATATTTTTCAAAATCCTTAACCTCTGTTAACGCTTGCCACATAGCTGGTACGAGAAACATGAACGTAATTCTTTCATCTTGTATTTTTTGTAAAACACTTTCTGGATTAAATACATCATCTAAAAATACTGTCCCCCCTTTATAGAAAAGTGGTGTAACGGAACAACTCATTCCTCCGATATGGAATAAAGGTGCCACACCTATAGTAGTATCTGATTGTTGAACTGGTAAATAATTCATCATATTAATTGCATTCCATAACGTGTTCCCATGTGTTAGCATGGCACCTTTTGGTCTTCCAGTCGTTCCAGAAGTATACATCATAATATGAACATCATCTAATGCCACATCATAGCCTGGCTCTTCTTTAGAAGAACTTGAAAGAACTTCTTCATACAAGAAATCTGCATCATGAGGATTATTCCCAACATGGATATATTCTCTAATACTTGATTTCTTATTCCTCAATTCGTCTACTAACGTCCTCATTCTACTGTCATAGATAAATAAACTCCCTGTCGAATCGTTTACAATATAATAAACCTCTTCAACGCTTAACCGATAGTTAATTGGTACAAAGATTGCTCCTATTTTTGAGCAGGCGAACATAGATTCAAGCATCTCATTCGTATTGTAAAGCAATGCATTTACGCGTTCCCCTTTTCTTATTCCCATTTCAACGAAAGCATTTGCCAACTCATTGACTCTTTCATTAAATTGTTTATACGTAAATCTCTTGTCTTTATATACTAAAGCAAGCCTTTCTGAATCGTAATATGCATGTTTTACCAACCAATTTCCAATACCTTTATGCATGACAATAATCCCTCCTAATGATTTAGTCTATTTTCATCAACATATAAAATATTAAATTCCTAAGTAAGCCTTCTGAATAAAGTCATTTCCTGATAATTCCTTAGTATCATCTTTTAAAATAATATTTCCAGTTTCTAATACATAGCCATAATCTGCTGTTTTTAATGCAACATTGGCATTTTGTTCAATCAGTATAATAGCTAACCCATTCTCATTTAAATCATTAAGTATTTTCGTTAGATCTTGAATAATAATCGGTGCCAATCCAAGCGTTAACTCATCTATTATTAATAATTTTGGACTTGCCATTAAACTTCTACCAATAGCAAGCATTTGTTGTTGACCTCCACTTAGGCTCTCACCGGGTAAATTTCTTTTCTCTTTTAGGATTGGAAAATAGTGGTATACCTTTTCCAAATCATCTTCAATTCCTTGTTTATCCTTTCGCAAATAGGCACCTATCTTTAAATTTTCTTCTACGGACATCGTAGCAAATATTCTTCTACCTTCTGGACAATAGGCAATTCCTTGTTTGACAACTATTGAAGAGTCGACGCCTTCAATATGCTTGTCATTTAGAATGATTTCTCCTTTCATGGGTTTAACAAGTCCCATTATTGCTTTAACAATGGAACTCTTTCCAGCACCGTTGGCTCCAATTAACGTAATAAATTGTCCCTTTTCCATACTAAAGGAAACGCCATTCACTGCCCGTATACCAGAATATTCAACATGTAAATCATTAACTTCCAATAATGTCATGATTCCACCCCCAGATAAGCACGAATTACTTCTTTATCTTGACTAACTTCCTCCGGGATGCCATAACTAATCTTTTTTCCAAACTCGAGAACAGTTATTTTTTCACAAAGATTCATGACCATTTTCATATCATGTTCAATTAATACTACTGTGACGCCTGTTTGATGAACTTTTTTTATAATTTTTACTAATTCTTTTGTTTCTTCCTCAACCATTCCTGCAGCTGGCTCATCCAGTAGAAGAACCTTAGGTTTACATGCTAAAGCAATCGCTATTCCGACTAATCGTTTATAACCATAAGGCAGATTATCAACAATGGTGTCATTATACTTTGATATTCCAACAAAATCAGAAATCTCTTCCGCATAAATTAATAACTCTTTTTCTCTTAACTTTGTATTTGTAAAGATATTACGTAAAATACTTGGTCTATAGGATAAAAATCCACCCATCATTATATTTTCTAATACGGTATTTCCTAGAAATAAATTAGTGCTTTGAAAGGTTCTAACTATCCCACTCTGAACGAGCTGATGAGTTTTTTTACCTATAATATCTTTTCCGTAATAAAGGATTTCACCCGAATCGGCATTGGAGAAACCAGTGATTAAATTAAATAAAGTAGTTTTTCCAGCGCCGTTTGGTCCAATAACTCCAAATAATTCTCCTTCATTTATTTGAAAAGAAACATCATTTACTGCAGCTACACCACCAAAGCTTTTCTGTAAATTTTTAATATCAAACATGACTGTCATAGATTCTTAACCTCCTCCTTTGTGTCGTGCTTCTTTAATTTATTTGTAAAGAATTGGACAATAGATAGAAGCCCATCTTTTAAGAAGTAGATACTGGCTATTAAAGCTAAAGAATATACCAATACTTGGTAATCTGCTAAACTTCTGAAAAACTCTGGTAGAATAGTAAAGACTGAACTCCCCAAGATTGGCCCTAGTAGATTAGCCGTCCCACCAACGATATTAAAAATAATAATATCGAATGAGCGAAGAAAGGTAAAAGAGTGCGGTGAAATATGCGTATTATAATGAGCATATAATGCACCTGCTAGACCTGCAAAAAAGGCACCTGCTGCAAATGCAAATATTTTATAATAGCTAATATTTACACCCACCGCTTGTGATAATGTATCATTATTGCTTATACTTTTTAACACGTTACCCACCCTTGAATGTAATAATCGGTATATAACGTAAATCGTAATCATTAAAATTGCTAAGAATAGGTAATAAAATTCAACCCGTGATTCAATAACGTAGCCAAATATATTGGGATAAGGGATTCCTGAAATACCACTAGCTCCTCCTAACGCTTCCGTTGAATTCGTAATCGTAAGGCGTACAATCTCTGTAAGAATAAACGTGATCATAACAAAATAGATACCTTTAAGCCTTAATACGATCATGCCGATTACAACAGCAACAATAGATGATAGAATTCCCGCCAAAATAAAGCTTAGTAGAAAGGGAAGATTTAGATTTAAAACTAATAAGGTCGACGTATATGCACCTATCGCCATAAATGCAACATGTGCTAAGGATACTTGGCCGGTTTGGAAAATAAGATTCCAGCTAACCGCAAGTATTGTATTCAAAAATAAGAACACTAAAATATGAAAATAATAATTACTCTGTATAAAGACAGGGGCGATGATGAATAGAATTGCTGCAATGATAAATAAATTTCTGCGATTTGTTAGTATCCCTTTCATCACTGATAACTCCCTCCTAACAAGCCGTTCGGTTTAACTAGTAACAATGCAGCAATTAAAATAAATATTAATAAATCTGCTTCAGCAGCACCGATATATGTTGTTAAATAACTCCGAGAGAGTCCAATAATTATACCTCCCCATAATGCTCCCATAATACTTCCAAGTCCTCCTAATATGACAACGATAAACGCATTCATTAAAGCACCCATACCTATAGTAGGAGAAACAGTATATAAAGGAGTCACAAGTGCTCCCGCAAAAGCAGCTAAAAGTATTCCAATACCAAAAGCAATCATCTTAATTCGTTTCACATTAATTCCTTGAACACTAGCAATTTCTTCATCATGTGAAACAGCAATAAAAGCTTGACCCGTTTTCATTTTCTTAATAAAGAAGTAAAATGCAATCAACACAATGACAGAAATAATGATAATAAACATGTTATAGTAACTAATGCTTACAAAACCTAGATCAAGCATTCCTTGAAATGGAGGTGAAATTGCTTTCGTTGTTGCTCCAAAAAGGACAATTCCCAAATTTTGTAAGAAAATAGAGACCCCTAATGCTAATATCATCACCTTCATTTCATCATTTCCAAGTTTGCGAAACAAAACTTTTTCAAGAAACATCCCGAACATTCCTATTAACACTGCGGATACTATGATTGCTAGGATAAAATTCATTTCGTAAACTTGATACGTAAAGTAAAGCGCAAAGGCACCTAGCATATAAAATTCACCATGAGCAAAATTTACAATCTTCATTATTCCAAAGATCATCGTAAAACCAAGTGCCATTAAAACGTAAACTGAACTTAGAACTAATCCATTAATTAAGGCTTGTTCAAACATCTATTTCCCTCCACTTCTTCAAATATTAGAGTTTACGGTTAGATTAACTAACCGTACCATCCTCTATTCTTTTATTTCACGTACATCCACAATTACGGCTTTTCCATCAATTACCTGCCCAACTATGACCGGTTTTGTTAATTGTTGATTAATTCCATAATGTTCTTCACCTGTCCAAGACATTTCACCAGCTAACCCTTCAAAGCCATCCATATTCCTTAACGTCTCGGCTACTTCCGATGTATCAAGGGTTCCAGTTTCCTCCATCGCAGCAAATAGCATTGTCGCAGCATCATACCAATCTGGTGCAACTTCTAAAAATTCTTTTTCATATTCCTGACCATAGTTATTAATCAGTTCTTGCGCTTCAGGTGACTCGATATCCGTTTGTGCATAATATATAAAATCTTCAGCATTATCTCCAGCTATACTTAATATTTCTTGAATTGCTGGGCCACCAAATCCTGTAAATAGTCCTTCATAACCTAAAGCTCGTGCTTGATTCATAGCGACACCCATCTCACCTGGTGAAGTTCCACCAAATGCAATAATATCTGGCTCGGTATTAAGAACTTTTGTTAATATCGGGTTATAATCTTGGGTTTCTCTTTCTGGAAATTCATTTGCTACTATTTCATAATCCAACTCAAGAAAGTCTTCCTCTGCATTCTTTTGTACTTGCCACCCAGATTCATCATTTGGTGAGATAAATGCCACTTTTTTCGCATCAGGAAATTCTTCACTCATATAAGTAATGACTTCAGATCCCCATTCCAGATTTGTAGGAAGCCCTCGGAAAGTAAATGGTTTATCTGGTGAAAGTGCCTCTGTACCATATGAATTTGTCATCAGTAATACTTCATTATCCTCTGTAATCGTTTGCATTCCTAACACACCTGATGAACCTACCGTTCCAAAAATATAATTTACATTGTCTTCAAAAACAAGTCGATTGGCAGCACTAACTGATTCATCCCCAATGTACTGATCATCATAAGTAATTAATTCTACATTATAGTTAGTACCTCCGATATCAAGACCACCGTTATCGTTAACTTCTTTAACTGCCATTTCTACACCATACTGCAAAGGTAAACCCCAAGCAGCTCCTCCACCTGAGAGTGGACCAACTAGACCAATTTCTAACACTTCTCTATTTGCATTGCTTTCAGTTCCACCTTCACTTGACGAAGTTTCCGATTCATTACAAGCAATTAGAATTCCGGCCATTAGTAAGAAAAGTAGAGATAACATTAATTTTTTAAACATAATTCATTGGCCTCCTCGAATAGCCCAAATTGAGTTTATCTTCTTATTTTGTCGTAAGCATTTCCTTCACCATGAGCAATATTTACAATCTTCATGATTCCCTTGTAAAGCAGCCATTCATTAAGGGGGCAGTTAGATAGACTAACTACACCACCCCCTATTCTTTTATTTCCCTTACATCTACAATGACTCCTTCTCCATCAATTATCTGTCCAACTATGACTGGTTTTATTAATTGTTGATTTATGCCATAATTTTCTTCACCTGTCCAGGATAATTCACCAGCTATTCCTTCGAAACCTTCCATATTTCGTAATGTCTCTGCTACCTCCGTTGTATCAAGGCTCCCAGTCTCTTCCATTGCTGCAAATAGCATTTTAACAACATCATACCAATCAGGGGCAGTTTCTAGAAATTCTTCCTCATATTCCTGACCATATTTGTTAAACAATTCTTGTACTTCGGGAGCCTGGAGATCTATTTGCGCATAATATATAAAGTCTTCTGCATTATCACCTGCTATACTTAGAATTTCTTGAATTGCAGGTCCTGCAAATGTTGTAAATAATCCATCATAACCTAGGGCACGGGCTTGGTTCATTGCAACCCCCATTTCTCCAGGGGAAGTACCTCCAAATGCAATAATATCTGGTTCTGTGTTAAGTACTTTCGTAAGTACTGGATTATAATCTTGTGTATCTCGCTCTGGAAACTCATTAGCAACTACCTCAAATCCCAATTCAACAAGGTCTTCTTCTGCATTCTTTTGTACTTCCCAACCTGATTCATCATTTGGTGAAATAAAAGCAACTTTTTTAGCATCCGGGAATTCTTCACTAATATAAGAACCAAGTTCAAACCCCCACTCTAAATTAGTTTGAAATGCACGGAATGTAAACGGTTTTTCAGGTGAAACCGTTTTACTTCCGTAAGAATTAGGTATTAATAAGACTTCGTTATCCTCTGTTATGGTTTGCATTCCTAAAACACCAGAAGATCCAATTGTTCCGAAAATATACTCCACACCATCTTCAAATACTAAACGATTCGCTGCACTAACTGCTTCATCTCCAATATACTGATCATCATAAGCAATTAATTCTACATTATAAGTGGTACCTCCGATTTCAAGACCACCATTCTCATTAACTTCTTTAATTGCCATTTCTACACCATACTGTAGAGGTAATCCCCATCCAGCTGCACCACCTGATAATGGACCAACTAGACCAATTTCTAACACTTCTCCATCTGTGTTATTTTCACTTCCACCTTCACTTGTAGAAGTTTCCGATTCATTACAAGCTATCAAAATTCCGATCATAAGTAAGAAAAGCAGAGATACCATAATTTTTTTTAACATAATTCATTGGCCCCCTTAAATAATCCAAATTGATTATTGTATTATTGTTGTTAATATTTTCATAATAAAATTAATAATCTGAATTTTAATTGTACACTAAGCTGTATATTTTAAGGATTATTTATTACCTGCACAGCTGATGAATATGATTCTAATGTTTCAAAAAGCTTTTACTACTTCATCTAGTGAAAAATCATGTGTGATTATTTATTCAGTATTCACTAATCCTTTTCTAGGTATTCTAACCCCTTTGAAATTTTCGTGCCTCAACTCTTCTCTTGATATTTTTGTAGCATCTCTTCTTTATCATAACCGTATCTTTCATAAAATCTTGCTGGAGTATTTTCAGGATTTTTGTAATAATACCAAGTACATGGTTGACTAAACTCTTTTGGGGGATCTAGTGGATAGATTGGTGCACCAGACCATTCTATAGGTAATATTTCATTCATATACGTGCAGTGTGCACAATAGTATGGAAAATCTTTACGTTGAAAAGACCAATCATGTGCAGCCTTAGTTTTTCCAAATTTTTGTGGGTGTTCATAATATCCCCTTTTCCATAATCTTTGCCCACTCCCACATGGATGTAATTGAAAAGTAAATTTCTCATCATCTTCACTAACGGAAAAACTACCAGCATCCGGCCCTACCCCTCCTGTACTATGGGCTCTCCATGTTGCAGCTAATGCCAATACAACACTCTTTCTATCACGGCTATTAATCTTCTCAAAAGGTACTTTCCAAACTTTCACCGTCATGACTTTTAATGCATTACCTACCTCTCGTTCTCCAAATTGCGTACTGATGAAAGTTAATAATGAAGCAATGGATTCAACTAACATATCATGGAATATACCCCATTCATGATCCACTTCTTTACAAAGCTGAACTGCTTGTTCCTTATCCTGTTCATTCAAGCGTTCCATAAGGTCTTCATTTTTCTTTGGATGTGTCAGGTTATATAATAACGATTTATTGTAGTGCTCGATAAATTCCGTATTTTAATATTAACCCCCAAACTTTTCCAACGCTTTATCACTTCCGTCGCTACCTTTTTCCTGATATCCTCATCAATAGAATATAAGGTTGGTCTCCACACCATTGTTACTAATTCTTCCATTGCTTGCATTTGCAATTCCTCTGATTTTGATTGGATAAATTGTAGAACAGCTTCATTCGAATTAAGCATAAGTTTACGTAAAAAGCTCCATTCCATCTTGTAACTTTCTGTTAGTTTGATAGAAGTAGTAAAATCCTCATCTTCTATTAATTTTACGACTCGCTCCATAGTTGGTTGGGATAAAAGTGTTAATTGTTCCTTACTAAACCATTCTTTTACCGTCATTTCTTCCCCTCCTTTAAAAGAATATTGACTTCATTCACGTCAATTAAAGTTCATTCTTTTATCATCCTTCCTTTTGATAATGCACCACGGAATCTTTATTCCAGCTTTATATAATATAACGAAAATGAATGCGCTATCATTTTTTTCGTCAATATAAACATTCTATCTAAAAAATCATTTCTTTGAGGCATTATAATTCATTCATGGTTATTTTACGTAAGTTTAATGTGATCCTGAACGGATTGCTGGTAATGAAAACATGAGTAAACCACCAACATGGAACATAGGTGCAACAACCGAGGTTTGATCATTTTTTACAATTTCAAAATCTAAAATTCGATTTATGGAAGTCCACGCAATATTATTTTGAGTTAACATGGACCCCTTCGGAAAACCAGTTGTTCCAGATGTATACATGAGAACGAAAAGATCGTCTAGGTTACTTATATCAGGATTTGGGGCTTCTATCGAATTACCTTGGAGAAAGGTATCGTAAGAAATTCCTAAGTCATCTTCTCCCTCAACAATGATAAAGTTCTCTACTGAACTATTTTTTTCATATATTTTTAGGACTGTGTCTATATAACTATCACTCAAATTAATAATTTTGCTCCTGAATCATCCAATATACTTAACCTCTTTTGAACGTAATCTCCAATTTACTGGAACTAATACGGCACCTATTTTGCTACAGCCCAAAAAATTTCAACGTATTCATTAGAATTATGAAGTAAAACAGCTATCCGGCCCCTTTTTTGGATACCTAAAGACAGTAGCCCATGAGCTAGTTTATTCACCCGTTCGTTTAATTACCATTAGGAGAAAGATTTCCCTTCAAATTTTATAGCTGTATAATTTTACGATTGTCTAGTTAACACAGTCCCTAAATTCATAGAAAAATACCTCCATCATATAGCTATTTAGATGTAGTTTTTTCTAATTGTTCTTTGCTTGGTAGTACAGCAACAACAGAACCAGGACCGACTGAAACACCTTTTGAGTTTTCCGACCAAACTTCCATTTCAATTAAATTTTCTCCATTTTCTTGCCATTTTTTCTTCACAGTTCCTTTTGTTACTACAGTATCACCAGCTGTATTAAAGGTTTTTATTCGAAAACCTTTTAAACTCTTAAATTTCCCTTCTAATCCAATAAACTCCCTTACTGTTTTTTCCCACATTCCTTGTAAAAAAACATTGTTTGCATACATTTCTGGTGCTCCAGTCATCCGGGCATATTCAGAATTATGATGTATTGAATTAAAGTCTCGATTTGCTCCAGCTTCTACTACTAAGCGGTATATACTAAGCGGAAATTCAACAGAAGGAACTTTATCACCCTCTGTAACATCCTCCCAATATAACTGGTTATTTATCATACTCAATTTGCTGCCTCCTTTTGACCTGTTTCTTCTTGATTTCCAACTGGATATGGATTATAGCTATAGGTTTGCATACGTACAATAGCGATTAAATCATCCTTTTGGTTAAGAAATTTGGATTCCCATGTCATAAATGCGCCTTTACCGATTTTTGTTTCCTTTGGAAGGCACGAAAGAAGTACGTTTCCAACTTTACAAATTCGATCACCTACTACAATTGGTTGAAAATATTCAAATTCAATATCCGTTACAATATACCCTGTTGTTGATGGGGCTTTATCAATTTTCAACCCTGTCAATGGACTTTCTGTTGGTTGGGAATGTTTTTCCTCAGATGTAAAAACTGTTTTACCAGGCTCCCAAAGCGGGGGAATGCTCCATGTTAATATACTGCTATAAGGGGCTATAATATCGTTGTAACCATGTTTTTGTGCAACCTCTTCATCATAATGAAGTGCACAATCAAATTCTAAGGGCTCTAAAAATCTACGAATACCACCTTTTTCCACCTCATCGGCTCCCCAAACCACTTCTTCCCCTTTATTACTAAAGTCTTGGCCAACCGAATCAACCATTGGCTGCCATTCTTTTTTCCAATCTCCTTGCATGGTGTTATCTCCTTTCTTTGTTTAAATTGAATTTGAAATTCAAATCCTTAGTATTCAAAAAAATGTATATAACAAGTTGATTTTTCACACATACTTTATTATTTTCCGTTCCAAGCAGGTGGCCTTTTTTCTGCAAATGCCATCGGGCCTTCCAAAGCATCTTCCGTATTTCGAATTCGATTAATTGTCTTTTGATTTAATTCCCATGCTTCATTGGAATGATGTAATGGTAAATCCATTCCTTCCAGAAGTAAGCGCTTGCTAGCCTGCACTGCTAATGGAGCATTTTCCGCTATCGCACTTGCTTGTTCTAACGCAGCCTTTAGAAGATTCTCTTGTGTAACAACTTCATTTACCATTCCCCATCTTTCCATCTCGTGCGCCGATAATTCCTTTCCAGTTAGAACCATTTGCATGGCGATTTTCTGAGGAATCTGTCTAGGCAATCGTAGTAAGCCCCCTGCAGCTGCGATAATACCACGTTTTACTTCTGGAAATGCAAATATTGCATTTTCTGAAGCAATTACAATATCACTCGCTAGGGCAATTTCAGCTCCTCCACCATGTGCTAGGCCGTTTACTGCTGCAATAATTGGTTTAGACAAGTTTGCTTCTACAATTCCAGCAAATCCTCCTGTAGGTTCTGGATAAGATTTACTATTTTTTTGAGATAATTCTTTCAAATCTGCTCCAGCACTAAAAGCACGACCAGCTCCAGTAATAATCATTGCCCAAATTTCGGGATTTTCTTCTGCAGCCTTTAAACATTCGTCCATTTCATAGGTTAATTGTTTACTGACTGCATTTAAAGAACCAGGCCGATTTAATGTTATAATTAACACCTTTCCAATAAGTTCTAATTTAATCGTTTCTAAACTTAAATCTTTTAACATTTTATTTGCTCCTTATCATCCTAGAAAATCAGTAGTTTTTATTGTCTATCCATACGAATAATAGTCCCAACTCACTTTTTTGTAATTATAACATTCAGATAATATCTAATCAATATTTGTTTTAAATAATTATTTTAATTTTAAATTTTCGGAAAACACAACAGGACTTTTGCTTACAATAAGATTCCATACCTAGCATCATTCGCCATCTCTATTAAATTAGCCACACTTTGGTTTAAGGTAGCAAAACGTTCGTCTTTTGCTTCTCCTATTTTCCAACGATGGTGTAGTTGCTGTAGTATGATTGCTATTTTATAGAATCCAAATGTTAAATAATAATGGATATTTGAAACATCCCTACCAGAAAGTAAAGCATATTTTTCGAGAAATTCTCTTCTCGAGTAAAATCCTGGTTTGTCTGTTACTACGCTAAGACCAATGTCTAAATCCGATTTCTCTCCCCAATAGACAAGTGCAGACCCTAAATCCGTAAATGGGTCCCCAATAGTTGATAATTCCCAGTCAAATACACCTACAACTCTACCGGGATTTTGTCCATCAAGCATTATGTTGTTTAACTTAAAATCATTATGAACAATAGAAACTTCAGGTTCATTTGGGATATTTTCTATTAACCACTTTTCAACTGATTCAATGTATTTAATCTCTTCTGTTTTGGCTCGTTGATAGCGACGAATCCAACCATGAACTTGTCTTTTTAAATACCCTTCTGGTTTTCCGATATCTTCTAGATTGGCAGTTTTATAGTTAATCCTGTGAAGTCGGACAAGTGCATGAATAATTGCTTCCGAAATTTCCTTTCCAACCTCAGGCGATTTCCCATAAACAGAAGGAATTTCCTTATCAATAACAAAACCTTCTTTTTTCTCCATAATATAAAAATGGCGATCCATTATATTTGGATCTTCACAGTACACATACGGTTTCGGTGCTAAAGGATAGACAGGATTCACCTTTTTTAATATACGATATTCTCTTTCCATATCATGCGCTTTTGGTGGAACATAACCAAAGGGAGGTCGTCGTAAAACTCCCTGCCATTCACCAATTTCTAATAAATATGTTAAATTTGAATAACCTTCATTGAATTTTGTTATTTTCATCTTTTCCTGGGGTACTTCGGGAATTACTTTTTGAATATAATGCTCTATTACATTCCAATCGATTGTTTCATTTGTCTGGCTCATGATTATTTTCTCCTTTCTCTTAATCTAACTATCTACTTAAAAATGGGAGGAAAAGCCAAATCACAGTAAACAGCAACATACTTATACTAAAGGGTAAGTTGCCATCACGTTCATTTGGCTCATTATCATAGTTTACAGATTTAATGTACCTCCATCTACGAGTAACGTTTCACCTGTAATAAAGGAAGATTCATCCGATGCTAAAAATAAGACAGCATTTGCTACTTCTTCTGGTTTTCCAATTCTCTTTAATGCATTTGCAGTGGATATTGCTGGCCATTTCTTTGTTTCCTTCCAGAACGTTACCATTTCCGTATTGATTACTCCAGGAGCGATGGCGTTTACACGAATGTTTTTTCGACCGTTTTCCGAAGCTGCTGCTTTCGTGATTGCAATAACACTACTTTTTGAAGCCGTATAAGCAGATAATAGCTTTTGTCCTTTTATACCAGCAACACTAGCAGTATTAATAATGGAACTACCTGCTTCCATTTTAGGAATGGCATACTTTAATCCAAGAAATACTCCTGTACTATTTATGTCCATTACTTTTTGCCATGTGTCTAAAGAGACATCTGGAATTTTTTTTTCTTCTATGGAAACCCCTGCGTTATTAAATAGAATATTTAACTTTCCAAAAGTGTCGATAGTGGAAGTAACCATCTTCTCGACATCTTGTGGATTACTTACGTCTGTACGAATAAATTCAGCTTTTCCCCCATCATCCTTAATCATTTGTATGGTTTCTAATCCTGACTCTTCATTGATGTCTGCTACCATTACACTTGCACCTTCTATTGCAAATCGTACAGCTGTAGCCCGACCAATATCTCCACTACCTCCAGTTACAATAGCTACTTTATCTTTTAAACGCATAAAATCCAACCTTTCTTATTTTAATTTCCATTATAAATGAAATAGAAGGGAACAAATTCCCTTCTATTCGTCATTTTTCATCTGAGTACATATTATGAGTAATTTTTAAGTTCTAATTTTGCAATTTGGCGGCGATGTACTTCATCTGGACCATCTGCAATACGCAAAATACGTGCATTTGCCCATGCGTATGCTAAAGTGAAATCACTGGTTACCCCTGCCCCACCATGTGCTTGAATTGCTCGGTCAATTACCTTCAATGCCATGTTTGGTGCAACCACCTTAATCATTGCAATTTCTTTTTTAGCCACTTTATTCCCAACCGTATCCATCATGTCAGCTGCCTTTAATGTTAGTAAACGTGCTTGTTCGATTTCCATACGAGAGTTAGCAATCCATTCCTGAATTACGCCTTGTTCAGATAGTTTCTTTCCAAAGGTTTCACGTTTTACAACACGATCACATAAATCTTCCAAAGCTCTTTCAGCCAAACCAATTAAACGCATGCAATGGTGAATACGTCCTGGTCCAAGTCTTCCTTGGGCAATAGCAAACCCCTTTCCTTCTCCCCAAAGCATATTTTCAGCAGGAACCCTCACATTGTCATAAACAATTTCTGCATGCCCATGCGGTGCATCATCATATCCAAATAATGTAGTATTTCGGATAATATTTACTCCTGGTGTGTCCAATGGAACAAGAATCATCGATTGTTGTTCGTGTTTTGGAGCATTAGGATCATTTTTACCCATTACAATAGCAATTTTACATCTCGGATCCGCAGCACCTGAAGAGAACCACTTACGCCCATTGATGACATACTCATCCCCGTCCCTTATAATGCTTGTTGAAATATTTGTCGCATCACTTGAAGCGACCTCTGGTTCTGTCATGGAAAACACGGAACGAATTTCACCGCTAAGTAATGGTTCTAACCATTCTTTCTTTTGTTTTTCTGTACCGTAACGGACAAGCACTTCCATATTACCCGTGTCTGGTGCACTACAGTTAAAGACTTCTGGAGCAATAACGGACCTTCCCATAATTTCACATAATGGCGCATACTCTAAATTCGTTAGTCCAGCGCCTAATTCACTTTCTGGTAAGAATAAGTTCCAAAGGTCCGATTCTTTTGCTTTTTGTTTCAACTCTTCCATAATAGGAGGAACTTCATCCCATCTATTTTTTTGACTATTTAATTGTTCCTCATATATTTTTTCATTCGGATAAATATATTCTTCCATAAATGCTGTTAGTTTCTTTTCCAAGTTTTTAACTTTATCAGAATAAGTAAAATTCATTTTCTTTCCTCCCTAAATTATATAATATTCAGAAATCTGGTTCTGGATTAAATCTTTTTGTTTTCTATTCCCTTTCAATAATAGTAGAAATACCTTGGCCCCCACCAATACAAGCAGTAATTAATCCAAATTGTCCACCTGAACGCTCTAGTTCATATACTGCCTTTGTAATGAGCATACCACCTGTTGCTCCTAAAGGATGTCCATGGGCAATTGCGCCACCATTGACGTTTAATTTATCTCTATCAAAAGAAAGTTCACGGTCAACAGCAAGTACTTGTGAAGCAAAGGCTTCATTTAGTTCAATGAGATCCATATCTGATAGCTTCATCCCTGTTCTTTCTAAAACCTTTTTCGTCGCAGGAACAGGTCCAATTCCCATAATATTAGGGTCAACACCAGCTACAGAAGAGGCTTTAATACTAGCTAGCGGTTTCAAACCTAACTCTTCTGCCTTTTCTCTAGCCATTACAACAAGTGCAGAGGCACCATCATTTAGTCCTGAACTATTCCCAGGAGTGACCGAACCGCCTTTTTTAAATACAGCTGGTAGTTTGGATAACCCCTCCATTGTTGTACCTGGACGTGGGTGTTCATCCTTATCAAATACAATTGGGTCTCCTTTTCGAACTGGAATTGTAATCGGTACAATTTGCTCATTAAAACGTCCTTCTTCAATGGCCCTAGCCATTCTCTTTTGGCTTTCTAAAGAAAATTGATCCTGCTCCTCTCTTGATATCTCATATTTCTCTACTAAATTTTCTGCTGTAATTCCCATTGGAGGATCACCTATACGATCTGGTGATAATCTAGAACTTCTAAATTGAGGTGGTGCAGGACTATAAGGTCTCTCTGCTGGATCCATTAAGTATGGCGCACGACTCATACTCTCCGTTCCACCCGCAACATAAATGTCACCACTGCCTGCTCGAATAGCTTGTGCTGCAAGAGCAGCGGCATTAATACCCGAACCACACTGTCTATCAACAGTAAGCGCTGATATACTTAATGGCAACCCGCTCTCTAAAGCTGTTAATCTAGCAATATTTCCTCCTCCACTCAATACATTTCCAAAAATAACATCATCAATCATTTCTGGATTAACATTTGCACGTTTAACTGCTTCCTTTATTACTTCTGCTCCAAAGACATGTGCAGGAACTGTCGCTAAAGCCCCACCTTGTCTCCCAATAGCCGTTCGTACTGCTGATACAATTACCGCATCTCTCTTCATATAAATTATCTCTCCCTTTTATTCACCTTTTTAATGTGCAATCGAGCCACCATCAACAACAATTGTTTCACCAGTCACATAATCTGATGCTTGAGATGCTAAAAATAAGGCAGCACCTTTAAGATCCTTATCCGTACCTACTCTCCGAAGAGGTATTCCTTCAATATATTTTTCTCGGTTCCGTTCAAACATTACTTTTGACATTTTTGTCGGAAACATTCCTGGAGCGATTGCGTTCACATGAATTCCTTGCGGCCCCCATTTGACAGCTAAATCCTTTGTAAAAGAAACTACTCCACCCTTACTCGCATTGTATCCAATCGCATCCATCAGCTCTGGATAAGATCCTCTGAAAGCTGCTACAGATGCAATATTAATAATCTTTCCATAACCTTGTTTTGTCATCACTTTCCCAACTGCTTGGGACATAAGAAAAGTTCCAACGACATTTACATTGATTACCTTTTGAAAGGCTTCTAATGGCATGTCATCTACTGGGGCTCCCCAAGAAGCACCACTGTTATTGACTAAAATATCGATTGTTCCAAACTTTTCAACCGTCTGATCAATAACATTTTGTATATCATCTCCGTTTGTTACATCACACTGCAAGGCAGTCGATTCCACTCCTAGTTCCTCTAACTTCTTACTAATCTCGATACAATTTTCTACTTTTCTCGAACATACAACCACATTCGAACCAGCTTCAGCAAGGCCGATGGCAATTTGCTCACCTAATCCACGTCCTCCGCCAGTAACAACAGCTGTTTTACCCGTTAAGTCAAACAGTTCTCTTACATGCATGAGGTAGCCTCCTTTCTATTCACCTATTAATTGGTTACAAATACAACTTTTCCTTTCATTACAACCTTTTCACTTTGACTAGAAACATTTACTTTAAAAGAAAATGTTTCATTGTTTTTCTCTTGTAAAGTAGCTCTAAGTGTTAATACATCGTTTAAAAATACCTTTCCAGAAAATCGGACTTGGAAATTCTCGATAAACCCTTCCTCATAATACGAAGTAAATACCTTTGACAGATTTCCCATTGTCCACATACCATGTGCAATAACACCTGGTAAACCAGCCTTTTCCGCTTCCTCATCAATCGTATGAATTGGATTAAAGTCTCCAGATGCACCAGAATATTTAATCAAATCCATTCTTGATACAGGAGATAATGTTATTTCTTCTAATGAATCTCCAACTTGTAAATTGGTTAAATTACTCATAACACATCGCCTTCCTAACTGTTTCCGTGATAATGGTGACCATCTTTTCTGAAAAAATCATATTTCCTTCTTGATCTTCTCCATAATTTACAATTTCTAAGAATCCCATTCGGCCGTTGGTACCGCTTTTTTCAACATAATTTTTAACTTCTGAGTAACAGGAAATTTCTTCACCAATGAATAGTGGTCTTTCGTAATGATAGTTTTGTTCCCCATGAATCAACCCTTTTTCAGGTAAAATCAATCCTTCAATCACTCCATAATCAAATACTCTTGGGTATGTTGGGGGTGCTATGTTTTTACCATATCTTGACTTTTTCCCAACTTCCTCATTCGTATATATTGGATGAGGATCCCCAATAGATTCCACAAAGCGCTTGACCATTCCTTTTTCAACGGTATTTTTAACCTTATTCGATTGTTTGCCAATCATATGTTTGTACATCATTACACCCCTCTACCATTAAACAGTTGGTCCACCTGCAACATAGATAACTTGCCCACTTACAAACGATGATTTCTCATCTGCAAAGAATAGAACAGCATTTGCGATATCTTCTGGTTGTCCCCATCTACCAACTGGAATGGATTTTAATGTTTCGCTAGTAAGTTCGTCAAAAGAAATTCCCATTCTTTCTGCTGTTGCTTTTGTCATTTCCGTTTCTATAAAGCCTGGTGCTACCGAATTAGCTGTAATTCCAAATTTACCTAATTCAATTGCAAGCGTTTTCGTAAAACCTTGTAAACCAGCTTTAGCCGCAGAATAATTTACTTGACCACGATTACCTAAGGCAGACGTAGAAGAAATATTAATAATTCGTCCGTATTTTTGATCAACCATGTATTGCTGTACTGCACGAGATGCATTGAATGATCCTTTAAGATGAACATTCATTACCGCTTCCCAATCACTATCTGTCATTTTGAATAACAAATTATCACGAATAATTCCTGCATTATTGACTAAAATGTCGACTCTACCAAAGGTATCGACAACCTCTTTTACAGCTGCTTCTACTTCCTGGGCATTAGAAACATCCGCTTTTTTGGTTAGTACTTCAAAACCTTTCTCACTAAACTCTTTTTGCGTTTCTTTTAAAGCTTCTTCATTCACATCAACAATTCCTATTTTCGCTCCTGTTTCCGCAAACAACTGAGCAATACCCTTTCCAATTCCTCTACTTCCTCCTGTTACAAATGCAACTCTACCATCAAACCTCATTGATAACTCCTCCATTTCTGTTGATTATATATTAATCTATTTTCACATGGCCTTTTAATAGATTACGAGAAATAATTAAGCGCTGGATTTCATCAGTACCATCATAGATTCTCCAAAGACGAGCTTCACGGTACCAACGTTCAATAGGCAACTCCTTCGTATAACCCATCCCTCCATGTATTTGTAATACACGGTCCACCACACGATTCCCAATATTAGAACCATATAACTTCGCTATAGATGCTAGATGACGATTATCTTCTCCTTCATCCAAAGTAAATGCAGCATTATATACTAACCATTTCGCTGCTTCAATTTCCACTGCAGAATCTGCTATTTTCCATTGAATCGCTTGTCTTTCCGCAATTGGTTTTCCAAATGTTTCACGTTCTTTGGCATAATTGATCGCCATTTTCAACAAACGTTCAGATGCGCCAACTGCTTTAGCACCAACCATCCATCTAGCAAAACCAATCCATTCTAGACCAAGGTTATATCCTTTATCCAATTCTCCTAAAATATTTTCTTCAGGAACTCTTACATTGTCAAAAAATAAACTTGCTGGTCCACCTTCTCCCATCGTGTGGATATATTCTGACTTCCATCCCATATTGCGATCTGCAATGAAACAAGTAACGCCTTCTCTACCCTTTGATTTTTGATGTAATGCTTTATCCGTAATAGCAATAACCATAACGAAATCCGCTTCATTTCCACCAGTAATAAATGTCTTTTCTCCATTTAGTATCCAGCTGTCTCCATCTTTAATAGCTGTCATTTTAATATTCTGTGTATCGGAACCTGCACCAGGCTCTGTCATCGCAAAACATGACTTTTTGTCACCATTGATAGTAGGAATGAGATACTTCTCTTTTTGCTCCTCATTTCCATAGTAAAGAATATTGTCAGCAAATCCCCCAAACTCAAAAGGGACAAATGTTTTACCGACCTCAATCGTTACAATCGCTTGCATTAGTTGTCCAAGGTCTGCACCTCCATATTTCGCAGGTGTATTAATCCCCCAAAAACCAACTTCTTTTGCTTTATTCTGTAATTGTTCTAGTTTTTCCTTAGAAAGACCTGTTCTTCCCTCTCTTTCATTTCGAAGCACTTCTTGTTCTAGTGGCATCAATTCCTTTTCAACAAACTTTCGAATGGTTTGTTGGACCATCCTTTGCTCTTCTGTTAATCGCAAATACATGTTGTACCTCCTTTATTTAATATTTATATAATCATGTAAGTATACTTACTAAAGCCCCAAATTCTTTGCAATGATAACTTTCATAATTTCATTGGTACCAGCATAGATCGAATTAACAGCAACATCACGATACCTTCTAGCAATCTCATATTCTTCCATATAACCATATCCACCATATAGCTGCATGCACTCCACTGCTACTTTTTGTGATAAGTCTGTAATCCACGATTTAGCCATAGATACTTCATTTACGATATTAGCACCTTGCATATGCTCTTCAATTAATCGATCAACAAAAGTTCTACCAATCGTTGCCTCTGTCCTCATTTCTGCCAATTTAAATTGTGTATTTTGAAACCAGTATCATTAGAATGTTGACCAACTTTATTTAATTTTTTACCTTTTTCAAATTCAGGCGTTCCAGCCTCGACAACTAAAAGGCTAATCCGTTTATGAGCAGATTTAATCTTTGAATCGGTTTTACAAACAACAACAACTAAATCAGCATAGTAACCATTTGTAATAAAAGTTTTTTGTCCATTTATGATGTACTCGTCACCATCTCTTATTGCCGTTGTCTCTATCCCTGCCAAATCAGAACCAGCACCAGGTTCTGTCATCCCAATTGCAGAAATAACCTCTCCAGTTGTAGCTTTCGGTAACCAACGCTCTTTTTGTTCTTTCGTACAGTAGGCTTCAATGTAAGGAATAGCAATATCATTATGAAGTCCAAAACCATTTAAACCAGTACCGATCTTTTCTAGTTCCTCGACAATAACAACAGAATAACCAAAATCGGCATTAAGACCACCATATACTTCATCCACTTGTGGGCAAAAAAACCTTGTTCTCCCGCCTTTTTCCAAAATGACCTGGGTACTTATTTTTCTTCTTCCCATTGTTGAAAATGTGGTGCAGCTTCTTTTTGTAAGAATTTCTTCAATCCATTACGGAAAGTTTCATGTTCTTCCTTTAAAAAGGTTCGTTCCATATGAAACCTCCTAACTTGATACAAGTCTATTTTCTAATTGATTTCTTACTATTTGAGGTAATTCTTCGGTAACTTGTTCTTCATAATTAAAATAAACTAATACAGCAGTACACTTTGCAATTAACCTTCCATCATTTGCATCTACCAAATTGTGCATAATAGTAAAACTCTTATTTCCAATGCGTAAAATATTAGATTTAACTTTCAGAATTTGAGCAGCGTACGCTTGAGCAATATAGTCGCAAGAAACTGAGGCTAAAATCATGCTTTTAAATTCAACTTCGCCTCCAAAGAGTTCCATCATAAATTTCGTACGTGCTTCTTCAAAATAATAAAAATAGCTCACATTATTTACATGTCCCATTGCGTCTGTTTCACTAAATCGTACATATACTTCAATTTCATGATCTACCATTCAAACACCCCTTCAAACAAAAGGCTACTTAACTTCAAATAATAAGTAGCCCCTCCTGTCTTTTACCCCATTTAATTATTTTGAATTATCCTTCTTTCCTTTTCAGCAATATTACTTACCGCTTGTTGATATGATTTCCTTAATTCTTCTACAATTTCTGAAATTGTTTGGATTCTTTCAATAGATCCAACACCCTGACCCGCACCATAAATATCTTTCCATGCCTTTACACTTCCCTCTCTTAATTCCGAGAAGTCTATTTTATCTTTCTTTTTAAGATTATTAGGGTCTAACCCAGCGTTCACAATACTCGGTGTCAAATAGTTTGCTTTCACACCACTAAATGCATCTGTATAAGTAATATCTTCAATCGTTCCATCAAGAATCATCTTTTTATAATCATCTTGTGCCTGACTTTCTTCTGATGTAATAAACTTCGTACCAATGTATGCATAATCTGCCCCAAGTAACTCTGTAATTAAAATATCTTCTCCTTCTGTAAGGCCACCCGCTAATGCGATTGGTCCATCAAAGAATTCTCTTACTTCTCGTACAAAAGGTATTGGATTATATGTACCTCCATGTCCACCTGCTCCATTTGCCACCAGTACTAACCCATCCGTACCTTTTTCAATTGCTTTTTTTGCGAATTTAATATTAATCACATCAGAAAAAACAACCCCACCATATTCATGGACAATTTTTGTAACGACACTCGGATCACCTAAAGATGTTATAACAACAGGTGGTTGGTATCTCTCGATTAACTTTAAATCCTCTGTATATCGTTTATTAGATTTATGCACTATATAGTTTATACCCCATGGCCCAATCTTTTTAGAAGGATTTTCTTGTTTTAGTCTATCTATTTCTTGAGTTATTTCTTTCATCCAATCTTCTAAAATATCATCTGTTCTAGCATTTAACGCTGGAAATGTTCCAATAATTCCTGATGCACATGCATTAATTACCATCTTTGGGTTACTAATTAAAAACATTGGAGCCAACATAACAGGTATATCCACTGCATCTCTTACTTTTTGTATTGCTTCTAATCTCATCTAAAAACCCCTTTTCTATTAAATATATTTACACCAAAAAGATTTTTTGAAGCATTTATTTATTACAGAAATTAAGTTTTTTAGCCGTTCATACTTCTTCTTTATGTTGATCTTTAATCTTGATTGCAATATTTAAAATTCCTCTTTTCTTATCCTTGTTAACAAGACTCATTGCAAAGGTATCCCCATCCGCAATGGAAAGCCCATTGAATTTCAACTATTATCCCCTTACTTGATGGATTGCATGACAAAGAGGTTAAATCAACTCGTTATCTTCATTAAAAAAAGAAGGCATATCTTTGCTTACTTTTAAAGGGAAATTAGGCTTTCGCTTCTCTAGAAAGGAATTTACCCCCTCTTTTGCATCTTCACTTCTTCCAGTACAGTAAAGGTACTTGGATTCCAAAAGATGGGCTCTCATCGGATGTTCAGCCGCTAGCATCTTCCATAAAAGCTGTTTATTAATTGCAACAGAAACAGCTGATGTATTATCTACAATTTCCATCGCAAGTTGTTGTGCGGTATGTAAAAGTTCTTGTCGAGGAACTACTCTACTTACCAGACCTTTCCCCAATGCCTCCTGTGATGAAAAAATTCTTCCTGTTGAAACCCATTCCAGCGCTTGATTAATTCCAACAATCCTTGGCAAAAACCAGCTACTACATGCTTCTTGCGTGATTCCTCTTCGGGTAAATACAAACCCCATTTTTGCATTATCAGAAGCAATACGGATATCCATTGGAAGTGTCATTGTTACTCCGATTCCTATAGCAGCACCGTTAATTGCCGCAATAATCGGTTTTTTCAGTTCAAATATTCTCAATGCAAGAATACCTGCTTTATCACGAAACTCATCCATTGGTACATCTGACTTAAATGTATCTGCACCATTTTCTAAGTCAGCCCCAGCACAATACGCTCTACCTTTCCCTGTTATAATAATCACTCTAACATCATCATCTTCGTCCGCTTGATTAAAACAATCGAGAAGTTCATCATGCATCTGTAAAGAATACGCGTTTAATTTTTCTGGTCTATGAAGAGTAATCGTCATAATAAAATTATGAATGCTTACTTTAACCGTCTCATACACTGAAAGCACACCTCCTAATATCAATTGCACTGTTAATTAAGTAGCCAATACCCCAAAATATGTAACCGTTACCATACCACTGCACTAAAATGCTATTTTAGTAGAACTTTCAACTATCATTTAAATATATAAGTATGGGGGATGATTTTACTGATAATTTAAAATTATTATAACATTCATATTTCAGGTGAGCAATATTTATTCCTAACTTTGATGACAAATATTATGAGTAATGATAATTGCATAATATTTTTTAAGAAGATATTAAATGAAAACTTTATTTATTGCTCAATATCCTTTATTATAAAGGTAATAATATGCAATGAATTGATTTCTCCATCTGATAATTCAATGACAGGGTATTGTTTTGGATATAATTTATTTCTCATTTCGGAGATAGTATATCCTTTTCGATATAATTTTTCTACTTCATCGTAGACTTCCTCTAAAAAATCCAGCTTTTGTTTCAAAAGCTTTTTTCCTTCTTTAAAATACCCAGAGTGAGAACAAAACATGGCACCAAAGTCATAAGTTAGAAGTTTCTTAATTGATTTCATAATCATGGGAATAGATTCATAACGCATAATTACTTTTGTTTTAGTAGAAACAAAGAGATCCCCTGTAAACATCCTCCCATTCAGTTTGTCATAAATGGATATATGATCGCTTGCATGACCTGGTGTATAAATAACTTCCCACTCTTGATGATTCGATTGAATCGTATTTTGTAATGGAAGTGGGGAGAATTTTTCACGATTACCCCAACTGATCTTCCGATACTCGCCATATGGTACAGATTGTTGACAAACACTTATTCCTTTTTCGTACACATAGATAGGCTTATTTAGTTTCTGTTGGATCCACTGTGCATTCCCTGAATGATCTTCATGACTATGTGTTAATATTACAAACCCAAATTCATTTTCTTCAAAAAATGGAATGAACTCTTTTTGTAGATTTTCTGGACCCGTATCTACTAACATTCCATCAACAAGATAAACATATACTTTTATTCCATTTTGAGAAGGTAATGCCACTTTTGCTTCGACACAAGTTACATTTTCCCTTTCATAGACTTGAATCATTTTTTCCCCCTTCCTACTCCTACCCTTACTTCTTACTAAAGTTAAAAAATTTATCAAAAACTTCTTCTCCGGTACTTCCTTTCCCCGAATATCTAGTAACATTTATTAATTCAGATAGAAATACTTTTCCAATTCCTTTCGAATTTCATCTGGGATTCTTTCGGGTTGCTGTTCTTCCAGATTAAAATTCACATAAACCACCTTCCCTTTAATACACACCCTTCCCTCTTGATGGATTTCCTCATATAATTCCATACTAGAATTGCCTATTTTCTTTACCCATGTGAATACTTCTACTTCTTTACCAAAATAAACTTGATCTAAATAATCAATATTGACATTTAATAAAATCAGTTTCCAATTCTTAAAAGAATTGTCGGGTGTAAACAGCTTAAAGATTGGATTCCGTGCTGCTTCTAGCCATACAGGGATAGTCGTATTATTGATATGTCCTACTCCATCGGTTTCAGAAACTCTTGGTTCAATTACTTTCTTTAGCATAACCTCTTCTCCTTATACCTATATAAGTTAATGTTTTAAACTTCTGTTCAGTAGCATAGTTTTTCATCTTACTACTCCTATGGTAGTTTTTCCAATCACTAAAATAAAACCTGCCACGACTTGATTCCGTTTTAATAAATTGTACGCATCAAATAGTGTCTCTTAAACACTGGTTCTTCCGTAAACGGTCCCTCCCCCGAAAAGCTCCAAGCATTTTAGAGTTTACATAACTTTTCTAATATATATGTCTGTTCTATGTCCACCTTCAAAACAGACTTCTCCAAATAATCCATCTTATTACTATTAATCAAGGGAGGTTCAAGAAAGTTTTAGTACAATCTTTCCCCATGTTTTTCTTTCTGCTAATTCATCTAATGCTGTTGGTAGTTGTTCAAAAGTATATTCTTTATAAATTAAAGGTTTAATTAGTCCATTTTGATATAGACTCATTAACTGTTCATGATTTTCGAATACTTTCTCAGGGTATAATTTTCTAAAGTACCCCCAATGAACACCTACAAGTGAATAATTTTTAACCAAAATATGGTTTGCTGGTGCACTTGGAATCTCCCCTCCAGCAAAACCAACAATAAGAATTCTTCCATCAAAGGCAATACATTTACGAGAGCAATGGAAAACTTCACCACCAACAGGATCGTAAATCACATCTACTCCCTTTCCATTTGTTATTTTCTTTACCTTTTTAACAAAATCTCCTTCCTGATAGTTAATTGCATAATCTATACCAATCTTTTTGCATACTTCAACTTTCTCATCATTCCCTGCTGTAGCTATAACAGTAGCACCTAACACTTTACCTAATTGGATTGCAGCAGAACCAATACCTCCTGAACCCGCATGTACAAGTAAAGTTTCTCCTTCCTTTAATCTCGTACATTGTTTCAACGCATAGTATCCAGTGTGATATATAATAAACATCGATGCAGCTTCTTGCCAACTCATAGACGCAGGTATTGGGAAAACAGCATTTACATTTACGTATTGACTATAAGCACCATCTGGTAAGCTAGGTGTTGCAATTACCATTTGTCCTTCTTCAAATAAATTACTTTGACTAGCATCCACAATAGTATCTGCTAACTCTGCCCCTGGTGTAAACGGCAAGCCAGGCTTTTCTTGATACTCTCCCTTACACTGGAGAATATCAAAGAAGTTCATTTATTTATAAGGCTAGAATGGCAAAATTAATTAACATAATATTAAAATAATTGTAACAATTAGAGAATAAAATGAACAAATAGCAGCATTTTCTACACTTATTAAAACTTCCCCCTGATCGAAATTAGGTTTATTCATTTCCACTATCCGAAGTGCTTCCGTTGGTTCCCCAAGCTTAAATACTTCCCATTTCTTAAATCGCTTTACCTCCTAATATTAAAAAATTACTCTAAACTCCCCCAGTACAACATAGAGGTTATAAATTGAGGATAAAGCATTTTCTTTATAATTTTGAATTCATTTATAATTATTGTATTTGACCTTCAAGTTTATGAATTAATGAGGTATTATTTGGTTACTATATCATCGCTTTCTAACAACATTCGTAATAAATAATTTGATACGACGTCAGCCATTTCGTCGGAATTTAATTTACCATTTGGAGAATACCACTGTAATAACCAATTCATTGCTCCAAGAATAATATTACGAACAATTTTTACATCAACGTCCTGAAATATTTTTGCTTCTTTACCCTCGATTATTAATTTTTCAAAATAACCTGCATACTCTTCTCTCTTTTCCGCGACTACCTTAAGTTGTTCGTCCGTGAAAAATTGTTCTGGTTTAAGTCCTAGTTCAAAACCAGATCTTTCGCTTAGTAAACATGAAATATGCGAATTCATAGTTTCTCTTAACTTATCAATAATAGGTAAATTCTTTTGCTGAATCACCTCAAATCTTTCACTACTTTCTTCTAATAACATTAGATAACTTTGAAAAACTAAATCTTGTTTATCCTTAAAATAGTAGTATACCGAACCTTTTGTCATTAGCAGATTTGCAGCAATGTCTTCCATGGTTGTTGCATAATAACCTTTCTCTGAAATCAAGCTCAAAGCAGATCGTAAAATTTCTTCCTTTTTCTTAGCAGCTTTCCTCTCACGTAACGACATTTATCTCACTTCCTCTTTATTAGTCTCTAAAATAAGCTGGAATAATTCTCTACTCATCATAAGCCAACTCATAGATAACGCTTACATACTGGGAAGTAAATAATTTTCTTAAATATAGTTCTTAATTTATTCTAACAATTTTTGTTTTGAATTTCAAAGTAAATTTGTTAAAATTATGAATATTTTAAAATCGTTTTATAAAACCTTTTATTGTGACAGCATATGTTCCAGACTCTAACTAAGCACATAATTTATATTATCTTGGAAAAATCAGAGTTCATTAAAAACTAGCAATCAATAACTTTAAAAAAACTACGTAATTAGAGTAGGAAATAGATTTTTCTTTTCATAGCTGTTAATTTGCGCCTTAGTATGCAATATTCTATCTGGCATAACAAAAGTTTTAATTATCCTAATAATTTTTATTAAACAAAAATTCAATATTTTATTTGACATTTTAAATTTAAAACTTTAGAATATCACGTAATGATGGAAGCGTATTCAGTACTGAATTCTAATAATTTAATGGGGTGAATTAAAATCATATTGACTTTTTAAAAATTTTTTCAATAAAAATAGCCTTTTACTTGTACGAATATCCATTATTCACATACAAATTCTTACATAAATTTAAGGAGAGTGATAAGAAGTGAATTTAGATTTCAAACTTCAAGAACACGCCAGAAATATACCAGAAAACCTGGCTATTGGATCGGAATCAAGTTCTTATACGTACAGAGAATTGAATGAAAAGGTTCAAAATCTTGCGGATAACTTTTACTTAAATAGTATTCGGAAAGGGGATCGAATCGCTATTATACTCGATAACTGTCCTGAATTTGTTGTCAGTTATTATGCATGTATGCGTGTAGGGGCTATTAGTGTTCCAATTAATCCATCCCTTACTCCAAGGGAATTTGGAGTAATTATTAATGACAGTAATCCTACTATTATTATCATGAATGATACTGTAAATGAAAAACTAAGTAACACAAAATTCGATGGGGATCCAAAACTCCTAATTACCAAAAGTAAAGAATTCGATGACCTCCTAACAAATGGACCCATCGAACGTTTAATGAATTATAGCTATCCTGAGGAATGCTCTATTTTATACACTTCAGGAACAACAGGATTACCAAAAGGAGCGATTCTTACTCACTATGGTCTGTATCATAACGCGAAAGTATTTGCTGAAGCATTCAATTTAAACGAGGAAGATAGAACATTAATTGTACCACCATTATCACACATCGCCGCGCAATCGAATTGTTTGAATGCCACGATGTATAGCGGTGGATACAACTATATGTTGCCTAGATGGGAATCCAGTACAAAAACATTAGCAACGATGGAAGATAAAGAGATAACTTTCTTTTTTGGCCCTCCAACGATGTATACTTATATACTAAATAATCAGAACATTAGTGAATTTAAATTGAAATTAAAATATGCCTATACAGGTGCTTCTGCGCTACCAGAAGAGATTTTTAACAAATGGGTTAAAACATTTGGTTTTGAAATTGTAGAAGGATATGGGTTAACAGAGTGTTCCCCTGTCGTATCCACTAATCCTCCTCATGGTAGAAAAAAACTAGGAAGCGTTGGACTACCTATAGATGGTGTAAGTGTCAAAATAGTAAACGAACAATTCGAAGAGGTCCCAATTGGTGAGTCAGGGGAGTTAGTTGTTCGAGGTCCAAATGTCATGAAGGAATACTTTAATCGGTTAGAGGAAAATAATAACGCGTTTGTAGATGGATGGTTTAAAACAGGAGATATCGCAAAACGAGATAAAGATGGTTATTTATATATAGTCGATCGGAAAAAAGATGTTATTATTCGGTCAGGATTTAATGTATATCCGAGAGAAGTAGAAGAAGTATTATATCAACACCCAGCGGTATTGGAGGTAGCGGTGATAGGATACCCCGATGCGGAAAGAGGAGAGTTAGTAAAAGCAGTGTTAACACTCAAATCTGGTTTTAGTATAGAAAGCACTACTGACCTAAAAGGATATTGTAAAGAAAGGCTTGCATCTTACAAAGTACCTTCAACATTTGAAATAGTAGAAGAACTACCGAAAAATGCCTCTGGAAAGATTGTTAAAGGAAAATTAAAAGAAATATTCGCTTAAATATATCATAAGTTTATTTGAACTGAATGAACCCAGTATATAGCAAGCAATTTCCTTAAGTTATGTTGAAATACTTTAAATACTCCCTGTTTGACCTGAAAATTTAAAATAAATCAAAACATTGGAGGGTTAAGATTGAAAAAGTGGCTAAATTTTATTTTGTTATTATTTTTTGTCTTATTAATTTCCGGATGTGTAGAGCAATCAAGCGAAGATTCAGGCTCTGATTCAGAATCGTCAAGTTCTGATGGGAATAATGAAAACACAATTGTATTAAAACTATCATCTGCATTAAGTACACAAAACGGTTGGTGGGGAGGATATTTCCAGCCTTGGATGGAAAAAGTCGAAGAAAGAACAGATGGGCGTGTAGAATTTGAATTCTATACAAACGGGGAACTTATTCCAGTTAACGAAGAATTACAAGCTCTTAATAATGGGACTATTGATATTGCAGCTCCGCTTTGGCCACTCTACGATCCACAGCGTTTTCCTTTAAGCGAAGTCACAATGCTACCGTTGTTGGATACAGATACATTGCGTGCGACAAAAGCTTATGCTGAACTGGTAAAAAGTGACCGTGAAATAATGGATGGAAAGACATTTAATGAAATCGAATACCAAGATAGGGGATTAAAAGTATTTGCTACACCTACTACAGAAGAATACGTTATATCAACTAAAGACTACACTTTTGAAACAGCAGAAGACTTTAAAAATGTATCCCTCCGTTCACCATCAAGAGTACACGAGTTATTTGCAAGGCATGTAGGGATTAATACGATATCCATGCCATCTACAGAAATGTTTGATGCCATCAACCGTGGAGCTTTTGAAGGGAGCTTCTTTAGTATTTCCGACTGGACTAGTTATGGATTGCAAGATACTTTTACTTTTACACTCGAGGGGATTAACCTTGGGCACTATGCAGGTATGTGGGCCATGACGGAAGAAAAATGGAATACGATACCAGAAGAGATTCAGCAAATTATGGAAGAAACTTCTTATGAGCAAATCCTTGAAGGCGCCCAACTTTGGATGGAACGTTCTGAGGAGAATAGAAAGAATGCAGAAGATAGAGGAGCGGTTTTTGAAGGTGTAGAGAACCTTGACCAAGAAGCACAAGAACTTTTAGAAAAAGGTGTGGAAGATACTTGGTTTGAATGGATTGATGAGCAAGAGGAAAACGGCCAACCAGGTAAAGAAATGGCTAAGCTTTGGAGAGATTTAATTGTGGAAGAAGGTATTACGGTACCTGAATCTATCATGGAAATTGAATAAAGTTTAAAAGGAAAAGGGAATCCTCCTTTTCCATACATTACATTTAAATTTTAATGGAAGGGAGTGTTAGGATGCCAATTGAAATTTTTATTGTATTGATGCTTTTCCTTTTTATGTTACTTTTATTTTCAGGCCTGCATGTACATTCCGTACTTCTAAGTATTGGAATAATCGGGATTGTATTATTGGAGGGTCCATCCTATATTACTTCTTTTTTACAAAGTGACCCTTATAACCAGATTGCAAGTTATACGTTAACTACGATTCCTTTGTTTGTATTAATGGCGCAATTTGTCGTGAAATCAGGAATTGTTCGTGACATGTATGCTATTGTTTATGAACTATCTAAAGGGAAATCAAGTTTGTTAGGTGTGTTAACTGTCATCATAGGGGCCTTTCTAGGGGCTGTATCGGGATCTACATCTGGGTCATCTGCAGCTTTAGGACAAGTCGCAGTTCCAGAATTAAAGAGACACGGTTTTCGTGATGATATTGCAGGCTCAACCATTGCAGCCGCTGGATCATTATCAGGGATCATCCCACCTAGTATTATATTAATCTTATATGGGGTTGTAACAGAAACACCAATAGGTACACTTTTTATTGCGGCTATTATTCCAGGGATATTGATGACACTCATAATCATAGGAGTAATGCTATTTCTTCATTATCGAAGTGGTAAACAAATCGCCGCTGGGTTAGAAGCAGAAAAAGAGAACGGGGATGAGGAAGGAGAACAACCACAATTAACAGTGGCACGTTCTCTATTTATTATTGCTATTGGTCTAGTTATGGTGATCATTATTTTTGGCGGCATTTATTCGGGGGTATTTACTCCAACGGAAGCAGGTGCAGTTGGAGCGTTTGTTGGCTTTATTATGGCACTTTTTTTAGGGAAGGTAAACAGATCATTTTTTGTTGAATCGTTTGCTGGAACAGTGAAAATAATAACGATGGTTTTGCTCATCATGGTAACAGCTCAAATTTTCGGCCGATTCATAACGGTATCGCAACTTCCGAAAGCCCTCATCAATGCATTGGGACCACTTATTGAATATCCAGCCCTTGTATTAGTGTTGTTGTCCTTGATTTACTTTGCCCTCTTCATGTTTGTTGAAGGTGGCGCAGTAATTATTATGGCGACACCAGTTCTTTTACCAATTGTTGTAGAGATGAATGTCGATTTACTTTGGTTTGGTATACTTGTTTCAGTCATTTGTACGATTGGTCTCCTTACACCTCCAGTTGGACTCAGTGTTTATGCAGTTTCAGGTGTCACGGGAATTCCAATTGAAAGGTTATTCCGTCAATCATTATTAATTGCTGTTGCACTAGCTATTGTAATTTGTGGATTATTGATTGCTTTCCCTGGTCTTGTTACCTGGCTTCCTAGTTTAATGTGAGCACTTAAATGTAATGAGTTCTATTTTGAAAAAATAAGGGGGGAGAAGCTTGATTGCGGCTTACAAAATATTTAATAAAATAAAAATTGGTGGGTTAATTTTAAGCGGTAGCACAATCTTTATAATGATGCTATTTATCGTTGCGGATGTAGCACTACGAAATATGTTGAATTCTAGTGTACTAGGTAGTTATGAAATTACAGAATATCTTCTTATGCCTCTAGCCTTTTTTCCAGGTTTAGCCTTTGCATACAGTTCGGGGATTATGCCGAGGGTTGAAATGTTTGTTGTTAAACTAAAAATTGGACATCAACGTAATATATTTATTGCATTATTGATATTAGAGATGATTTTATTTTTATTACTGACATTCTATGGGTTTCAATATGCACTCACAGGGACAGAAGAAATCCTTGGTTTTAGTATGAAGGGTACAATAATTCCATATTATCCTATCCTTTATTTTGTACCATTAGGATTTTTATTACTATCCATTGAGATTTTCTTTTTAATCATTAAAAACTTCCAATCAGAAAAACCAACATTAAATTTTAAAGAGTGATAGTTTCCTTTAGTTATGGATGTCTTTACAGTGGGTTTAGCCCATTGGAATTACATCAATGGAAACAGAAACACTTAAGTTAAAATTTTCCTAATTAATTTTAGTTTTTAAATTTAAAAATGGGAACTGATCCTTAATTGGTCCTGTTCCCATTTTCCATATAAAATTATTAAAAAAATAAGCGTATCCCTACTTTTATGGCTTGATAACTGCTACGTTTCCCACAAACTTCATCTCTTTTTCTTTGTTATAGAGACTTTCTTTCGTCCTAAAACAAGGTATGAATCCCCTCTAATTTAATACTTATATGATTTCACTAGCATTGCATAAATGGAGTTGCAAAATTCTGTAAAATACACTCCTGAAATTTTTGCCAAAAAGTCAAAGTCCAACTAAAGGGGGCTCTATCCATTTTTGAAAATTATATAAAATTATTTCCAAAAGGGGCAACGACAAAACTTATATTATAGAATGGTTTGACTTTCAAAACGTCACAGCCAAATATAGGCTGGTTTCCATAGTACCGCCTTTAACCAGCGACTGATTTGAAGCAAGGACTTTCTACTTTTTGTTTTTAATTGAATCAGTACATGTAAGCAATAGGTGATGAGTGCTATATAAATTTGATTTTGTATAGCTGTTTCACTGATCCCATAAAAATGTTTTATCTCAACATGTTGTTTTAGCCATTTGAAAAATAACTCAATCGCCCAACGTGATCGATAGATTTCGCTAATCTCATCCGCACTTAAATCAAATCGGTTGGTGATTAAACGAAGGACATTTCCTTTTGTGTCCACTACTTCCAGCAATCAGAATACATTCTTCAGTTTTGTGTGGAACCAATATAGACTATTTTTATCGGATAACACCGTAGATTCAGGCGGTAGTGAAAAGGAATGAACCTCGCGAATAACGGCATTTTTCTTCAGTCTGGAAACAAAGAAATAGCCATCACCTGTCATTTGATCAAATCGCTCATAATCTACGTAGCCACAATCAAACACATACATGGCTTCCTTGTCCTACAAGGATTTCCAACTGATTCCTATCGTGTTCTTTGGCTACAGTGATAACTGCATTCTCTGGATAAACCATATTCTTATCCATGAATACAAGCCTTAAATGAAGCTTTACACCCGCTTTTGTTTTACGGAATTTTGCCCATTTATAATTGGTTAGATTGAGAGGCAACGTACTGGAATCAGTGATTTTTAACGGCATCCATTTCAAGTGTTTATGATGAAACCCCTGAATCTGATAGACAAGATCCAGAAACAAGGTAGCCAGGATGGAAGGCTCGATTTCGTTATTTTTACGTGATAGTTGTGACGCACTGATGGATTCAAAACCCAGCGCCTTTTGAAAATCATCATCAAGCAACGCATCACTCATCGCCTAAAGACTCTCCGTTTTATGTAGCTGTGCAAAAAGAAAAAGTTTAATATAGGCTTCTGTAGTTAGTTTCTTTGTGTAATAATCTTGTTTCAGGTTTTCAACTTGTTCAAAAACTTTTTTAAAATTAATGGGTGAAACCCATTTACCAAATGATGATAATCGTGTATTCTTGTCCATGTCAGTTCCTTTATAATTGGATTTGGACAGGAAGCCACCCGTCCTATTCATTATAAAGGATTTTTTTATGCATAAGACGCTTAAAAATTGAACATTTTTAGTATTTTATATTTTCGGATTTAATCAATGCAACGCTAGTGATATGATTTATTCCAAATCACTAGCGTTGCATAAAAAAGTATAGATGAAGTCAACCATTAATTTTTTATATCAAACCAATTGCCATAATTCTCTGATAGTATTTTTGTTATGTTAAAGAAAAAAGGATAAATGGGCTTTAAAGGTAGTCCTTCATCCATTTTATGAATACTGTATCTTTTTAAACGATTGGATCGTAGGTTAGATCATCCAAATGCAAACCATCTCCTGATTCATATTGTGCTAAGGTTTCTTCAAAAATACGTTCGTGTTCCAGCCTTCGTCGGCCTTTAGAGTAACGTTCAGGTTCCTTGAATATTTCAGTAATAAAGGTTTTCATTGATTTTGACCAGAAGTCGCGAACCCAATTTAGCATTTCCAACAAGGTGCCCTTATAGCCTAATTTAATTCTCATTAAAAGGGTTAAGCAGAACGTAATCATAGCTAAGTAAAGTTGGTTATATGCGGCATTTTCACCTTTTCCATACAATTTTTTGATAACGAGATGTTGCTTTACCCACTTGAAAAATAATTCTATTTGCCAGCAGTTTCGGTAGAGATCACTTATTTCTTGTGCACTTATCTTTGCATCATTACACACAATAAAGATTTTATTCCCCTCACTATCTAGTGTTTCTATTAACTGCAATGGATACTTCATGTTTCCAATTTTTACGACCGCATGTCGTGAAATGGGAGAAGATGGGTCAACGGGTAGTTCCTCGATGACGTGTACAACGGTATTACTCTTAATTCGTGTCACAAAGCGAATACCTTCTCCGCAATAAATATCAAACTTTTTAAAGTTGAAATAGCCACGGTCGAATACATGAAGTACACCTTTATCCGGTACGATTAATGCATCCAGTTGTGTTTCATCTGCCGGCCTTGCAGGTGTTAGAATCATTTCATTTGGGTAAGAAACACCATCGCAAAAATGAATGGGGTATGCATCTTTACCCCAGCTTTTGTTTCTCGAAAATCTGCCCATTCATATTGGCTAAGGCACATAGAAATTGTTGATGAATCAATCAAATGAAGCTTGCCAAGTGCCTTGTCTGCCTTTTTGGGACCAAGAAGTTGGTGTGTAGCTTCTGAATTAAATGATGTAAGATCACCTGGCAAATTTCGGGTGGGATATCTTTATTTTTTCGAGAAAGCTGTGATTTACTAATGCTTTCTATTCCAACTAGTCTTTGAACTGTTTTCTTGCGTTTTATCGTATCACTTATCCGCTGAAGGCTATCTAGATTCTTCAGCTGAGCATAGATAAAAGCGTTCGTAATTGTCAGTAAATCCAACTTTTTAACATACTTATCAATCTGGGCATGGTCAATCATTTTTTGTATCACTTTTGAATCTAATGGATAAATGTATTCCTTGAATACAGTTTTTATGGTATTATTGTCCATCGTAACTCCTTATAGTTAGGGAATTGGACAGGACTACCATACCCTAATTATAAGGTTTTTTTGTGGAATTTTATAGCGAAAATTGCTAAGATTAATAATTTTAACAAAAAATATATTGCTTGACTTCTGTTCAAAAATTTAATGCAACGCTAGTGTAATTTCCTAGACAAAAAAAAGCCGACTAATCCCCGAGGGAATCAATCGACTCTTTTATCAGCTTGAATAATCTGAAGATGTCAAATACAGAGAAAGCAATTTGAATATATTCTTTTAGGTTCGATAAAAAGATAGAATTCTTTAGAAAAACACCCAATTAAAACAATAAAAAACCAACCAAATAAGGGGAAAATCCCCTTATTTGCTTAGGTATAGCCTTTTTCCTTCAGGCTGACAAATCTTGCTCCCCCACCAATGATAAGATGATCCAAAAGTTCCATCCCTAGCAACTTTCCTGCATCCCCCAGCCTTCTGGTAACATGAATATCTCCTTACTTGGTGAAGGGTCAAATCTGAGATGGTTATGCGCGACAATAATTGAAGCTGCATTATTGAGGATTCGGCCTTAAATACTTCTCTTGGCGAAACGATGCTTGCGTTGTTGGAACCGATATGGCAGCGATTGACAGCGATAACACCATTTTTCGTATTCAGGCACATAACCAGGAATACCTCTCGATTTTCATTTCCAATATAATTTCTAGCGACATCGCACAATTATCAGGGGAACGAATCACCCACACCTTCATCATTTCATCTTCCTTTACTAACTGTTGAATTTTTACGACTTCATAGATTTTTTTCCATGAAAATCACTTCCATTCTTTGTTTGAACCCCAAAGAACGTTGGCGAAAACGCAGTGGGGAAGGTTGGCTTGCTCTTTATCCGACTCGCAAGAACAGCATAGTGTTGAACATGCTTGTCGTGAAAAAGGTAGGAAACCGAGTGAAACCCAATGATTTACCTGGATTTGCCGGTTTCCTACCTAGTACTTTCTATCAGACCAAAACACCTATATGAGTGTACCTATTAACGCTAAAATGAAAGCATTTGACAATATTGATTTGATTATTCAATTTCTTCAATTTCTATATTTGAATTTCAATGCCCCTATATATGTGTGTTAACCTTCAAAATATTAACATAAATGGTTATTGAGAATTTATAACTTTACTATGAAATCAGCTAATAACGCAGTTCGTTTAGGAATCTCATCAATTATGATATGTTCATGAATAGCATGAGGACCTTCACCAACTGATCCTAAACCATCTAATGTTGGTATTCCTAAAGCAGCTGTGAAGTTTCCATCACTGATTCCACCTACTGATTCCCCGGTAATTTTAAAGCCTAAATCATTTGCAACTTCCTGAGCCATTTTAAACAATTTGACCGCTTCTTTACTTTGTTCCATAGGAGGTCGGTTAATTCCACCTGTAACTTCAATTTTTGTTTGCTTCAGTTTAGGTCGTAAATTAAACAACTCTTTTTCAACTCTCACACCCTCGCTTTCCTTAGAAAAACGAATATCTATTTCTGCCTCAGCATAATCAGATACAACATTACTCAACTCTCCACCTTTTATTACACCAACATTAATTGAAGTTCCTTGATCAAAATCAGCAAGTGTTTCTAAATATATAATTTGACGTGCAATTTCATGTATTGCACTTGCATTAATGTTTGGGGCATGTCCTGCATGAGAGGAAATTCCCTTTGCACGTAACCTAAATTTTGCTGCTCCTTTCCTTGCTACTTTTAACGCTCCCGATTCCGCTGCTGGCTCTAAAACTAAAACTACTTCACTTTTCTTCGCCTCATCTTCAATCAGTTTTCTTGAAGTTGGACTAAATACCTCTTCATCAGAAGTTAGTAAGTAGACAACTTTTTTATTTGGAGTTAACTGTAAATCTTTAATGGCTTTCAATGCCCAAAATCCTTGTATAATTCCTCCTTTCATATCAAGAATACCAGGCCCATACGCACGTTCACCCTCAATTTTAAAATCTAATGCACCTTTTTCCCATACAGTGTCGTAATGTGTTAGAATTAAGATTTGCTCATCACCTTCACCGAACTCAAATTTAATATGGTTTCCAGAATTCGTATTTGGGTATTCGATAATTTCAACTTTCAACCTTTCAGTAATTAGTTGTTTTAGAAATTGCCCACATTCATCAACCATTTCTTTATGAAGCGATGGAGAGTCATGTTTAACTAATTTCTCTAAATCATCTAATATTTCTTGTTGATGAAATTTTAAGTAATTCAAAGTTTTCATTTAGCATGTATCCTTTCTTGTTTTATTTTCCTTTTGAGTTTCTATTTCTATCTCTACTCTTATGTTCCAACATTAACGTTTCTATATTTTCCGGAAGTATTAAAATAAAATAATGATCCGTGTTTGTTTGTAATTCATCTTAGAAAGGACCATAACCCGTTAAAGTCGCGAAGCCTATAGCAATAACGCCGACAATAATCCACATTAATAATAATGGAAAAACAAACCTAACCCACTTTGTCCACTGAACACCCCCCACCGCTAATACGGCCATAAGCACACCTGATGTAGGGGTAATGGTATTCGTAAATCCATCTCCTAATTTTAAAATGAGTACTCCAGTTTGTCTTGTTAAACCTAATAAATCAACAATTGGAACCATTAATGGCATGATTATTGATGCTTGACCTGAACCTGAAGTGACCAAAAAATTAAAAAACAAATTGAAAACAAATAGTAATTGTGCACCTATAAATAGTGAAGTTGATTCTAACGGAACTATTGCAGCATGAACAATGGTATCAAGAATATTTCCCTGTTCCATAATAACAATAACTGCTCGCGCGATCCCAACGACCAAAGCTCCATAAACGAGTGATCTCGCTCCATCCATAAATATTTTTATAAATTGATTAGGTGTTATTTTTGCTATGAGGGCGACAACTACTCCCATTATTAAAAATATTGCTGCAAGTTCATTTATACTCCAATCATAGTTAAAAGCACCGTATACAAAGATGAGAATAAATGTGAAGAACGTCAACACAATCAATTTTTGTTTTCCAGTAAAATCCGTATTTTCCACTGTTGCAGCCGCTTCATCATAATTATCAGTAAACAGCTTGTCCCCCATCAAAGATTTTGATGGATCATTTTTAACCTTTTTTGCGTAAAAATTAATGTATGTTATCGTGACTGTAATAAGAACTATAAATATAACGATACGCAGGGCGATACCAGAAAACAATGGTAATTCGGCTATAGTTTGAGCTAAACCAAGTATGGTAGGATCAAATACTCCGGCAACCATTCCAGCATAATATCCTAAATACACAATTGCTACGCCAACAATCGCATCTAGATTAAGAGAACGTGCCAGTGCTATACCAATTGGTATAAATGCTATAACAGCATTGGGAACAACACCAAGGGTAGCTATTAGACCAAAGCCGGCAGCTACAGCTATAATCAATAGCATGTAGCGACCTTTTGTTTTTACAATTAAGGTATTAATACCAGAATTAATAGACCCTGTTGATTCTATAATAGCTACTATACCACCTATTATAAATATTAAGAATATAATAGGTGCTGACTGAATCATTCCTAATTGTATTGATTTAAATAGATCCATTAAATTAGCTGGATTTGATTCCTCAAGTGAATAACTATTAGGAATAACTTGGGTAATGTTATTAACTGTCTCTCTTTCATATGAACCAGCAGGAATAAAATATGTCGCGATTGCGGCGAGAAACACTATTCCAAAAATAATAATAAACGCATCAGGCATAGCAAATTTCTTATTAGAACTATTCACTTTTCTCTTCATCATATTCTTCATATTCTTCATATTCTTCCTCCTTTTTTATTTTCATTCAGAACTTAAGGTTCTCAAAACATTTGTATAATGACGTCATCTCTGATTAGATACTACCAGTCAGGATATGTGATTGGTCAATAGATAAAAACTATTTGCAGTAAAGCAGAGATGGTTGAAACTGAATTAGACTTAACTGGAGGTATAGATGCTAATAGAATTCACCAATAAATTCGTGATGTGGTAACGTTATCCAATGTAAAGGTAAAGAGCTCCGGAACTCGATTTAGTGCTGCATCATGACGTATGGAAGTTGCTCCTGCCAAAAAGAATGGTCAGGAAGAACCATTCTCCCCTCAAAATGTTTCTGCCTAGATTTACTCAAATACGGTAGTAAACCTTTAATATCACCCTTAATCCAAGGATGAACATCTGCATCGATAATTCCGTTCTGAATTACTCCCTTCATTACCATACCTCCTATTTATATGGTGTGAAATTAAACAAATAATACCGAACAATTCAAAAGGTTCGGTATTGTAGCAAGGACAATTAAACCCTTTCCTTGTTGAAACACTCCATAACAGTTTCCACTTCATTAACATTTTCTAAGATTAGTATTTCATTAATCATAAACTTGCTTACATCACTTGGTAATCCATTTGTTAATTTCAAAAACTTATCACGCAGATCAATTCCTGTGACCGGATTCTCAGGATCTCCCTTAGGATAATCTGTTTGCTTTGTAATCGTCTCTCCTGTTGTGAGAGTAACTTCAATTTTCACTCCCCACTTCTCAGGGTAATTACTATCAATCTCAGGATCTACTACAACCTGCACTTTTTTCATCATATCCCGAATGGTTGAATCCCATAATGTTTCTTCATTAAATGCATCTAATCTACCTTCACCTTTCACTATTGCTAAAGCCGTACAATATTGCAAACTGAATTTAGATGCGTATTCTGTTCGAGGATTATCGTTATCTGTAATATTAAGTGCTACCTGGTACGTTTTCACACGAATACTCTCGATATCATTTTCCGTGATGCCTTTTTCATTCTTTAATTCAATCATTAGGTCCATCGCATGATGCGTATGTCGGCAAGATGCGTGTATCTTGAATCCATTTTCTAAAATCTTAAATTTATTGCCCAGATCCTTTGTCACAGTACCTTCATCAAAAGATTCGCTCATTGCCCGGAAAAATCCCCGGTCTCCTTCTAATATTTTACTTGCGCCAGTAAAACCTTTTTGAGCTAGCAAACCACTAATTACCCCATTCATGGCCGCCTTACCTGGATGAAGTTGTTTAGACATCGCCCCATCTTCAATAAACTCCCATAAACCAGCTGCCTGTGTTCCAGCACTCCCTAAAGCATGAACAATTTGTTCTTCATTTAAGTTTAATAGTTTAGCAACTGCTGCAGTCGCACCAAAAGTTCCACATGTTGCCGTATTATGCCAGTAATAATAATGGGAAGGAGTGACAGCCTCCCCAATTCGATAACAAACTTCATAACCGATTACAACAGCTGTTATCAAATCTTTACCTGATAATTTCTTCCACTCCGCCACAGCTAAAGCAGCAGGTACAACGACTGTTGCAGCATGGATAATGGAAGCCTTATGAATATCATCTAATTCAACAATATGACTTGCCGCACCATTTACTAGTGCAGCTTGTGCTACGGATGTTTTTCCACCTGTAACTAACGTAGCTTGTGGTGCTCCTCCCATCTCAACTACAAAGTCATGAACCATCTGAATAGGAGCCTTATTAGAACCTGCAATTGCCGATCCGAAATAGTCTAGTATACATAATTTCGTGAATTCCACAACCTCTTCAGGCAAATCCTCATAATTCGTATCTATAATATAATTTGCCAACTCTTTACTTAAACCCATCCTTCTTCCCTCCCAATTAACTGATTAATCTGAACGAACATGCTCTTTTTCTAAGACTCTATCCAATAAATCATTAGTTTTATTTGGTGCAAATTCTTTCTTATAAATCATAAAGGTCCGCTTATACGTAATAACTACTTCTTCCCTTTGGTTATATCCAACTGTTTTTACAGTTACAATTCCAACATTCGGACGTGACTTGGATTCCCTTTTATCAAGGACCTCGGAATAAGAATATATGGTATCCCCTTCGAATATAGGGTTTGGAAGACGTACCTCATCCCAGCCTAGGTTTGCCATTGCATTCTGTGAAATATCTGTCACGGATTGACCGGTAACGAGTGCTAATGTAAAGGTTGAATCCACTAATGGCTTTTTAAACTCTGTCTGTTCTGAATAATAATCATCAAAATGAATCGGGTTTGTATTTTGCGTTAATAATGTCACCCATATGTTATCTGTCTTTGTAATAGTTCTGCCTAATGGGTGAGGGTAGATATCACCGATTTGAAAATCTTCATAAAAACGGCCTTTCCATCCATCTTTTACACTCATTTTTATCCTCCCTATATTTCAATTTGTTTTAACAAAGTCTTTCTTAAATCCTAGTTCTTCCAATATTTTATCTGTGTGCTCACCCAATTCCGGTACTGGATTCATAACTGGTTCCATCCCGATTATAGTGACAGGCGGCTTAAGCGCTGAAATTTCTCCAACGGGTGTATCCACTGTTGTCCAGCGATCCCGTTCCGCAAGTTGTGGATGATTATAAAAGTCTTTCAAATTATTTAGCCTTGCATTGGCAATTTGTGCATCTTCCAAACGATGGATAACCTCTCCGGAATTCAATGTTTCAAATGATTTTTCAATCATATCTTTTAACTCTTCCCGATTCTCTGATCGCTTGGAATTATTATCAAATCTAGCATCTGTTGCCAGGCTGGAATTATCCAGAACCATATCACAGAACTTTTTCCACTCTCTTTCATTTTGCAATCCGATAAATACGGTTTTGTCATCCCCACATTTAAACGGTCCATAAGGATATATCGTAGCATGACTTGCACCTGTACGTTTTGGCTCTTTCCCTCCATAAACGGAATAATACATCGGAAAGCCCATCCACTCTCCAAGAGCTTCCAGCATGGAAATCTCCATGATCGTTCCTTTACCGGTTTTTCCCCGATTTAAGAGTGCTGTTAATATTCCTGAATAAACGTACATTCCAGCAGCGATATCAGCTATCGAAATTCCTGTTTTGGATGGCGTGTCTTCACTTCCAGTTACAGATACTAACCCTGCTTCACATTGAATTAGCAGATCATAGGCTTTTTTATGCTCATAGGATCCATTTTTTCCGTAACCAGAGAGACTGCTAATAATAAGCTGTGGATTCTTCTCTACTAATTCTTCTGGAATGAAACCCATTCTCTCCAATGCCCCTGGAGCAAGGTTTTGTACAAGAACATCTGCTTGTTCCAATAATTTATTTAAAACTTCCTTCCCTTCATCCGTTTTTAAATCAAGGGCAATCGATTCTTTAGAGCGATTACACCAAACAAAATGACTCGACATTCCATTTACCGTAGTATCATAATTTCTTGCAAAATCTCCTGATCCAGGGCGTTCTACCTTAATAACTCGTGCACCTAAATCCGCTAATTGTCGTGTGGCAAAAGGAACGGCTATTGCCTGTTCTAAAGAAACAACTGTAACGCCTTCTAACGGTAGCATCTAATTCCTCCTTCATCCTTTTTTCTATTTATTGATTAATATCTGCATGTAACAATAGCTTCCTTGCTCTTTCAGCCACAGGGATGTCAACCATTTTCCCATCAACCTGTATTGCACCTTCGCCTCTATCCTTAGCTTCGTTATATATTTGCACGATTCGTTTCGCTTCTTCCATTTCGTCTTTAGAAGGAGAATAAACCTGGTTCACAATATGGATTTGGTTCGGATGAATTAATAATTTTCCTTGAAACCCTAGCCTTTTTCCAAGCTGTGCTTCTTTCCTTAATCCTTCTTCATCTCTGAAGTCTGTATATACGGTATCGATTGGAGCTTCTATCCCAGCTGCCCGTGACACCTCGACCAGTTTCGATTTGGCATACAATAATTCTGTTCCTTCGATATCGGAGCTAATTTGAAGGTCCATTTTAAAATCCTCCGCACCAAAAGCCAAACAATGTATTCGCTTACTTGATAAAGCAACTTCATAAGCATGAAAAAGACCAGCAGCAGTTTCAATAAGTGGTACAATCGAAATTTGGCCAGGTGGAAGCTGATGCTTCTTCTCTAGAGAATCTAATAAATAATCTGCAATAACGATATCTTCTTTCGCATTAACTTTCGGCAGAATGATACCAGTTAAGCCTTCCTGTACTATTGCCAACAAGTCATCTATAAAGTATGGAGTCATTCGGTCATTAACTCGGGCAAATTTCAATTTCCCATTTGTTTCTTGAATAATCTTGGAAACTTTTAATCTGGCATCTTCCTTTTCAGAAATAGTTACGGCATCTTCTAGATCATAAATAAGGACATTTGCATCTAAATCCTCCGCTTTCTGTAGATGTTTGTCTTTATTACCAGGGATGAACATCCATGATTTCAGCAAAATAACCCTCCTCTCCTATCAAGGTGAGAAACGCGCTGCTCTACTTTTATGATAGAAATTCGTGATTCTCCATCGAATCAATAAGTTCTTCACCAGATCTCTTAATATGCTCAGATAAATACTTCGCAGCACTTTCTACATCTTCATTTATAATAGCCTTTAGTATTGCTTCATGTTCTTGATTGGATTTTCGAATTTGCCCAGGAATAATTTGTGGCGTATCTTGTGGAAAGCCATTTGAAATTGTTTCAATAATTCCGAGAAGCCTTGGGCGATTACATTTCTTAATTAATAGTTGATGAAACGCAATGTTTAATTCTACAAAATCTTCCCCTGAATTCGTATTTACCATTTCCTCATGGAGTTCTGACAACTGATGAATATCATTTTTCGTGAAATGATGTATTCCTTTTCTTAACGCTTCTGGTTCTAGAATGGACCTTAGTTCATATATTTCCTCTATATCCTCTTTTGATACTGGACGAACCACTGCACCCTTATGTGGCTCAATTTTCACTAAACCTTCTATCTCTAAAGTACGAAGCGCTTCTCTTATAGGCATTCTGCTGACCCCAATAAGCTCGGCTAGTTCTGTCTGTACTAGTCTTTCTCCCGGTTTAAAATCCCCTTTTAAAATGGCTCTTCTTAGAACACTGCATACTCGATTATGCAGCATTTCTCTATCACCTATTTTTAAATCTAGTTTCTCTGACATATTCATTTCTCCTATTTTGTCTGATGTTCCTATACTCCCAACTTCCTGTATCTATCCACACCTTCTTGATAATAATCTCCACCATACATATCATTAATCACAATAGCCGGAAAATCTTGTACTTCCATTTTTCGGATTGCTTCTGTCCCTAAATCTTCATATGCGACTACTTCCACTTTTTTAATTGTTTTAGCAATGAGTGCTGCAGAACCACCAACAGCCGCAAAGTATACTGCTCTATAATCCCTTATTGCCTGTTTCACTTGATTATTGCGATATCCTTTTCCTATCATGCCTTTTAGACCCAACTCCAATAACTTTGGTGTATATGCATCCATTCGTGAACTAGTAGTCGGACCTGCAGAACCAATCACCTGACCTGGTTTTGCCGGAGTAGGGCCTACATAATAAATAACTTGGTTCTTTATATCAAATGGCAATTCCTGCCCCTTTTTCAAAGCTTCTGCCATTCTTTTATGTGCTGCATCCCTTGCCGTATATAGTGTTCCAGTGATCCGCACCTGATCCCCCGCTCTTAACTCTTTTACCGTATTATTATCCAATGGCAGTATAATAGTTTTAAGCATACAATTACTCCTTTTTACAATATAGCAACCTGATGTCTGCTGGCATGGCAATTCAAGTTAACCGCTACAGGCAATGTAGCTATATGGCATGCTTCTGCTTCAATCTTTACATCAAGTGCTGTTGTTGAACCACCTAATCCCTGTGGCCCAATTCCTAATCGATTAATTTGCCCCATTAATTCTTCTTCTAAATTAGCAATTGTTTTATCCGGATTCCGTTCACCAATTGGACGAAACAGTGATTTCTTTGCTAGAAAAGCACAGCGTTCAAAATTTCCGCCAATTCCAACACCGACAACTAATGGTGGACAGGCATTTGGTCCAGCAACCTTCACAATATCGAGAATATAATTTTTAATTCCTTCCAGCCCATCAGATGGCTTCAGCATTTTCATATCACTCATATTTTCTGCACCGCCACCTTTGGCAGTCATATGAATCGTAATCTGATCGCCTTCCACCAATTCCGTATGGATTACAGCAGGTGTATTATCACCAGTATTCTGACGTTTCAGGGGATCTCCCACAATGGAACTCCGTAAATATCCTTCTCCATAGCCTTTGCGGACACCTTCGTTAATAGCCTCAGAAAGGATTCCTCCAACAATATGACAATCTTGACCAACTTCCACCATAAAAACTGCCGTACCTGTATCCTGGCACATCGGGACGTGTTCTGCTGCAGCCACATTGGCATTATCCACTAACTGCTGAAGTACATCTTTTCCAACTGGGGACTCTTCGGTACGCAATGCTGTTTCAAAAGCTTTAAATACATCTTCACCTAAATTATAATTTGCTTCTTGACACAGAGTAGCGACACAATCAACTACTTCCTGATATGTTATTTTCCTCACACGAATCACCTTTCCGGCTTAGTAGGTAGATAGGAAACTTCCATCAGTAAGAAAATCTACTGATGGAAGAAGGATGCCGTCTTTTTAGAAAGACCTTGGCAGCCCAAGAACATGTTGACCAATATAAGTAGTCACCAAGTTATTGGTAACTGGCGCAACAATAAACAAGCGTGCCTCTCGGAATTTACGCTCAATATTATATTCCTTTGCAAATCCATATCCACCAAAGGTATTCATTGCAGCATTTGCTGCTTTCCAAGTGGATTCTGTCGCTAAATATTTCGCCATATTTGCCTCTGCACCACAATTCTCGCCCGCATCAAATAACTTAGCAGCCTTATCTCGCATTAAAGTTGCTGCTTCAATATCCATATAAGATTGTGCGATTGGAAACTGAACTCCTTGATTTTGACCAATCGGACGATTAAAGACAACACGCTCATTCGCATATTGAACCGATTTATCTACAAAATATTTACCGTCCCCAAGGCTTTCCGAAGCAACTAAAATACGCTCTGCATTCATACCACTTAGTACATATTTAAATCCTTTTCCTTCTTCTCCGATTAAGTTTTCTTCTGGAATAACCGCATTTTCAAAGAATACTTCTGTTGTTGCGTGATTAATCATCGTATCAATTGGACGGATTGTAATATTGTCTTGTTGTTCTTTCATATCCAAAATAAATAAGCTAAGACCATCTGTTTTCTTTGCTACTTGGTCTTTTGGCGTTGTTCTAGCTAAAAGCAGCATTAGATCAGAGTGCTCTGTACGAGATATAAATATTTTCTGTCCGTTTACGATGTACTTATCTCCTTGCTTAACTGCTGTGGTAGTAATGCTGGTTGTATCACTGCCTGCAGTTGGTTCTGTAATACCAAATGCTTGAAGCCTTAGTTCACCACTTGCAATTTTGGGCAGGAATCGCTGCTTTTGCTCCTCACTTCCATGTCTTAATATCGCGCCCATTGTGTACATTTGTGCATGACCTGCACCTGAGTTCCCACCAGAACGGTTAATTTCCTCTAATATAATTCCAGCCTCCAGCATCCCAAGTCCAGCACCGCCATACTCTTCTGGAATAAGAACAGATAGCCACCCCTCATTTGTTAACGCTTTAATAAATTCCTCTGGATATTCATCCTTTTCATCTGTTTCTCTCCAATAAGATTCCGGAAACTTCTCACATAGTGCCTTAACACTTTCACGAATTAACTCTAAATCTTGAACAGTACTTGTAGCCATTTTACATTTCTCCTTTATTATTTATTTTTCCAATTTGGTTTACGTTTCTCATTAAAAGCCAGGATTCCCTCTTGCCGATCCTCTGAATTCGCCGTTTTATAGTAATTGCTTAACTCAATCGTTAATGCCGTATGAATATCTGTTTGCAAACCATTATTAACAGATTCTTTTAATGCTTTTAAAGATAACGGTGCATTCGCAGCAATTTCTCTAGCAATCTGCAAAACACTTCCCTCAAACGCTTCCTTGCTGAAAACATCATTTAATAGTCCAAGTTCTTTCGCACGCTCTGATTCCATCTGATTCCCTCTGAACAAATACTCTTTTGCTATCCCTACCGGAATTGCACGTGGCAGGTTTTGCGTTCCACCAACACCTGGAATGATACCGATTTTTGCTTCAGGCAACCCTAACTTTGCATGGGGGACAGAATAACGAAGGTCACAGCTTAACGCCATTTCCAGTCCACCACCAAGAGCATAACCGTTGATAGCAGCAATAACTGGATATGGAAAGTCACGGATTTCTTTGAATGCGTTCTCAAAAATATCATGTTGTTTTTTCCATTGGTGATTTGTCATTCCATTCCGTTCTTTAAGATCTGCCCCAACACAAAAACTCTTTTCACCAGATGCAGTAATAATTAACACGCGAATTTCTTCATCTTCTTTTAATTCTTGGAGACTATTTAATAAATCCAGCCCCATTTGTGTGTTCATTGCATTCATGGAGTTTGGTCTGTTTAGCGTAATCGTATAAACTCCTTTTAATTCTTCATCCTGTTTAACTAATATCGTTTCATACGTTTCCATCTCTAACCTCCTCTACACTTCTGCCGATACGGAATATTTCCGATCAGACTTTCCAGCTTTTAGTACATAACTTGATAAATCATGCCCTATCATTTCTTTTAATCTCTTCGATGCTTCAATTAGATGATCAAGATTTATTCCTGTTTCAATTCCCATATTGTGCAGCATATGTACCACATCTTCTGTACACACATTCCCAGTAGCACCAGGTGCAAAAGGACAGCCGCCAAGTCCGCCTAATGAAGCATCAAAACTTGTAATCCCTGCTTCCATACCAGCTAAAATATTAGATAATCCCATTCCCCTCGTATTGTGGAAATGAAGGTTGAAGGACTGCTTAGGAAATGTTCGCTTCATTTCTGCAACAAACTTATATACCTGTTTTGGATTTGCCATTCCGGTTGTATCTGCAAAGGTGATGACATTTACATCAAGTTCTGTTACCTTATTTACAATCTCTTTCACACGGTTGAGCGGTACTTCCCCTTCAAAAGGGCAGCCGAATGATGTGGCAATAGATACTTCTAAATTCATCTCATTTTCTTTGCAGAGTTCCTTAATGTCTTTTAGTCTTTCCAGAGATTGCTCCGTTGTTTGGCGCACGTTTTGCAGGTTATGGGTATTACTTGCAGAAAAAACAAAGTTCACTCGTTTCACTCCATGCGTCGCTGCAGTTTCTGCACCTTTTAAATTAGGAATAAGTGCCACCAGATTTAATGCCTTCTGTTCTTTGATCAGCTCATACAACTCCCCTGAATTCGCCATTTGTGGTACCGCTTTCGGATGAACAAAAGACCCAAATTCTAAGTTTGTCAAATTCGCTTCCAGCAAAAGATTCACTAATTCCTGTTTATCTTCTACGGTTAAGATCTTATCCTCCAACTGAATGCCATCTCTAAGAATAACTTCATTAATAGTTACCCTATTAGGCAGCTTCATGTACTCCCCTCCTTGTTTATTGGCTATTGTATATTGGATACAATATGAATGATTTTAAAATCGCTTCCAAAACTGAAAACGATGATTCGACTATATTCGTTTTAATCATATAAAAACTTTTAATTATCTGATATTAATAATTATAAATAATATTCATATTATTGTAAAGGGTAAATTTAACTTCTTTTCTTTATATCCTGAACAATCGATGTCACAGCATGCAGCGTATCATACTCCCCTTTTGAGAACTCAATTAGTCTATACTTTTTAGGAAACGTAAGCTTCTTAATTTCTTCTATAGAATATCCTTTTCTATATAAATGTTCTATCTTGTCATACAACTCCTCCAGATAGGATAACTTTTGCGTTAATAAATTTCTTCCATTAGGAACAAATCCATTATGTGAACAGAATAGACTCTCAAAATCCAATTTTAATAACGTTCTGATAGAATCCATCATAAGAGGAATCGATTCGTCTTTCATGATAATTTTTGGTTCTTGTGTTAGAAATAGGTCACCTGCAAATAACCTGCCAGAGTGTTTATCATATAAAGAGACATGATCATTAGCATGACCCGGAGTAAAAAGAACTTCCCATCTTACATTAGAAGAATAAATGGATGTTTTTAGTGGAAGTACTTTAAAGGGTTTTCGAACTCCCCAAGTGATTTTTCGGTATTCCGGGTAAGAAGCTGGATTTTCGCATATCCGCTTTCCATTCGGATGGATGTATATTGGAACATTCCTATTTTCCTTTATCCACCAAGCAGTTCCTGTATGATCTTCATGGCTGTGCGTCATTGTTACCAATTCAAATAGATTCTGTTTATAGAAAGAAACTAGTTCTTCCAGTAAAAGAGCTGGACCTGTATCAATCAACATCCCATCGACCAAAAAGAGATAAACCGTTCTTCCTAGTTTCCCTGGCTTTGTCACCATCTTCACACAAGTAACCTCTTGTACTTCTGTTACATATATCATTTCCTTTGATATTCATCCCCTTCCCTTCATTACTCTATGGCCAAAACCCAATCCACTTCCACCATGTAAAGGCTACAAGTATCGTAACAAGCGTACTGATAACCGTCCCCCAAATCCCCGGGATATAGAAGTCTTTTTGCTCTATTAGCCCTGTTCCATGTACAACGACATTCGGCATCGTCTCTACCACTAAAATAAAACCAAACAAAAAGGTGATGGCTGAAGCGAAACTCACTACTACTGGGTCTAAACCGGTTTGCATAGACAAGCCAATTAACACAGGCAACAATGTTACAACCGCAGTGGATACATTCGTTACACCAAGATGATAGATTTGTGAAAGGATAATGACTAGAATTAATGCAATCCACGGATTCCCAAATGCCTGTAAAATAAAGTTGGTTGCAAATAAACTTGCAAGCAGATCCATTGCTCCTGACTCTATTAATGCAAAACCTAGTGATAAGGTGGCGCCAATCAGTAAGATCATATCAAAATTTACTTTCACCGTTTTTTTCCACTGAACGAATCCATATCTTGGAAAAGCCATTAAAACAACAGCTAATAAAGCGGGAATAGTTGGGTGATAGCCATGCAGGGATTCAGTCATCCATAATACAACTGTAAAACTTAATATGCTTAGACATTTCTTTTCATCCGCTCTTAATGGTCCCAATTGATCTTTCTTTCGCTTCATTTCCTGCTGCAATAATTGAAAAGAATATTGCTCAGTTGGAAACAGCCTCCATATCACCCAGGGGATAATTAGAATAAGTAAGAACCAAATTGGGAATGCATAGAGAAACCATTCAAAATAAGATATGGTACTATTCGTGTATATTTGCAAAATTTCAATCGTTAAAATGTTTCCAACTGCTGCTGTTAATATTGCCGTCCCACTAATGTTACCTGCAAACGCAGTTCCGACTAGCATTAATTTACTAAAATTACTTCCCTTTTTCGCCCCTACCGCATTTATTACAGCTAGTATGATTGGCATCATTAACGTAACCCTAACTGCAGTGGCCGGAATAAAAAAAGCCTGTACCTGCATCAGCAGGAAAAAACATATAAAGATGTTTTTGGCAGAATTCCCCCATCTGGCAAGAAACGTGTAAGTAATCCTATCCATTAAGGAAGTTTGATTTACTCCTTGGGCAATCATCATACCTGCGATAATTAGAAAAACAGCAGGTGATGCAAAACCGCTTAACACCGTATCAGCTGGGGCTGCATTCAATAAACCCAATAGTATTAGTGCTAATACCGAGGTCATACCTAAAGGGATAGGTTCAAGCGCCCATAAAAGAACGCCATATACCATTACTCCTATGGTAACTCTTGGCTCCCAGGAAACATTTTCAGGCAAAAATAGCAATATAGCTAAAAATACAAAACTAGAGATTCCAAAAAGTATCATTCTTTTCGAGACATTCAAGTGTACCTTCTTTAATAACCCACTTTGAACCTTCATGTTTTATCCCATCTTTTTATTTATATAAAACAGCTTTATTATAGAATGTATAGCATGATAGGTTTATCTGCTATGCATTCTTATAGCCAACTAACGTCATGCTGCCTTCTCGATCATACCGGACTTATTATAAATTTTTGGATGACAACAACCAACGCTACTAACGCAATTGCTACTATGTCTGTGTAAAAGCTTGAAAGCATAAAAAGCAGAGAAGCCGCCATCAGTAAAATTCTGCTATACCACTGAGCATGCTTACCTAAGAACCATGCTTGTACTGCCGCGGATAGTAAATACACTCCAACTAAAGCAGTTATAGTTGCAATGATAATACCCGTCGTGGAATCACTTTCTAATAACAATTCCGGACTAAAGAAGAACATAAATGGTACGATAAATGCGGCTAAACCAAGCTTAAATGCCTGAAAACCGGTCTTCATCGGGTCTGTACCTGTAATACCAGCTGCAGCAAATGCTGCCAAGGCCACTGGTGGGGTAATTGCAGAAATAACCGCAAAATAAAAGACAAACATATGCGCTAATAAGGGTTCAATCCCCATACTTACCAAGCCAGGTGCCACAGCAGAGGCCGCAACCGCATAAGCAGCTGTTGTCGGCATTCCCATCCCTAAAATAATAGAAATGGCCATAGCGAATATCAGCGCAATTAGCATATTGTTATCAGCAATTGAAAGAAGTAATGAACTAAAGCGTTGGCCAATTCCGGTTAACGCAATAACACCAACGATGATTCCTGCACAAGCTACAATGGCAATTAACTGGATTGCATTTTTCATCCCCAATTCAAACGCTTCCAATATACTCTTTAGTCCCATTCTAGTTTCTTTGCTAAATAGACTTAGAATAAAGCAAGCAATAATTCCTGCTGTACCTGCATAGATAACGGAGAATCCTTGAACAAGTAATGTGATTAGTAATACGACAGGAATGAACAGGTAAACCTTCTTTAAAATTCCCTTTAAATTTGGAAGCTGTTTACGCGGAAGCCCTTTCATACCTGTTTTAAGGGCTTGCAAATCAACCATAAAATAAACAGAGGTGAAGTACAAAACCGCTGGAATAATTGCTGCTACAATGATTTCCGAATAAGCAATTCCTGTTATTTCCGCCATTAAGAATGCACCAGCACCCATAATTGGCGGTAACAGCTGCCCACCGGACGATGCTGTTGCTTCAGTTGCAGCTGCAAACCGAGGAGCATATCCAGTCTTTTTCATTAATGGGATTGTCAATGAACCAGTAGCAACAACATTACCTGCCGATGTTCCATTAATCATTCCCATAAGTCCTGAGGAAAAGATGGAAACCTTAGCGGGACCACCACGCAAACCACCTGCAAGAGCAAATGCCACATTTATAAAGTACTGCCCTACACCTGACATTTGAAGAAACGCGCCAAAAATAATAAATAAAATAATGTATTTAGATGACACATCCGTTGTTACACCAAAGACACCATCTAAACCATATACATACGTAACAAATCGCTCCAAAGAATATCCGTTATGATTTAAAATTCCCGGTAAGTACGGACCCGCAAAAACGTAGGCAACGAATACAATTGCTAAGATTGGAAGGACCCAGCCACTTGTACGACGGGTCAACTCAAATACAAGCAATAAACCAACTAAAGCAACGTAAAAATCCATATCTGTAGGAGTTACCCCGAAGCGAAATACAAGTTGGTTTAGATTTGCATAAATGTAATATCCAATATATATGGAAGCTATGATTAGAATCCAATCAACGATATGGACTTTATTAGAGGCCTTCCTCCAGCCTGGATATAGCATAAGTCCTAGCACGGTACCGAAAACCAAGTGTGTACTGCGGAAAACCCATGGATCGATTGGATTAAAATTTAAAATATATAAATGATATAAGGCTCCGAATACAGCAATTCCCATAAACAGATATCGAATCCATCCAGTTAAGTTACGAGTATTGGAAGAGGCTTCTAGCACGTCTTCATCTACCGTCGTATCAATTTTCCCACTCGATTGTAGTTCTGGTACTTCTTCTATGTCCTTATTCTTTTTTTCATTGATTGAATGTATGCTCTTTGAATTCTGTTCTTTTTCAGACATCATTTTTCCTCCTGAAAACGAGAATTAGATATGGGGAAGATTCTTCGCCCAATAGGCAAAGAATCTTTCATCACATACTGAGTTATTCATCCCATTCTGGAGGATAAACAGACTCAGGAAGATCAACACCTATTTCCTCATAGTATCGAATTGCACCTGGATGTAACGGAAACTCTTGGTTAATTAATATTGCTGATGGATCTTCTGCTTCTTTCGCAGATGCGTGTGTATTAATCATTTGATCAATGTTTTCATGGTAGGCTTTTACAAAGTCATAAACAAAATCTTCATTTGCCTCCTTTTGTACCACACCAAAGTTAAATTGAGCCATCGTTTCTAAGTCTTCATCTAGTTGGTCATAGGTGTCAGCAGGAATCGTATAGTCAGTAAAATATGGGAGTGCCTCCATAACTGTCTGACGGTCTTCTTCACTAAGCCCATAAATGTTGATATCCATTTGTGTTTCCACTTCTGTTACTGCTGAAATTGGAATTCCTGCCGAGAAACCTATATGTTCAAGCTGACCGTCCATCATTTGGGAAGCCATATCACTTGCACCCGCTTGTACTTGATCGCCTGTTTCGATTCCTAATGCTTCATAAATTAATGGGTTATACGTTCCAGGAGTTCCTCCAGCAGGACCAACTCCAACTCTTTCACCTTCATGATCCCATAGACTTGTAGCCCCTGAATCCGCAGTTGACCACCAATGGAATGGAGTATAATACATTGGGAAAATCACTCGGATATCACTATATTCTTTTTCAGCCCATTCACCCTCTGCATAATATCCCTCATAAAGCGGTCCATTTGTTACCATTCCTATTTGAATGTCATCAGCATCAAGCAATTGAATATTATGCACAGGACCACCAGTTACTTCCACGTTTGAAATAACATCAAGATGTTCCTCTAAGAGGTTAGCTAATCCTCCACCCCAAACATAATAGGTCCCACCTTGCGAAGCAGTCCCAATGGTTACAGTACTTGGATAATCATTGGAACCAGCGCTTTCTTTACCATCAGTATCATCTGCCCCTGCATCTTCCGTAGTACCCCCACACGCCGAAAGAAGTGCGATAAGCACTAACATAGCTAAAATAAAACCAAACTTTGTAAACCCTTTCATTCTTTTTCCTCCCCTTTACTCTTTAAATTTTGGAATAAAATCTATATATTCTGCTCCAAACCTTTCCACATAGGAATCATATAAAGGATTTAGAGCTTCTTCCCATAGTAATTTTTCCTTTTCGCTAAGCTGATGTATTTCGATACAATGGCAAGTATTCAAAAACTCATACTTTTCCTGGTTCACTTCTTCTGCAAGTTCTGCTTCCCATTCTGTTACCTCCTGTAAAACATCTAGGAGAATAATCTGAATTTCATCTGGAAGTCCTTGCCAAAACTCAGCATTCATAATAACCAAATAACCTAAATATCCATGGTTACTTACTGTCATATAATCCTGAACAGAATGAATATTCTTGTTGACAATATTGGAGAAAGTATTTTCCTGGGCTTGTAATTCTCCTTTTTCTAAAATCGGAAATACTTGATCAAATGTCTCCACATGTGGAACAGCTCCTAATAAATGAAATTGTTCTTCTAAAACTTCACTTTCCATTATTCGAAAGGTTAGATTTTTAAAGTCTTCTGGTTCGTAAAGGGGACGTTGATTATTTGTCATTTGTTTAAACCCATTGTCCCAAAAAGAAAGAAAATACATTCCCTCTTGTTCCAATTTTTTTGTCAAAACCTTTCCGACCGGACTGGATATGTACTCCTTTACTTCCTCAGCACTCTCAAAAGCAAAGGGTAAATCCATAACCTGCCACTCTTTAACAACGGAAGCTATCTTGGATGTTGCAGGAGCAATCATTTGAACATCTCCTTTTAATAATGCATCAAGCTCCTCGCCATCCCTATATAAGAAACTATTAGGGAATACCTGTACTTCCACAAACCCATCCGTTCTTTCCTCAACTAATTCAGCGAAACGTCTGCTGGCAAGCCCTTTTGGTGTATCTTCCCCTACTACATGGGAAAAGCGAATCACAATTCGTTCTTCTTCACTAAGTTGTTCATGATCTACTGGGTAATTTTCCATGCTGCAGGAGACTAAAAATGCAGCAGTACATATTATTACTAGGTGCAAAATTATTTTTTTTAATAATCCCTCCAGTACTGTCAACACCTCCAGATTAAATATTAAGAAATATTTAATTAATCTGATGTTTCTTATTATAAAACGCTTTCATTTTAATCACAATAAAAAGACCATATTAATCTTTTTGGTCTTTTTGTTCTTTATATCAGGTGTTAAATAGAATAATAGTTACTAGGTCTTCCTACACGTCCATACTCCATTTTAACGGTTATTTTATTTTGCTTAGATAGATAGTCTAAATAACGCCGGACGGTCACTCTGGCCATCCCCAAATATTCTGCCAGCTGCTCTGAGGTAACAGGTTCTTCTTGTTCAAAGAGTGCCATTAATACTTGTTTTAAGGTAACTTCACTAAGTCCTTTAGGTAAATTCTCTTCACTCTTCACTTCCCCTTTGTTTGTCCATTCATCAATCTCTTTTTGACTAACAGATTGGGAGTGTTTCAGTTTTTTCCACATCTTCCAGTAGTTATCTAATGCTAATTTAAAACGATCGAATCGAAAAGGTTTTACTATATAATCAACAGCACCTAGACGAAATAGCTGGTGAACTGTTTTCGTATCTCTCGCCGCTGTTATCATGATGATGTCTGTTGGAACTTCCATTTTTCTTAATTCAAACATCACATCCAATCCTGAAATATCCGGTAAAAACACATCAAGTAAAACAAGATCAGGATGTTTTCGATTAATTAATTTTATCGCTTCCTCACCTGTTTCCGTACAGCCCACCAGCTTAAAATGTGGCATCTTTTCTAAGAAAGATTTATTTACTTCCAGAACCATTGGATCGTCTTCCACGATTAAGACTTTTACCATCGTTACCCCTCCTGCTAGAAAACTTCTATTTCCATTTTTGTACTATAGTTTTCCTCTGAAACAATCCGGATCATTCCTTGTTTTGCATCGACAATTTCTTTTACTGATGATAAGCCAATCCCTCTGCCTTCCTTAGCTTTTGAACTATAGCCTTGTTCAAAGATTTTGGATTGACAGGCTTTCGGAATTCCTTTACCTGTATCTTTTACAGATATATACAGATGATCTTTCTTGCCTTGAATTAAACATACCACTTCTTTTTCTTCCTGATTTTCACAAGCCTCCATTGCATTATCTAGCAGATTTCCAAGAATAGTGATAATGTCCCCGGAACTTAATCCCTCTACTATGTCTTCTAAATAACTCTCACGATCGATTACTAATCGAACACCCAACTCTCTTGCTCGAGAACGCTTTCCTAACAATAGTCCAGAAATAGAGGAATGTTCAATACGATTCCTTAAAAAAAGCACAATATCCTCTTCATAAGAAGTTTCATCCAATACTATATCTAAAGCTTCTTCTGTTCGATCCAACTGAATTAGTCCTGCAATGCTATGAAGTTTATTCATATATTCATGATTCTGGGCCCGCAAAGCAGCTACTAGATTTTTCACACCCGTTAATTCCTCACCCAGTTGATGAACTTCCGATCGATTTTTTAAGTTTACTAATAAACCGGCAAACGAATTTCTTACAAAAACTGGATAAATAGAAATTAAGTACATTTCCCCTTTTATACTAATAGGTTTATTGCTAATATTCCCCTTTCCTCGTATCTGTTCATTAATCCAAGTATGAGGAAAAATTTCTTTAATTGACATTCCTTTGAAATAAGTAGCTTCTGTATATGTTTCTGCCAGCTTATTCATAAAGGTAACTTTTCCTCTACTATCCGTAGCAATAATCCCGGTATCCAGGTTTTCCATAATGGTAGAACGTTCCTCAAACAATCTAGCTATCTCATATGGTTCCAAGTGATAGGTTTGCTTCTTAACATTAATCGCTAATAGCCACGCACCAGCTATACCTATTAATAGTCCCCATATTAAAGAGAAAATTAAATCGTACTGGTATTCTTGTAGAAGAGATTGAAAGGTAGGTGCTAAAATTCCAACAACAGCAACACCTACCTGTTCCACCCCCTCCTCATTCATAATAGGAACAAATGCCCGAATAGCAAACCCTAATTCTCCTTCTGCTTTCGAAGTATACTCTAGCTCTGAAAAAGCTGACCTCTCATCCCCACCTGTAAATTTCTTTCCAATTCTCGATTCGGACGGGTGAGAATAGCGTATACCATCCATATCCAAAATAACGATATAATCGACATTCGTTGATAATCTTATACGTTCAACGATGGGTTGTATTGTGTCTTCACCACCTGTTTGCCCTACAGAAGTTCTTATATCATCTAATTGAGAGATGGTTCTAGCAATAGCAATAGCCCTTTCTCCAATTTCTTCTTCAAATGACTTGGATACACTAAGGAGCATGGTAATCCCGCTGACAATGACCGATAACAAAACTAATGTAAATGATAGAATAAGCATTTTTGTTCGTAGTTTGATTTGTTTTTTCATCGAATGCCTCACTTATTTGTATGTATCAGTTTTTAGGATAACGCTTTCATTCCAAGTACCTTCCTTACCTTATAATATTATGAAAATTAACATATATCAATCTTATATCTATGAATATGTAGAAATGAAAAAAGATGCCCCCTTAAAGGACACCAGTAAACCCACCTTTTAACAACATTCTTTAAATTCTAGCGCTGAATTACAAACATCTAGATTAACCCGGGATGTGCATTTAAAAAGAACCCGTTGTCTTCCACATTTTATTTCGTCATTAGTCCAATATGAACATGTTTCCTACTTAATAGATAGATATCCCTATTACTTAAAAACCCATATTTTTGTTTCGTTCCAATTGCAAACTTGAATAAAATGGTTTCACTGCTTCCATTAAGTACAGCAAAATTATACTGATTCCCTTATTCTCCACATCTCTTTACCGGAATAGCTTTCCAGTGTATAGAATTAATAATACTGTATCCCAGTTATGGTGTATTTTATCTAGAAAAATAAGAAATATTCAATAATAGTTTTTTGTATATCGAACAAGCTCATATAGAAGAGAATTGGTTAGAAAAGTTTACTACACTTTCCTATTAAGAACTTTTGTATTACTGGAATCGGAAAAACGATTTTTTTCAACATTTCCAGAAGAAGAATTAGTAGTAAGGATTGTTACTACATACATAACCACTAATCCAACTATTACGCCTATACCCGAAGCACCAAACGGATTAGAAAAATTAAATCCAAAAGGTAAATAAACTATCCAATATACAGATGTTCCTACTAAAAGGGAAGCAATAGCAGCTTTCTTAGTAGCCCTCTCCCACAAACCTCCTAATAAGATTGGTCCGGCAGTAGCAGCCATAATTCCCCCAATTCCAATCCATAAGAAAATCGATAATGACTCTGGTGGGGACCAGGCAAGTAATACTGCAGCAACTAGAATAAGAACTGTACTGTATCTACTAATTAATAATTCATTACGTTCTGCTCTTTCTTTAGAAATATTTATGCGCGGAACAATTGTTTTTCTATATAAATCGTTCGCTAACAACTGTGACAATGATACTACCAGTCCATCTGAAGTTGACATGACAGCAGATAAAACCGCAACCGCTAAAAATGCTGCAATAATAGGAGGGAAAATTTCACTAAAAAGAACTGGAATAATCTGATCCGGATGGATAGCTGCGTCACTGCCAATAACAGCAATTCCTAGCATTCCTCCTAACGCCATTAATGGTAGTATTGTCGCAAAAGCAGTACAATACATGATCAATTTACGAATGTCTTTTCCTTCTTTTACAGCCATGAATTTATTACCTAAGTGAGGCTGTATCGCAAATGGTAAATGAGCAATAAATAATAAACCAACTAACCAAAAGGATCCATAAGTTTTATCACCTGGAAGAAACAATTGATTAAAGTTACCTTCTGGCTTGGCTGTACTAATTGCTTGCATCATTCCAGAAAACCCACCATTTACTCCAATTCCCATAGCAAAGCAGATGAAAACAGTTAAAGCGACTAGAAGCATTAGGATTCCTTGTACTGTATCCGTAATAATATCAGAATGTGAACCACCCATAAAAACATAAATGCCAATAACAACAGCTGTAATTATCAACCCTAATCCATAATCTATCCCCATCATTGTTTGGAACATAGTAGCTGCTGCTACAAATTGAGATATCACATAAAAAATGAGAAGTATAGAAATAATGGTTAATGCAATTCTTAAAAATTCACTATTATATCGTTCTCCAATGAACTCAGGAATAGTTCTAGTACCGAATTCATCTCCATATTTTTTAATCACTTTTGCTACAAATAACATCCCTATAACTGTTGCAATTGGATATAGCAATGGATACCAAAGACTAGGAGTCCCTATACTATATGCTAGACCAGGCATTCCCATAAATGTGGACCCACTAGAAATACCCGCTGCTATTACTAAGGCTATCACTACCGGACTGTAACTTGATCTGGCAGTAGCAAAATCATCTGCTGTTTTTGTTTTTCTTAAACCTATCCAACCGAAGAACAGCATCATTAAAATAAACAACCCCATAAATATCCATGAATATATAACTATTTGAGAATCCATACTTACCATCCTTTCCATATTAAAAAGAGGATTTACAAAATAAAGAAAATTTAATTCCTATTGAATGCACTAATATCAATCTATCCATTTAATGCTACATAAATGTACCCGTAAAAATTGAATTTCTCTCTTTTAGTTAAAAGGTAAAATTGTAAAAAGAAAGGCCTCCTTGTATCAACATTTAAGAGACCCTCGTAACTCTAGCTCTATTATATTATTTTAGATAATTAATCTTTTAAGAAATTTGTTCTATAAAGAATGAAAGCCATACTTATCCATGTGCCTAAAATACCGATAGCCATAATGGTTAAAAAATTCAACTAATATCTCTCCTCTCCATATAAAAATTTTGAATAACTTTATAGTTCTTCAACTTATCATAATGTTTTGAAATCGGTTCATATAAGAGCGTTTCTGTTTTATCACCTAATAATTTTTTCTTACTTTCTATTTGATATGGTACATACACCATAAATTCACTTAATAATTCTATCTCTGGCACCTGCCAAGATCTACGTTTATAAATAAAATACTTTCTTAGCTTATCATAACAATTCGTTTGAAATTCTTCAGAGTGAATTTGATAAGCAATTAAATTCTCATTATTTACTTCCTTGATCTCACAATCTGGTAAACTCTCAATTATTCCTAATTGATTTGCAACACCATCACCTAACGTTAGAATTTTTTCCCTCCTGTAACCAAAGACAGTACGAAACTTTACTATCCATTCTGCATAATATTTTGGATAATAACAGGTAAATAAACCTTTTTTTGTATTAACTTTTATCGTATTCACTTTCATTTTAGCCACCTAGAATACAATAGAAGCTCGGTTTACTTCTCTTTTAGCAGAACGTTCGAGAGCTTCTTCTATATTATCAAAAGTAAATTCACCATCAATCATATCTGCAAATGGATATTTATCTATATTTTTGGAAAGAAAGTCTAATGCCTTTTTTAAATACCAAGGGTGATAACGAACAATTGGAATAATGTTAATTGACTTTCTTGTAAGCAGACCAGGATCAAATAAAGTTGTTTTACCTGGGGATACATTTCCGATTGATACATACCTACCACCGCTAGTAACTAAATGAATGCCTTCGCTAAAGGCATCTGGGGTTCCGCTTAATTCCATACCCACATCAGCACCGGTTCCATTTGTCAACTCATTTACTTTTTCTACTCTTTTCTCTACTGTATCAAACTTATTAAAATTAATAATATGGTCAGCCCCAAATTTAAGTGCATTTTCTAATCTCTTTTCAACCCCATCAATTACAATGACTGTTGCCCCTTTTTCCTTTGCAATTGCAGCAGCGTTTAAACCTAAACCACCTGCTCCTTGAATTACAATTGTTTCACCATATTGAAGATTGGCCTGTTCAATTCCGAAATAAACTTGTGAGATAGCACAATTAGCACTTGCAGCAACTATATCTGGCACATTGTCAGGAACCTTGTAAAAAAAGAAATCTGGATGTACATAATAATGTGTAGCAAAAGTTCCATGAAAGTGCGGGGACTCCTCTGCTCTTTTGTTCCAAAATTCATAGGCATTTTCACATAAATTAAAAGCACCTTTTTGGCACATCTTACACTTACGACACACCTGAAAATAAGTTGAAGCGACTCTGTCACCTACTTCTAAAGCTTCTCCAGCAAAGTCAGCCTTCACGCCTTCCCCTAGACTTTCTACTTCCCCTACCATTTCATGTCCAAGTACTCCGGTTTTCTTAGTAGGATGATCTCCTTTCCAAATGTGTATTTCAGATCCACACACATTTGAACGTCTAACTTTTAATAGGACTGATCCTTTTTCCGGTACTGGTAATTCATAAGTATGAAAAGACATCACTTCCGGCTTTTTCATTTCAGCAACTTTTCCTTGCATAATAATTCCTCCTTTTGATATATATTTATAATAAACTACCTATAATAGCGTTTTCATAACTTGTTACGTAATTTTATTTTTAAATTATATAACACTAGCAGCTTAATTTATATTTAACTTATCCATTCTATTTATTTATCTTTATGGCTATATTCTTAACTTGCGTATAATGTTTTAGAGACTCCAGCCCTTTTTCCCTACCAAATCCACTCTTCCCTTGCCCTCCAAACGGCATTTCTACTCCACCAGCAGCTCCATAATTGTTTATGAAGACTTGACCAGATCGAACTCTATGAGCCAACCATAATGCCTTATCTATATTTTTTGTCCAAATACCAGTTACCAGACCATATTCTGTGCTATTTGCTAAATAAAGTGCTTCTTCCTTTGAACCGAATGAAAATATCGAAACTACTGGTCCAAATAATTCTTCCTGTGCGAGTCGGCTTTTTTCTGATGGTGGTTCTATAATTGTAGGTTCAAAAAATAAGTTACTAGACATATTTTCTTTACGCTTGCCACCTCTTAAAATTTTACAACCTTCTTCTTTTGCTACTACCATATAGTCATCAAGATTTTTTATTTGTTTTTCAGATACTATAGGACCCATATCTGGATTTTCTAGTCCAGGCCCAATTGTGACATTATCCATTATTTCATTAACTCTATCTAAGAAACTATCTTTTACACTATTTTCAATAATTAACCTTGTACTAGCTGTACACGTCTGCCCAGAATTTTGAATTAGTGTTTTGACAGCCCATTGAGCAGCCTCTTCCAAATCTGCATCCTCAAATACAATGTTTGGAGATTTACCACCAAGTTCTAAAGTTAATGATTTAATATTTTCTGCTGCATTTTTCATTACTTGAGATCCAGTAGGGACCGATCCAGTAAATGTAATATGGTCAATGTTAGGATTAGATGATAATGCAGAACCTGCTTCAGCTCCATATCCTGTAACAACATTAATAACACCAGTTGGGAATCCTGCTTCTTGACTTAATTCGGCTAAACGAAGAGTTGTAATAGATGTATCTTCGGCCGGTTTAATAACAGTTGTATTACCAGAGGCTAAAGCCGGAGCAAGACTGCGCGCCGTCATTTGCAGCGGATAGTTCCAAGGAACAATGTGCGCAGTAACCCCAAATGGCTCACGCACAGTATAGTCTAATATATCTGAATTAATAGGTATTGTTTCTCCTAAAATTTTATCTGCCGCACCACCAAAGTACTCAAAATATCTAGCAGCCACATCCACATCAATCATAGCCTGGCTTAGTGGCTTACCCATATCTTCAGTCTCTAATTTAGCTAATTCCTCTTTATTTTCTTTGATAAGATCCGCCATACGAAGTAATAACCTTCCCCGTTCTGCATAGACCATTTCTCTCCATTCTGTGGAATTAAAAGCTTCCCTTGCAGCTAATACAGCTGTATTTATATCTTCCTTCGTACCTCTTGGAAACTCTGCTATTACATTCATATTTGCAGGGTTAATTGATTGTATCACTTCATTAGTAGAGCTATTGACCCAATCTCCATTGATAAACATTTTCAAGTTTAGCATTTTAGCACCTCTATACTTTTATATTTTTTAATGAGTAATTAACTTAATAGTTTTCAAGTCTTTAAAGGACAAGCTTTACCTTATGTAATACTAAGGATTTCAAACACAATTCATTTCCTATACATACATAGATCCCCCTTTTCTTTTTAGTTAAACAGCTTAAAGAAATCGCTTACAATGGGTGATTTGTTTGAAATTGGATATTGTAGATTGGATACAATGCTATTTTAATAAAAATCTGATTATTTGTAAACAAGTTTATTTATATTTTATTGTTAAATTTTTATATTTTCAGAATTAAAAATATCTAAATCATCTTTATATATTTTAATCGAGTTCTATTATATTAACATCTGACAGCATACACTTTAAAATATTACAAAAAACAGCCTCAATCCCAAAAGGACTGAAGCTGCTTTCCCCATAAAAATAGCAAACGAAATGTATCAATCCCCAACCACCTCAGGCAACCACATCACAATCTCAGGCACATAAGTCAAAATAACAAGCACAATATAAGTAACCAATAAAAATGGCAGTATAGATCTTGTTAACTGTCCAATCGAAATATGAGCGAGAGAAGATGCAATATATAAACCTGATCCTACTGTCAATAATCCTGCAGCTAAGTTAATTCACATGATCACCCCAAAATGAATGGGATCAATACCATAGCTTGCAAGTAGCGGCGTGAATATCGGGATTAAAATAACTAAGGCTGCAATCAAACCGTATTTTAGGCTATTTGGATATCGGTAAGCAAGAAGGTGGCGAATTATTAGTTGGGGGTGATGCGACCGAAAGTAAATTTCCCTACGGTTATTATGTAAAACCCACTGTTGTGGCTAATGTAACCAATGATATGACAATTCCTAGAGAAGAAATTTTTGGTCCAGTTGTATCAGGGATGCTATTTGACGATATCGATGAAGTTATTAAGCTAGCTAACCAAACTGAATATGGATTGGGTGGAGGAATATGCACAACCAATATCGGTAATGCTCCTCGAGTAGCCCATGCTATGAGAACCGGTAACGTATGGATAAACACATACAATCTTTTGGATCCTGCCACACCCTATGGCGGATATAAACAAAGTGGACTCGGTGGAGAAAATGGTTCAGCTGCTATTGATATGTTTACAGAAACAAAGAGTGTCTGGGTTAATTTAGATTAATGTGAAATTAGCAGTAACAGAATTTTTAGTATAGAACGATTGAGAGGTAGTTTGTGTGAGAAAGGATACTAGATTTGTACCCTTTCTTGCTATTTTTTTAAGTTTTGGCGGTCAATCCTAATCCTATATCACATAGCAAACTATATAGTAAATTGATTCGCTGAAACATGTCAAGTATGGGATGAATAAAGATCACGATCCACTTCAACAGATGAATCTAGCTCTCCTTTTTGGAGAAAAGTCAGGTTTACCAGTGTATTACAGAAAGCTTCCTGGTAACATTGCGGATGTTAAAACGATTCAGAATATGCTTTCTAACATCGATTTCCTCAAGCTAGACAAAGTGAAATTCGTCATGGACCGCGGATTTTACAGTGAGGCCAATATTAACGCATTCTATGAGAAACATTACAAGCTTCTGATTGCAGCAAAGACTTCTCTAAAGTTTGTGAAACAAAAGTTAGATGAAGTGCGTGTTTCTATGGTGACACGTAAGCATTTCAGTTCCAAGTACGGTCTTTATTACGTCTCCTTCCTGATGGATTGGAATTACAAACAAACCAAAAAACGTACCGGCAAAGTCATTGATGGTAAACGCAGGATTTACCTTCATCTTTTTTATAATGATCAGAAAGCCACGGATGATAAATAGCATTGAACAAAATGCTCGATGGTCTTGAAGAAGAACTATTATCTGGCAGGAAAAATCCAGATCATGAAAAGTTCTATACGAAATACTTTGAAGTGAAGGAGACGCCTAAAAGAGGAGTTTCACTTACTCCTAAGCAGGAAGCTATAGAGGATGCGGAAAAAAATTCTGGTTATTTTGCACTGATATCCAATGGAGTTAAAGATCCGCTTGAAGCCCTTAAAATCTACCGTTCTAAAGATATGATCGAAAAGGCCTTTGGGAATTTAAAAGAGCGGCTGAACATGCGACGCACATCGGTATCTTCTGAAGAAAATTTAGAGGGGAAGCTGTTTGTACAATTTATTGCACTCATTTATCTTTCGTACATTAAAAAGGCCATGTCAGACAAGGATTTATTTAAAAATTACACCATGCAGGAACTGTTAGATGAACTTGATATTATTGAATGTTATGAACAACCGGGAAGTAAACGCCGCATTAGTGAGATGACAAAAAAACAAATGGATTTATATGGAATTTAGGATTTAAACTCTATCTTAGCGACCGAGTTTAAATCAACGGAAACGAAGGAACTTTTTTCCTGACGTTCTTCCTTTTCCTCAGATTTTTTCTTATGGAAGGAATAGCTCACTATCGCCTTTTCAGCAGACTCATCAATTCGCTTTTCATCTTCAAATAGTGTAATTTGACCAGCCAAATAGCCTTCCAACGTGGCAGCTAACTTTTCCCACTAATTTTTAGAAATGTCAGTGTTCCTAATTGCAAGACAACCCGCTGGTGTGGGCTAGTGTTATTACAGAGGGAATTTAACCAAAGTCTTAAAGCAAAAGGTTAAACACTATTACGTACAGAATCTTTTAGCAAAATCCCTGAACGAACAGTGTTATCAGAATAATCCTTCATTCTGATAATATATAAAACGAAAATCTACTATTTAAACCATATCCAAATAGTTTTGATAAAAAAGAATTGGATTTCGACAAGATTTATACTATGAGATATGCAATAAAATTTGGCTTGTCAAATCGAGCAAAAGCTCTCTTTTACCTTCTTTTATTCTTACAATGGTTAAACTTGTTCCATATATGGCAGGAGAATCCCAAATCTAATACTACCCTACTATAAGTTTATTAAAATGTTTCTCTGCAATTTCTATTATTCTACGTTCCAATCTAAATGGATACGCAACTAAAAAGGAAGTCGATGGCCCACCTGATTTTATTAAATCAACCTTAGATGATGATGTCACCCTATTCTTATCGAAACCAGGAAACATCCGCTCTAGTTCATGGAGTACTCCTTTTGACCCAACAGGCCAAACAGTCACACCCCGAACCCCACAAATTTCCTTGAATATAGATAACGGTGCAATCATATCCGCTTGGGATACCACTTCATCTCCTACCAAAGGCAAACCAATCAAGGCAACATTTTGATGCTGCAAGTCGTTTTGCTCCATACTACTTAAGATTGATCTTTTTCCAATCACAATTAATCCCATTGCCGATTGGGATAGTGAAAAATTACTTTCTGTACTTCCTGTAATTGGTACGTTTTCCATATCAAGTTCTGATAATCCCTTTCTAACTCCAGAAGCAATCTCATCCCAAGCTTCATTTCCACAAAAGTTTTGAATAACAACGGAAATAGGTTTGGCTCCTGATGCCATGCATTCCATTATTGCTACTCTAAATGAATAGAAACTAACGGTTTTATATGGAACCTTAACAGTGTCTTGTTCTCTCATTCCGACCGATCCACTATTATCACTCGTAATCACAAGCTGCTCTTCTTGGCCAATAGAAATGTAAAGTGCATCCCTCATTCCTTCACCTCTACTCTATGATTAACTTCTTGAAAAATGTGACTAAACGCGGATTTCAAATCCCCTTATCCTTTTATCGTCTGATTAATACCATACCAAATCACATCAACCCGCTCACACCTAAAAGAAAGATCTTGATAAACCCAACCCGTTAAATCCCGCCAATTTCTGTTCTCTTTCTCCATAGGAACAATGCCTTTAGTAATATCTGTACCAATGACTATGATTTTACGGTTGGAAGCTAAATTTTCCCATTCTAGCCAATCCTCTAATACTTTCCTCCAATATTCCCTGGCTTGATTAATGGTCATTTTCGCAGACAGTTCTTTGGTCCACAACTCTATACCTTCTAATACAACGGCCGAACTTTGCAAAACTCCGAAATTCTCCACTAACGGTTCTCCTTTGTAGGCAGAAATCCACTCAGCTTCCGGGTAGTTCTTCTTCACCCATGCTCGTTTCCCGTTAAAGGCACCTCCTGTAATGAAACGCAATGCGCACCCCTCCTTAATTGTTTCCGGTCAAACGTCAACACATATCCAGTTCCATGTGGAATATTCCACTCCCAAAATTCTTTTTCTTCCAGAGATAACTTATCCAGCAGATAACGAATCACACCACCATGTGTCACGATAAACAACTTCTGGTAATCCCGTTGTAACATAATATCAACTAACTTATTCCATCCTTTCTCAACCCTCTTTGTAAACTGTTCAAAGGTCTCACCACCAGGAGGGGAATAAGTAAACATATTATTAATCCATTGCTGATATGCTTTCATCTCTTTAAGGTCCTCGTATGTTTTCCCTTGAAACATTCCGAAATTCATTTCTCTTAATTCCGTTAGAACCACTGGTTTTACATTTGGAAATAACAGATTTATAGTAGATAAACATCGCTTTAAGTCACTGGAAACAAATAAATCATAGGTATCCATTTTTAATTTATACGAGGACAAGTCTTGAATTGCTTCTGTACACAAAGGTGAATCATTCCATCCCATGTAATTCTTCTGCTGATTTCCCTCTGTTAGCCCATGACGAAATAATGTAATAGCCACAGTGTCATCCATAAAATATTTTCAGTCCCCTCTGTAGAAGCCCCAAGTACATCCCCAGTTATTCCACCAAACCACGTTACGGATTTTTTTTGAATGAAAAAGGAACATCCCAGCGCTACCACTACTATGGTAAGAGCAGGTAAAATAAAATGAATATCGATAAAGGCGATAAAACTGAGCAACGCAACCAAATAAACAGGATAAATTTTCAATGTACTTGAATTACCTGCCTTTTTGAAAAAGGATGCCAACCCGTCTTTCTTTGCTGCTGGTACTCTTAACAGTACGGTTCCCATCACTACTTTGCTCAAAAAAGGGATGAATATAATAAGGTAAAATGATAGACCACTTACAAAACCGATAATTTCATAGATAAACAAGAACCGCGAGCCTAATAGAATGAGAACAGACAATACTCCAAAAGCACCCGTTCTTGGATCCTTCATGATTTCTAGTCTTTTTCCTTTATCTTGGTAAGAGAAAAAGGCATCACTGGCATCCATCCACCCATCCAAATGGATTCCCCCGGTTATAATTATCGTGCATAGCCAGATCATAAATGCAATGGCTACTGACGAAAAGGGAGTCCATTCAATAAGTACATATAACAACGAAGTGTACAAAGCCCCTTGCAATAAACCTAATAAAGGAAAAGATTGAATACTTTTCTCGATATGCGTCTTATCCATTGGTAAGGACATGTTAATCGGAAGAGCAGTTAGAAATTGCAGACTGATTAAGAATCCTCTTATCATCTTCATTATTTCTTATCCCATCCATATGTAATGTCTTTTATCTTTTCCCAGTTCAGGTGACTTTTCATATTAAAAGCAAGGTTATCATACCGTTCCTCTTTTAACTCCTGAGTGTTCACTACATCTTTTATGGCTTGATGTTTCCATTTACGAATTTCATTCAGCCATTTATTTCTCCATTCATCATTATGGAAAAGATGATGCACATAGGTACCAATCATTTTCCCATCATGACTGTAATACCCTTCGTTTCTGCCATTTTCCAGTTTAAGAAAAGAAGCGTCTTCTCCAAATATCTCTGTTTTCCCTAAATGGATTTCATACCCTTCTATTAATTCATTTCCATTTAGCTTTGTATTTGGATGATAGTGTCCTTTCACACGAATCGTTTTTTTCTCCTCAAAGAAATTGGTTCGAGCTGGGATGAAACCCATCCCCTTCACTCGCTTCCCCTTATCCCCTGTATCAGAGCCCGTCTGGTCGATTATCTCAGTTCCCATCATTTGAAAACCACCGCAAATTCCCACCATAAAACCACCATCCTTAACAAAATCGAAAAGTAGTTCATGTAAACCCGATTCTTTTATTTCATGCAAATCATTGATGGTGCTTTTCGTTCCTGGAATAATGACTGCATCAGGCCTGCCAAACTCGGCTGAATCTTTCACAAATCGAAGTGAGACATCCTCCTCATAAAGAAATGGCTCGATATCACTGTAATTGGATATATAGGGCAAAGAGATAACAACCATATCAATTGGCTTCTTCTGTTTAGCATTGAACTGGGATTTGATCGACAAGGAATCTTCGCCATCTATCTGATGTTTTTCTTTATAGGGGAGAACCCCAAGAACAGGGATTCCTGTTTTTTCTTCCAGCCACTTCACTCCGTCTTGAAATAACCCTATATCTCCTCGGAATTTATTAATGATTAATCCTTGTACCCGACTTCGTTCATCTGGGGAAAGCAGTTCCAATGTACCGACAATGTTTGCAAAAACGCCACCACGTTCGATATCAGCTACTAAAAGAACTGGCACATCCGCAAGTTCCGCAACTTTCATGTTAACAATCTCTCGGTCGTTTAGATTGATTTCTACTGGACTACCGGCTCCTTCAATAACAACAACATCAAATTCCTTTTCTAAATAATCCAAGGAAGACTGGATAGCTTCCAGCCCTTTTCTATAGAACTTTTCTCGATAATCTCTCCCTGACAATGTTTCTGCTCTTTTCCCGAACAGAACAATTTCCGATTGTAAATCCGATCGTGGTTTTAATAGAATCGGATTCATCCAAACTGTTGCCGCCGTTTTAGCCGCTTCTGCTTGAATCCCCTGGGCCCGGCCAATCTCTTTTCCATCCATCGTCACGTAGGAATTATTTGACATATTCTGTGATTTAAATGGAGCGACTTTTATGCCATCCTTTACAAACAGTCGACATAACGCAGTTGTTATAAGACTTTTCCCAACATCAGAACCCGTTCCTTGAATCATAATCCCTCTCATCCTTCATCCCCCTTCATTAATAAGGGTATACCAGCTTCGACAACATAAGCTTGTTTGGCAATGCTCGTAATTTGCTGGTGTAATTTTCCTATAAGCTGACAATATGTAATCATAAGTTCACTATTATAGCAGGGTTCGGATAAAACCTCATTACTAACAAGGACTAAGTGGTGACAGTTTTTCTCTAATGCTTTTATTCCAGTCCATATACGATGGAAAACTTCCTCTTTATTAAAAAAAGGGTTACCCCAATCTTGTTCATGAGAGAATAGCTCATTCGATAATAAAGTCGTTAAACAGTCCAACAGGAGAACGTCATTTTCATTAAAGCAGGATGACACTGATCCAATGTCGGTTGCTTGCTCCCATGTTTTCCATGAAGACCCACTTTCATTTCTATCCTTTTGGTGACGCACAATTCTTTCCTTCATTTCATCATCAGATGGATCACCTGTGGCTATATAATGAAGGGAACCTCCCATTTCCAATGCTTTTTTAATCGCCAGCCTTTCAGCAAAGCTGCTTTTCCCACTTCGTACTCCACCAGAAATAAACGTTATGGAAGCTGTTTTCATTCTCTTAATACCTCCATAAGCCGATTATTTTCTTCTGTGCTTTTAATAGCAAATCGCAGCCATTTGCCTTCTAAACCTGGAAAATTAAATGTATGCCTAGGAACAATGCCTTTCCTTATTAGAAATTTAAAGAATGACAATTGATCTTCCTCTAACGGATCCCGCAATAAATAAAAATTAACTTGAGAAGGTGAAACCTCATACCCCTCTTTATGAAAGAAGGAAAATAACTTTCCACGTTCGGAACGTATATACCTTATTGTGTTTTGAACAAAATTATCATCCTGTAAACATACTTGTCCTGTCAACATAGCCATTATATTAACACTCCAATGCGGCTGGTAGGACGTCAGCTTTTCTATGATATTTTGACTAGCTATCATATATCCAAGTCGTAATCCAGGAATAGCAAACATCTTTGTCATGGAACGAAGAATAATAACATGTTCATATTTTTTTACTAAAGGAGTAATCTGCACATAGTCTTCTAAAAAATCATAAAAGGCTTCATCTATGATAAGAAAGACATTTCTTTGTTCACACTCCGCTATTAGCTTAACGATGGATGAATAGGGATAATGAATGCCTGTTGGATTGTTAGGATTGCATAAAAAGACGGCATCCATACCTCTTAGTTTTCCTGCTATTTCGGCCTCGTCCAATCCCCATTCCAGCTCATTTAACTGATGGTAATAAATGTGACAGTCATTTGCACGACAAGCCTTCTCATACTCGGAAAAGGCTGGTTCAATAATGAGCACATTCTTTCCAGAAAACATCCTACCTAATAACGTAATCAACTCGGAACCGCCGTTTCCAATTAGGATGGATCCTGAATCTACGTCCGTTATTCTAGCAATCTGTTCCTTTAATAAAAGTGCATGTGGATCTGGATAATCACTAATCTCATTGTAAAAGTTCATCCATCTTTTCTTTAAGATATCAGGTGGCCCTAATGGATTAATATTGGCACTTAAATCAATCAAATTTTCCGGTTTGGGAATGCCCATCTTCTCATATAAATATTGTGGGTTAGAACCGTGCTGTGGCCATTTCAAAAAGTATCCCTCCAATCCATAAAACAAGTAAGAATAAAAAGCTTGTACGTGTTAATATCTTGTTTGCGTTCAAAATATGTTCTTTTTTTAATGATACAATGGAATCTCCCATTTTTGCTCTATTAGAGATTATTCCTTTATAAAAATTCACACCACCAAGTTGAACCCCTAGAAGGGCTGCTACTGCCGCTTCCAACCAGCCACTATTTGGGCTTGGATGTCTTTTTGCATCCCGGAATAAGATTTTCCATGCATTTTTCTTACTCATGTTGGCTGGCTTGTTTCCTAGTAAAATAAGGAAAGCAGTTAGACGGCTTGGTATCCAATTCACCAAATCATCCAATCTAGCAGAAGCCCATCCAAATTCTTGGTATTTTTCGTTTTTATAACCAACCATCGAATCACATGTATTAATTGCTCGGTAAACAATGGCAAATGGTGCTCCACCAAGCAACCCCCAAAATAAAGGAGCAGTTACCCCATCACTTGTGTTCTCCGCAACCGTCTCCACTGTTCCCCTAACAATTTCCTCTTCTCCAAGGTGATTGGTATCTCTGCCTACAATGTAGGATAACTTAATCCTTGCTTCAGCCATATCTCCGTTTTTTAGAGGATGATAGACCAACAAAGCGGCATCTTTCAGTCCTTTTTGAGCAATGGTCGTAGAGATGAGGATACTTTCTAAAATGATCCCAGCAATCGGATGAACACAATAAAAGCTCCATACAAGAAAAGCGGTTATTAGGAAAGTAACACATATGATGAGAAAAACCATCATCATCCCTTTGGCTTTACGTGACTTCCCTTGATTCAGCCCTTTTTCCAATACGGAGATTCCATTCCCAATCCACTTAACAGGATGGGGCCAGGTTGGAGGATCACCGATAACAAAGTCAATGAAGACAGCTAATGTAATTGCGATTAAATGGTATCCCATTAGTCCTGGTCCCTTCTTAAATTTTTTTTGATTGGCTTACAATTCGATTCCTTTAACAGCTTTTACCCCTTCATTATAATAATGTTTTTCTACTTCAACTACAGACACAAGATCGGCTACGTCTCTAATTTCCTGTTTCGCATTTCTTCCTGTAATCACAAGGTGAACATGTTCTGGTTTGTTTTCAATCATGTTTATCACCTCATTTAATGGCAAAACATCATCGATTGGAAAACGATCAATCGCTAAAGCATTGTTTAACTCGTCTAAAATCACTAAATCATATTCTCCACTCATGACAGCATCCCTAGCATTGGGCCAGGCCTTCTTTAAAGCTTCTCGATGTTCCTCCGGTGTTTTCAACCAAGTAAATCCAATTCCCAGTTGGACCATCTCCACCCCTAGCTTTTCAAGTGCCATTTGCTCTCCATAAGAGCGTCTTGGTGATTTAATAAATTGCAGGATTTTTACTTTAAATCCTCTTCCAACTCCACGTACTGCTAAGCCTATCGCTGCCGTTGTTTTTCCTTTCCCATCTCCTGTATAAACTAATGTTAATCCTTTTCTTTTTTGTTTTCCCATAACCTGTCAACCTCCTATTAGTCTTAGGCTCTTTTCGTACAGAGTGTTGTTATTTAATCCATAGCCTTCATTTCTAAACATTTGTCAATCCAATTCCGGATAACTGATGGACAAGAGGCAAAATGAATATGCGTATATCCTGCCACTACATTATGGATGAGGGATCCCTCTTTATATTTGCCCCTCATCCCTTTTACCTCATATGCATACGGAACATCATCATCGGCTCGGTAATATGTGGAATAATGAAATTCATGACCTTTTGCTAAATTATTTCTTAGTAAAAAATTCCCGTTCACTCCCATTACTTCTCGGTATCCGAGTGACTGCAATGTAAATTGCATTTGTATTTCACCCGAAATGATTCCAATCATTTCATGTTTTATCTTCTCTGTTGTTTCTATTGATTCCGTCAAATACATAAAGCCTCCACACTCCGCTAAAGTCGGTAATCCATTTTCAATAGCAGTTTTCAACGACTCTTTTGTGACACGATTACTGGCAAGCTTTCCAGCAAACTCTTCGGGAAAACCGCCACCAAGATAAAGCCCGTCCACGTCTTTTGGCAGGGATTCATTAGCTAATGGGGAAAAATAGATAATTTCTACACCACCTGCTTCCAACATTTCCAAGTTCTCTGGATAATAAAAATTAAATGCCTCATCCTTTGCCACCGCAATTTTCAAGAACCTTTCCTTTTTTTGGTCAAAAAGCGAGGGGCCACTTAATGCTGTTAATGGTTCTGCAACGGATAGTTCCAAAAGCTTATCCATGTCAACCGTCTCTATAACTAAATCTCCTAATCTACCAAAAAAAGAATCCAAATCTCCTCTTTCAATCGAAGGAATAAGTCCTAAATGCCTTTCTGGAATTTCAACATCTAGTTCTCGTTTTAAATAGCCAATGACAGGTATCTCACATTCTTGTTCAATCGCTGTTCTCACTAATTGAAAATGACCTTCACTTCCCACTTGGTTTGCGATAACTCCTACAATATTTGGTCCCTCGGCAAATGCTTGAAACCCCTTGACAATTGCTGCAGCACTACGGGCCATACTCGAGCAATCCACAACAAGTAATACGGGACTTTTTGTTAACATACTAATTTCTGCAGTAGATCCAGCATTGGTTTCTGGGCTTTTTCCATCAAAGAAGCCCATTACCCCTTCAATAATCGAAATATCAGCGCCTTCCATTCCATGTGTGAAAATATCTAATACCCTATCTTTTGTTAACATCCAACTATCCAGATTTCGAGACGTTCGGTTTGTTACCGCTGTATGATAGGTAGGATCAATATAATCAGGCCCACATTTAAATCCTTGAACAGTGAGTTCACGCTTTTTTAATGCGGCCATAATCCCAATGGTTAAGGTTGTTTTGCCTACACCACTACCAGTCCCTGCAATGACTATCCGTTTTTCTGACAAAATAATCTCCCCCTTGCAAGTAAAATAAAGGACCCACTACCTTTGAACCCGCTTCAAATATTTCTTTACTGCTTTCTTTGTTGCATGATACACCATCTGACCAATCCCTTTTCCTACAACGGTTCCTGATCCAGCATAAGGGGTTCTCTCTCCTTGCTGTGTTAAACCAAGAAGGAGAGCATCCGTTGATGTACCCGTTGCGATTGTATTTGATTCAGGGTCTTTTACTTGAAGGTCTTGTAATGCCTTTACTTTTGCCTCGGTTGCGGACATGTAGCCATTAACGAGTGCTCCGTCCGTAAAATGGGCATCCATAAACAACATCGTATTGATCGTACCAATCTGGATGCTAGGATTTGCTACATATTCATTGGTGATATCGATGGCATTTCCAACCCCAGCTGTTATAATGATCATCATGGGAATTCCTTCGATCTCTCTCGTTTCCATCACCATATCATCCAGATTAACTGCCGTCATCATTCCTACTGCCTGTTCATGAGGAATGTTGTACATGTTCATCCAATCTTGTAAATCCTTTTTCGGATTAGAGCAATTATAGTGTTTGTCCACATGAAAATTACAAAAGTGATTTAACCACTGGATCCCTTCTCCTATCACACCATTCGAAACCGTTCGTAATGCTTGATCAAATTGAACATGAATATAGGTGCTATTTTTCACGATTTTATAGGAATTGTAAAAGTCGATAGGGTGTTCTGTTATCATATGTCCTGGTGTCATGAGAAGCTGTGGTTTTGGTACAGATGGATGGGATTGTGTTTTCACTTCCACATCATACACCTTTTTTAGCTGTTCTTCTTTCCGTAATACATCAACCCGCCCCACTTCTAACAATTTACCTTTTTCAAGTAAACCTATCCGATTCGCATAAAGGGAAGCAACGTTTAAATCATGTAATATAGCTAAAACCGTTAACCCTGTTTCCTGTTGTTGTTCTTTTAATAAATCAAGAATCTGAAACGTATACTTAATATCCAAGTGATTGGTCGGCTCGTCTAAAAGCAGAATTTCTGGCTCCTGTGCTAAAGCTTTCGCTAATAAAACCCGTTGCTTTTCACCTCCACTAATCATTCGAAAGGGGGTATGTCGATAATGGCTTATTTTCGTTTTTTCCATGACATCTACAATAATTTTCTGGTCTGCTTTGGATAGTTGCTTTAGTACTCCTTTTTGGTGAGGGTAACGCCCAAGACTAATAATCTCTTCAACCGTATAATCAAAGGAAATCTGGATTTCCTGGGTTAGGACAGATACTTTTCTTGCTTTTTCAAACTTTGAATAAGAGGCGATTTCCTTTCCAGAAAGTAGAATTTCCCCTTCTTGGATTGGTAGCTGGCCTGTAATCAATTTAAATAGTGTTGTTTTACCGCTCCCATTTGGTCCAAGTAATGCAAAGAACTCGCCTTGTTCTATCTCCAAATCAAGCCCTTTGATAATGGGAGTATTTTTATATCCACCAACAAGATTTTTCATTTTTATCATCATCCTACCCCCTACCACTAATTCGTTCCTTAACGAGTAAAATTGCAAAAATCGGCGCACCAATCAGACCTGTAATGACACCAATCGGAAGTTCACTTGGGGCAACAATTGTTCTTGAAAGAAGATCAGCTAAAATGAGAAACGCTCCACCTACCAGCATCGATAATGGCAGGACGTGTTTATGATTGGGGCCTGTCACTAAACGAACAAGATGAGGAATCACTAGTCCAACAAACCCAATGGTACCAGAAACTGCTACAGCAGCACCGGTTAATAGGGAAGCGCCAATTAATATGAATAATTTCCCTCTTTTTACATTTACTCCTATATGGTCAGCTGCTTCCTCGCCTAATGCTAATGCATTTAGTTCGCGATAGTGAATGAAAAGAATAAAGGACCCGACAATCATAAAAGGAATGATGAGTTGAACATGACTCCACCCTCTCATTGCCACACTTCCATATAGCCAGTAAATAATTTGGGTCATGGAATCTTGATCACCTAGCGAAATAATTAGTGACGTCAGAGCCCCAATAAAAGCACTGATAATGATTCCTGCCAGAATAATCGTTTCAATGGCCAAACTTCTGCTGCTTAATCGAACTAAACCAAAGACAGCAAATAATGTGATCAACCCACTAACGATAGCAACGACAGGAAGTGTATAACTTCCTAATCCTATAATCGTCAATTGGAAAAATATAACAAACACCGCACCTAAAGCAGCCCCTGATGAAACTCCAATCGTATAAGGATCTGCTAATGGGTTTCTCAAAAGCCCTTGGAAGGCAGCACCAGCCAGTGCTAAGGATGCCCCGACACAAAGCGCAAGCAAAACTCTTGGAAGACGAATATTCCATATAATCATCTCTACATTTTTAGGAACATCACTAAGCCAAGCTATTCCAAAAATTTTTTCAGATACAATATGCAAAATCGTAGGAATTGGAATAGTCACACTACTTTCCAATAAACCAAGGAGGGTTGTACCTAGTACAAGCCCTCCTGCAAATATATACAACCAAACTACTTTATTCGCCAAATACTTCCGGGTAAATGAGCTTAGCAAGTGTTTCCACCCCTTCGATTAAACGAGGGCCTGGTCTTGTTACGGTATCGTTATTCACATCGAATACTTGCTCATTTTTAACAGCTGGAACCTCTTGCCATCCATCACGTGAATACACTTCATTTTCTGGGTCATCTATGTAATAGCCGTATGTCGTAATAATAACCTCTGGGTCCAAATTAACAGCTTCCTCTTCCGTAAATTTCACCCATCCTTCTTCGTCTGCCGCAACATTAATCGCCTGAATGGACTCAAGCATCTCATGCATAAATGTATTTGTTCCTGTTGTGAAGATATCTGGAGATGGGGCTACCTCCACCCAAACTCTTTTCTTATCCGTAATTGCTTCTGCTGCTTTTTCTTTAATAGCTTCATGGCGTTCCTTCATATCCGTAATAATTCCTTCTGCTTCTTCCCCAGTTCCTGTCGCAGTAGCTATCATTTCCATTCCGCTATACGCATCGTCAAACGATTCAGCACTTCCAGTAACGACAACATCGATACCTGCTTCCTCATACTGTTCTAGCATGTCCAAATGATTATTATAGTGATAATTAGTAACAAATACGACGTCTGGTAAAAGAGTTAAGATAAGTTCAACATTCATATCTTGTGCACCAACATTTTGAATTTCCAGAGCTTCCTCTGGATAGTTATCATAGTCAGATACTCCAATAATTTTATCGCCTAAACCAAGTGCAAATAAAATTTCTGTTGTACTTGCTTGAATCGAAACAATGGTTTCTGGTTCGGATTCAATTGTTACTTCTCTTCCGACATCATCTGTAAAGGTTACTGGAAATAGCTCTTCTGTCCCTTCTTGTATTTCCTCACCATTATTATCATTTGTTTCAACTTCTTCAGGTACATTCTCCTCATTTTGTACCGCTTCCTGTTCTTGTGTACCACAACCTGCTAAAAACGTGATACTTAACAAAAGAACAATACCTATAAGCCTCCACTTTTTAATAATATTGCTGTTCATCTCTTCTCCTCCTACTTTTTCTTTGCAATAAAAAACGCCATTTCCTGGGGAAAAGGCGTAAATGTATAAGGCACACTTGTATCTTCAGTAAGTAGAAAATGAAACATTTAGAATCCCACCTACTGTGACCGCTTACAATGCACTTTAAACATTCCTTTCCTCGAGGAAGATTAAAACCAAATAGGCAGGTCTCCTGACTTACGATTCAATGGTTGGCTAATCCTTCCCATGTAGATTACACAGTGGATCACTTTAACCTTCCTCATCGCTCACAGTGGCGGGACCGTGTTGGATTCACACCAACTTCCCTCTTAGTCTTAAATAAATCTTACAAGAATCATTTAAGAAACCTATTTGTCCGGCTATTTTTTATGTTATAAACAATTATAGTATAACCCCTCCCTCGTTGTACAGAAATTTCGCCTTTTTCCGAAAAAATCTTGTTTCTCCCAAAGTCTAGTACTTAATTGATATGGTGACAGGCACTTTCCGAATTTTGTCGAACACTCAAATACTGATGTTTACTAAATATTGGCAATGGGTATTTTCCCTATAGTGCCTAGTCATCTTTCGCAAGTGTAAACACTTTATCTTCCATCACCATAGACGGGTAATTTATGTTCACTCCGCTCCTCGGAAAAGAAGTACGCTTTTCCTGCGTTCGATGCGAAGATACACACCTTTAAGAAGTAAGTAAAAAGATGTCAGTTTCCCGCAGTTGATTCTATAGGGAGAGTGATATAATACTATTTTTAATATAATTGAACACAATCTAGATTAAATTTACCTTCATAGGATTATTAATCACACCCCAACCCAAACCCTAACCTGCACATACCCCTGCACCAACACATAAATTACCAGCGCATACTTCCAATTAAATCGAATACCATTCTTAAACGCACTCAAACCATTTGCCCCACTCAACATAATAAGAGGCATGATCAATGGAGATAACATAATTGAAATTGCACTACCTGATGTAATAGCTAACACGGTTAGTTCTGGTGGGTATGGAAGATGAATCGATTCCAGGATTCCTGCAACTAAAACCATCACCGTCAATGGCCCCAATCCAACAAAACCGAGAATGATAATAATGAACGGAAGGAAATACAGGATATTTAAAAATGGGATTGATTCCTGTATCATATAAATTCCATCAACAACTACGTGAGCAAATCCGGTTTGGTTCAGTGCATAAATCAATATTCCTGCCCCCAGCATGACACAAAGCTGATATGCCTGATGTTCGATATCTTTTGTTACATAGGCATACGCTTCCTGTGTTAATCGTTTTGGCCTTCTTTTTATAAGGTAATAGGCTGTCATCCAGATCAACACAACTAACGGAATCAAAACTAACAATTCCAAATTAATCATCGCCTGCAGAATTAGTATCGAACCAAATAGGGAAACAAACAGCACAACAAATTCCCTCACATTACGGTGCATTTGTTTTCTATTCCTGGTATGGCTTAGTACATCATCGATTTCTGTTTGCAGTCCGGCAGTTAAGTCCACTCCATAACGCTTCTCTTCAAAATGCGAAAAGATAAGAGCCACGATAATCCCTGCAATGGAAATCCCTAGTCCCTGTAAAATCGACACCCCTAGAGAAGCACCCATCACTTCAACTACATAGGCAAAGCTTGGAATGCTTACCACCCACATCACCGATAACGAAAACCCTCGAAGTAGTGCTGTTCCCTTATAATTTTCCCATGGCTCGCCATGTTCATTTTTTAAAACGGTATTCACAAATTGATACATCATGGAAATCGATCCGAATAATAAAAAGTAGGCGATAACCTGTGTAAACGAGACGATCCCAAAATAAAATTTGCGGCTCGTATCCAGCAGGTTATGAGCAAAACTCATGATCGATTCAATATAATTTTCTTCCTGAAGGACCCAGCTGATCATTGGAACGATAATTAATAAGCCAACCATGTTCCGCATTTGCACCAAACCGTTTAGAAATCCATCTACTAGGGACCCGCCGGAAAAAATGAGAATGATCATGCCTGCAAGAAGCAGTCCAAATGGCATTTTAATATGATTAATATGTAGCTTCAAAACGGTAAAGGTGAAGATACCAAAACCAGAAATCGCCAACAGTAAAACGAAAAAGCTATTTTCATAGAAATATGTGATAAAATGTAAGATCGCATAAAGTACAATAGAAATTCTCAAACCCCAGTTCTCTACAGCCTGCATGTGCATAACTCCTAACTGTATGTAAACACAAAAATATGAAAGGAGATAATCCTCCTTCCATTACTATAGCATGAAACATTCAACTTTTCTGTCGAATCTTTTAAAATTTCTAAGTGTCAATCCCGCAAGATACCGCCAGTAGTTCAACCAAATGAACTACCTCGATTTCATCAGTCTGCCCTTCCCTTTCCACACCCAGTTTCATTTGCAAGTGACATCCAGGATTCGTCGTTATCATCATATCCGGTTTTCGCTTTAAAGCTCCCACATGTTTCATCTTCTCGTCCAAAATATCCATAGAAGCTTCATAGTTTATGAGATTATAAATTCCAGCAGACCCACAGCACATATGTTGATGAGGCAGTTCCACATACTGAATGCCAGGGGTCGATTTCAGAAGCTTGACAGGTTCTTCCGTTCGTTTTTGTACATTGCTGAGATGGCAGGAAGGCTGATAGGTTACAACTTTGTTTATTTCATGCTTAAATGGAAGCTCCAATTCAGATAGAATGACACTAATATCAACATTTTTCCGGGAAAATTTCTCCGCACGTTCTTTCCATTTACCATCCTCTTCCGAAAATAGCTGGTCATACTCCACGAGCATTGCACCACAGCCACCAATACTGTTCACCATATAATCCAAATCATATGCTTCAAATGCTGCAACATTCCGCTTCGCTAACTCCTTCGTCACCTTTGTATGACCACTATGACTCTGCAATGCCCCACAGCATGTCTGTTCATCCAACACAGTAACTTCACAACCTGCTGCCTGAAGAAGTTTAATTGCCTTTGTATTGATGGAGGAAAACATGGCATCCATCATGCAACCGGTAAAATATCCAATTTTATATACAGGATGATCTGCTGCTGCAGGATAAAACTTTGCACGCTTTCCTATTCCTTGTGTCTCCGGCAATATCGCTTCAAAGGAACGCATTGGTTCAGGAAGGAGGGTTATTGCCTTTGTTTTTCTTGCGACCTGTTGCATACCAAATTTTTGATAAATTGATATCCCAGCACCTGCTGCACGCAACAGCTTTTTATTCGGAAATACCTTTCCAAAGACAAATTCCTGAAAAAATGACCGCCGTCCCTTTTCCTCAAGAAGCACCTCTTTTGCCGACTCCAAAATCTTGCCGTATTGGACATTGGTCGGACATACAACCTCACATGCACGGCAGCCCAAACATAAATTAATCGGCCCTTCCAGCTCGGAAAAAGTGATGTTACCTTCTGCTGCCATCTTCACTAGATTAATTCTTCCCCTTGGGGAGTGGGTTTCTTTTTCCATCGTGATGTAAGTGGGGCAAGCCGGTAAACAATAGCCACACTGCACACAATCAAAGGTTTCTTCATACGCAAGTCTCGCACTACCCATCACTTAACACCAGCTTTTGACCTGGCTCAGGAAAGATTTTACCCGGATTTAAAATATGGTTTGGATCCCAGCTTTGTTTAATCCGTTTCATCATATCAAGACCCACTTCCCCTAATTCCATTTCCATAAATGGTGCTTTTAACGTCCCGATCCCATGTTCTCCGGATAATGTTCCACCAAGTTCAATGGCAGCCTGAAAAATTCCCTCCACTGCCTGTTCTACTCTCTGCATTTCGTCTTTGTCCCGTTTGTCAGCAATGATATTCGGATGTAAATTGCCATCTCCAGCATGCCCAAATACAACCAAATCCACTTGGTACTTTTCTTTAATTTCTTTTAACCGCTGAAACATAGCTGGAATCTTACTTCTTGGTACAGTAGCATCTTCGGAAATTTTTGTTGGCTTTTCACGAACAATCGCAGGGGAAACGAGCTTTCTGGCCTTCCACAAATTTTCTGCTTCCTGTTCATTTGCAGCAATGATTACTTCCTTGGCATCAGCCGCTTCACAAACTTGACGAACCCTTTCGCTTTCATCGGCAATAGCAGCAGGATGTCCGTCTAATTCGATTAAAATAAGAGCCTCGGCATCTGTTGGTAGCCCCAATGGTTCATAGGCTTCCACCGCGGTAATGGAAGCATTGTCCATCAACTCCAGTTTGGCCGGCAATATGCCAGCACTTAAAATATTGGTGATTGCTTTTCCGGAATCAGCCATCTCATCAAACACAGCCATTAATGTTTGATTTCCTTGAGGTTTTGGATAAAGCCGAAGAGTTGCTTCCGTAATAATTCCAAGCGTCCCCTCTGAACCGACAATCAACTTGGTCAAATCATATCCGGTCACATTTTTTACTGTTCTTCCCCCAGTCCGAATAATTTCTCCCTCTGGTGTGACCACCTCAAGTCCGATGACATAATCCTTCGTCACGCCATATTTTAATCCCCTTGGCCCTCCTGAATTTTCCGCTAAATTCCCACCAATTGTTGACACATGGGAACTGCTTGGGTCTGGAGGATAGATGAATCCCTGTTCCATTGCTGCATCATTAATGTTAGAGGTAAGAACTCCTGGAGATACGATGGCAACCATATCTTCCCTATCGATTTCCAGTTTGTCGTCCCATTTGGAAAAGTCTAAAACAATGCCACCTTTTACAGGCAATGGACCACCACTCAAACTCGTACCCTGCCCCCGGGGATACACAGGAATCAAATGCTTATTTGCCAGTTTCATGATATGAGTAACTTCTTGTGCGGATTTTGGTTGTACAACAATGTCTGGAAGATGTACACCAAATGAGGCATCATAGGAATAGCTGTATAGGTCTGCTTTATCTGTTAAGATCCTTTTTTGTTCTTTAATAATATTTCTAATTTGACCCAGTACCTCATCCATCATGGTCTAACTCCCCTTCCCCCTAAAAGCAAGAAAACCACCTATTCCCACAGGTAGTTTCTTGGTGTTTTTTATTCTATAATTTCGCTCTTTCCTTCTCCATTAACAAATCCCTTACCACTCGCTCAACTTCTTCACCAATCTCCTCATTCTGTAAAGCAAATTCTAAGTTTGTGCGGATGAATCCGAGCTTTTCCCCAACATCATAGCGTTTTCCTTCAAAATCATAAGCATACACGCGCTCGGTCTCATTCAATTCCTGGATGGCGTCCGTAAGCTGGATTTCTCCGCCGGCACCAATTTCCTGCTTATCCAAAAATGTAAAGATTTCCGGTGTGAAAATATAGCGCCCCATAATCGCCAAATTGGATGGTGCAGTTCCCGGTGCTGGTTTCTCTACAAAATGGCTGACCTGATATCTCCTACCTTCAATCGTACAAGGGTCCACAATCCCGTAGCGTGATGTTTCATTTTCAGGAACTTTTTGGACTCCGACAACGGATCTTTCCGTTTCCTCATATTGCTCAATGAGCTGCTTCAATGCCGGTTTATCTGCTTGAACGATATCATCTCCCAACAGCACAGCAAATGGTTCATCACCGATAAATTTGCGAGCACACCAAACCGCGTGCCCCAGCCCTTTTGGCTCTTTTTGACGTATGTAGTGAATATCGACTTCTGATGGTTCTTTTACCTTTTCCAATAACTCAAATTTCCCTTTATCCATCAGATTTCTCTCTAATTCAAAATTATTATCGAAGTGATCTTCTATCGACCGCTTTCCTTTTCCCGTCACAATCAAAATGTCCTCAATACCTGATGCAATGGCTTCATCAACAATGTACTGAATCGTTGGCTTATCAACAATTGGCAGCATTTCTTTCGGCATTGCTTTTGTTGCTGGTAAAAAACGTGTGCCCAGACCAGCTGCTGGGATAATTGCCTTTTTAATCGTTTTCATCGCTTTCCCCTCCACCATTAAGTTTATGTATAAGCTTTTCGCTTATGATTTTTCTGTTTATATTTTTTATCAATATTAATAACTATCGTACTACAATTTGTTAGGGAATTATAGTCTGAAAAATCATATATTATAACTTGAATTAGAAATGTGCGTTGTTGGGTTTGATTGTCTTATGGGTTCAATAAGAAAAGAGCCAACATCTTTGGATTTAAAAGTGTTGGCTCTTTTTTAAGCTGTTTTTAACTTATATATCTTGCTTTTTGGCTTTATTGTTGGGGAATTTAAGGGTCTTGACTTATAATTCAGCATTAAGCTCATTATTTCAGCATTCATCCCATTAATTCAGCCTTCATCCCCATAATTCAGCCTTCAAGTCTAGCTATTCAGCAAAGGACTAATTTTCAGGATTTCCGCGTCTCTTCTTCGGATGGTAATACCGTTTTCGCGATGTGATTATCGAGTTCCTCGAAATCATAGTACGAAATCGTTTCATACAATTCCTTCCTGGTTTGCATGTCTTCCAGGCCTTCTTTTTGTGTACCCGTTTGTTTAATTATTTCAAAGATACGCTCGTAGGCCTTGGCAGCTACTCGTAAGGAAGTAACAGGATATATTACCATGCGAAATCCCATATCCTGAAAAGCTTGTGCTGAAATGTATGGTGTTTTCCCAAATTCCGTCATATTTGCCAGCAATGGGACGGAGATTTTTTCTGAGAATAAGCGGAATTCTCCATCCGTTTGTAATGCTTCCGGGAAAATCGCATCTGCACCTGCTTCGATATAAGCCTCAGCTCTTTCTAAAGCTCCTTCTATGCCTTCTACTGCCCTGGCATCTGTTCGTGCGACAACGATGAGATTTGGCGCCACTTCTTTTATTGCTTTAATTTTTTGGACTAGTTCTTCTGGAGGAACGAGTTGTTTTCCATTTAAATGTCCACATTTCTTCGGTAATTGCTGGTCTTCTATTTGTACGGCAGCGACATTCGCTTCGACCATTTCTCTTGCAGTACGTGTTACACTCAATACACCACCAAACCCAGTATCGATATCCACTAATACCGGTAAGTTCGTTGCTCTAACAAGGTCACGGGCACGTTCTGCCATTTCGGTGGACGTTACCATTCCTAAATCAGGCAGACCCTTGCTTGCCGTGTAGGCAGCCCCCGATAGGTAAAGGGAAGAAAATCCGGCATTTTTGGCCACAAGTGCCGCCATGGCATCATGTGCGCCCGGTATTTGTAAAATATCTGGTGATTCGATAAGATCCTTAAATTGATTGGCTAATTCTCCCTGTGTCGACTGCTCGTTAACAATCCATGCCATAAAGCATCCCTCCTATTAAACGATCTCCATATCCATTTTAAGGAATGAACAATTCCATAAAATCATTGATACTCATTCCTGTTAGTTTCGCATAGTCAAAGCCCACTTCTTCCACCTTCCTGCGCTGTTTCACTGTATATTGTGTAGCAAGATTAGCAGAGAGTTTTTGCTCAATTTTCGGAAACGCCTCTTTACGACGAAAACGGTGCCCTAATGGATACTGGTATTCCACGTTTTCCGTTGATGTACCATCCTGAAAATGAACTTGAACGGCATTGGCTATCGAGCGCTTATCTGGGTCAAGATAATCTTTGCTGTACTGTTTATTCTCTGTAACGACCATTTTCTCCCTTAGTGCATCAATTCTAGAATCAGAAGCTGCCTCATCCTCATAATCCTCTGCCGTAATATTTCCTTTGAGCAGTCCGATCGCTGTGATGTATTGGATGCAGTGATCCCGGTCAGCTGGATTATTTAATGGACCCTTTTTATCAATAATTCGAATAGCCGATTCATGTGTTGTGATCGTGATCTTATCGATTTCATCCAAACGGTTGCTGACATCAGGGTGAAGCTGAACAGCAGCCTCTGCAGCAGTTTGCGCATGAAATTCCGCCGGATAGGAAACTTTAAACAATACATTTTCCATCACATAACTATCAAGCGGACGAGCCAATGTTAGCGTTTGATGGTTAAAAAGAACATCCTGGAATCCCCATCCTTCCGCTGATAAAGCAGACGGATAGCCCATTTCCCCTTTCATTGCCATCATCGCTAGGCGAACACCTCTACTCGTTGCATCTCCTGCTGCCCATGATTTCCTTGATCCTGTATTTGGTGCATGACGATACGTACGCAAGCTGGAGTTATCAATCCACGCATTGGACAAGGCATTATTGATTTCTTCACGTCCGCCTCCAAGCAGCTTTGTTACGACTGCCGTTGTTGCAATTTTTACATAGAGAACATGATCTAAACCAACACGATTCAAACTGTTTTCCAAAGCCAGCACACCCTGAATTTCATGAGCCTTAATCATCGCTTCCAGCACATCTTGTACGGTTAACGGTTCCTGACCTTTTCTAATTCGTTCTTGACTGAGATAATCTGCAACGGCAAGAATTCCTCCTAAATTATCAGATGGATGCCCCCATTCCGCTGCCAGCCATGTATCATTATAATCGAGCCAGCGAATCATCGCACCAATATTAAATGCCCCTTGAACAGGATCAAGAACATACGAAGTCCCAGGTACCCGAGTGCCTCCAGGAACCATCGTACCAGGAACAATTGGTCCAAGCAATTTCGTACATTCCGGATAATTTAATGCCAAAATTCCGCATCCAAGTGTATCCATGAGTACATATTGAGCCGTAGTAAATGCTTCTTCACTTGTTATTTCTTTATTTAATACGTAATCTGTAATTTCCTCTATTACTGTATCTACTTTTTTTTGATCGGTGACGTTAATCAATTGTATCCTTCCCTTCCCATTATTATTTCTAACGTTCGCCAGTATAATGAACCCGTGGTCGGAAAAGCCGGTTATTTTCGTGCTGTTCCATGACATGGGCACATAAGCCGGCCGTTCTTGCACTAAAAAAGATTGGTGTATATAACGGAATTGGAATACCGAGCAACCAATAAACAGGTGCTGCATAATAATCAAGATTTGGATAAAGGCCCTTTTCCCGTTCCATCAGTTTTTCTCCGGCTTCACACATTTCAAGCAATAAATGATCTCCTTTTTGATCACATAATTGTTTTAATGATTCCTTCATCACTAATGCTCTTGGATCCATCTTATTCATATAGACTCGATGACCAAATCCCATAATTTTTTCCTTTTGCTGCAGCTTTTTATAGAGAAGTTCTTCAAATTCACCAACTGAATTCGCTTCCCTTAACATGTACATGACAGCTTCATTTGCCCCACCATGAAGATTTCCTTTTAAGGATGCGACCGCACCAGTTAAAGCTCCGTAAATATCGGATTGAGTTGATGCAATCACTCTTGCCGTAAATGTCGAATTAGGCATTTCATGTTCACTGTATAAGAGCAGGGATCGGTCAAAAATCTCTGCCTCCTGTTTGGTCGGTTCCTCGCCGGTAATCATGTATAAAAAGTTCGCACTATAGTCTAAATCCGGTCTCGGGTATACTGGCTTTTCCCGATTTATCATCCGATAGCTGTTTACCGTAATTGTCGGAAGCTTTCCTAGAAATTGATAGGCTCTTTTTTTATTCGCTTCTATCGACCTGTCATCGATATTATCCTCATATCCAGCTAATACTGAAATTCCTGTACGCTGCCCGTCCATTGGATGCGTTTGCTCAGGCAATAACTGAAATACGTTAAACACACCTTGTGGAATGTCATAATTTTCCTTTAAACGTTCAGACAATCTCGTTCTTTCTGAAGGTGTAGGAAGCTGTCCTTCCAATAATAAGTGAACAACATCTGCATATTGATACTTTTTCGATAAATCGATCAGGTCATGTCCCCGAATAATAATTTTTTCCTGTTCGGTATCCAAAAGTGAAATGGAAGTTTCTGCTGCAATTACCCCTGCCAAACCCGGTACATACGTTTCCTCTGTTTTCATAAATATCCTCCTTTATTTATGTATTAGCGCTGGAAAATAATCGTTTCATCAACTTAATAGAAAATTCCCCTTTATTTGACTATAATTTAATTATATAATTATACTAAAAATTAATAAAATACTTAATTTTAATTATCAGCCATAGATTATTTCTATATCAGAGGAGACTGGCGAATGGACTATCAAGACTGGAAAATGCTTGCGTCCTTGTATGCAACCGAGAACATTACACAGGCGGCAAAGCAATTATTTTTATCGCAGCCAACGTTAACATCGAGAATTAAGCGATTGGAAACATATTACGGGGTACCAATCATTATAAGAAAGCAACGGGGAATTACCTTTACTCCAGAAGGGGAAGAGCTGGCACTTCACGCGAAAAAAATGCTGTATGAACAGCGAAACATCGAAGAAAAGATTAACAATATGAAAAATGAAGTTTCTGGTACGCTCCGTGTGGGAGTATCTAATTTTTTTGCCTTAAATAAAATGCCAAAGCTGTTACGATTGTTTAAACAGAAGTATCCAAATATTGAATGCCAGGTCGTGACAGGCTGGAGCAGTGAAATGCATCGTCTGATTTTAAATCACGATGTACATATCAGTTTCATCAAAGGGGATTATCCTTGGAGGGAAAAGAAAGAACTATTATATGAAGAGGAAATATGTGTTGCTTCACCATGGGATTTCAAATGGGAAGAACTGCCCTCCCTACCACGGATTGATTATTTTACTGACGGGTTGATGAAAAATATCGTAGACGGCTGGTGGTACAATCATTATAGCCAGAATCCCTACATTAATATTGAAGTGAATCAAGTGGAAACATGTAAGGAAATGGTCATCAATGGTCTCGGTTATGCGATACTATCCAACTTAGTCGTTCGACCTTATCCAGAGCTGATCATCAAACCAATCTATCATTCTTCTGGTGAACCGATAACCCGAAAAACATGGATGTACTATCATGCCGAATCACTGGAAATGAATATCGTGCGTGCGTTTATTGAATTTATTCGGACATTGGATGTGAAAACGTTATAGATGCTGGAGCTAAAGAATGGGGGACTGTTTTATTTAAGGGAATCTTTTTGAAAGGGGGCTTGCTTTGGTAGTTACTGATGTGGGTCTTGCACAGTTTGTTGCGGTCCTTGCTCTTTTTGGGGCTGGACTCGCTCGTTTTGGTATGTGTCTCGATTGCCGTTTAGATACCTACTTCGCGCGTTTTGTTGCCGGGATTGCTCGTATGAGGCTGACCTCGGTCGTTTTGGTGTAATCCTCGTGTGTTTTAATAAGAGGTTTGGATAATTTTTATACGAGCCTGAGCGTTTAATATAAAAATAAAATACGACACTTTGAGATGATAATTGGTAGTATCCTATAACCGCCATAGTTGCGAAAAGTTGTCCTATTAGCGGACCACACGAAGGTAGACCTTATATTGCTGCATCTATTGGAGGAGGTCTTTAACAATATTTTAAGTATTGATGATAATGCGGGATATTATTTAACGAAAATACAGAAGGTCAACATAAAACAAGTAATTTTAAAAGAGGTTGTTTAATGCACAATAAATGAATGTTGACCGTTTTTAATTTTTGGTAGGCTAAAACATTCTATATATTTAGGAAGTATCAGGTTTCATTAAACATTATTTTTTATTTTAAATATTTCTCTTTCATGTTTTCCCAATTTCGTATCAATATATTCGAGGTCTTCTTTCGTCGCGAGATTATCAAAACGTGAGTGCATTTCTGTGTAGTATTCGGATAGATGTGCAGTCTGTTCGTATATCACAGCTTGTTTGGATTCTAAATTGGTTAATCTTTGGTTTGTCAGTTTCTGTTCTTCCTTGATTTCTGTTATTTCTTGCTGCATTCCTTGCTGGCTTTGTTTCACTTCTGTTATTTCTTGCTGCATTCCTTGCTGGCTTTGCTTCACTTCTGTTATTTCTTGCTGCATTCCAGCCTGGCCCTGTTTTAGTTCCTTTATTTCTAATAAAATTTGTTCTAATAATTTATCACTCATACATTACACCTCCTTCAATATAGTATTAGTATACCATAACCTAACCAATTTACTTTGTTTAGTTAATGTGAATTTGTAGAAAAGGTTCAGAAATTGTCATACCCGCTTTTCATTTCCATAATTCCCTACGATATTTTTATACAAGTGCGTGTTCATGCTTCCTCTGCGTATGGGAGTCGACGTTGACTTATCGTACGGAGGTGAGGGAAGTCTCGCTAGTCGCTGGGCGCTGGAGCTAGACATCAATGCAAAAATTTTATACTTTCTTATCTTTCAAAAAATGTCAATATTTCCAGTTAAAACAGAAATATTGACCCTATAATCCAAATAAAATTCGACAAAATTCGGGAAGTGACAGGCACCATACGCAAAAGGTCAACACCCCCAACAACAGCTGTTGGAAAAATGTTGACCTTTTTGCATTACTTTCACCTTCGACATAAATCGACAAAGCTCGGGAAGTGACAGGCACCTATAGCTCCACTTTCCCATCTTTCATTACGACTTGTATTGTGTTGTTATCTGCTAGGGAATAGATATCTTCTAGTGGGTTGCCTTTTACAATAACAATATCAGCAAGTTTTCCTGCTTCCAATGTTCCGACTTGATTTTCCCAGCCTAAGCATTCGGCTGCTGTTTTCGTGGAGGCAACGATGGTTTCCATTGGAGTCATTCCAATATCTGCCATTAATCCGAGCTCCCGTAAGTTCGTACCATGTTTCATGACACCAGCATCGGTTCCCATGGCGATTTTCACGCCAGCTTTATAAGCTTTGGCAATGCTGGTTTGATGCTGTTCAATCACTTCTTTGGTTTTTTCAACCGCTGTATCTGGCATCCCTGTTTCCTTCGCTGTTTCCAGTACAGCTACCGGAGCAAGCAAGGTTGGTACCAGGTAGGTTCCGTTTTCCAGCATCAATTCAATCGCTTCGTCATCGATAAAAATGCCATGCTCAATTGAATGAATTCCTGCTTTGACCGCATTTTTAATTCCTTCTGCTCCTTGAGCATGTGCCATCACTTTCACGCCTTTGCGGAAACGAGCTTCCTCCACCATCACTTTCAATTCCTCTAAAGAGAACTGTGTAAATTCCGGATGGTCTGTGGCACTTAGCACCCCGCCGGTTGCATGTACTTTAATAACTTCTGCACCGGCACGAAGCATTTCACGTGTCTTTTTCCGAACTTCTTCTACGCCATCACATTTTCCGCTAGGCATTCCCGGATAACCAGACGGAAGAAGATCCAATGTATTTCCAGACACGGTATAGCCATCACCATGACCGCCAGTGATGGTCAGTGCATTAATACTTAGCTGTAGTCTTGGACCAGAAATCAGGCCATCTTCCACTGCCTTTTTCACACCAAGGTCTGTACCAAGTGCGTCCCTCACAGAGGTAATTCCCGCATGCAGTGTTCGTTCTAAATATTTTTCCGCTTGATAGTACATGAATGAAAATGGAGTTGCCAGCCTTTCAGATACAGGTGAAAATTCCATCATCATGTGAACATGGGCATCAATAAAACCTGGAAGGATGGTTCCTCCCTTAGCATCCACCACGGTTTCATTTCCAGTTTGCGTATACCCTGTTTCAGGACCTACATAGACAATCCGGTTATCTTCTGTGACAACCACTGCATCATTCAACGGTTGTCCACCATTCCCGTCAATGACTAGTCCATTTTTAAAAAGTGTCTTTGTCATGTTGTTTCCCCCTTACAATGTGTTCACTAACAGCCCCGCAATGACAACCGATGCGACCGTTACTGTAGTAAATCCACCGATTAACATTGGTGCCAACAGCTCGTCAAAGATAACTTTTTCTTCCTGTTTATTTCTAGCTACACTTCGGCTTGCTTCTTCACAAAGGATGTAGTCTCCAGGAAATCCGAATAATGCCGTTAACGCGACAGGCATTCCTTTTAATGGATCCCATTTCAGAAGTTTCGACATGATATACCCGCCAAATGCCAGGCCTAGCGTACCTAATACTAAAATCAAGATGATGCTTGGTAGGTTTTCCACTACTTGCATTGGTGTTACATCTGCCATAGTTCCGATAACTACGAAGATAATCCCAATCATCGTGATCGTAAAGGAGTTTGCTTTTTCTAATGATCTTTCTTCCAATAAGCCTAATTTAAGACCGGCAATACCAATAGCTAAACACCATAGTGTATAATTAATTCCAGTCAGTTCTCCAAGTACAGTACCAATTGCGGCACCAACTAACACATAGAATAATTTTAAAGTCATACTGGATTTTAATGGGCTTTCTGATTTTTCTTCCGCCGTAGCCTGTACTTCTTTTGTTGCAGCAGCTTCATCGGCCATAGCTACGAATGTACCATTGTCCATTTTCGCTTGCAGTTTGACAGCATATTTACGCATGATGTTCAATGCTAATGGCATTCCCACTACACCTTGAAATGCAACAATTAAGGCAGGAATTACTACTAAACTTGCTTGTCCAATTTCAATTAGTTTCTCAGATGTAATAATGAGTGCAATAATTCCCCCACTAACTGGTCCAACCCCAGCAACTGCTGTAGGGTAATCAAATAATATAGGTACAATCGATAATATTAGGATTGCGGAAATAACCATCCCACCTAGTGCAATAAGAACCGCTTTATATTGACTCTTCAGCAAGGAAAACGGGATTAATGTCCCCATATGCACGATAGCTGGAGCAATTAAAATCGCCCCTAATGCAGCAAACTGCGAAACCTCCAATATATTATCTGGAAAAATGCCTGTCCAGGAAAGAACCAAAAACCCTACCATGGCGGTAAGCAGCATGGGAATTCGTGCTCTTGTCACAATGGACAGCCATTCTCCTAGTGCGATTAGTGCAAAAATTAATGTTGTAGCGATAAGCGGATTACTTAACATCCTTATGCCTCCTCTTGTTGGTTAAAAAATAAGTAATTTTCCGACTATAAATCTTCTATCGTTTTAATTGCTCAGTTAAGCTCAGACTTAGCACATCCTGCGAAACGTGTCAGTTATTGTCGAATTTGATAGTGCTAGACATTAATATATCACCGCATATGACCATTGTCCACCCTTTTTTATCAGATAATTAGTTACTATTTCAATAATTTCAGCTAAATTACCAAGTGTGTATTCAATCCAAATATGCAATATATCGCTAATTAAATCGGTTACATAATCCCCGCATTTTTTTTGTTTTTTTGGAATAATTTTTTTGAATAAAAACACTACCCATGTTTTGCTAAATGACACTTTCAAATAAAAAAAGAGGAAAAGGTAGTAGTAGACGATACAAAAATGAGGGCGGGACAATAGTTTAGTTGTGTCCCAGCCTCTATAGAGGGTGTTCCTAAATCCGGTCCCTTTCATTCTCAATTTAAACACATGCTTATACTTATGACGTTAAAATTTTAGCTACGCTGGAACCACTTTTCGGCTAAAATTTTATGCTTACCTGAAGTATAAAAATTTCTTTTCTAAAAGCAAACATATATTGATTTTCAAGATTCTTTGCTTTGACTTACTATTCAATCTCAACCACTTCGTCCCCTCTGTTCACATTCCCTTTTTCTTTAAAGTGATTCGGAAGTTATATCAACTACAGTAATAAAAAAACCTGCGAAAAGATCCATTCCTATAAACGGCAATAACTAAATAACCGCATGTGCCTCTTCTTTTACATCGGTAATCAGCATATGCCCAGGAGCGTGAGTAATAACAAAATCCGTTTTACTTGCCATGACGGCTGCCTGTGGGGTGACTCCACAGCCCCAGAAAACAGGAACTTCACCATCGTAAATGGTTACTGGATCACCATAGTCAGGCTGATTGATATCTTTTATTCCAATTGCTGCAGGGTCTCCAATATGTATAGGCGCCCCATGAACGGAAGGAAATCTGGAAGTGATTTGAGTAGCACGAATCGCTTCATCCGGCTTCATCGGTCGCATACTCACCACCATTGGTCCCTGAAAAATCCCCGCAGGTTCACTGGAGATGTTTGTCTGGTACATCGATACATTTTTGTTCTCTTGAATGTAACGAATCGGAATTCCATTATCCAGTAGAGGTTTTTCAAATGTAAAACTGCATCCAATCAGGAAGGAAACAAAATCATCCTGCCAGTAGGTGCTAATGTCCGTTACTTCTTCAACAAGTTCACCTTGTTTGAAAATTCGATATTTTGGTATATCGGTTCGTATATCAGCATTGGGGGCTGTCTTTTTCGGGACTGGTGATCCTTCATCGGTTACCTCAATTAATGGACAGGTTTTTGGATTTCGTACACAGAATAATAGAAAGTCATATGCATATTTTGTCGGTAAAATAACTACATTGGTCTGCGTATATCCTGGTGCTAATCCTGTGGTTGGTTTCTGCCATTCTCCGGTTCGAATCTTTTTACGGATTTCTGAAGTGGTGTTGCTCATGATGCTCGCCTCCTATGTTTGAAAATATAAACCATTTTCAATAAACTCCTGCACCAATACTAAGCTGACGCAATATTTTCTCCCGCTTCACATAAAGCTGCTGCGCTTTTTCCACAGTGACAGCTTCAAATTCCAGTTCTGTTCCAGGCAAGCTTTGTGCAACCTTGGCAAAATCAACGGAAATGACATTGGCAATTCTCGTGTAACCACCTGTTGTCTGCCGGTCTGCCAGAAGAATAATCGGCTGGCCATTGGCTGGAACTTGTATGGTGCCGGGAAAAATACTGTCTGAAATGATATCTGCTCCTGAGATATGCTCTATTTTAGGTCCTTCCAGCCGTGCTCCCATCCGGTCAGTTTTTGTGGTGATTTTATATTTCTCCGATAGAAACGTTTCGATGCCGGATGCTGTAAAAGCTTTTTCGTCAGGCCCAAGGATAACCCTTATTTTGGGATGCGTCTCATAGGATGGGATTAGTTCAGGTGATAAGCTTTTTTCTTTAAACTGGACAGTTTCCATTTTTCCTGCTTTAAGTACGTCACCTTTTTGCAGACATCTCCCCTCACCCCCCCCAATTGCTGCTTTTACATATGTAGATCTGCTTCCCATAACAACCGGTGTCTCGATACCACCTGCAACTGTCACGTATGTATAGGCACCATTTTTAGGCTTCCCAAATGATAAGGACTGACCTGTTTCAACAAAAATGGAAGTCCACATCGGAATTTCCTTACCATCCAGTGTTGGAGATAAATCTGCCCCACAAACGGCGATAACGGTGTTTTTTAGAAAGTTCAGCTTCGGCCCCATGATCACTGCTTCAATCCCTGCTGCATTTCTTGGATTTCCAACAAGTAAATTTCCAACCTGGAGTGCAAACACATCCATTGCCCCTGAAACTACCACGCCATATTGCTGGTACCCGGTACGACCAAGGTCCTGAATGGAAGTAGATAGTCCGGATTTTTCTACTTTGATTACGTCATTTACCACTTTACATCCCTACTCTTTTCATGATAATTCCGTTGTTTTTCAGACCTTCCTGCAGCTTTATCACAAATTCCAAAGACTTCTGACTATCTCCATGCACACAAATCGTATCTGCTGTGATTCGAATATCGGTCCCGTCCACTGCTTCCACTTTACCATCTTTAACCATACGGATGACACGGTGAACGGCCTCGTCAGAATCAGTAATCATCGCATTTGTTTGTTTTCTTGAAGTAAGTGTACCATCGGGCTGATAAGTTCTGTCGGCAAACACTTCTTCTGCAACCTTTAGGCCAACCTTTTTCCCCATTTTAACTAACTCACTCCCTGCAAGACCAAACAAGATGAGTTTTGGGTCGATATCATAAACAGCCTGGGCAATCACATGTGCCATTTCCTCGTTTTTACTAGCCATATTATATAGTGCCCCATGTGGTTTCACATGCTGAAGTGTATGATCATTTATTTTTGAAAAAGCTTGGATTGCCCCAATCTGATAGACAATGAGATTATATAATTCGTTTGCATCGACATGGATAGGTCTTCTGCCAAATCCGTGCAAATCGGGGAAACCCGGATGGGCACCGAGACCAACCCGATTTTCTACTGCCTTTTTTACCGTTTGATAAATGACATTATGATCCCCTGCATGGTAACCACAGGCAATGTTAGCGGATGTGATGTATTTCATTACTAAATCGTCCTGGCCAATTTTATATGGACCATAGCTCTCTCCCAAATCACTGTTTAAATCGACGAAATTTTCCCCCATATCTTTCACTCTCCTTGGTAGAGGTCTGTTTGGACTTCATAGGTTCCATCCTCTATTTGCTTTTCTATCTCTTGGAATTCCTTTTCGGTTACCTGAACAAACCGGACATAATTTCCAGCCTGAAGCAGGATAGGAGTTTCTCTTTGTGGATCATACAGCTTCACAGGTGTTTTACCAATAATTTGCCATCCACCAGGCGTTTCCATCGAATACACTCCTGTTTGTGAACCTGCAATACCAACCGACCCAACAGGTATGTTCAAGCGTGGTTCTTTCAGTCTCGGCGTGGCAATTTTTTCCGACATCCCGCCTAAATAAGGAAATCCCGGACTAAATCCCATCATATAAATAAGATAGTCCGTCGCTGTATGGATGCGTATCACTTCTTGTTCTGTCAAATGATGATGCTTTGCTACAAAGCTCAAATCCGGCCCTAGTTCTCCCCCGTAATAAACAGGCAGCTGGATAACCTGTGCAGGGGGCAGCTTCACGCTGGACAAGTTATCTTTTAAGCTCGCAACCCGCTTTTTTAATAACTCGTAGGATATATAGTATGGATCGTAATAAATGGAGACCGTTGTATAGGCTGGAATCCATTCCATCACGCCAGGTATGTTTTCTTTTTCCAGAAACCAGGAGAAATTGCGGATTCGTTCATTTGTTTCCTTGGAAATGCTTTTCCCAAGCTGTACTCTGATTCCTTTGTCTCCAAAAGCTTCTATTTGAAACATTGTATCCCCACCGTATTCTTCAAAAATTTACTCCATAATTTTAATTGTTAAAAGATCTGCGGTACCATTTGAATCAATGTCTGAATCCCAAGGTACGCCGTTAAAATTACAACTATTGTGCCGAAAACAGTCAGCCATACTGGATGCTTGTAATCGCCGATGATTTTTTTATTATGAGCCGCAAGCAGAATAGAGCCTAGTGTTAAAGGCAAGATCAGACCATTTACAGCTCCGGCAAGTACAAGCAGGGTGGCTGCCTGACCAACTAGCACATAAACAACGGTTGAGAAAAGAATAAATCCGATAATCCAATAACGATAATGTTCTTCAATCTTTGGATGGAAGGTCCGTAAGAAGGAAACCGACGTATATGCCGCTCCAATAACGGATGAAATTCCTGCAATCCATAGCACCAGCCCGAACAGGCGGTAACCAATATCCCCTGCTGCATGCTGAAAAACAGTTGCTGCGGGATTGTTCGGATCAAGACTTACCCCAGCATATACAACACCTAATACCGCTAAAAATAGTAATATTCTCACTAAAGAAGCTACCAAAATTCCCGTTACCGACGTTCTGTTTACCTCAGGAATACTTTCTTTCCCATGAATTCCTGCATCTAGTAATCGATGTCCACCTGAAAAGGTAATATATCCGCCAACAGTTCCACCGACAATCGTAATAATCGCATAGAAATCTAGCTCCAAAGGGACAAATGTACGGTGGATTGCTTCTCCAATAGGTGGCTGACTTACAAACATGACATAGGCAATCAATACAAGCAAAATAGCACCGAGAATATTAACAATCCGGTCCATCGCTGCTCCCGCTTCTTTGGATAGAAAGATGAAAATACAAATAGCTGCTGAGATAACCGCTCCAATTTTCGGGTCTATTCCGAGTAACGCGTTGGAGCCAAGTCCTGTACCACCGATATTTCCAATATTAAACGCCAGCCCACCTATGACGATAAACACAGCGACGATAAATCCTAATCCGGGCACGACTGCATTGGCAATTTCCTGTCCACGCTTTCCTGAAACAGCAATTATTCTCCAGACATTAAGCTGTGCCCCAATGTCTAATAAAATCGAAGCCAAGATGACAAAACCAAAACTGGCTAAAAGGGTTTCGGTAAACACAGCTGTTTGCGTTAAAAAACCCGGTCCAACAGCAGAGGTTGCCATTAAAAATGCTGCCCCAATTAGTACACGATTTCTACCTTTTTGCTCCTTAGGTGATCGTAATGTTTGATTGGTATCTTTATTTTTACCTGACATCCGAAATCTCTCCTTAAAACAAAACTAATATTGTTATATTTTCCTATCTTAGAGGAAGTATTCTTGGATTAATGTTGGTTCAAAAGAGTTTACTTAAAAGTGTAACACGATTTTATATGCTATCAGGCTGATACTAGTATTTAAGAAAGAAGGTCCCGGATGTAGGGGACTAATTGTCTATCATTCTTCTTCTGCGAATTCCTGATGAGCAAATAATTCCTAATGTCTCTATGTTGAGACTGTGTTCGTCTTAAAAGAAAAACTGTTTGTTTGCGACATAGCTTGTGTTGAATTTGGACTTTTACGAATTTTAGAGGTATAGTTCATTTTAAACGAATTTATAAAAGCTTGCTACTATTTAAATTCCAGTATATATATACCGTGCCATATTATTCTCTTTTTAACATAAAAAAACTGCTAGCACTCATAGTAACGGGTTAGGTTTAAGAGTACAAAATATTAAATAGCGATGCTTTTAGCAGTTTAATTCGCATATAAATTGGACTGCTTATTTTTGTTGTTTTAGCAACGTTTATATACAAAATAGAGCAAAATAAAACCCTAATTAGCATTTGTTTTAACGAGATGACACAAATTCTTGTCAACCGTATAATTCGGTTGCTAAAATAATCTCCATTTATTGTGCTAATTTCACCTAGAAAAGAGCAGGTAAAATGGATGATTATATCAAAATAATCATAGAGATTGTAAAAAATTGTTCTTAAACTAAAAGGGAAGATTTATTGGAGAAACAGAACATTTTTTATTATGGCAATAATGTCTTGAATTATTTATTCAAAAAGGGGGATTCTATGAGTTATATTATCAGCTTTACCATTGCTATATTGCTAACAGCTTTATCATATTTTTTTGGAAGCAGTTTAATCACAAATGCAATATCTATTTGGAAAGCCCTGATAATTGGAATTTCCGTAGTATCGATTGGAGCTATTACAGAACAGATAGGTGCACCAAAATGGTTAATTGTAATGATGCCATTTCCAGTTGGAATGTTATTACTATTTCTGTTTTTAAATCAACCATTACATATTTGGTTTTTTACCCTATGTTACAACTTTAGTTTTATACACAATAATTCACATTATAGTAAGTTACTTTTTTCAGTTTCACTCCCTAATTCCCGCTTGGAAATTGTCTTAAATACTTACCAAGCAATATGATGCTTTAATGGAATAAGGCAATAAAAAGAAACGCTTGGAGTTCTTTCAGCTCTAAGCGTTTTTCTATGTTAAATATATTCTGATTTTCCTGGTCAAATTGGTTACTAAATCTGTTGTGAATATATCTTCTAATTGTTATTTTGTAATTCAAAACCGAATCCGTTACACTCATAGCTAACAGTTTTTAGACCATTCGACAAAATCCGGGAAGTGACAGGCACCCTACCGGAGTTCGAGGAGTTTTTGTTTTAGTTCGGTTTCCATGCCTTGTAGTTCTTTTTCGGCTTGCTGACGTTTTTGACGGCCTTCTGATTGAATTTGCAATGTTTCTTCGATGGTTGAAACTAAATCTTCCTGTGTTTTCTTTAATGTTTCTATATCGACAAGTCCCCGTTCATTTTCCCGGGCGGATTCAATCGTATTCGTTTTAAGCATTTCCGCATTTTTACTAAGCAGGTCATTAGTTGTTTGCGAAACCTGTTTTTGCGCTTCCACTGCATTCCGCTGGCGAAGAAGAGTCAGGGCAATGGCAATCTGATTTTTCCAAAGTGGAATAGCAGTTAAAATAGACGATTGGATTTTCTCTACAAGTGCCTGGTTGGTATTTTGAATTAAACGAATTTGCGGTGCACTTTGCATCGTAATCTGCCTGCTTAACTTCAGGTCATGCATTCGCTTCTCCAACCGCTCCGCAAATTGTATCGTATCATTTACTTCCTGGACATCCATCTGATTTTGGCTAAGCTCTGCTTTACGTTTTAACTCTGGAATAACGGTTGTTTCCAATTCCTCCAGCTTCACTTCTCCTGCAGCAATATAAATATTTAACGCATCATAAAAATCACGATTCTTATCAAACAGCTGCTGCAGTAAGCTGTTATCTTTCATTAGCGCATTTTTGCTACGGTCTAATTTCACACTGATCCGGTCAATCTGGGAACCTGTTTTTTGATATTTCGAGAGGATTTCATTAACAGTACTGGATACTTTTCCAAACATTTTCGATAAAAACCCGCGCTTTACCGGTTTGAGCTCATCCGGGTTAACGGATTCCAATTTCTTCATCAAATCTTTTAAAATCCCGCCAATTTCTGACACATCGTTGTTGTCTACATGTTCCAGCATCGAATGGGAAAAGTCATGGAGCTTGGATTGAGCCTCTGTGCCATACGTACTAATCGACTGTTGATTCTGGTGGTCAATTTGTTTAGCGATTTCCAATGCTTTTTGTTTGTCCACATCAGGCAAAACGTCGATGACTTTTTTTAATTCATCCTGTTTGGCTTCTGTGACGTCAGATTCCGCTAAGGATTCTCCCCGTTGTCCAAAAGGATTGGCTACTAAATCATTGAATTCCTCTGAACGTTTTTGTTCGTTCATTTAAACATCCTCCTGTCATTTTTCTTCATTCGATTGATTGAATTTTTAGCTACATCGATTTCAAAATGCAGTGTATCCACGTCATCATCGAGCATGATATATAAATCTTTTTTTACCGATTCTTTTAAGCCAATCAGTGTTATCCGGGTATCACGCAATGAATCCTGTATTTCCTTTGATTTTGTCGGCTGAGAGGATAAAAAGGCATATTTTTCTGTTAACTCCACAAGGGAATCGAGGTGATCATAATAGAACCCTTCTGCTTTATAAAATCGTTTCGGCTCTTTTTTCGTGTTCATGTAAATTTTTTTAACGGTACGGATTATTTCTAAGTTCTGTTTCGCTTGGTCAATCCTGCGGACACTCATTAACGCTCGCTGCAGACGGGAAATTTTATCTTTCGCTTCCTTTAGATTTTTTCCGATATATTTATACTCCCTGCGAGTTAAACCATTCCTCCGTACAAATCTTGTATGGGAGATTTCCTTCACAGCAATGAACACCACTCCCCCTCCAAACAATGCAAACAAGCTTGAGAGGAAAAAAGTTTGTTCCATCGCTAGGAAACTAATGAGCCATGTCACTACCATAGCAAGGAAGGCTAATATCGACTGTACTATAAATTGAAAAAAAGCCTTCAAATCTATCATCTCCTATGAAAATCCTTCTGTTCGTAAAGGATTCATCTATTTACTTCTTAATACGATGAAATTCACTAAAAGGTTTCATCTATCTCTATTTTAATGAATTTACTAGTGGAATGCCAACCGTGATGAAGCATTCCCTTTAATTGTCAAAATAGTAAGCATATGATAGAGTATTGGTTAATATAACATGTTACGTACTGGAAAAATAGAGTGGGAAAGGACAATGCATGATGGCTGAGAAAATTGGGATTGATGCGGGTGGTTCTTTAATTAAAATTGCTTATGAGGAAAAAGGCAAGTTTCACTTCAAAGCATATGGAAATCATGAAATGGAAAAGCTTTTACACTGGCTGCAAATGATAAAGCCAAATGCAAAACTATACTTAACAGGTGGGAAGAGCGGGCCGATTAAAAAATCTGTGAACCAGCATGCCGAGATAGTAAAAGAATTTGAAGCCGTTACAAAAGGAACTAGATTTCTTTTACAGGAAAATTCTCCTCATTTTGATGAGGACTTTATTCTCGTTAGTATCGGTACCGGTACATCGGTTTTTCACGTTACTTCGGAAAACTCCAGTCGCGTACTCGGAAGTGGTATTGGTGGTGGAACCCTCATGGGGCTAGGATCATTGATTACGGGCAGAAATGATTATAATCATCTGATTGAACTGGCGAAAAAGGGATCCAATCAAAATAGTGATCTACTTGTCAAGGATATTTATGCCCCTGACGAACCGCCTATTCCCGGGGACTTAACCGCTGCAAATTTCGGAAAAGCACATTGGAACGAGAAAGCAAGAGTAGAAGACCATGTCTCGGCCCTCATTCAATTACTTGGCGAAACAATTATTTCCCTTGCTGCTCAAGCTGCCGCTGCAGCAAATGCTAAGAAAATTGTCTTTGTTGGAAGTACTCTAAACGGAAACACACCGTTAAAGGAAGTGTTAAGCGGCTTCCAAAGTATGATGTCATACGAACCCATCTTCCTGGAAAAAGGGCCATACGCAGGAGCAATCGGCACCCTTCTTTAGTGGTGCCTGTTACTTCCCGGTTTTTGTTGAATTTTGTCGAATTTTTATACTTGTGTAGGGATAGGGTTGCTTTACTCAGTAAATGAAATCTGCCCATAATAGTTGGGCAGCATTTCTCGAAGCTTTTTCCCATATCGTTCTGGAATCAGTATTCTCGTAATATCATTAAGTGAAAACGGAACATCACCAACGATTCTCCATTCCCTTTCCAAATAGTAGTTGTCTTCGTCTGCATCCGTTTTTGATGCATCAAACGGTTTAAGGTAAGCAAAGATATGTTCAATTAAAAAGGAATCCAGTTCGTTTAGTAATGGAAGAAGATCAGATTCGTTTTTACCCTTTTTGGATAGTTCCTCCTTTATTTCTTCCATTAATGAAAAATAGCCTTTTATATGTTCTTTAAAATAGCCTTCCCTTATTTGTTTATGTTTTTCCTGTTTGGAGTTTGACTCCTGTATGACTCCATTTGTGGCAATATAGTACACCGGATTCGCGCCCTTTTCCACAAGAAAATCCTTTTTAAACGCTAACCCAAAATTACTGTATTTTTCCATATGAAGTGATAAATCGTTAATAGGAATATCTGCAAAACAAGTAATCCCAGGTGTAACAATATCCTCCAAACCCTCTGCATCTGTGTTAATTTTAATATCCCCCGGAATTTTCTTATGAAGCAGCCAACCACTTTTAATGATATCCATCAGTAAATCGAAACGTTCATTTTTCGGCTGATGACGACCAACAAAATGAGTCAGCTCCTTTGAAACATATCTTTGGATAAGCTCCATCAAATTTCCCCTTTTTAGCTCATATTTTAACCAAAAAAGAGAAAAATATGTGGTGGCCCATTGTGGTGCCTGTCACTTCCCGGAATTTGATGAATGTTGTCGAATGATTGGGTGCTAAACTTTAGCTCGTTACTTCGTTTTAGCTCTTCATTCTATCCGCGTATAATGCCAATTCCATGACATATAGAGGAGACAAGCCTTCTTTTTCTGCTTGTTTGATTACATATTCAGCATTTTCGCCTTCCTGAAGGTACGTACGAAATGCACTGATATAGCGAAAATATCTGCTGTATGATTGATAATTAGAACCAAATACCGTTTCACAGGCCTTGCGATCAAATAGTGGAAATAAATTAGGGAACATAAAATGCAATACTTTGGAAACGGATGACAGCTGATAATCTATTTCCTCTTTACCGTATATCAGAGAACCAATAGGAACAATAAATTCACTGAGTTCATGCAGCTTCTTTTTATAACGAATTAATTTTTCATCTTCTTCTGTTTCCATCAATTTTACTTTTCGTAGACTGGCATTAAAAAATTTCTTTTCCAGTGTGCTAAAATTCTCTTTCATTGGCGTTGGTGTAACTGAACTTGGGGTTTGTGGATGCCAGGAATACGTATAGGCCAATCGCTTCACCCATGCTTTTTTGGAATGTTTTCCAGCTAAATTTTCAAATTGCTTCGTAATCACTGGATAGGAAAGCCTTTGCCATTCATCCACTGACTCACCGTGAATCGCCAAGTCAATTGCTTCTTTGGACATAGATTCCCTTACTTTATGGTACACATTTTTTAATGCAATCATCTTCGTCGCCTCACTTTCCCGTTTCATTAATGTGTTCGACGAATATTCAGAATATCCTGCAAAGCTTTTGTACGAAAGTGACACTAAAGTGGTAGAACCATTCTGAACGATGTATGACTTTTCCGACATGCATTACAAAAACTCGGATTCGCTCGTCTTTTAGCGAATGAGCCAGTTTTTCTTATACTTAGGACCTTAAAATTTTAGCTACGCCGATACTACTTCTTTGCTAAAATTTTATACTTTGCTAACGTGAAAAAAGACTGCTAACTACAGAAGTATTAGCAGCCTTAAAATGCCGATATTAACGAAACAGTCCGCCTATCCAAGTAAAAATCGATACAATTACTTTTCCGATAAAGTCGATCATGTTTTCAAAGAAATTCTTATCCTGACCGGTTTCCTCTGTATTATTTTCCGTATCAGACGACTTTTCCTCATTTGATGAAGCATCTTTTTCTAATTCACTATTTATCGTTTTATTCGACGTTTCCTCTTCTTGAGCTTTTTCAACTATTTTCCTTTCGTCGGCATCGTCCATGGAAAGCCTGTTCCTTTCTGTCGACGGAACATGACCGGAACTGGTGGATTCCTTCTCATCCGAATCCTGCACATGTTGAACCAGTTCTTCCCTAAGCTCTACATGGGACATTTCCGGATGCTTTTCTTTCAGTAATGCAAGCATACCAGTTACATGCGGGGCAGCCTGTGACGTGCCATTAGCAATACCATAGGAATTATTTAAATAAGTGCTGAAAATGTTTAATCCTGGTCCAGAAAATTCTACTTCCCGGCCGGTTGATGAAAAAGAAGCCAGTTTTAATCTTGCATCCACGGCAGAAACGCCAATGACACTTTCATATTTGGCTGGGTACATCACCGAATTTGTATTACTGGAATTTCCACTGGCACCAACGATTAAAATACCAGTTTCATAGGCTTTATTTACGATTTCCTCCAGTAAGGGACTCTCTACTTCTGTTCCCAATGAAAGATTAATCATATCCATCTCGTTTTCAATCGCCCAGTCGATGGCTTCCAGCACATCATCCAGATTGCCTTCCCCGTTTTCATCCAGTGCTTTCACGGCATAAAGACTGGCATCGGGTGCAACGCCAACTACTCCATGGTCATCGCGTTTTCCGGCAATTACTCCAGCAACATGTGTTCCATGCCCGTTGTCATCCATCCACTCATCCGTGTATTCCACCGTTGAAATCCCATCTTCAATCGTTAACTCAGAATGCGGGGAAATTCCCGTATCAATAATGGCTATTTTCACCCCTTTACCAGTAGCTCCTTCCAGCCATGCTTTCTCCGTACCAATCAGATCGATATTCCAGTGCTCGGTTTCATGTACATCCTCCATCACTGGAACCTCGGTAATCTGATCACCAACAGACAGTTCCATTACCTGATTTTCTATTATGTATGAAATATTCGGGTTGTCGTACAGCTCTGATGCTCTGTTTTTATCTATCAACACAGACATGGCAGATAAGTGTTGAAATTGATATTCTACTTCACTGCTATGTTCCAGAATAGACTGTTTTCCATCCTCATTTTCATAACCTATAATGACTTCTACATCATTTCTATCCATTGCATAAATAGGTTGATAGATTCCCACTAAAATAGTTGATAATACCAATAGCGATATATAATTCCTTTTCGACAATTCCCTTTACCCCTTTGTCTAAATTTGTCTGTTTTTTCTATTCTAACATTATTTGTAGGGGGTACTGTTGAAATATGATTAAAAATTGATTACAAAAGGTAAAATTTCAGCTGATAATGTCGTACGTATTGTTGTTTTAAGATTAGAAGCAGATATGAACTGTGACATAAGTTACCTTCCCCCGCACCGGAAATACACTTCGCCTTCCGCGGGAGAACCGTGAGCCTCCTCACTAATAAAAAGGGATACGCCTATAAACCAATCGCAATATACCTTTCCAGACCATATGCAACTCCATCCTCATCATAGCGTTTCGTTACATAGGCTGCCTGCTTTTTAACGGTTTCCTCCGCATTTTCCATCGCAATGCTTGTCCCTGCAGCATGAAACATGGAGAGGTCGTTTACATTATCACCAATTGCAACTGTATTTTCTAGCGGAATAGTGAGATGATTGGCCAAAAATTGCAGAGCATTTCCTTTACTTGTTCCCGGATTCCCAATTTCCAGCTTTTCCTTTCCAGAGGTTGTTAGGGAAATGTCTTTTCGATGCTGAAGGAGGTTACTTAATTTCGATAGCTTTTCATGATCAAATGAAAGAACGAAAACCTTATAAATCTCTAGTGGAGCGTAATCCAATGTACGATATTCTTTAACCGATACAAAGCCTTTTTGCTGAAATTGCAGGTCAATCATATGCTTGGCCTTCTCCCTTGGAAAATCATCATTTTTTTCATGTATCCTTCTTGCTTCTTTCGTTAGTATATCCCTTCCTTTTTCTTCAATATAAACGCCCTGGTTTGTATAAAGTTCGAAATAGAGTCCCATTTCTTCCAACATGTCCATCATCTCTTTAATTATTTCAGCTGGCAAATAAAGATTTTGTAGTATTTCACCTTTTTGATATACAATTGCACCATTTCCTGCGATAATTGGACATTGAATTTCCGCGTCTTTTAAAATCTCGATGGTATCATGTAGTGATCTCCCGGATGCTATCGACACGACATGTCCCTGATCTTGCACAAGCCGAATCATTTCGCGATTTTTCATACTGATTGTACCTTTATCTGATAATAAAGTTCCATCTAAATCTATTGCGATTAGTTTCAATGGTATTCCTCCTGTTAGTGTTTATGTTTACTATACCATACAGATGGGCCCGGTTAATTTGAATATAAAGTTATTCCTGCAGCCTTTTCAGTAATTCTCCTACACGTTTATTTTCATGTTCTGTTGTCTCTTCCTGGATAGAAATGATTTCAAACTCCTTCTTACTTACGGAAATATCCAACCACATTTCCTCAGTACTCCCTCTTGGCAATTCCTCTTTTGGTACAATAAATTCTTCCTCCAGTTCTTCCACGAGAATAACAGCCAGACTGTTCTCATATCTGTCGATGACTCCTTTCACGTGGATTGTATGTAAAGATGTTTGTTGCAAATGTTGAAATGACTGCATAATCAGTAGGAGAAAACTGATTCCAACAATAATCAATGATAGAGCTGCTAGCATTTTCTTCATCCCTTCCATCCCGGCTCCCTCAAATCTTTTTTCACATTATGGCAAGACTCGGAAAATCATGCAAATGGCTATTTTTAAAAATTAAACCATGGATAGATCTCATATTTACTTTTTTGAACAGGGAAAAGGCAAAAACAGTACATAAAAGTCTCTGCAAAATGCAATTTTTTATTATATTTGTAAAAATTAATACTCCTTGCTTATCTAGCGATTTCTCCGACGTTTTGATACTCTTATAGTGATGAATTTTTTAATTTTGGGGGAATGATTTTGGCAAGAAGATTGTTATTGTCCATGCTCATGGCTGTATTTTTGGTAGGATGTGGGCAGGATATAGAACAGAATCAGGCAGATATGAGTGGGGAAGTTCCCGTTGCAGAGGATTCTTCCTTATCTGAGAAGGCTGAAGAGGAAAATGAAGAGGAACCTGCAAAAGATGTGGCAGAAACAGAGGAATCCTCCTCACCTGAAGATGCCGTGGAAAATAGCAGCGGCCCACTGGATGAACTAAAGGTTCACTATATTGATGTTGGACAGGCTGATGCGGCGTTATTTCAGTATTCGGATGGAGAGGATTCGTATACGATTCTTTTTGACACTGGGGATTGGCGAGGCAATGATGTGGTTAATTACTTAGCTGCACAGAATGTATCTGATATAGATCTTATTGTCGTTAGTCACCCTGATGCCGACCATATAGGCCAGCTGGCAGAAATTGTGAGTACGTATGAAACAGGAGAGGTTTGGCTGTCGGGAAATGAGAGCTCTTCTAAAACCTTCCAAAACGCTATTGAAGCTGTGATAAACAGTGATGCGGATTACCATGAACCTAGAATGGGCGAGGAATTTGCAATCGGGCCAATGGAGATTGACGTTTTGTACCCAAGAAATATTTCCGGCAAGGCAAATGAAGAATCGATTTCCTTGAAGTTTACTTATGGCGACGTCCGCTTCATTTTTACGGGAGATGCAGAAAAATCTGGCGAACAGGAAATGATTCAAAGTGGCATGAAGCTTGACGCGGATATCCTTCAGCTTGGACACCATGGCTCCAAGACATCGAGCAGCTCCTCCTTTATTGATGCAGTGAATCCATCCGTTGCAATTTACAGTGCCGGGGAAAATAATAGTTATGGACATCCCAGTGCGGAAGTTGTTTCACTTATTCAGGATAAGGGAATGGAACTGTATGGAACCGATGTTCACGGAACCATTGTAGTAACAACAGATGGGAAAGAATTTAGTATTGCTACAAAGGAAGATGGTACGATTAGTCCGAAAAGCTCGGGGGCTTCATCTGAAAGTACATCTTCAGGAGACTCTTCCTCTTCCACGTCGGAAAGCGATTCGAGTAATACTACTAGCAATGAAAAGAGTGAGAATAGCGGTAGTGCTTCAGCAGGTTCCTGTATTAATATTAATGAAGCATCTGTAGAAGAGCTACAGAACATTATCCACATTGGGCCAGCCAGAGCAGAGGAATTAATTCAATTACGGCCATTTAAATCCGTCGATGATTTATCGCGAATTAATGGCATCGGCCCAGCAAGAATAGACGACATCAAAAACGAAGGCCTAGCATGTTAGGCGCCTGTCACTTCCCGGATTTTGACGGTTTTTGTCGATAACTAATGATGAAGGAATGATAAATGATGATAAAAGGTGTACTAGACCGTTTTGAAGGTAACAATGCCGTGATCCTCATAGAAGAACTAAAGGAAGAAATGGTAGTTCCTCGCGAGAAACTACCTGAAGGCAGTATGGTAAATACGTATTTCAATCTAGAGAAAAAAGATGATAAATTTGAGATTGTATCGATTGATGAGCACGCAACGATGAGTGATTCACAAAAATCCTCTGATTTAATGGCAAAACTCCGGTCCAAGAGCAAAGGAAGCAAATTCAGGAAATAAGCTGGGTGCCCGCGCTGGAGCACTGGGAACTGGATGCATGGGTTCAATGGGGTGCCTGTCACTTCCTGAGTTTTGTCGAAATCGCTCGAATGTTTGAATGTCGAATGTTTGAATGTAAAAAGCCGCTTTCCTTTCTTTAGAATGGAAACGGCTTTTTTAATTCATCACTTCGACAAATTTCGAGCTTTTCCGGGAAGTGACAGGCACCTAAAAATCGGCACTCAAATGGAGCGCCAAATTAAAACAGCAGATTGATTCCGCCCAAGGCTGCTAATGCCAGAATTAATGTTTGGAATACTTTTTGTGGTATGAGTGGTAATAATCTTACTCCAATTAACGCTCCGATTATAATTGCTGGCACCATCCAAGCATTGAATACAAGAGATTCTTGATTAATTAATCCCAATTGAAGGTAGAAAGGCACTTTAATAATATTTACAGATAAGAAAAACCAGGCGGATGTTCCTACAAATTCTGTTTTAGGCAAGCCTTTGACAAGCAAATAGACGGCCATCACCCCACCGGCAGCATTTCCAACCATTGTGGTAAATCCACCTAATACCCCCATTGTTCCTGTAAATATCCTTGATTTCGGAAGCATTTCATTAAATTTTTCTCCTAATTTATCACGCCATAAATGCAATCCAATCATGGCTAAAACAATCATTCCAATTAACGGCTCCAGCTGTGCACTGTTTATGATGTCTAACACAAAATACCCGGCAACGATCCCCATTAAGACCCATGGAATGAGAGATATTAGATATTTCCAAACAACGTGTCTTCGATAATAGAAAATCGCAAAGCAATCACCAACAAGCAGCATAGGAAGTAAAATTCCAACCGATTCTCTGGCAGGAAAGACAAACATCATAATGGTTACAACCAATATAATCATGTTTGGCAGACCTGATTTAGAAAATCCGATAAAGGTCGCACATAAAATGACGACTAGCCATTCCACGACAGATAAATCAAACATATGTATGCTCCATTCTCTTGAAGTTATGAAAATAGGAATCTCATTTCATTGTTACTTAATTTTGGAAATATATCAATCTAAAATTAAACTGAAAACTAACTATTAATAATCAGAAAAAACGACATGGAGCTAAACATCACATAACCCCTCACCCTTCGACAATATTCTACAAATATCGGGAAGTGACAGGCACCGACATCAAGAAGCGGTTGTTTTTCCGTTCGACTTCGACTGGTGTGCTGTAAAATTTAGAAAGGGTGTCGGTTGTAAGAATATCTTTCGTGTAGCCCTTTTTAAACACCGATCCCTCACGAAGCAACAAGCTCTTTGAAAATGCCGGTAGGATTTCCTCTATATGATGAGTTACAAAAATAATCGTAGGTGTATTGTCCTGGGCTGCTAAGTTTTCAACGACCAACAGCAGGTCTTCACGGGCAAGAAAATCGAGTCCACTTGTTGGTTCATCCAAAATTAATAGTTCCGGTGAACCCATTAGTCCTCTGGCAATCAAGATCTTTTGCTTTTCCCCCTGTGAACAAGTTTGGTATGTACGACCGATTATGTGACTGCAGCCAAGCTGGTCCATAATATGATAGGCTTTTTCAAAATCGGTATCGTTTGTCGATTCGTACAGCCCAATCGATGCAAACTTTCCACTGACGACAATCTCCTCCGCTGTCGCAGTTTCCTGAAGCCGTTCCTGAAGTGATGAACTGACCCAGCCAATTGATTTTCGCAGTTCACGCATATCCGTTTCCCCAAAAACTTGTCCTAACACAGATACTCTTCCAGTCGTCGGCCATATATATCCATTAATCATATTAAGCAGCGTCGTTTTTCCTGAACCATTCAGTCCCAATAATGCCCAATGCTCTCCCTTCCATACTTTCCAATCTATGTCCGAAAGAATGAATTGCCCCTGTCTTTTCCAAGAAACATCCACGATATCTATTACGGTTTCCAACTGTATAATCTCCTTTCTTTACAAAGCAATTTAATAATTACTTCGATACATCTTAGGAAATTTCCTGCATTTCTATATTTTTTGGCGCCTTTTTGGTGCTCGGTGCCTGTCACTTCCCGGTTTTTGTTGAAAAATGTCAAATGAGTGATTCGCATAAGGGCAAGTACCCATACCTTCTATTCTGTTCATGCATAATGTAAAAATATAAAAAAGGATAGAAAGGGGAGTGTGGGTTTTGAAAAAAGGAAATTTTCCAGAAGGCTTTGACATTGATATGACACCACTTCATGATTTTATGCGCAAAATGGACTCCATGTTTAATGAATCCTTTAAACATCTGAATACTAATTTTAAATTAGGCAATTTCCATGTGGATGTCGATGAAACAGAAAAAGATATTATGGTAAAAGCAGAACTACCCGGATATAGCCGCGATCAAATTAAACTGGAAATCATAGGTAACCGCTTAAAGATTGCAGTAGAGGATACGAATAGCTTTGAAGGGAAAGATGAAAAGAAACATTATTACAGCAAACAGGAGTCCTTTCAGCGTAAAGAGCGCATCATTACTGTTCCATTTAATATCCCTGAAAAAGAAACTAAAGCATCTTTTAAAAATGGTCTGCTCAAAGTGGTTATTCCAAAAAGAAATTCTAATCGTAAGTTTATTGATATTGATGAATAGTTTATACATGGATTTGCCAGCCCATCTAAATGATGAGGCTGGCTATTTTTTAAAGTATACTATAATATTTTTCGACATAATTCGGGAAGTGACAGGCACCAATAAGGTTTTCCATTTATTTAATTTCCTCGTTCACACGTGTCATCACTGCCTGGCGCAGGTGTTCAAGTGCTTTTACACTTGCCTCAAGTGATTCATTCTTTACACCGAAATAAAACTTAATTTTCGGTTCAGTTCCAGATGGACGAAGACAGAACCATGAGCCGTCATCTAATTTGTATTTCAGCACATTGGATTTAGGCAAAAGAATTTCTTCATCTTTGTTTTCATTAACCAATCGGCGCTTACTAACTTGGTAGTCCTCTATAACCACCACTGTTTTACCTGCCATTTCTTTTGGAGGTTTGCTGCGAAATGCTGCTAAAATGCTATTAATTTGCTCGGCTCCATCTTTTCCTTTTAACGTCAATGATTCCAATCCTTCACAATAGTAGCCGTATTGCTGGAATACGTCCAACAAGCCTTCATAAAGCGTCATATGTTGAGACTTATAATAAGCAGCAACTTCAGCTATTAACAAACATGCTTGAACGGCATCTTTATCACGGGCAAAATCCTTCACTAAGTAACCATAGCTTTCCTCATATCCAAATAAGAAGCTTCTTTCACCAGATTCTTCAAATTCTTTGATTTTTTCACCGATAAATTTAAAGCCGGTTAATGTATCCATTGTTTCTAAACCATGTGCTTCTGCAATGTCCCGCCCGATTTCCGATGTTACAATCGTTTTTAACACTGTAGCATTGTCAGCGAGTACACCTTGTTTTTTCTTTTCCGTAATCAAATAATGGAGTAATAGCGCACCGACCTGATTCCCGGTTAATACCTGGTATTCTCCTTTATCATTACGTACCGCTACACCAACACGGTCTGTATCGGGGTCCGTTCCTAGCAGGATGTCTGCATCATTTTTCTCCCCATATTGAATGGCTAATTCAAATGCCGCATGTTCTTCAGGGTTCGGTGACTTCACTGTGGAAAAACTCGAATCAGGATGTTCCTGTTCTTCTACCACTTGAACATGCTTAAACCCAATTGCTTCAAGCCCTTTTCTTACTGGCCTGTTTCCTGTACCATGGAGTGGTGTATAAACAATTTTAAAATCATCTGCAACTTCTTTAATAACATCAGGATTTACAGTGACAGTTTTTAATTGATCTAAGTAAGCCCTATCAACCGTCTCTCCAATCACATTAATAATTCCTGCTGCTTTCAGTTTTTCCTTATCTCCCACTTTTACCGCTAACTCGTTTTCTACTGCATTTACTTTAGTGATAATTTCTTCCGCAATGGCGGGCGGGATTTGCGCCCCGTCTTCGCCATAAACTTTGTAACCATTATATTCTGGAGGATTGTGACTAGCTGTAATAACAATTCCACTGTAGGCGTTTAAATATCTCACTGCAAAAGACAATTCCGGCGTAGACCGAAGTGATTCAAACACATATGTATGTATACCATGCTGTCCAAGGGTTTTCGCTGCTTCCATTGCGAAGTCAGGGGATTTAAAACGACAGTCATAAGCAATTACTACACCTCGAGCTTTTGCTTCTTCACCGTGCTCTTCTATGTATTGTGCCAATCCTTCGGAAGCTTTACGGATGGAATATATGTTCATTCGGTTTGTACCAGGTCCTAATTCTCCCCGAATGCCACCCGTACCAAATTCCAATGTTTTATAAAAACTGTCTTCTAATTGCTTTGAATCCTCTTCCAGCTTTTGTAGTTGTACTTTTAATTCCTCATCTAAATCCGAAAATTGTTTCCACTTACTATAATTCGTTTTCCAACTCAATAAAATACCTCCGTTCAAACTTAATTTCTGAAATATCTATATATCATGTCTATTACATTATACTTGCCCACCCCGCTTTAATCAAAGGGGGTTTTTTGTATAATTAACAAACAAGAATATGACATAAAAATATTTCTCGGGAAATATTTCGACAGTATACAGGAAAATATTTACATTCAAATGAACAATCAAAAGTGCAAGTGCCCGGTTAGAGAATTACGGGTTGCTTCTTCCATGTCAGATAATTCGATGTTATCGCGTTAAGTGCTGTATTAATCGAACAACTCGCTACTAGCGGATTAGATGAACTTGATCTTTACAAAATTGAATCTAAGCATTTATAGCGAAGAAGAAAAATGCACCTTTATAGCGGTATGCAGGCGCCTGAGCGTAGGCATACCGCTATAATTCGGCCTTTCTCAATAATTAGAGTCAATATTTATATTTTCATGGTGGTGTAGAAAATCCCGCTACTGCTTTAGCACTAGAGCTGAACGTGGATTCTTTAAATGAAGATTTAATAGACCAAATTTTTATATCTTCCTGCCATGTAACGATAAAATAACACTCTATCCATTCCCTGCCGACAATAAACGACAAAATCCGGGAAGTGACAGGCACCTGCTAAGCGTTTTGAATGGATTGGTTTTCGCTATATAAGTGGCAGCTAACTTGATGCTGGCCTCCTAAATATTGGTTAGCTGGTTTAGTGGTTTTACAGATGTCCATTTTGTGTATGCACCTACTATGAAATGGACAGCCTGCAGGTGGATTGGACGGATTTGGCAGGTCACCCTCCAATACAATCCGATTCTCCGCTTCATTATGCATTAATATAGAAGAAAACAACGCTTCTGCATAGGGATGTTTTGGCTTTGTCCCGAGTTCTTCTGTTTTGCCAATCTCCATCAATTCCCCCAAATACATGACAGCAATTCGGTCACAGAAGTATTGAACTACATTCAAGTCATGAGAAATAAACAAATAAGTTAAATGATACTTTCGCTGTAAACTTTTTAACAAGTTCAAGATTTGGGCCTGAACCGATACATCTAAAGCTGACACGCCCTCATCAATTACAATCAATTCAGGGTTTAATATGATCGCAGAGGCAATGGCAACTCGTTGTCTTTGACCACCACTGAGCTCATGGGGATACCGGTTCAAATAGGAAGCGTCCAGTCCAACCTCCTCAAGCGTTTGCATGATTTTCTGCTTCCGATAGGATTTGTCGCCAATTTTATGAATCTGGAGTGGTTCATTCAGTATCCAGCCGACTGTTTTTTTTGGATTAAGGGAGGAATATGGATCCTGAAACACAATTTGCACGTCTTTTCTCCATGCTTTTCGCTCTTTCCTGGAAAATGTCGAAACATCCCTTCCTTTATATTTCACCACTCCAGAAGTCGGTTGAATTAATTGCAACATCACCTGTCCGATCGTTGATTTCCCTGATCCACTTTCTCCTACAAGACCAAAAGATTCACCTTCATAAAGCGAGAAGGTCACACCATTAACAGCCTTTACATACGCATCTCTCCCTGAAAAGTTGCCCTGACTTTGCTTATAATGCTTAAACACATTTTCAACTTGTACGATTGGTTCCTTCATGACGTCGTTACACCACTTTTCGTATAGAGGTGACATTTCACGGCATGGGTTCCTTCCAGCAATCTCGATTCCGGGTACAGTTCTCCACATTGCTCCATGCGCTCCAGACAACGATCTGCAAAAGGACATCCTCCCTTTCTCTCTTGTAAAGAGGGTACTTTTCCAGGAATCGTATACAATTCCATTCCTCTTTTCCGATGGTCCGGTATCGATTGAATGAGTCCTTTTGTATATGGATGCTTTGGATGTTTTAAAATTTCCGATACGGTTCCTTCCTCAACAATATGACCAGCATACATGACGAGAACCCGATCACAAACATGGCGAATAACTCCCCAGTCATGGGAAATGAAAATCATCGACGATTTGCGCTGAAGTTTTATTTTTCGAAACAGTTCTAAAACTTGCGCCTGGATTGTTACATCAAGGGCAGTTGTTGGTTCATCAGCAATAATGAGATCGGGTTCAGCGATGAGAGCGATGGCTATCACCACCCGCTGCCGCATGCCGCCCGATAACTGATGGGGATAGGCTTTGTATAACTCCTCTGCTCGGGGTAACCCAACCTCCTGCATCATTTCAATCGTTCGTTTTTTCCTTTCCGATTTAGATAAATTTGTATGTTTCTTTAAAACCTCTGAAATTTGTTTTCCGATGGTAAGTAATGGATTTAGTGCTGTCATCGGTTCCTGAAAGATTATCGAAATTTCCTTTCCACGAACCTGCTGCCATTCCCGTTCATTGTACTTCAGTAGATCCTTTTCCTTATACGACACTTTCCCCTGTTTCACAGCTGCATTGTCAGGCAAAATCCCTAATATTGCCTGAGAGGTTAAACTTTTTCCACAGCCTGATTCACCAACAATACCTATTACCTCATCTGGAAAAACAGAGAATGTAATATCTTCCAATGCCTTATATTTTCCATCTGCAAACTGGAAAGTAACGTTCATATTTTCAACAGCTAATAGCGGTGTACTCAATGAATTGCCCTCCTAGCATTTCTCTTCTAATCCCGAAAAGGTTGGATTCACCATGGCATTGCAAGAGCTTATGCAACCATGTCTTCATCATATCCTTCATAACATAACAAAAGGTACCACTACACCTTTTTATCCTGCTTATCACGCAGACCATCCGCAAGCAAATTAAATCCAAGCACTAATAGCGTAATTGCCATGCCAGTAATGACAACATACCATGGGGCTGAATCAATATAAGGTTGTGCTTCCTTCAACATCCGCCCCCAGCTTGGTTCTGGAGGTTGTACACCCAAACCAAGATAACTTAATCCTGATTCAGAAAGGATTGCCCCGGAAAAGCTGAGAGCTGCTGCAACTAAAATTGGTGAAATCGCATTTGGTAAAATATGATGAAAAATGATTCGAAATGAACCTGCCCCTTTAGCAATACTCGCTTTGACAAAATCATACTCTTTGTACTGGATAAAGCTGCTTCTCGTTATTCTGGCAAAAGCCGGAATACTCATGATTCCAAGGGCAATAATCGTATTGGTCATGCCTGTACTGAATACGGCAATAAGCATAATGGCAAGCAAAATTCCCGGAAACGCAAACATTGCATCCATAAGCCTGCTGATAATTTCATCCAGCCATCCACCAAAATATCCGGCACATGCACCTAAAATAAAACCAAATACCAGACCTATTACAACTGATGATATGCCAATAATGAAGGCTGTTTGCGAACCTTCCATAACCCGGGACAATATATCCCTGCCGAAATTGTCGGTACCAAAGGGATGATCAAGAGACGGGGGTGCCAGGCGGTTGGCCGAATCCATTGCCTGGGGAACATGCGGTGTATAAAATATACTAATCAGCATCATGACGACGAGCGCCCCCACTAGACCAACCCCGATATGAAATGGGATGCTTTTCGTTTTTCGCATTCCACTCACCCCTTCTGCCTGATTCTTGGGTCCACTATTTTGTATAGGATATCTACGATGAAGTTAATCAGAAGAACAAGCACTGCAATGTATAGCACCATCGACTGAACTAACGGAAAGTCCCGTGATGTAATCGACTGAATAAGAAGATTGCCAAGCCCTGGGAGGGAGAATACATTTTCAATAATAATGCTGCCACCTAGTGTATCCGCTACAATCAGACCCATTATTGTCAAAACTGGAATCAGTGAATTTCGTAAAATATGCCCATATAATATGGTCCGCTCCTTTAAGCCTTTTACCCTTGCTGTTCGAACATAATCCATTTTTGCCTGATCTAATATCGTATTTCGCAAATACCGAATAACAATTGCAATATTTCCGATTGCTATGGCTAAGGACGGGAGGAAAAATGACTGTAATGCACCAATAAAATTTTCAGACCATGGGACATAGCCATAGGTCGGAAACAACTGTAATATCACACCAAAAACTAAAATAAGGATAAATCCAAACCAAAAGGACGGAATGGAAATACCAAGCTGGGTGACGATATTTAACATAACCGATACCCATTTCCCATCAAAACGGGCAATCAAAATCCCTAAAGGCAGTCCCATGCATACCGTAAGAATAAGTGATAATATAGCAAGGGATGCGGTAATTGGAATTCGGTCCATTAGGATATCACGGACAGGAAGCTGGTACCGTAAAGACTCACCAAGGTCTCCCTGAAACAAACCAGCTACCCAATCCAAATACCGTTCGACTGCCGACCGATCTAATCCCAGCTGTTTTTCCAATTGAGCAACCTGTGCTGGTTCTGCATCCATTCCGAGTATAATTTGTGCTGGATTGCCAGGTAAAAGCTGAAATACAAAGAAAATGATCACCGACACCATCACAATCGTGAAGAAAAAACTGGATAGTTTGTAAAGAATATACCTCACTGTCCCAGACTCCTTATGAAAGATGTAAAAAACTTATTGTGATTCCAACACGTTCTTATCGATTCATTCTTTAATTTTTAAATCCTCTAGATTAAACTTTTGAATTGGATACATGTTCAACCCTTCTAAATCACTTCGCATCGCAATCGTACGGTCTGGGTCCATGATATAGACACTTGCAGCTTCTTCAGTCAATAGTCGTTGTGCTTCTTTGTATAGTTCTGCCATTTCCTCTTCATCGGTTGATGCTACAGCCTTTTCAATAAGTTCATCATAATCTGGATTATTGTAGTTCACAAAGTTACTGCGGTAATCACTAACATATCTTACGAGTACTTCATATGGATCTATTTCTCCAGTAAAAGCTATAATGGTTGATTCATATTGTTCATCCTGATAAACCGTCTCCAGCCACGTGCTGAACTCAATTAATTTAATTTCTACGTCAATGCCAATCTGACTTAGCTGTTCCACGATTACTTGTGCCGTATCAACATGGAACTGATAATCAGAAGGTACTGTTAACTCTAACGAAAAACCATCTGCATAGCCGGCTTCCGCTAAGAGGGCTTGTGCTTCCTCGATATTTGGTGCATAGTAATCTTCTAACCCTGGTTCATAATAGAAATCCATCGCCGGGCTGAAATTCGAACCCAGTTTCGTGCCCATGCCATCAGCAACGGTTTCGATAATCATATCTTTATCAACTGCTAGGTTGATAGCTTGGCGGACACGAACATCATCCAAAGGTTTGACCTCATTATTCAATGCCATGAGCTGCACCATATTTTGTGGCCCTGACACAGTGTTCACCGTATCTCCAAGCTGGAGTAAGCCTTGTGCACTCACTCCAGGAATAATATCAATTTCACCGGCCTGCATAGCTAAAATAGCCGCTTCCGAATCCGGCATGACTATAAAACGGACTTCATCGATTTGCGGAACCTTTTCCTCGTTATAATAGTCTTTATTCTTTACCAAAGTTAATTGCTGTCCAACTTCATATTCTTGAAATTTAAATGGACCGGCACCAATTGGTTTCGTGCTTTGTTCCTCATACCCCACAGGCAAAATGGGACGAATATTGGCGGCCAAAAATGCTGAGTTACGTTCACTTAAAGTAATCACAATTTCATAATCAGAAGGGGCTTCTATTTTTTCAATTCCCGCAAACAGAGATGCTAACGGTTCTCCTCCATTCAACCCACTTAATTTTTCATAGGAATAGATAACATCCTCTGCGGTTAGCTCAGAACCATCATGGAAAAGGACTCCCTCCTTAAGTTGAAAGGTGTAGGTCAATCCATCATCAGATACCTCAAAAGAATCAGCAATGGCTGGTATTAATTTTCCGGTTTCATCCGTATCCAGCAATCCGTCAAAAACGTTATCCATCATAGATTCAGTGTCTGCTGCTTCGGATATATATGGATCCAAATTATCCACTTCGGTACTCATGGCGATTCGAATGATTTTATCTTCCTGAGCTAGCGCTTCTGTTGCTTCCGTTGCATCATTTCCAGGTGCTGAACTTGTCCCATCGGTTTCGGATGTATTGGAACTGGAACATGCCACAAGGAAAAATACGGAAATAGTGATAAATAACAACCCTTTTAACATTTTCATTTTAAAATATCCCCCATAATTTTAATATTTCTTTTTTTGTCTGTCTTCGCACCAGAAACTTTCTAATCCAATGTCTATTAATTTTTAGACGGATTAACTATTAATACGTACTTATGTATTCTTATCCCCTCCTTATTTACACATTGAGAAATTAGGTAGGTGTATCTTCCATCAGTCGTTTTTTTCAACATCACTGATTTGCTGTTCCCCACTTATTGAAAATCCGATTTTTTGAAGTGGCGGTCTGTAACCAGTTAATACGTGATAAAATGTTATCCAGGAAATCGGTTCGACGTTTTTGTTCAAAACTAAGAAAGTATAAATTTGCGCTTTGATGTCTAGTTCCATCGCCCAGCGACTAGCGGACTTCCCTCACCTCCGTATGATAAAGAAGACTTGCCGATTGGTGAAACCAGAGGCTTAGTCGCACTTATACCCTTGCGGTGAAAGTCAACATCGACTCACTCCGTTCGTCGTGTTTCCTTTATCTCCTACGGGGACTGTTCGGTTAAAACCGCCGCTTTGCGCTGCAACACCGAACCACCTGGCATGGCCAGGTGCAGTCCGTACGTCGCTAAACGGGCGCTTGCGCTTTTCTTATTAAAATTTTAGTGTTATGTATGATATAAAATCGATTGTAATATATGTAGCCTCATTTAAATATAAATAATTCGTCAAGGAATACCATAATTCCTTCTTTCTATAAAGAATTTTTTAAACTTTCTAAAGGTGGTGCCTGTCACTTCCCGAATTTTGTCGAATGAGTGTATAAAAAAAGCTAGAATGAATTGCTCTTGAACGGGGCAATTATTCTAGCTTTCTTTGCATCGTTTGGTCCAGCGGTGATTTTATAACTTTTTCCAAACTTCTGCATAGACTTTTTTCAGTGGGATATTATGCTCTTTAGCGATTTGTTTGCATTCCTCATATTCTGGAGAACTTTGGAATACCTCTCCCTTTGTGGATATGCCTTGCTTTACGGTTACCATTCCCCATTTCGTTTCCACCGTGATAAATCTTCGTTCCATGCGATGTACAGTAATTGGGTAATAACGAATCCCTAATGTCGTTGTTTCCTGAAGCAATATTTCCTTCATCTTGTCCAGTTTTTGACTAGAGCATAGGAGTTGAAGCAGGATACCTGGGCGATTTTTCTTCATATAAATCGGCGAATAAAAAACGTCATTTGCCCCTGCTTCAAACAGTAGATCCATAACATAACCGAGCCACTCACCTGAAATATCGTCCAAATTCACTTCCATTTTCACCATATTATCGTCAATATGCTCATTATTTGGAGGATGTTTTGCTCCCAACATTTAACACGCCCTTTCTTTCCTACTTCTGTCGCGCCAATCTGTCGATCAATACCGCACTGTATGCTCCACCAAAACCATTATCAATATTCACAACACTTATCCCGCTTGCACAGGAATTCAACATGGTCAATAATGCTGATAACCCTTGAAAATTTGCTCCATATCCAACACTCGTTGGTACCGCGATAACCGGGTGTGAAACTAGCCCGCCAACCACACTAGGCAAAGCCCCTTCCATACCTGCAACAACTACCGAAACCGTTGCACCCTGAATATCTTTTGCCTGGTCCAGTAAACGATGGATCCCAGCTACCCCGACATCATAAAACCTCCGAACATTGCTGCCCATCACTTCCGCGGTTATTGCCGCTTCTTCTGCTACTGGTAAATCTGAGGTTCCTGCGCAAAGCACCGCAATATAACCGGCTTTGTCCGTTGTTCCAGCAGCATTTGCTTTCCAATACAAAATCTTGGCTATTTTTTCATATGTTAGTTCCGGATGAAGCTTGAGGATTTTATCTGCCTTCTCCTGTGAGATTCGTGTTATTAAAATATCATTATCCTTTGACTTTATTGCTTCCAGTATAGATGTAATTTGTTCGACTGATTTCCCTTCACCGTATATAACTTCCGGAAACCCTTGACGTTTCTTCCGATGGTGATCCACTTTGGCAAAGCCCAAATCCTCATAAGTTGCCAGCTGTTTCTTTGCTTCCTCAATACTTAACGTCCCATCCTGAACCTGCCTTAAAATATCTTCCATGATGGTGCCTGTCACTCCCCGATTTTTGTTGTATTTTGTCGAATGCATGGATAGGCCTTTAGCCTTCTGAGCTGCTTGGCATCATTCTCCAATGACTACGCGCAGCACATTTGGATGATTCGGAAATGTTTTGGTTCCTGCTCCGTAACCAACTTCTTCTACTTTCATAGAAGGAAATGCGCAAAATTCATTTGCCAATACGGCTGCAATCGCAGCTCCAGTAGGCGTTGTCAATTCTGCTTTCAATTCACTTGCCGCAATGGGTACCCCTCGTAAAATCTCCAATGTCGCTGGTGCCGGAACCGGATAAACTCCATGATCAATATGAATTTTTCCAGAACCAGTTGGAACTGGCGCAGATTTTATTTCTTCAATTTCAAGCTGCTCGATTAAAATCGCCGTTCCGACAATATCAATAATCGAATCGACTGCACCTACCTCATGGAAATGCACATCCTTAAGCGGCATCCCGTGAATATGTCCTTCTGCTTCCCCAATTTTTTTAAAAATCCGTAATGACATGTCTTTTACTTTTTCCGATAAATCAGAGTCCGAGATCATCTTCACTATGTCCCGATAGGCACGATGATGATGGTGGTGGCCATGGTGATGATCATGCCCATAATAATGACTGTGGGGATGATCGTGATGATGTTCATGGTCATGAGAGTGTGCATGCGAATGGATATGGTGGTCATGTCCATTGCCATGAGGGGCGACCTCATGATTATCTTGATCCTGTCCATGAGAATGGCCGTTTGCTCCATGATGATGACTATGATCATGGGAATGAGCTTCACCCCCGTGACTATGTACATGAAGGTTAATATCGGTATCATGTCCATCATGATGATGTCCTTCATTGTTCAAAATAACATCAAATTTAGTTCCTGTAATCCCATTCTTTACGACCTTTTGGAATTTTAATTCATATTCGTCTTCTATATGCAGTTTCTTTAGTTCTTTTTGTAAATGGGAAAAATCTCCTCCTGCATCAAGAAGAGCGCCAATCGTCATATCACCACTTAAACCTGAAAAACAATCAAGATATAAAATTTTCATGTGTATTGCTCCTTTAACGTATATTGCTTGTCCTATGTAATAGCTGTATTTAATTTAGACTTCTTCAAAAGGATACCCACTTTTTACAGCCCAACACCCCGACAAAATCCGACAATTTCCGGGAAGTGACAGGCACCAAAAAGGCACCCAAAAAGAAAAAAAGCAGTTTTCAATCTGCATTAAGATTAAAAACTGCTATAGGATTGTAAATGATATCAACGTTTTATGCATTTGCAGCAAGTTTTTGTTCAGCAGAAGCAGAAACCTCTGGCAATACTTCATTCATGCTACCTGTACGATAACCGCGAAGGTCAACAGAAACATAATCAAAACCAAGTGATACAAATTTATGCTGAATTTGTTCACGTTTTTCCAATAACTCGATAATTTTATCTGCAGCTACTTCGATACGGGCAACATTATCATGATAACGTACACGAACTTCCTCAAAGCCAATACCTTTTAGATAAAGTTCTCCTTGGTTTACTTGTTCAACAATGCGTTTATTTAATTTTGTTCCATATGGGAATCTGGAAGCTAAACTGCAGGATGCAAGTTTATTCCATACTGGAAGATTCAATTCTTTTGCAAGGGCACGAACTTCTGTTTTGTAGAAGTTTGTTTCCTGAAGCACGCTGCGTATTCCTTCCTCTGTTCTAGCTTTTAAACCAGGACGGAAATCTTCCTCATCATCCATAATCATGCCATCCAATACATATGGATAACCCATTTCTTCTGCTAACTTATTTAAATGAGAATAAAGTAATTTTTTGCTGTAATACCAGCTATCCGGTGTGTTCGCTACGATGTTCGGATTTTCCAATTCTTTAATCTCTGTTTGATGAACACGAACGCCCATCTCCTCCGCAAATTTGACAGCAGCATCAAATTCAGAATCACGGAATAATTCAGAGTTAACAACTACTGCTAATACATTGTCGTCTCCCAATTCCTGCTGTGCTCTCTTTAAAACAACTGCACTATCTACTCCACCAGAAAACGCAACCATAACACGGCCCATTTCTCGCAATGTTTCACTCAAACGACGGTTCTTCTTAAGCATTTCAGTCATTCCATTCACCTCATTTTCCCTGTCTAGGGGATTTTCAATTTAAGATGTTCGTTTCCTTACATCACATATAAAAATACCATGCACTACTACGATTTATCCTATATCAAATTAGTAATATATTATCTAAAATAAACATACTTTCTTTTTGTTTAGTTGTCAAACAAAATGGTGCCTGTCACTTCCCGGTTTTTGTCGTTTATTGTCGGTTCATTAGGAGAATAATAGTTTATGTATTTTTTATTTAGAAGTTTTTCACTCTCTCCTCGCCATCGCCTTCAATTTTAATCCAGCATCCATCTTATTCCTTGAATAATCATCACCCAAATTGGCATGGACAAAAGAATCCCCCATGTTAATCCTTTTGCAAAATTTCCGTCTTCATTCATGTTCATATCCCCTTTAACTAGTTCAAAAAGCCACGCATCTAATAAAAAGGATTGACATATTATACCTATTTCTATTCATTGCATTTTATGATTATGTTTATCTGGAGAAAACATTAAAAGCTACTAGCCATTTCTGTGCCTCCACACTAGACTAGTAGCTTCACATCTCATCCATTCGACAAATTTCGGGAAGTGACAGGCACCTCCAGCTTAATTTCTTCGTCTGCTTCCATGTATTCTTCGTATTTTTTTCGTTTATCTCTTTCTTCCCCTAAGAATGATTCTAATACAAACTCTGGATGTAATAACGAAAATCTCTTTTGATTCGAATGCATGTAATCATAATAACTACTCCAGCGATATTCTATTGGATCTTGAATAATTCCGGCTTCCAGTGGATTTAAATGGATATAGCGACTTACCTTCAGCATTCCTAATGGTGAGTCAATATGGTCTGCATAATATCGCTTTTCAAAGACATGTCCACTCAGTCCATTTTTATTGTTGTAATAATCGGCATAGCGTTTGTTAATGTGAAACATAACTTTGGATAGTGGCTGTTGTTGAGAACGTATTTGAAGATGAAAGTGGTTGGTCATGAGGCAATAAGCAGCTAAATCAAAGGGTGTCTTCCTATTTGTTTCTTTCATCACATGCAGAAAAAACTTAAAATCTTCTTCCTGCCGAAACAATTCCTCTCGACGATTCCCCCTGCTAGTTACATGATAAAAAGAATCCTCAATCCATGTTCGCCTTTTTCTTGACATAATCTCAACTCCCCATACGTAATTAAGGAAAACATAAACAATTTCTGTACGAAAGTCAAAGTGCTGAAAATCAATTATTATCTGTTTTTCCTTTTCATTTTTAAATAAACAGTAATGGGAATTTTAAAATCATAGTGCCAAAAGGAGTCTGAAAAGTAATTTCGGTTTTTTTTATGGTGCCTTTATGGTGCCTGTCACTTCCCGACTTTTGTCATAATTTGTCGTTTGTTTCACTAGGGAAGAACCGGTATTTTTTCCAGTATTTATCCTATTCCATTTCTTACAGAACCCGGATACAATAAATGAGCAATGACATTCAGACTAAAGGAGACGATTCATATAAAAAAGCATATTTTATCTGTTGCATTAGCCTCTACCATTCTATTTACCGGGAATGCTCTTACTGCTGAAGCAAGTTCAACCACCTATACAGTTCATTCGGGTGACACCCTTTGGAGTATCTCACAAAAGAGCAATATTTCTGTTGCAAATTTAATGGAATGGAATAATTTAACCTCCTCAAGTATTGGTATTGGACAAACTTTACATGTTGCAAAACCAGTACAATCCTCAACAACTTATACCGTAAAAAATGGTGACTCCTTATCATTGATTGCTAGAAACCATGGAACAACAGTTGATGCTATTAAGCAATTAAACAACCTAACGTCAGATATGATTTATGTTAGACAAACATTGAAATTATCCGGCTCACAAAACATTTCGGAAAATAACTCTGGTACTTATACTGTAAAATCAGGGGATTCTCTTTATGCCATTGCTAAAAGCTATGGAACAACCGTACAAGCTATTAAAGATGCGAATCGTTTAACTTCTGATACTATTAGTGTTGGACAAACATTAAACATTCCATCAGGATCCACAAAATCATCCCAGCAAACAGTATCACACCATGTTGTGCAAGCTGGAGACTCATTAACTGCTATTGCTAAAAAATATGGCACTACTGTTCAATCATTAAAACAACTAAATGGATTAACGAATGACATCATTTATGTCGGGCAAAAACTTAACCTAACTTCAAATACTGGTAATCTAGTGGAACAGCAGCCAAAAGTAAATATAGCAGACTCCCTTATTACAGAAGGAAAAAAACACTTGGGCGTTCCATATGTTTGGGGTGGTACAAGTCCTTCAGGGTTTGATTGCAGCGGATTTTTAAACTATGTATACTCTAAAAATGGAATTTCTCTCCCTAGAACAGTGGAAATGATTTGGAGTGCAGGTAAATCTGTTTCCTCTCCTTCCAAGGGTGACCTAGTATTCTTTGAAACATACAAAGCAGGTCCATCTCATGCAGGAATTTATTTAGGTAATGGCCAGTTCCTCCATTCTGGCTCATCCACTGGCGTAACCATCAGCAGTATGGACAACCCATACTGGTCTCCACGATACCTTGGAGCAAAACGACTACATTAAAAAAGCGAACGGTGCCAGGCACCGTTCGCTTTTTCTATACTATGCACCAACACTTCCTGCATTCGACAAATTTCGGGAAGTGACAGGCACCTTTAGAGGCACCTCTAAAAGCACTTCTATTCCAGTAATCGCTCAATTTCTGTCATCAGTTCGCCGGCTCTTTGCCAGTCGCCTGCTGATAAGGCATCTTGATACTGTTCGAATAGGTCAGAAACTTCCTGCAGCATTTCATCAGCACCCAAGATAGGGTCTGCACCTGGTATTTCCGTTTCTCCCTCATCCACAGCACCTTCATCTTCTGTTCCATCATCTATTCCATCTTCAGCAGGTAGCCCTTCTTCGTCAAGATCAGGAATTTCCTCAGGTTCTATCCCTAATTCTACACGTCTTAAAATTTCCTCCAATGCTTCATCAAAGGTGGCCTCCATTGCAATATGATCCCCATAGGCAACAATAACCTGTTTTACTTCAGGAAGGGATGTTTCATTGGAAGACTCAATGTAAATTGGTTCCACATACAAAATCGTATCTTCAATCGGAATTGCAAGTAAGTTCCCACGAATTACCGATGAACCCCCTTGTGACCATAAGTTCAGTTCCTGTGAAATGACACTATCCTGATTGATACGATTTTCAATCTGCTGCGGCCCATATACGTTTTCCTGTTTAGGGAATCGATAAACAATTTTTTCCCCATAATTTTCTCCATCATTACGGACACCAATCCAAGCAATCATATTCTGCCTATTTCTTGGTGTATAAGGCATCATTAGGATAAACTCTTCTTCCTCATATTCTGGCAATTTCATCGTAATGTAGTATGGATCCATCTCGATATCTTCATCAAAATATCTTTCTGTCGGGAACTGCCAATAGTCTTCCCGATTATAGAAGAGTTCCAGATTAGTCATATGATAGGTTCCAAATATCTCCGCTTCAATCTTAAACAAGTCTTCAGGATAACGGAAGTGACTCCTCACATCATCAGGAATTTCTTCTGAAAACAAATCAGGGAACATATTTTGATACGTTTGTACAAGCGGTTCTTCTGGATTCGTAATATAGTAATGAACCTCACCAGTATACGCATCGATCACAACTTTTACTGGGTTTTTAATATAATTCTTTCTTCCTTCATAGCTTTCCGCATATGGATAGCCTTCTTCTATTAAATAGGCATCCATCATCCATGCTAAACTTCCATCATCACGAACAAAGATATACGGATCATCATCATACTCAAAAAATGGAGCGATTCGCTTCACACGGTCCACAATATTACGAGTTTGCAGCAATTTACTATCACTGTTGATTTGTCCGGAAACGAGAATACGGAATGAACCTTCATCCACTGCAAATAGTAGGCGATTTAACCCTATCAGCGGTATGCCAGCCTCTTCCTCGTAACGTGTTGTTACATTCTCATCCCCCGCCGGATAGTCAAATTCATTTACCTCTGTATCAACAATTACACTGTCATAACTTTCTTCCCCATAGTAGATTTGCGGTCTCTCAATATCGAGTACCCCTTGTGGCGGAAGATTTCTGACCATATATTGTGGCTGACCTTGAGATGTAACCTCATTCACCTGACTCATTGTAACCCCATATCCATGCGTATAGCGAAGAGTTTGGTTCAACCATGTTTGGGCTTGTGAGGGCAAATCTACCGTATTCAATTCCCTTGCCCCGATAAATACTTGCTGGTACTCACCATCTATTTCATACCGGTCAATATCAATATCATTAAACTGATAATACGTTCTAAACGTCTGCAGCTGATTATAGACATCCAGAAGTGGTCTTGCATCATTAATTCGCACATTATCAAGGGTAAGTTTATTTCTTTCAATCATATCTTCATCAAGGGAATCAACATTGCCTGGATGTTCCCTTTCTTCCATATTTTCCAAATCATACGCAGCCCTTGTAAAATTCAGATTATGTTCCAAATAAGGCTTTTCCCGGGAAAATTCATTTGGAGAAACAACAAAATTTTGAACAACAAATGATGCACCCTGCCCTAAAATAATTAATCCGAAGTAGACAGCAATAGGTGTTATAACTTTCTGGATACTTCCTTTTCTAAGGGAAATGATAATCCAGATTGCTCCAATAATGGCAGCTGCCGCAAGAATATAGGAGACTGGAATATTAATCACACGGTCTGTGTAGCTAAGCCCATGCACAACGCTTTCCTGGAACATATTTACCCGGTTTGTCAGCAATGTTCCAAATGGTTCTAAAAGGTGTGTCATCGCCAGGAGAATTCCCACGATTACCACTGTTATACCTAAATGGGTCTGTGCCGATCTGCTCATACGATACATATGAAAAACAGAATAGGCACCAATTTCAGCGATTAAAATAAAAATACTAAAACTTAATAATAGATTAATAACAAATTGCAGAAATGGCAGGACATACATATAGAATGAAATATCCCTATTAAAAAATGGATCCGTCTCACCAAATGGGACATGATTCATTAGCTTCAATGCTGGTTCCCATCCAATTCCCTGAACAGTAACACTTCCTATTAAGCCTATGAAAACTGAAACAGCAAAAATGATCCAGCCCATAACTTTCCCCTGGCGAAAAACCGGTGGCAGCTGGTGGGGATCAAAATGTGTTGTATAAGAACGCCTAATCCAAAACATCGTAATATAAGTTACCACAGCAAATAGGATAAACCCTATTACACCAAGCATTACTTTCGTCATAAATATGGTGGTAAACACAGAACCAAAATCCAGTGAATCCATCCATATGTATTCTGTAACCCAATTCAGTCCAAGCGTACCGATAATAAATAACATGAAGACGATTCCAATTATAATACCTGAACGATTACCGAGTTTCTTTATCTTTCTCATCAGTTGTTCATTCGGACCATTCGGGCCGTTTGAACCGTTTGTTCCTCCCCTAAAATCCATCTCATACCTCCTATTAACACTAAATTCATATACCTATATGTTAACAGAAACAAAGCATAATGTCGCTTAATTTGAGATTTCAATGGGGTGCCTGTCACTTCCCGAAATTTGTCGAATCAGATGTGGATTCTCTAAAAATTCAGAACTCTCCTGAAGGACATCCATTGAACTTTGAACGCTGATAATTTCGTGTATTCTTAAAACTTGACTGTGGTGTCACTTCCTGAAATTTGTCGTATAGAGTTAGCTTGTTTTTCTTATTCTGCCGGGGATTGGTTTATGGATGTTCTTAAACTCATCCAGTATATTGCTCGAAGGATTTTTTATAAAGGTCACTTCATTTACATGTTTTTTTACAATAGGCATTACATAATGGATTCGCTTCATATCTTTTTCCAAGTGTTGGATTGCATAAAAAAGAATGGTATCAATATTCTCTTCAGTATGAACAAGAAACTTTATCATCTCATTCAAAGCAGGACGCTTCATATTGGTTGCAGGGTATCCGATATCACTGTATTTTTTTAAAATAAAAAGATGATGTATTTTACTGTATCGCTCTATTTCCGCTTCTTGACCTGCATAGAATTCGCTTGATTCCACCGGCCTTATGGTATATAAGATACTTGTTTTCATATTGTTTATCCACCTTTAGCATACGGACATAAACAAGCCATCATATACGGATGGCTTATTATGCCAGTATCAACAAAAACTCACCCTTTCATACATCTCCTACAATCACCTTTAAACACCATTGACAACCTTTGCAAATTAAATCAAAATGTAAATTATGGTTGATACTTTCTACAAATGAAAAAGGGTAACCTTATCAACATATAAGAGGTGGATCAATGGAGCTGAAAGAAAGAATTGTTTTCATCATCGGACTTTTCATTGCTTTATTTGGTTTTTTTATCGGAGCGATTTTTACTGTTGCCGTTACAATGACCGACTATTCGCTGCCGGAAGAGTCCCTTATAACAGATATGACAATCGGCCTCATTTTAGGACTCGTACCTTTGTTGTTCGGAATTTTTATATGTGCACGGATGATAAAGAAAAGAAAGCAGCGTGAAGAAGACTTACTGGAAAATGAGATTCTCAAACTTGCTGCAAATTCAAAAGGGAAAATAACCACGGCTGAACTGGCAGCCAATACAAATCTGTCCATTCTCGATGCGGAAAGAAAGCTGGAATATTATGTGAAAATTGGCGTTGCTGAAAGACACATATCAGATGGGGGCGTCTTTGTCTATTCATTTCGTAGTGTTATTTCCGAAGAAGAAAAACATCGCTCTAAAAACATAAATAAATATTAGTTTTAATGATTAAAGTCACTATACCTAAGTAAGGTAATAGGGCTTTTTTGGTACATTAGAGAGCATGGAGTTCGCTAAGCTTTAGGCATTTACCTTAGATGGCTTAAACAGAAAGAAAGTATTGCTGCTTAAATTCGACAAATTCCAACAAAATCCGGGAAGTGACAGGCACCTCGATGGCACCTCGAAAAGCACACTAAAGAATAGCAACTGATGTTTCGGGATATACCTAAATCGTGCGAATGAAATTTTTATATTTTAGAGGAGTTTTCCATCGTGATTCAGATCTTAGCAGTAAATTCTGAAAACGAAAGAACATTAGACCGGAACCTCGATAACTTCCAGTTTGAACATTATAAATGGTGGTGGATCGATTTTAACAAACCGACCGAAGAAGAAATTAAAAAGCTTGATAAGATCCTGAATTTCCATCCGCTTGCCATAGAAGATTGTATTCAGGGACAGCAGCGTCCAAAGATGGATTACTATGATGATTTTTCCTTAGTTGTTACCCATACGATTGGGGAGAATCACTACAATCAGCATGAAATTGATTTTTTCCTTGGAGATCATTTTATTGTTACGTTTCATTTGACAGATTTAATTGAGGTAAACCAAGTATGGAATGAACTAATCAAACGTAAAGATATTGACAATTGGGATGAATTCCGAGTTTTCTACGAAGTTTTCGATAAAGTGGTGGATAACTTCTTTCCCATTATTTACGAATTGGAAGATCAGATTAATGATGTGGAAGAAAATCCAAATCATTTAAGCATGAATCTTTTACTTGACCGGTTATTTGAATTGCGGCATGAACTCCTGAAATTGCGTCATACTATTAATCCGATTCGGGATTTACTTTATCGCATCTTGAATTCCCATCATTTGGAGGGCATTCACAGTCGGCGTGAATATTTTGCAGATATCTATGACCATCTACTGAAGCTATCAGAAATGGTGGATTCCAATCGGGACATAACAAATGACATCCGCGATAATTTTATTTCTTTGAATTCCTACCAGCAAAATCAGGTGATTCAAATACTTACCATCATTACTTCCATTTTTGCACCGCTAACTTTTATTGCTGGTATCTATGGGATGAATTTTGTAAATATGCCAGAATTGGAGTGGCATTATGGCTACTTTATCATATTAGGAATCATGCTGCTCGTATCTATCATCATGATATTCTGGTTTCGAAAAAAAGGATGGTTTTAACCCGGGCCATTCGACAAAAATCGGGAAGTGACAGTGAACGCCCCCC
>NZ_WOFB01000069.1 GCF_009733865.1 Oceanobacillus salinisoli | reverse complement strand
TAAAGCCAGCTTCAAACGTTGATACATGTTCAACTGAGAATCTGCAATGTGATGAACAAGCCCGCCAACTGTCCAGCTACCTTCACGATAAGTTTTGCTTAATTCCTCTTCACTTAATGAGTCGACAGTTTCTCTTAATCGAATCGTGTAAGACTCAATTTCCTTTAACCATTCTTGAACATTTTCTAATGTTACTTTTTCAGGAACTTGTAATTTCCCAATTGGATATTTTACATCCATTTTCCATCCTCCTTTTCCCTTATCGTTATTGTTTTTACTTATATATTAATAGCATAAATTATCTCATAATCCTTGTTATATTTTAACAGAAATATCTAATTACTTTATTAGGTGTTATTCAAGAAACTGGCCCGATTGCGGAATAAAGGTTAATCTGGACTCTTCTACAATCCTGCCGTTAGCGTTAAGTATTATTCCCATTCTTCATTTTTATTTTAACATAAAACCCCATCAATCTTCTGAATTATAACTAATTTCTGCATTTTTTCAACACAAATAGCATCACAATTAACAGTTGCTTTAAGACACAAAGAGGTTGTACAAAGTTTGTACTCGTGTGTAAAAGGTTGCGAAATTACTATCTAATTACTAAAATGTTGCTATATCAACAAAAAAGGAATGCAAATCACATAGCGTTTTGCATTCCTAAATATTGTGTTATTAAATACTTTCTCTCCAAGAACTGAACCTGTTATTCGTATGGAGTAGCTTTTTTATAGGCGCAGTCCGTAAGTCGTTAAACGGGCGCTTGCGCTTTTCTAAAGAAATAAGAAAGTATAAATTTTTGCGCTTTGATGTCTAGCTCCAGCGCCCAGCGACTAGCGAGACTT
>NZ_WOFB01000068.1 GCF_009733865.1 Oceanobacillus salinisoli | reverse complement strand
CCTTGACGGTACCTAACCAGAAAGCCACGGCTAACTACGTGCCAGCAGCCGCGGTAATACGTAGGTGGCAAGCGTTGTCCGGATTTATTGGGCGTAAAGCGCTCGCAGGCGGTCTTTTAAGTCTGATGTGAAATCTCGCGGCTCAACCGCGAACGGTCATTGGAAACTGGAGGACTTGAGTGCAGAAGAGGAGAGTGGAATTCCACGTGTAGCGGTGAAATGCGTAGAGATGTGGAGGAACACCAGTGGCGAAGGCGACTCTCTGGTCTGTAACTGACGCTGAGGAGCGAAAGCGTGGGGAGCGAACAGGATTAGATACCCTGGTAGTCCACGCCGTAAACGATGAGTGCTAGGTGTTAGGGGGTTTCCGCCCCTTAGTGCTGAAGTTAACGCATTAAGCACTCCGCCTGGGGAGTACGGCCGCAAGGCTGAAACTCAAAAGAATTGACGGGGGCCCGCACAAGCGGTGGAGCATGTGGTTTAATTCGAAGCAACGCGAAGAACCTTACCAGGTCTTGACATCCTCTGACCACCCTAGAGATAGGGTTTTCCCTTCGGGGACAGAGTGACAGGTGGTGCATGGTTGTCGTCAGCTCGTGTCGTGAGATGTTGGGTTAAGTCCCGCAACGAGCGCAACCCTTGATCTTAGTTGCCAGCATTCAGTTGGGCACTCTAGGATGACTGCCGGTGACAAACCGGAGGAAGGTGGGGATGACGTCAAATCATCATGCCCCTTATGACCTGGGCTACACACGTGCTACAATGGATGGTACAA
>NZ_WOFB01000067.1 GCF_009733865.1 Oceanobacillus salinisoli | reverse complement strand
CAACTCGCCTGCATGAAGCCGGAATCGCTAGTAATCGCGGATCAGCATGCCGCGGTGAATACGTTCCCGGGCCTTGTACACACCGCCCGTCACACCACGAGAGTTGGTAACACCCGAAGTCGGTGAGGTAACCTTTTGGAGCCAGCCGCCGAAGGTGGGACCAATGATTGGGGTGAAGTCGTAACAAGGTAGCCGTATCGGAAGGTGCGGCTGGATCACCTCCTTTCTAAGGAT
>NZ_WOFB01000066.1 GCF_009733865.1 Oceanobacillus salinisoli | reverse complement strand
TTTTATTGTCTATTTTTAGGGGGGGTGACTACAGGCACCTGTGTGAATAGTATAATAGTCTCAAAGTTAGGTAGTTTGGCGGATTAGGAAAAACGGTGATGGGCATGGAGAAATTGGTGTGAATAGCTGCAGTGTGAATTTTCAGGAAGTAAATTGAACTTAAACTAATAGGGGAAGATGAGAATGGCTAGAAACAATAAAAAGAAAAGGCCACTATGGCAAAAAGTGATTTTCGGAGTGTTGGCAATCGTTTTACTCTGGGTAATAGGTGTAGGAGCATATGCTTTTTCCATTTATGATCATGCGAAGGAAACGGTGAATGACGGAATGCATGAAAAGGTTACCAGCATTGATTCAAAGGTAGTGAAACAAAAAGTTACGAATCAGGAATCATTGAATATTCTCCTCCTTGGGGTTGATAAGCGTGGTGGTGACAGGGGACGTTCCGATGCATTAATGGTATTAACCTTAAACCCGAAAAATGATGAAATGCAAATCGTCAGCATTCCTCGTGATACGAGAACCATTATTTCAGGAAAGGAATTTGAGGATAAAATTAATCATGCGTTTGTTTACGGCGGAGCGGATATGTCCATCGCTACGGTGGAAGATATGCTGGATATTGAACTGGATTATTTTGTCCAAATTAATATGGAGGGTTTATCAGATCTAGTGGATGTCCTTGGTGGAATTACTATTGATAATGAACTGGATTGGGTGGACACTGGATATTATGAACAGGGCTTCCATTATACAGAAGGGGAAATTACATTAGATGGACCGCAGACAATGGGGTATGTGCGTATGCGCTATCAGGATCCGGATGGAGATTTTGGCCGTACAGAACGTCAGCGGAAAGTCATTGAAGGTATTGTGAATAAAGGTGCAAAGGTAGCATCTGTTAATAAAATTAATCCGGTTATCGATGTTTTAGGTAATAATATGACAACGAATATGGACTTTGAAGATATGAAAGACTTGCTGTTAAATTATACGAATGTTCGTCGTGAGGTTAATAGTTATATGCTACAAGGAAGTGGAACGACAATCAATGGAGTTTATTATTATGTCGTTCCAGATGAAGAAATTGCGAAAGTGCATGATATGATAAACGATAAGAATTCTTAATATGATGAGCCCATGCAGGAGAAGTGCATGGGTTTTTCGCTGGGGTGTTACTAGTGGTGCCTGTAGTCAACCCCCCTAAAAATAGACAATAAA
>NZ_WOFB01000065.1 GCF_009733865.1 Oceanobacillus salinisoli | reverse complement strand
CCCCCCTAAAAATAGACAATAAAAAATTCGGCAATTAGGCACCCTTTTTGTATTGTAAATAATATGTTTTTGGAGAAATGAATCCGAGCTTCTTTTGGATTCGTTTCTCATTAAATCGTTTAATATAGGATAGTAAATCATGCTTATAAGACTTTCTTGAGTAATTAGGATAGAAACAAGGGAATTCCGTTTTAAGCTGGGAGAAAAAGCTTTCAATTACTGCATTATCCCAACAATTAGCCTTTCTAGACATACTAGGAGTAAATTTCAGTTCCTTACTCAAGTTGTTGTACATAAGTGATCTATAAACGCTTCCCTGGTCACTATGGATAAGCACGCCCTCCAATGTCTTTAACTTTCGCTTTTTTCGTGCTTCTTCTATTGTATCTTTAATTAACTGTAGATTTGGACTATCTGACATGACAAAAGCAATAATCTCACGGTTAAACAAATCCATAACGGCAGAGATATAGATCTTTCGGGTTTCTACCCATAGTTCCGTCATATCGGTTACCCACTTCTGATTTGGATGATCCGCATCAAAATCTCGTTCTAAGTGATTTTCGTATACAAAACCAGCTGAGCTAGATTTCCCTTCTTTGGTCGTTTTTTTACATCTTACTTTCGCTTTTAAGTTAGCTTCACGCATCATACGAGCTACTTTTTTATGATTCACAATAGTACCTTTTGATTTCAGTTCTTTTGAGATACGTTTTGCACCATAAGTCCCCCTGTTAACTCTATAAACATGTTTAATAAGTTTTAATAGTTTCTTATCCTCTTTCGATACAGGTCTTTTTTCACGGTTCAAATAGGCATAATAACCACTTTTAGATACACCTATTACACGACACAATAGAACAACAGAATATTTTTTATCCTTCCTCAAAAAAGAGATAGCCTCGTACTTCTTGCTTATTCGTTCTCTTTGAGAAAGGCCTGGAACTTTTTTAAAATCTCATTCTCCAATTCTTTTTCTTTTAACTGTTTTTTCAGTTCTTGAATCTCTTTGTTTTCTTTGGCTTTTTTGGTTTGATTTACGGAACGTGAATTTATTAATCCCTCTTTACCATTTAAAAGATAAGCTTTACGCCAATTATTAACAGTATCTCGGTGTACACCAATTTCTTCAGCTACTTGAGCCACACTTCGATTATTTTCTAAAATATCCTGAACAACTTTCAATTTAAATTCGACACTGTGATGTGCCTTTCTTTGATTTTTCCCCATCAAATTCTCCCCCCATTAAGTCCACTATGACGTATTTTCATTATATCCTATTTGTCCATTATAAGGGGGGCGTTCACTGT
>NZ_WOFB01000064.1 GCF_009733865.1 Oceanobacillus salinisoli | reverse complement strand
GGGGTTGTCAAATAAAGTGTGTAAGTCCCAAAACACACTCAGTTATATTTGAGAACCCTATCCTTTAGTCGTTCATCCATTAATAGTTGGTTCAAAGCCAAGGACCACCCTTGAATAAAGCCGCCATCCCATTTGTTTTCTAGTTCCTTCACCCTTAAATAAAGGACTTTAAGTAGGGCGTTCTCGTTGGGGAATGCTCCTTTTTTCGTCACTTTTCTAAAGCTGGAGTGTATGCTTTCTACGGCATTTGTCGTGTACATAATTTTACGAACAGCACTACCATAGTCAAATAATTGTTCCACGTGTTCAAAGTTACGTTCCCATACATCAATTGCCCCAGGATAGGAAGACCATTGTTGTTTAAAGGATTCAAAAGCACTTTGACAAGCCTTTAGACTTTGTGCCCCATAAACCTTTCTTAAAGAGGAAGTAAAAGCTTTATAATCCTTATAAGGGACGTATTTAAGGGAGTTGCGAATTAAGTGGACAATACATCTTTGTACAAGGACATCAGGGAATATAGAGCGAGCTCCTTCTTCTAAGCCAGATACACCGTCCATGGAAATGAAGAAGATATCTTCAACTCCCCTTGCCTTAATTTCATCAAAGATTTGCATCCACTTATGTTTACTTTCTGTTTCATTTAGCCACAGGCCAAGAATGTCCTTTTTGCCCTCCATTGTGTATCCTAAAATGGTATATACGGCATACTTCTTTGTCTCATATTGATTGCGAATGGTTGTGTACATGCAATCCACAAAAACAAAAGGATAACAGTTATTTAATGGACGACTTTGCCAATCTTCCAGTTCCGGCAGCACGGAATCTGTAATATCAGAAATCATTTCATGCGATACAGAGAATCCATAAATATCCTCTATCGTAGAAGAAATATCTCGCTGAGACATTCCTTTGGCATACATGGCAATAACCTTACCTTCTATTTCAGAAACATCTTTTTTACGTTTAGGAACAACCTTAGGTTCAAAAGAGCCATCACGATCTCTTGGTACTTCAATTTCTACTTCCCCAACACTAGTATTCAAGGTTTTCTTTCCATAACCGTTTCTTCTATTAGCTGTATTCTTTTCCCCTTTATTATTTGAGTCATAGCCAAGATGATGATTCATTTCTCCTTTTAACATTGCCTCAAACATTGGACCAAATATATCTTTTAATGCATCTTGCATTTCCTCTACAGACTTAGGTTGATATTGTTCAATAATCTTGTTAGCTAATTCTACGGAGTTAGGATCTCTTTTTAATTTCCCCATTATAAAAACACTCCTTTAGCTTTATATTTATATTCTATCAAAATAAAAAAACTGTGTGAGTAAGAAACCGTACGCATTTCTTACTTACACAGTTTATATTACACTCCC
>NZ_WOFB01000063.1 GCF_009733865.1 Oceanobacillus salinisoli | reverse complement strand
TATATCCTATTTGTCCATTATAAGGGGGGCGTTCACTGTTACTTCCCGAATTTTGTCGAATAGTTATTTTTGCGCTCTACGATATTGGTACTGCTTCCATTGATAAAGTATAAAACATCCAATACAAAATCCTAAAATAGCTACAAATGCAGCAATCGCAACCATCACAGTAAAAATATAACCGACTATATACCAGCCAAACACAAAGCTAAGAAATCCAGCACCAAGAAATATTACTGCTATTTTTTGATTAAATGCCTGCTGCTCCCAATCTTCTGGAATATATTGGCTTTGCTCTTTTTTAAGGAATCTCCTAGCAAATATGATAATAGGGTTTTTACCAAAAATTATCCCACTCAAACCCGCAAGAAAAGGTAAAATTAATATCCAAAATTGGCCTGTGAACCAAGTTAATAAAACAGAAGTTACAATAAACCACTGGTTTGTTTTAACAAGAGGACGAGGAATAGAACGAACAACTTCACTCAATCTAAATACCAACCTTTCATATAAGTTTAATTATATTATATTTCAAAGCCCCCTAACTGTCACTCTTTCTTTTTTTCTAATAGCTTTGTAAGTAAGTTTGCTAATTAGAATAAGTCGGCATTGCTCATCTTTTAGTGAATGTGTTAGCTTCTTATACCTGTTATATTAAAATTTTGGCTACGTCGAATCCTCTCTACTTCTTGACCAAAATTTTATATTCCCAGTGTATAAAAAAAGAATCCATCCTTTTAACGGAATAGATTCTTTCACTTATGTTTTTACTTCTTTACACGTTTATAATTTTTATGATTAACAACCGTTTTTATCGGCTCACCAGTTTCAGGATGTTTACCAACTTGGATAATAACAGAGTTTTCTCTTACTAATAGTACTTTTCCCTGCTTTCCCTTTTGTTCTCCTTTTACTACTTTTATTGTTTCTCCTTCACTCACCTTTTTAACAGCTTTACTTTCCTTTTCTGTTTTTTCTTCCTCTGCCATTATGGTTTCCTCCTTTATTAAGGCTCTTCTTATTTTAGTAACAAACATTAAAAATCATTCATCAACAATAAATTACCATATTACTAAGATACTTTACTTTTTAATATAATTCCTTTGTCCTATATAATGTATCAAAAAATTTATGTAACCTCATTTACAAGCAACTGCATATTGTTAAAATCTTCTTTATTTTTACCAAATCCCTCTATGTATTTATATGGGATTTGTTATATTATTTGTCGTTAATTCATTTATACAAAGGATCATTATGTATAATAAAAAAGACAGGATATAAATTTTTCTATACCCTATCCTGTCTCTTATGTATTGCCTGGCAACGTCCTACTCTCGCAGGAGGAACCCCCAACTACCATCGGCGCTGGAGAGCTTAACTT
>NZ_WOFB01000062.1 GCF_009733865.1 Oceanobacillus salinisoli | reverse complement strand
TAGCGTACAATGTCAAATACTTTTTTCAAGTTTTTGGGTAACTCTAATACACCTACCGTAATTCGAAATTTTTTACAAGTAGCATTTAACCAAGTTTATTATAAAATAGGCTCCATTTTCTTGATTCAGAAATGGGTTTTCACTCGATTCTTCATCTGCATTGATGCAATCTGGCATAGAGTACAAAATAGATAAATAACGTACTAATCCGCATTTACAGCTCGAATGGGATAAGGCTAAGCATCGAGGTCATAGAGCCTCAGGAAATTAGATACGATCTCCACTCGAACCAAAAGAATGGAGCCTATTTATTTGTTGTTTTTAATGCAGCTAACGGTAAAATTAGTTTTTTAAATACCTCTTCTTTGTAATTGTATTCAGGGTTATCCCATTTAAATGGTTCTTGTCTTGTGAGCATAGCAAAGGCAATTTTTAAAAGCTTATTCCCCATTGCAATATACACTTTTCCAGCCTTTTTGCCTTTTTCTTTTAATCGCTTGGCAAAGGGGTTAAGAGCTTCATTATGAACGGATAGACTTCGTCCAGCGTTATAGACAACTCTTCTTAAATTTGCATTACCTTGTTTAGAAATACGACCTGCGTATCCCTTTCCAGGTCCAGATTGTTTGATAACAGGATTCGTTCCAGCTTTTTTAATAAGTTGACCTGCATTTGTGAAGTAGGAAAGGTCTCCAATTTCACAATAAATCTCAGCAGCTGTAACTAGTCCGATACCAGGAATAGTAAGGAGTAATATCCCATTTGTCTCAATAAATATTCGTTCGATTTCCTTTTCATAGGTTTCGATATTTTTTGTGTGATACTCATAGTCACGGAGCTTTTGTTTTAAAAGAAATAGTTCACTTGAAAGGTCCTCCACTGGCTTAGATACACTTTCTCTTGCGGCATAAAGTAACTTTTCAATGGTTGATTTTCTGATTTTTAAATTATGTTCTTTAGATATTTGGCGTAAGCCAAATTCTCCTAGCTCAAGTATCTGAGAAGCATGAGGGTAGTGAGTTAGGATGTGTACACTTGCTTTGCCCCAAAAATCACTAAATATCTTTTTTGTTTTCAGTTTGCTGTCAACCAGTGTGCTGTAACCTTGATATTCTCTCCAAATCTGATCATGATAGGTTCGAATCTCTACTTTAATACGAGAACGTTTTTCGACTTCGCTTTTTCTTGCCCGAGTGATATGTTGGAGCTGTTTATAAACTCCCTTATTCAACTTAGAGTTTGTAGCTTTATTACCAATTAAAGCCTCGGCAATTAAATACAAATCAATATCATCTGTTTTTGTGTACGTTAGGTGTTGCTTTCTTTCTTCATGGGTTGAGGCAGGGTTAATAATGTGAACAGAATATCCCTGATCCATGAGAATACGTACAATATCTTCGTAATAATGGCCGGTTGCTTCAATGCCGATGAATACCTTATCAGTTTGAAGAGTACTCTTAGCTCTTT
>NZ_WOFB01000061.1 GCF_009733865.1 Oceanobacillus salinisoli | reverse complement strand
CGGTCCTTTTCATCCTCCTTTTTGAACACGCACTTATAGGCCACTCAAACAGGTATTTATCATTTTCAATTAGGAGTGTTCGCTTTGAACAATACGTTAAATGCAAAGACTGTAATGGAAACCATTCAATGGTTTGTGTTCCTACTGGCAAACACGGTTGCCATGCCTATTGTAATCGGAGCAATTTACGATATGAGTTTGATTGAGGTATCTGGTTTAATGCAGCGGAGCTTCTTTGTCATTGGTGCAGCTTCCTTGCTTCAAGCTCTGTTCGGTCATCGCCTTCCTATTATCGAAGGACCAGCAGGAATATGGATTAGTATATTTTCAGTAATGGCAGTTACTGGATTACATAATGGCACTTCTTTAAACGGTACATTACGTTCACTGGAAACCACCATGATCTTAACTGGTTTCATTTTATTTTTATTCGGAGCTTTTAAAATTGCCCAGAAGATTTTGCCCATTTTTACTCCACTGGTTACCGGTACCTTCTTTTTATTATTAACGGTTCAATTAAGTGGTACATTTTTAAGCGGGATGCTTGGCTTACAGGGAGATACAAGCACCATCCAGCTGACAGAGGCAACACTTGCATTTATTACCTTTTTTATTATCCTCGGTTTATCTGTATTTGCTCGAGGCTGGTTAAGTAATTTTGCGGTCTTTATTGGGATTATTATCGGCTGGGTTTCGTATCTCATCGTTGTGGATCAACCTAGTTACAACCAGAATGTCAATTTATTTTCTATTCCCGAAATATTTGCATTTGGCATGCCAGCAATTGATTTAAGTGTGGTGCCAATGGCTTTTATTACAGCAATCATCATTATCTCCAATGTTGTTGCATCCATCATTGCTGTAAACCAGACATTGGGAGTAGAATCGGAGGAGATGAATGCACAAATGAATAAGGGAACCGCCTTCTCAGGTATCAATCATGGTCTTGCAGGTATATTTTCAGCCATTGCCAATGTTCCTTTAGCTGTTTCTTCCGGCTTTATTGCCTTAACAGGACAAAAGCGAAAAATGCCATTTATTTATGCTGCGATTCTACTCATCTTCATTGCATTCTTTCCGCCAATTATTTCACTGATTTCCAGCATTCCATCTCCTATCGCAAATGCAGCATTAATGGCTTCCTTTATTCAGTTGGTTGGATTAGCGATCCGTAATCTGGCATCCGTACAGCTCGACTCAAGAAAAGCTACCATTGTTGGGATTGCTTATCTCATTGGAATGGGAACGATGTTCTTGCCAACAGAAGTATTTGTCGACTTGCCTTCGATTTTACAAAATGTAATAAGTAATGGTCTATTAGTAGGTACGATACTGGTTATCCTCATGGAACAATTATGGAAAGAAGAGAAATAACAGCCCATACTTTCCATCAAGCTCTTTTCGCAAGTTTTAATTTTTTAACCTCGCAGTAGATATAAACTGACATAACTTTAGATGATGTCAGAGTATCAAATTACCTCTCTGGAAACACACTACACTAGTTCGCAGTTTATAAATTTAGTTACAAAAACAACCAATCTTTTTGAAAATAAAAACCGCCACTTCCCTAAGAAAAGCGCAAGCGCCCGTTTAGTGACGTACGGACT
>NZ_WOFB01000060.1 GCF_009733865.1 Oceanobacillus salinisoli | reverse complement strand
CCACGAACCGTAAGTATTCTGCCGGAGCGAATGAAGCCCTCCTTATCATTAGAACAAGCGAGAATATCACTGATAGGAATTTTCATTAGTCAGGAGTTTCTATCAAATATTTTCTGTAAAAGCAAAAATCTCTAAAAAACAGCCTAATAAAAAAAATACACACGCCATTTCTATTCGAAACAGCGTGTGTATGGTTATGTTTAACTTTTAAGAAAGCCTGAAAAAAGATTTAATTTTTTCGGTTCTCTACTGAAGCTCCGATAAAGCCTTTGAATAGGGATTGAGCTCTTGTTGGGCGGGATGTGAATTCTGGGTGGAACTGACATGCTACGAACCATGGATGATCTCTTAGCTCAATGGTTTCCACTAATCTGCCATCAGGACTTGTCCCAGAGAAAATAAATCCTTCTGCTTCCATTTGTTCCCGATAGTCATTATTAAATTCGTAGCGATGACGATGGCGCTCTTCAATCACATCGGCATGATCATAAGCGGCTTTCGTCTTCGTTCCATCTTTTAATTTACACGGATATGACCCAAGTCTTAGTGTGCCCCCTAAGTCTTCCACATCTTTTTGTTCTGGAAGTAAATCAATAATCGGGTATGGTGTTTGCGGATCAATTTCAGCAGAATGCGCACCTTCCAGGCCAAGTACATTACGAGCAAATTCCACAGAAGCTAATTGCATTCCAAGGCAGATACCGAAAAATGGAATATTGTTTTCGCGGGCAAAGCGAATAGCTGTCAGTTTTCCCTCAATTCCACGGTCACCAAATCCACCGGGAACAAGGACACCATCTACATTTTCCAATTCTTCTCTGATTCCTTCTTCTGTTAACTTCTCAGAGTTAATCCATTGTACGTTGATATCCGCATCGTATACGTATCCCGCATGCTTCAATGATTCCACAACGGAAAGGTAAGCATCTGGAAGTTCCACATATTTACCTACAAGGCCGATATTAATCGTTTTGGAAAGGTTTCGTACTTTGGAAACAAGCCCCTTCCATTCTTCCATATCTGCAGGACCGCAATCCAAATCGAAATGCTCACAGGTTAGCTCGTCCAGCTTTTGATCTTGAAGGGTGATTGGAACCTGATAAAGGGTATCCGCATCAGGCATTTCAATTACTGCTTGCTCATTGATATCACAGAACAGGGAAATCTTTTCTTTCATTTCTTTACTGATTGGCTGCTCTGTTCTAAGCACTACAACATTGGGCTGGATCCCTAAAGAACGCAATTCCTTCACACTGTGCTGAGTCGGTTTTGTTTTTAGTTCTCCTGCAGCTTTAATGTAAGGTACGAGTGTACAATGCACATACATCACACTGTTTCTTCCCACTTCATTTTTTATTTGACGAATCGCTTCCAGGAATGGGAGGGATTCAATGTCACCAACTGTCCCACCAATTTCTGTAATAACGACATCTGCTTTCGTTGCCTCGCCTGCACGGAATACTTGATCTTTAATTTCATTTGTAATGTGAGGGATAACTTGTACGGTACCACCTAAATAATCTCCACGTCGTTCTTTTCGAATGACACTGGAATAAACTTTTCCAGTTGTAATATTGCTGTATTTATTTAAGTTAATATCTATAAAACGTTCATAATGTCCTAAATCCAGATCTGTTTCTGCCCCATCCTGTGTAACAAAAACTTCCCCATGCTGATACGGACTCATCGTACCTGGATCCACGTTAATATAAGGATCAAATTTTTGAATTGTTACCTTTAATCCCCGGTTTTTCAACAGTCGGCCTAATGAAGCTGCTGTTATTCCTTTCCCAAGTGAGGACACAACCCCACCCGTTACAAAAATATACTTCGTCACCATTCATCCCTCTTTCTTCGGTTGTTAATTATATCTATTTTGTACTAATAAGATAATAAAATGAATTCCTAATGGAAAAAATCTGCATTAATCAATGATAGCTTTCCAAACATGACACCATTACAACATGGAAAGCCAAAAGCTGATTACACAGATTATATGAGAGGTAATTGTTTTATTAGAACCTGCATTCACTCGTACTACAGCAAATAGGCTCATTTTCTTATAGCCAGGACGTTACATTTTAGCTAACCGAATCCTCTTCTTCGCTGAAAATCTTAGACATTCCTGCGTATTTGAAATACTCGCATTCGCTCGTCCTTAAGCGAATGGATTAGTTTTTCTTATACTTGGGGTACATTAAAATTTTAACTACGTCGAATCCTCTTCATG
>NZ_WOFB01000006.1 GCF_009733865.1 Oceanobacillus salinisoli | reverse complement strand
CAGGAGGTCGCGGGTTCGAGTCCCGTCCGGACCGCCACTATAACTTAATAGATTTTTATTTTCCCATTAAGGCTCGGTAGCTCAGTCGGTAGAGCAACGGACTGAAAATCCGTGTGTCGGCGGTTCGATTCCGTCCCGAGCCACCATTTATTTGGAGGGGTAGCGAAGTGGCTAAACGCGGCGGACTGTAAATCCGCTCCCTCTGGGTTCGGCAGTTCGAATCTGCCCCCCTCCACCATTTGATTTTATGTTATAATTATATATAAATAGGGGTATAGTTTAACGGTAGAACTACGGTCTCCAAAACCGTCAATGTGGGTTCGATTCCTACTACCCCTGCCAGATATGGCGGCCGTGGCGAAGGGGTTAACGCACCGGATTGTGGCTCCGGCATTCGAGGGTTCGATTCCCTCCGGTCGCCCCATTCTAAACCTATCATTGGGCCATAGCCAAGCGGTAAGGCATCGGGTTTTGATCCCGTGTACCCCAGGTTCGAATCCTGGTGGCCCAGCCATTCGCGGAAGTAGTTCAGTGGTAGAACACCACCTTGCCAAGGTGGGGGTCGCGGGTTCGAATCCCGTCTTCCGCTCCATGATTAACGGCGGTATAGCCAAGTGGTAAGGCAGAGGTCTGCAAAACCTTTATCACCGGTTCGAATCCGGTTACCGCCTCCATAATTTCATATGCCGGTGTGGCGGAATTGGCAGACGCGCACGACTCAAAATCGTGTTCCGTAAGGAGTGTCGGTTCGACCCCGACCACCGGTATTTTCAGTATTTTTTTAGCTAATTTAAAAAATGAAAGTTTACGTTAAAACGTTGATATATCAATGTTTTAACGTTTTTTTATATTTTTGTGTTTACGGTAGAAAACGATAGAAATTTAAGTGATTTTACACATTTTTTACACAAGCATTTCTTTAAATGTATTAATTGTTTCTCGTTCATCTTCAAGTCTTAATTCCTTGATAACATGGGAATAATTCTTATATGTTGTATCTATATCAGCATGACCTAGACGTTCGCTAACATAATAAATGGAAACTTTTTTATACAAAAGAATACTGGCATGTGTATGACGTAAACCATGAAACGTTATCGGATCAATATTCAAATTTATTAGAGTTTTTCTAAGAAGTTTGTTTACATTTGTGTTACTGATTACTTTATATTTTGACCCTGGACTATAAAAAACTAGTTGATGAATATTATTAGGTAGTGTTTTAAATAATTGTTTGAACTCATTCATCGTTTCCTCATCAATTTTAATTGTTCTTATTGACTGTTCGTTTTTAGTAGGGCCAAATCCTTCTGGAGATCGTTTCATATATCCCCAAGTCTTATTAACGGATATCGTGTTCTTACTAAAATCAAAATCTTTTCTTGTTAGCCCGACTAATTCTGCAAATCTCAGGCCGGATGTTAATCCTAATAATATTAAATAATACCCGAGTCCGTTCTTTAATTGATTATATAATTCATTTAATAATAATTGACTATCTGAATAGCTTAAATGTTTTTCGTCTGATTTTTTTGCAGGATTGTTCCACGTTAACACTGTTTTTCTTGTGAAATCGTGATGAATTATTTGTTCTTCAATTGCATCTTGTACACATCCTCTAATGTGTGTGTTTACTTTTTCAATCGTTTCTTTTGCTCTTGATGAACCAAATTCGTTTATGAATTGCTGATAATCATGTCGAGTAATTTCTTGTAAAGGTTTGTTACCAAAGTACTCTTTGATCGCCTTTAAAGTGTAATGATAGTGTAACTTAGTTGTTGGACTAATATTAGTTTTGTATAAGTTTACCCATTTCTGAAAGTATTCATCTATAGGAGCAGGGGTGAGATGTGGTAATAACCCCTTATTTAGCTGTGCTTCAATTTCAGCTGCAGCTATTTTAGCTTCTTTTTTTGTGCGAAATCCTCCTTTTCTTATAGGAGTCGATTTTCCATTTACCATTCTACTTATTGTAAACTGATATGTGTTTCCTCTTTTTTGAATACTAGCCACTTTTTATCACCTACCACAGAAGAGTTTAGGTGGTCGGTTAGGTCCACCTAAGCTTAATATGACTATTGTAAGAATGCAAATTTTTACTTGGATATTACTTAGTGAATATTTCGTTGAATTGTTCATCTAAGAACTTTGACATTTTAGTTGCTAAAAAGGACCAACTTTGTCCTTGTTTCTTTGGATAATAGACAAAACCACCATTTTCAACATCAAGCTTCTTTCTAAATTTACTTGGATAAAGAATGTTTTCTTTAATCCATTCACTCTTACGATTTATTTTATTTTCTAGATCTTTCATAGACCAATATACTCCTTGTAACTCTTGTTGCATTAATTGTTGAAGCTCAACTTTTGAAATAATAACTGAATCGGGTGGTACTGGAATGTCTAAATTAACGGATAATTTTTGCATGATAACTCCCCCTTTTTGTTATAAAAACGAAAAAAAGCACCAAGTATTAATACAAAGCAAATAATGCTTCGTAATTAACACCTGGTGCTTCCAGATATTTTAAATATTTAATTTTCATTCAAAATCTAATTTTAATATAATATAAAAAATATTTTTTTGCAACTATAAATAAAATATTTAAATTGAATACTTTATTTATTCTTTTATTGAAATTTGATTTTTATGATGATATTATTTTAATTAACAATTTTAGTAATTGTAGTTTTAAATTATCTTTCATTTAAAAAAAATTTGCAGATTGCTTACTAAAAATAGTTTTAACAGTCGATTTTATAAATAATTAATATAAAATATTTTAATTGAATAATTTGATCGTGGGGAAGCACCTCTCGTGATTTTTGAAAAAAGGGCAGTTTTATGTCTAATTTCAAAATAGCGAGAGGTGCTTTTTTTATTATATAAAAGTAGGTGTGTAGGATGATTCTTAACAATGATTTAGCGAAACAAGGGAAAAAGACAGAAGGTGTTATGATTACAGATGAATTTCAAAAAGCCCTATTTAATATTGAGCAACACTTTCATAAAAAAGAAAAATTTAATGTCACCAAAACAAAATCAGGCAAAGACAGATTCTATAAGTTACATCATGTTACACATGCTGATTTACAATCCATGACGATCCTTTTTAAAGTATGTAACTCGATAAAAGCGAATATTTTAAATGTCAAAAAGCATACTATTTATAAACGCTTAGTTAATTATTTTGAAGAGCCTATTTCTGCATCGGAATTCTATGCTTCTTTAGAAAAATTTAAAAAGCTAGGATTGATTGACTGGACGTACCAAAAAGACTCTAAATTATATAATTTCTACTTAAACCATTATATTAATCCTGAAAATAATAAACCATATCGTTTTGTTATTGTACATCCTATTGTTTTCTCTAAGGTGTTTAACGGTCTGAAAATATCATCTAAAAAGCTATTTTATGTTATTTTAATGCAACAAGGCGGTATGAATAAAATTATCAAGCGTTCTATATCAAAAGAACATAATGATATCCGTATGGGTGGTTTGAAACAATTCTTACATAAACCCGATACTGCCTTAATTAGAAAATCTTTATCTGAACTCACTGAACCATTAAAGGATGAAGTGAATAACAAAAAATACGATCCATTATTCCAACGGGCAGAACTAATAAAAAAAACGCGGGATGGTAAAGAAATCCAACGATATAAAGAAGCAGTCTTTTCTATACATCCAAGTTATTTGATTACTTATCAACCAGGTAAAACAGAATACCATGATACAATTAAACCGGTAGAAGTATATTCCAAACAGCGGTATTATTTACAAAATTTATTAGAAGAATATGGTTTGAAAGAGCTAATTACCATTAACAATGGACTCGATTTTGATCAAATGGTTCGTTTTTTAAAAGATTTCGGTAATAAAGTGATGCGCCATGTCGTTCAACGTATAAAAAATTTTGTTGAGGACCATCAACGATTCCCACGCCATATGCTGGAGTTTCTCAAGCAAGAAACTCGATTTAAGCAAGAGGCGGACTATTTGCATATTACATACACAACCAATGTTTACCCTTACATTGCACCTTACTTAAAAGGTGAAGAACGTCATCGACGTGAATTTGATTTCGTATCATTTGCATCCCGATATAGCCAAAAATCTATCAAACAAGCTTGTGAAAAAGCACTACCTCGTCTAAAGTTTCTGTATTCAAGAGATGTTTATGAGGTACTGTCCAAAAATGATTACTATATCAGTCCTCTCTTGTCTCAACTAAAAGGAATAGAGGTTGTGAGAAACTTGGCATACAAACGTAAGGTAGATTGGTATGCCTATCAACGTCTTGAGGAATACATAGAAAAGCAATTGAATGATCAAATCGTCTTTGATCAAGAAGATGAGAAAAGAATCATAAATTTATTACTGGAGGAGATTGAAAAATTACCCGTTGTTGAAATCGTTCCTGATGTGCCAGAGGATTTTAAATTAGAGCATTTTCTCATAAAGCTCAAATTGCTCAAAACAAACCCCCTTCTTTAAAATTTTATTGGAGTAGGGGTATTTGTTTTTGAGGTTGTATATATCTATTGCATGTTACAATTCAAAAAAATATTTTATGCATCCGTACCTTCAAAAAGGAACGGTTTTTTTATGTATTTTAAATTCCTATAATTCCAAAAAGAAATTTGTGAACAATGTTAATAATTAGGATAAATCATATATTTTGTGAATAAACAAGACTAATCTAAATCATTTAATGTGTTAAAACCTTTTTGTGGATAAATGATTTTGGATTTATAGGGTTATAATTTCGTTTTATTTTAGATTAATTGGACTTTCTTGACTTTTATTTTGGTTTTATATATACTTTGTAGCTGCAAACTGTTGATGGACAAGTGATTACAATTCGTGTAATAGGTTTTATTAATATAAAAGATTTATCTTTTATATAATAGTTGTTTTCACTTTAGGGAAAATTAACGAATTAATACTTTCATTTGAAATTTTTTATCACCTTCTGTAAATTAAAGTAAAAAACTTAGGATTAAACTATTGACTAATTAATAACTTTGTATAATAATTATAGTCACAATAATTATTAGAAAATTTTTCAGGAGATTTCTACCTAAAATAATTTCAAAAAAATAATCGATGAAGCGGAAGCACCGTTTCATATTTAAGAGAAGCTTAGGCTTGTCTTTTATATGAACGGTGCTTTTTTGTTTGCAAATTTTATTTAAGGTATTAAGGGCTGTCTAAAAATAACCCATCCAAATTTTGCAAACACCAGAGTTATGATTGAAGATTATTTTAAGGTGAAAATACTATCATTCGAATGGAGGAATTAAAAATGAGGTTATCACGATGGGTATCAGACTTTGGGAATTCAATTAATCAACATATGATTGATGGAAACTATTTTGAAATGCCTTCATCAGTCTATGAGATTGAGGAGAAAGAAGTTGAAGGTTTATTTGTGGAAGCAGTAGACCAAGAAAATTTATTACAACAGCTTGTAATTAAAACAAAAGTAAGTGGAGTAGACCGTTATTTCAAAATCGGGGAAAAAGCAAAAATAGACATACTAGGGAATTCTCATATGGATAAATTGCATGATAAAACGGAATCTATTACGGTTTGGGTTACTTGGTTAGCTAGTCTCGCTTTTTACCATGCTTACAAATATCCTGAAAAAGATCATGACCAAATTGAAGTTCAGTATTTCTTAACTATGCTACCAACTTGGTTAGTTAAAAAGGCTGAGAGATTTTCGCAAATGTTACATAAAATGGCCAGTCGATTTGAAGGGCATGCACAAGTTGAATTATTAACACCGGGCTATAAACGTACATTAGATATTAATGTGTTGAAAGCCGCATGTCGAATTGAAGGGGAAACAGCAAGATTTGCCTTAAAATACGATCTTGAGCTCAATGAACTAGAATCATCTAACAAATTGAAAAATTTAATTGTTGTAATAGATGATATAGGTGGTCAAACTCAAGATTTATCAGTATTAAAAGAAGGTTTAAAAAGACCTTCAAGTCCAGATGACTTTGCTAGCTTTACGGATCAGAGTTACCTTAAGAAGCTTGAAAATTTAAGAACTACCAAACTGATGACCCACTTTCATGATGTGCGAACGTTAGAAATGTTTATTTTAGAACATATCAGCAATCGCAAATTTATTTACGTGGATTCAACGACGCAAGAAACAGTTGATTTTACTGATCTGATAGAAAAAACATTAAAAGAGATAGCTAAAATCGCCATTCAAAAAGCGTTAACTACTTTTGAATTTTCTTACGGGGAGCAGGTGTATTTTGTTCATATTGGAGGTGTTGCAGATATCCTTCAAACTTATATGGAAGAATCACTTATAGAAACTCTGGGGGAAGAAGTAGCATATAAGTTTCATTTCTTTCCTGCCGACTCTCGTAAGTTAAATATATACGGTGGAGAAATCGTTGCTAAGCATGAAACGAGTCAGATAGAAACACTATAAGAGATGTTAGGTGATGACTTATGAAAAGGGAACAATTTAATTTTAGGACGTCATTACTCTCTGATGAAGCTTATGAATTGATTGTACAGTTATCTAAATCTAAACAGCTCTCAGCTCAAATTGCAATGTGGGCTGAGGAACATATAAAACAGAACCAAAAGAGCCAATCCACTCTTGACCTAGTGTTAGATGAAATTAAAGGGTTGAAAAAATGGATTCAACATAACTCAGAGGTGACCATCAGAGAGGATGTAAACCTTCCTTTTAAAGAAAGTCAGTTAGAGTCAAAGGAACCTTTACAACAATTATCTTCTCACAAATCGATGCGTGAACTTGACCAAAATGATTTAGATTATGATTACTAGTTTTTGAGAATCAAAACATTACTGTTTTTATGTGGTCTTGTACATCAGCTATGTATGGAAATTATACATGGTTACTATACATAGCTGTCATACATAGGTTGTGTATAAGAGGGAAATTACTAGAAATCCTATCAATACAAGATCTAATCCATTAACTATGTATGGTTTATAAGATGTGAGAAAATACTTGAATTTACACTACTTAAAGTCTTTTAATAGAGAGGGGAATTAAATGCGAGTTTGGAGAAATTTAAATATTACCGATATCGAACACCGTATGTTAAAAAATATTTATAATTTGCGGGGGGCGACGAACAATCATCTTCGACAAATCGAATGTGGACACCTGACTTCTGAAAAGGATGGTCAACTGTCTAATATATCGCGTGCTACCGTGAGTTTAAGGAAAATGAAGCTTATAAAAACAGTCTCTTGTTACCCAGTTAGTAAAGAATTTTTACATTATTTAACTGATAAAGGCGTTCAATATATTCATGATCACCTTACAATTGATTCATCTAATCCAAAAGCAGGTTTTGATAATATTCATGGTTCCTTTACTCCAAGCCTATTAAAACCTACTCTTGGTCACCTAGAACATCATATGATGTATGTTGATTTTGCAATAGCCTATGAACAAAGTGACAATATGTTTATTCGTCATAGTTTATACTGCGTTAAGGAATTTAAATATGTTCATAATATAAGCCAAGAAAGAGCAGTTCATAAGAAGGGGAAGCTTAAACCAGATGGTGAGTTACAGATAAACAAGATCCTAGCTGCTGTTGAAATAGACACTGGGTCATCTAGAAAGCATGTTCTGGTCGATAAATTCAAACGTTACCGTACCTTTTTCGATTATTGCAGAAAAAATAACCGAAGCATACCATACGCAGCTATATTCTTTGTTACAAAAAGGCAAGATAAAATACCACTAGAGAAGGACGAACGTTGGCAAACGATCGTCCAGGCAGCTGTAGAGGGACTTTCTAACTACTGTTGGGAGATTCAAATAATTGGAGTTAATAAGGAGAAAGTTATTGATATCCTTAAAGAAGGAAAACTAGATATCCCTTTACCACCAAAAGAAGATCAAAGTTTAAATAAGATAAGACAAAAAAATAAGCAAGAAACCATACAATCTAAAGAAACAACAGGGCATTCTATTAAATATAATGAGTATGGTGAATTGGAATTATTTGATAATTAAACATCTAAAACTATTTAAAATGGTAGGTTATGCTAGGATACTTGATACTTTATCAATTAATGCTAGGGTAACCTACCATTTGGCAATATAATAGGTAAAATTTAGATAAATAAATCGATTTTTGAGGAAAATCATAATGGTAATTATGATTGACCTGAGTTTGTGACAATTAACTATAGGCTTCGCAGTGTGGAATAAGGAAAGTCGTCATTTCCTTAATACGTAGTAGACAATTACTACGCAACAAACAATTTCAAACTAGTATAGATTAAACTATATTTTTTGTGATTTAATTTAAAAGTATTTTCTATAAAATTCTTGTCTTAACTTCCCATTCAACTGAGCATAGATACGAGTAGCTTCACTCTTTTCATGCCCAAGCAAACTTTGTATGACATCAAGAGGAGCTCCATTATTTTAGTAAATGCGTTGCATAGCTGTGTCTCAACTGATGTGGATGTATGGTTTTATCAATACCAGCTCTTTTGGAAATTCTTTTAATGACATACCTCATCTGGGCAATACTCATTTGATGTGGAGCTCAATCATGTTTCTATAAGTAGGGGGCAAACTGTTTAGCTGAAGGGATCAAAGCCCACGGCAGTTACGTTTTACCCCTGGCTACTGTTATAATAAGACCATAAAAATGGTCAAACGGGAATTTTTTTCTTATCTGGCTGACCTTATAATAAGAAAGGGGCAGTATCGTTATTAAGTAGGAAACTATCAAGTAAATATAAACTATCATTTTGACAGTAAAGAAGAAGTGCTACTTATTCATGTATTAGACGAATGGGAAAAGGAATGGAACAGTGGGAAAACAAAAAAACAATATTCCAGTACAATAGATCAACTACACGGAATTAAAATATGTGGGTATCTATGATCACAATTATCCTCTGACAAATGTGGGTGATGAATTTTTCAGTTATAAAAAGTCTAATACTTTAGTTCAAAATCAGCTTTATAAAACAATTAACACCAGAATGGCCTATAGTCAAAAACAATTATCGGTAGGTATCCAAACAGGTGTATTTAACATGAATGAAAAAAATGATCTTTACTCAAAAACTATCGATACTTTTTTATACGGCATTGCTTCGACTGATCAATTAATTAAAGTATTCTTCAAAAAAACAGTTAATTTACGAAATGAAATTTTGCAGAGGAAAGGAGGCATTTTATTTTGAATCTTAACACGCAAACAGAAAAAGTTATTTTTTGGAAAAGTAAACACTTAGAATCGATGGATTGTTTGCATGCTACCTATGTTCACCATGCCTTCTCAAAACATGCTCACAGTGAATTTGCTATCGGTGTTATCGAAGACGGTGTGGAGGGATTTCACTATAAAGGGGAAACACAATTTGGAATGAAAAATAATTTAGTGATTATTAATCCCGAAGAAGTTCACACTGGATATGCAGCTAAAACCGATGGTTATACTTACCGTATGATTTACCCTGAAAAACAATTAATTGAAAAACTGTTAGGGATAGAAAATCAAACAGATAAAAGTCAATTATTTTTCAAACAGGTAATTATTACAAATCGAGAAATCGTACACCTATTTTTAGATTTACATTATGCATTAGAATATTCCTATTCCGAACTAGAGCAAAAAGAGAAGTTTTTCCTGTTTTTCAATGTATTATTACAAAGGTTCGCTGAAAAATCATTAAGACATGTTAAGGGATATACTTTACCACAACAGAGAATTCAACTAGTGAAGGATTACATACACGAATATTATTACGAAAATATTACCTTATCTAACCTTTCCGAGCTAATAGGTTTAAGCGAATATCAATTTGCTCGAACATTTACCAAACAATGTGGCATATCTCCTCATGTTTACCTCAACAAAATTCGAATAGAGAATGCTAAAAAATTATTAGAAAAAGGCAGTAACATTTCGGAAATAGCAATAGATGTAGGTTTTGTGGATCAAAGTCATTTCTCAAGGCGATTTAAAAAAGCACTTGGAGTCACGCCTAGACAATATATATTAGCAAGCAAGAATATACAATACTAATTAACTTTCTCCCACTATAATAAAATCACATCATTCATTTTGGGGGGGGAGGTAAACAAAAATGAGCGATAACCGTTTATCCTTTCTGGGTATAATATTTGGAATGATTGCAGGGGCAGCTTGGGGATTAGCATTTCTTATTCCGAATATACTTTCCACTTTTTCAGCATTGGAAATTACTTTGGGGCGCTACTTTATGTATGGCTTATCTTCTCTTCTTATATTCATGATATACAAAAAAAATCCATTACATATTCCATCAAGAGTATGGTCCAGAGCACTGCTTTATGCTTTTACTGGAAATATCGGTTTCTTCTTTTTTTTAGTATTAGGAATCAAGTATGCAGGAGCTACCATTACCACGTTAATTATTGGAACTCTACCTATAGTTATCAGTTTTGTTGGGAATCTACTGAATAAAGAATTTCCTTTTAAAATTTTACTGATTCCTGCTTGTTCGATATTAATAGGTATCTTTCTATTGTATAGCAGTGGGCAAGGAGATGTTAGTAGCATAACTGTATCAAAAAGTAGTCTTTTGTTTGGATTCCTATTTTGTTTCATTGCTCTTGCCTTGTGGACATGGTATGGAATATCAAATGCTAATTTTCTCAAAAAAGAATCTGAGGTTTCTCCAAGTCTTTTTTCCACAATCGTTGGTGTCCAAACGCTAACATTAGTTATATTCGTTCTGCTTATTAGTAGGCTAACAAATCAACAAGTAATGAGTAACCTTTTAGTTCAGGATTACTTTATACATTATTTGATTGGGATTATTGTTTTGGGGATTATTAGTTCGTGGGTGGCAACATGGGCATGGAATCAAGCTTCTATTCGATTAACTGTCTCCATGGCTGGTATGATGATTGTTTTTGAGACAATGTTTGGGTTACTTTATTCATTTGTCTATCATGCAACTTTCCCTTCAATTTTGGAATGGGTAAGTATCTTCTTTATTCTTCAAGGTGTAACATTTGGTATATGGAGAATCAGTATGTATAGAATATCTGAACATAAGCGATTAGTAAGCTAAGCCCTTGGATAGCGAGAAAGTGAACTTATGAAATTCACGCAAACTTCTCATAAAACCCTGCTCTTAACCTCTAATCGGGCCGTATTATGGAATAACACTCAATAAGGAAAGTGATTTATGGCAAGAGTAGACTTAAACGAAAATGGGAAGAGAAAGATTTGAGTAAAAATGTATAAAAGCCACGAAGCGCATTAGTTTAATAGTGCTTCGTGGCTTTTTAGATGTTTCCAACCCATCATTTAAGAATCTTTTCCCCATTTGTGTGTATAGCGCATAATAAGAAATTTGAGTATTATCATTCGATTCCTTCCGTTACCCTAGCATTTTGTATCGATTTTCAAGGATATGGATTGCTTGTAGCCTGTGTATATCCTCCTGCATATTTACGATTATTTACTAGTTATAAATAATCAAAATCGACTTAAATTTTATTCAACTGATTTTTTATCAGTATTTTCATCCAAAAATGCTCTAAAATGATCTCCCCAATCACAAATGGAAGTGACAACAGGTTCTAGTTGAAGACCAATTTCGCTAAGTTGATACTCCACCTTAGGAGGGACAACTGGGTATACCACTCGGGTAATAATTTGATCCTCTTCTAATTCCCTTAATTGTCTAATTAACATACGTTGATTGACATCCGGAAGGTATTTTTGTATTTCGCTTAATCGTAATGGGGATTGTTGGAGCAAACACCAGATAATGGCTATTTTCCAACGCCCCCCTATTACGGACAGAGCTAAATCTTTGCTAGTAAAAAAGGACTTTTCTTTATAATGAATGACCATCTTTTCCTTGCCTTTCTATTATATATTTGTTTATAGTGACAAAAATGTCAGTATTTCCTACTGAATTATATTATGGAATGATGAAAAAGTAAAGCGACTGTTTTATTTAAATCGGGAGAATCCCTTTGTTGATTTTTTGTTGTAGTGACAAAAACGTCAGTATTGTCTAATGAAATTGAATGTGTAATGATGAAAAAGTAAAGTAGAAGCCAAAAGAAAGGCGGGATTCATTTAAAGAGGAAAGCGACTATTGCATTTAAACCGAGAGAATCACTTTTGACATTTTGAGTGTAGTGACAAAAATGTCAGTATTGTCACTGTGTTTGTAGTGTGTAATTATATAAAAGTAAATGAGAAAACAAAAGAAAGAAGGGATTCAATTGAAAAGTAGAGCTGCTGTTGCATTTAAACCAGGAGAACCACTTCAAATTGTGGAAATAGATGTTGAAGAACCAAAAGCAAAAGAGGTTTTAGTGAAAATTCTCTATACTTCAGTCTGTCATACAGATGCATTTACATTATCTGGTGATGATCCGGAAGGCGTATTTCCTGCTGTACTAGGCCATGAAGGTGCTGGGGTAGTCGTTGCTGTAGGAGATGAAGTAACTTCGGTAAAACCAGGGGATCATGTTATTCCACTATACACGGCTGAATGTGGAGAATGTAAATTCTGTCGTTCTGGTAAAACAAACTTATGTAGTGCCGTACGGGAAACGCAAGGGAAAGGTTTAATGCCTGATGGAACTACTCGTTTCTCTTATAATGGAGAGCCGATTTATCATTACATGGGAACAAGTACATTTAGTGAATATACAGTCGTTCCTGAAATCTCTTTAGCAAAAATTGACAAAGAAGCGCCACTTGATAAAGTTGGTCTATTTGGATGCGGTGTGACTACAGGTATTGGCGCTGTACACAACACAGCAAAAGTGGAAGAAGGAGCTGTGACAGCCGTATTTGGTTTAGGAGCCATTGGATTAGCCGCTATTCAAGGATTGGTTCAAGCAAAAGCTAGTCGAATTATTGCTATAGACTTAAATGAGGATAAGTTTGAATTAGCTAAAAAAATGGGCGCAACTGATTTTCTAAATCCAGCTAAATTTGATAAACCAATCCAAGAAGTCGTTGTTGAAATGACCGATGGAGGAGTAGATTATAGCTTCGAGTGTATTGGAAATGTTGAAGTAATGAGGTCTGCTCTTGAATGTTGTCATAAAGGTTGGGGTGAAAGTACGATTATCGGTGTAGCGGGCGCAGGCAAAGAGATTCATACTCGTCCATTCCAATTAGTAACGGGTCGAGTATGGCGTGGTTCTGCCTTTGGCGGCGTGAAAGGAAGAACACAGCTTCCAGGAATGGTTGAAGATTATATGAATGGTGAAATCGATATCGATTCGTTTATCACACACCAATTAAATTTTACAGACATCAATAAGGCATTTGATTTGCTTCATAAGGGTGAGTCAATCCGTACGATGTTAACATATGAGGAGTGAGAAAGTGAGCCTTAAACTTATTGAAAAACGTCGCTCTTTCGGCGGAGAACAAATTAAATATACCCATTATTCAGAAGCTTTACAGTGTGAGATGACATTTAGTATTTACTTACCATCAAATAAAGAAAAGAAAAAAATTCCTCTTATTTGGTGGCTGTCTGGTTTAACTTGTACAGATGATAATTTTAGTCAAAAAAGTGGATTTCAGCAATTGGCTGAAAAATATCAAGTAGCAGTCATGATTCCAGACACTTCGCCACGTGGAGAAGATGTGCCTGACGATGACGGATGGGATCTTGGAAAAGGTGCAGGTTTTTATGTAAATGCAACACAAGATCCGTGGGCAAAGAACTACAATATGTACACGTATATAGTGGAAGAGTTAGCAGCTATTGCGTCAACTTTGGTACCTCATTTTTCAGGAGAAGAGAGTATTATGGGACACTCAATGGGAGGTCATGGTGCCTTAGTGATTGGCATGAAAAATGCGGCAAGATTCAAAGCGATTTCTGCCTTTTCCCCTATTTTAAGTCCAAGTCAAGTCCCATGGGGAATAAAAGCTTTTTCCTCTTATTTAGGTGATGATCAACCGTCTTGGAGGGAATGGGATGCTTCAGAATTGGTCAAAGAATCCGGAATGCCGCCTATTCTCATTACGCAAGGTACTGAAGATGATTTTTATCCAGAACAATTAGATGAAACTTATTTTTTAAAGAATGCTCAGGAAAATAATCAAGTAGTACATTATGAGAAAAAGGAAGGTTACGACCATAGCTATTTCTTTATAGCTACATTCTTAGAGGACCATTTCTCTTTCCATATGAAGTATTTAAGATAATTTAATTATTTTTGGAAACATGGAATGAAAAATAAAAATATCCACATTTCAGCTAAATGTGGATATTTTTATACCCATTAGTACTAAAAACGGGAAAATATTCGGTAAATGGTTATTTTGGGGGGAGAACAACTATGGATTTTAAAAAAATGTTAGCCAATGACCGTGTGAAAACATACTTATTAAAAGCCCGTTATGGGATTGAAAAAGAAAGTCATCGAATTGATTTTTCGGGAAATTTAGCTAAAACAGATCATCCTAAGAGCATTAAATTAAAAGATGATCATCCATATATTCAACGAGATTTTTCTGAAACACAAATGGAATTAATCACACCTGTTTCGGATACATTAGAGGGCCTGTTTAATTACTTAGCAGCGATCCATGACGTTACTTATCGTTCGATGGATGAAAATGAAATGCTATGGCCATTGAGCATGCCACCACAGTTACCAGAAAAAGAAGAAGACATTGCGATTGCAAAATTGAAAAATGTTAGAGATTTTCGATATCGTCAAAATTTATCGCAATCTTATGGCCGTCGCAAACAAATGGTTAGCGGAATTCATTTCAACTTTGAATTCGGTGAAGAGTTGATCCAAGTGTTATTTAGCTTACAATCGGAGATAAAAGATTACCAACAGTTTAAAGCTGAGATTTATTTAAAGGTAACAAGAAATTATTTACACAATCGATGGTTAATAACTTATTTTTATGGGGCTTCTCCTATTAGTGAAAAGAATTTTTTTGAATATCATTCTTTGAATGGAGCCGTAAGAAGCATTAGAGGCAGTAAATACGGTTATGTCAATTCTGATGAGGTTAAAGTGTCGTATAGTAGTATCCAGAACTATCTATCAGATCTTTCTTTGATGGTTAAAAGAGGGCTTCTATCAGAAGAAAAGGAATTTTATGCACCTGTTCGATTAAGAGGTGGGCATCATTTTTCAGATTTAGAAGATCACGGTGTTCAGTATATTGAATTGCGCAATATAGATTAAAATCCTTTTGAAACATATGGAATTAGTTATGAACAAGCAGAATTCCTCCATCTTTTCTTACTTTATTTACTATGGAAAGATGAAGGAGATCATTGTGATGAATGGGGAAGAATGGGTGATTTTTACAATGAGATAGTGGCTCTTGAGCATCCGTTAGCGCACACACAATTTGAAATAGAAGCTAAGAAGATGATTGATGAGATGGAACATTTTGTAGAAATCTTAGATGTAACTGTTTCTGGTACGTTATTTGTTCATCTGAGAGAAATGCTAATGAATCCAAGCAAGACTTTAGCTGGTAGACTTTATATAGAAAGTGAAAAAAGCAGTCAAAGTCAAGTGGCTACGTCAATTGCTAATCAAAATTATAAAAAGTCATGGGATAAGCCATATCAATTAGCAGGTTTTACGGATATGGAGTTGTCCACTCAGATTTTAATGTTTGATGCAATTCAACAAGGAATCCAAGTAGAAATTTTGGATCGACAAGATCAATTTTTGAAGCTGAAATTAAAAGATCATGTTGAATATGTGAAGAATGGGAATATGACAAGTAAAGACAATTATGTCTCAACTTTAATTATGGAAAATAAAACAGTAACAAAGAAAATTCTTCACCAACATGGATTTCGAGTACCTAAGGGTGAGGAGTTTCAAACAATCAATCAAGCTTTACGATCCTATCATTTATTTTCCACTAGACCTTTTGTTGTGAAGCCGAAAACAACAAACTATGGATTAGGAATATCGATCTTCAAAGAAGGCGCAAATTACGAGGATTATCAAAAGGCACTCAAGCTAGCATTTAAAGAAGATTCATCTTTATTAATAGAAGAATTTATTAATGGAACGGAATATCGATTTTTTGTGTTAAATGATAACGTTTATGCTGTTTTATTACGAATTCCTGCGAATGTTAAAGGTGACGGTAAACATACCATCCAAGAGTTAGTAGATCAAAAGAATCGTGACCCGTTAAGAGGAAGAGACCATCGAACACCTTTAGAAAGCATCCAATTAGGTGAATTAGAGAACCTCATGCTTAAAGGTCAAGGATATGGAATCGATTCGATCCCACAAGAGGGTGAAATCATCTATCTACGTGAAAACTCCAATATTAGTACAGGTGGAGATTCGATTGATGTGACCGAACAAATTCCTGATAATTATAAAAAAATAGCAGTGGATGCGGTATCTGCACTCGGGGTGAAAATTTGTGGCATTGATTTGATTATTGGAAATACAGAGGTTCCTGCAGATCATGAAAACGCTTATGGAATTATTGAAGCGAACTTTAATCCATCCATGTATATGCATGTTTATCCATATAAAGGAGAATCTCGACGATTAACAATGCATATCATCCATTATTTATTCCCCGAACTATTACAAAGTCAGGAATCAAAGTCAGTCGAACAAGTACGACTAGTAAACAGCGGGTTTACAACGGTAAGCTGTTGAATTACGATAAAGTGATTTATCTTCATTCAGCAGAGGTTACCTCGCCCTTAGTAGGGGCATGGTCAAAATAATATTGAGAGGAGATTGAGTAATGATTGCCACTTATGAAGAAAATGTAGTTAGTTTTGATAAAATTGATTCCGCAAAAGCACAGCAACTGGTAAAAGGTAACGGTGAAGCCATTATCTATATTGGCAAGGCTGTATGTCCTTATTGTCAAATATTCGTCGGAAAATTAAAAAAGGTCGCTGAAGAAACGGACACTCACATCTATTATGTAAATAGTGTGGAAAAATCTGATATGGAAGGCATTACGGCTCTCCGTGATGAATACGACATTCCAACGGTTCCTGGTTTCATCTATACAAATGGTGACACAGTAAACGTGAAATGCGATTCATCCATGCCAGAAGAAGAAATCAAATCTTTTATGAATAAATAATTCAATTAGTTCCAAAGCGACAAGTGTCTGACAAATTCTACTTGGAACATTTATAACTAAGGTATATATTGATTTAAAAATCTAATAAGATAAATCGTGTTATTCAATTAAAGGGTGCAATCCCAAAAGAAGGAGAAGCACCTTTTGTTGAATTTATATAATAGGGGGCAGAAGATTTGAATTATCGGTGGTGGCACCGAAGAATTAATGTAAATAAAAATGCGCATGGAGTCGGAAAATTTGAAGTGTTTTATATTACATCTTGCTATTAATATAAGACCTAAAGTAGAAAGGGTGTATTTAAATGAAAGCTATTGTTGTTAAAGAAGCTGGTAATATAGAAGATTTTGTAGAAAAAGAAGTAGACAAACCAAAAGTGAATGCAGATGAAGTGTTGATTGAAGTCCATGCTGTTTCCATTAACCCGGTAGATAGTGCAATACGTAAAGGGAGAATGCCATTTAAATTAAAGTCTCCTATGATTTTAGGTACGGATATTTCTGGGGTTGTTTCTGGAGTTGGTGAGAATGTTTCAGATTTCTCAATAGGTGATGAAGTATTTACTTCATATAAGGTAAATCGTGGAGGTGGTCTAGCAGAGTTTGTATCTATTCCTGAAAAATATGTAATAAAAAAGCCGGAAAAGGTTACTTTCGAAGAAGCTTCAGCCCTAGGTATTGCCGCACTTACTGCATATCAACTGGTAAATAAAGAATCCTATCAAGTACAAGAAGGGGAAACTGTCTTTGTGCAAGGTGGTTCTGGTGGAGTAGGAACATACACCGTGCAGTTTGCAAAACAGAAGGGAGCACATGTTATTGCTACAACTAGCAGAAATGAAGAACTTCTTGAATCACTTGGAGTAGACCAAGTGGTTAATTATAAAGAAGAAGATGTACCAAAAGCCTATGCAAATAAAGCAGATATGTTGATTGATACAGTAGGTCAAGGTACGGAAACATTACCTGTTGTAGTTGAAGGCGGTAGAGCATTAACTCCAGCTACTCCTATTGCAGAGGACAAGACTGCAGAAAGAAATATCACTATTGATCGAATTGTCTATACAATAAATACAGACCAACTAAAGAAATTCATCGAACAAGTAGAGCGTGGCGATTTGAAAGTTGTCATTGATGAAGTCTTCCCATTTACCGAAGAAGGTGTACAGAAAGCTTATCAATTAAGTGAATCAGGGCATGCAGCCGGGAAAATTGTGATAAAAGTAAAATAAGAAGAGATTGAAGATAAGGTAAAATAGTTTGTGTAGATTGTTTGGGACGAAAAGAGATAAGGTATTCCAAAGATTTTAGTTGGTATGGCATCTAGCACCCAACCAACTTTATGGAATACCTTATCAAAATTTACACATAAATCTTGACGGAATCCATTAAAACCACGCTATCAAAATTAACCTAAATCAATTTGTTAATTTAAAAATAATGTCATCCTACATAAAAATAAGCAAGAATTTATTTAAGATATGGTTGTAATTACATCTGTATCAGATTACTTTTAGCGGATATTACTTCGACATTTAACGGTAATAGCAAATTAATTGGTTTTGGATACGATGACATAACGGTTAAAGGGACCCTAAAAAAAGGAATTCTCTTTTGTTGTTTAATAGCAGTCTAGCACCAAAATCATCTGGGGGAAAGTTACTTTCATCAAACAAAAAGAGTTAGGATAATTTAAAAGGAATCACGATGCAGCAGATTGTGAAAGAAATTACTTAACTATCGGGTGCTTATTTTGAATAAGAACAGCTAATAAACAACGTCTTTTGCTTCGCAGTACAAGGATACTGAACAATACTGTTGAAAAATCACGGAGACCGATCACGTTTATTAAGTGATTGTATCTTCTCATTTGACTTATTACTACGCAGCAAATGATTTCATTTTAGTCCAAATTTGTGAAATAAAGTACTTAAAGTAACGAGTATAGTGTAAGAAACCAATCTTGATAAAACAAAAGGTAAAGCCAAATTCTCACTTAAGGAATTTGGCTTTCATATATATCCTGTTAAAATACCCATTTTCAGTTTCATTAATTTAATTTAAACAAGTTCAACAAAGGCTTCTAACGATGGGGCCAACCATGTTTTCTATTCTATAATCAACATTAAACTTTTAATAGAGAATCTATTTGCAAAGTAGTCACTCACTAATGAAATGACTATGATAAATTTCCTTCGTAAACTTTTGAACTTCTCCGAAATCTTCTGTTACTTTTCGAATAGGTACAGATTCAAGTACAGGTATACGATACGATTTATTGGCTTTTTTGCTCAATCGGCTATCTAAAATGCTAGCAATTCCTTTATCTGTTTCCTTACGGATAAGTCTTCCAAGTCCTTGTCTAAGTTTGATTATCATTTCAGGAATCATAACTTTATCAAAGCCATCTGGTCCGAATAATGACATCTTATAATTTAGAATTGGATCTGGAACAGGGAAAGGAAGTTTAAATATAATCAGATTGCTTAAGGATGGGCCTGGGATGTCTATCCCTTCCCAATATGTTCCGGTAGACAATAGGATAGAGTACTCGTCTTCCAGGAAAGCAGTCTTCGTTTTATTTTGTGAGCTGCCATCTTGCTGCACAAAAATTCTCCAAGGTAATCGTTCGTCTACTAATCTCTCATAGACAAAATTCATATCTTCTTTGGAAGTAAAAAGAATCATCGACCTTCCTTCAGTTAATTGAATTAGCGATAGAATTTCTTGAATGGCTTTCTCCCTAAAAGTTTCATAATTGTGACGAATGGGTTGTGGTAAGTGACTTGGTATATATAATAAAGAATGTGCATCATAATCAAAAGGAGATTTAAGTGGATCTGCAAGTTCAAGTTGCCTGTAGGATAAGAAATCTAATCCAGTTGAACTTACTAAATAGTCATACCTATCGTAATTAGTCTCCCCTTTTGTGGAAATAGTTGCAGAAGTAAGAATAGTATTAGGTTTATCTCCTTCAAAGAAATAACTCGCGATTTCTTCACTTACGTTCTGTGGTACTGAGTTAATCGAAATATTTCTAGCACTTAATTCTCCTATTTGTTCAATCCAAATAATATGTTGTTCATTTTGCTTTAATACCTCTATGAAAGTAAGGAATTCTTCAATTGCAATTGTACTTTCCTCAAGTTCCTCACTAGCAGTATCTAGTAATTGAGCAGAGATATTGTAGTCGTTTAACTCTTTTGTAAGGGTGATTAAATTGCTTATTTCTTCAGAATTAATTTCATATCGATTCGTTTCTGAACCAGCTTTTCTGTGATTACTTTGCTGAGACAGGCACTGCTTTAATAGTTCCTGAAAGAACGTATTAAGTTCGGTTTGTATTTTTTGCTTTTGCTTTCGAGTTTCTTGGTACGTAGGAGAACGTTTTAAAAAACGGTCTAACACATTCAAGTGATAGGTTAGTTTATTTTTTTTCCAACTTTCTGTTAGGGAAGAGCGTGCTTTTTCTTCTAAATTATGTGCTTCATCAATTACAATAATGTGTGTATCATCTGAGAACAATGGTCTACGATCTTGCATTTTTAATTTTTCATTTGCAATTAATTGGTCGTGATTCGTAACAATAACGGAATTCCCTTGCGAGATGCTTTTCCTTAAATCGATAAAATCGCACACTTCATAGAACGCGCATTCTCTGTACTTGCATTTCTTTACATTGACTTTATCCCAATTCTTATCTAGTTCAGGAAAGCTTTCAGCTAGTTCTGAGCGGTCTCCCGTAAGACCTTCTAAATCATTCACCCAACTAGGTGGATTACTATTGTAATGATTATGCAACCTTTCCAGACAAAGAAAATGCGTTCGACCTTTAGCAAGGACAGGTTGAACAAAGTAGTTCATTAACCGGCTTACCTGATAGATATCTTTTATTAATTGTTCTTGTAAGGAAATAGTGCCAGTGGAAAGGACAATGGAAAATTTAAATCCGTGCCGTGCTTCTTTTTGTAAGTGAAGTAGAGGAACTAAATACCCAAAGGATTTACCAGTACCGACACCAGCTTCTATAACAAGAGACTGGTTTTCTCGCTTTTTTAATGTATGTAATATTTTTTGTGCATAGGTAAGTTGTGGTTCTCGGATAGAATATCCTTGTTTAGGTAAAGTTTGCTTGAAGAATTTGGTTACGACATCAAATTCAATATTGTCAAAGTCTTCTTTAGTAAAGTACAGTTTGACCCCTCCTGTTTTTTGTGTTCAGAACGAATGTTCTTTTTTATTATATCATAAACACTATTATAAATTTAAGGATGATAGTAGAAAAAATAATATTTCCTGAGGGGATTCATTAGACGAAGGTTTATAAAAGATTCCTTCACAAGACCAATAAGGTAAAAATAAGTATTATAAATAAATAAGTCAATTATCGTTAAATTAATATGAAGTCGTTTAATTAAGAATGTTTAAGTAATCCGAAGAAATACAGTCCAGGTGCACGAGATATATACCCCGTGGCGTTCCACCCGATTACCTTATCAAATGACAATATAAAAAACAACCAGAAAGTTCTGGCTAACCTGATATTACGAAAGGAGCATATGTTGAACAATATCAATCAAAACAAACTCATTTGCTCACAGTTCAAAGAACTGGCTATATACAACCATTGAAAGACGATTATGCTTAGTGTAATCGTCTTTCTTCTTACATCAAGAATACCTATCCTAGCAAGGTGCGAAACTATCCTATTCTAAGAAATGTATTTTTTGTATTTAAATAGGTAATCCTTAGTTTACTAATAAAATCTAAGGAGAGTTGATTATTATGAACCAAGGAGAGCAAATTTTATCAGATTTAGTCGCAGCTTTAAAAGAGTTGTATCCTAACATCGAAGTGGAAAATACAAAGAATAAATTGTCTACTGTTCTATCAGAGTATTATATTCGAAGAGTTGAGCTAGGTGAGGTTCATCCTGATCTTGAGGATAAAATACAATTGTTCATTTCGGCAAAGAGACTTGAAGGATTAAGCTCTATTACTCTAGATGACTATCTCCTAGAATTAAGTATGTTTGCTGACAGCGTAAAAAAGAAGGCTAAGGACATAGCTACAGCAGATGTTAGAATGTACCTAAGTCAAGAGAGGACCTTAAAAATGAGTACTATTAGAAAGAAACTATCAATTTTAAGGAGTTTTTTTAGTTGGTTAGTTTCAGAAGAATATATTAAGTTGGATCCAACAACTAAATTAAAGGCTCTAAAAGATGAATACCGACTTCCTAAAGCCTTATCAATCGAAGAGTTGGAAATGTTACGAGAGGCCTGCGAAACAGTTAGACAACGTGTTTTTCTTGAAGTGTTGTATGCCACTGGTTGCCGTTTATCTGAAGTTCATGGATTAAATAAGGCGGATATCAATCAACACAATTTGAGTACATTAGTAATCGGTAAAGGTGATAAACAAAGGGAAGTCTATTTTTCAATTAGAGCAATGTACCATTTAGATAAATATTTAAAAGAACGGAAAGATGATTGTGAAGCCTTGATGATTACAGAGAGAAAGCCTTATAGAAGATTATCTAAACGAGGAATACAAAGAGAAATAGGAATGATAGCTAAAAGGGCAGGTTTGAAAGACAAAGTTAGTCCCCATGTTTTAAGACATACTTTTGCAACATTAACATTAAATAATGGAGCTGAACTCGTAGCCATTCAAGAGTTGTTAGGTCACAGTTCGCCAGATACCACACTTAGGTATGCAAAAATAACTCACGAAAGAAAACGTGAGCAGCATAAAAGATATCTAATTCAATAAGAGCTATTGTCATTAGACTATTACTGTGCAGTAAACAGGCTACAGCTAACTTTGTGTAAGAATGTACTTAAGCTAACTTCCTCTATAAAGAGAGATAGCTGGTTAGTGGAACAATAACTAAATTAATTGCAATAAAAACAGACAGAAATTTTTTCTGTCTGTTCTACTTCTTAAAATGAATATGATATAGCTTTCAACTAAATATAAATTGTTTATTAGGTATTTGAGTTAATTGTTCTCTGCTTTTTTAATAATCTGATCGTACTTCTATAATGTTTAATTTCGGAAAATAATAAAAGCAAGGTAAATGATATAGATGATGGCTAGAATGGCACCTTCTATCTTTGAAACCCTGTGATGGGTTCTTGATACGATTAGTAATAAAAATGTCACAAAGATCATTAGCCACATATCTAGAAATATTTTTGAATCAACAGCTAATGGATGAATAGTTGCTGAAGCCCCTAAAATAAAAAAGATATTGAAGATATTACTGCCAACAATATTTCCTAAAGCAATCTCAGTCTGTTTCTTAAAGGCTGCGGTTATAGAAGTGACTAATTCAGGAAGTGAAGTGCCTACAGCAACTATTGTCAAACCAACTAATGTCTCACTCATCCCAAGTGAAAGAGCAATTTGAGTACTATTTTCTACAACAAGGTTACCTCCAAACACGATGGCAGCAAGCCCTCCGATTGTAAATACAATGTTTTTCACCCAGGACGTATTCCCAGTATCAGTAGGATTCTCTTCTATTTTACTTCGATTGTTCCTTGCCATCTCAAAGACATAGTAAAGAAAAACCGAAAAGAAAAGTAACAGAAGGATGCCTTCGGTTCTTGTAATCAGATTGATGTCTGAGTATTGGAGTTGAATATCGCTAATCAAAAGTAATAATGAAACTGATCCCAACAAAGCAAATGGAATTTCTTTTCTTATTGTATCGCTCTGAACGACCAAAGGAAAAACTAATGCCGTAGCTCCTAAAATAAAAGTTACATTAAAGATGTTGCTTCCAACGACATTTCCAATAGTTACATCACTGTTTCCTTCAAAGGCAGCAATAAAGCTGACTGAAGCTTCCGGTGCACTAGTACCAAAGGCTACAATAGTCAAGCCGATTAGCATTGGTGAAATTCTCAAAGTGTGTGCTATTTTCGAGGCTCCTTCAACAAAATAATCAGCTCCCTTAATTAAAAGAGCAAATCCAATTAATAATAAGAGATAAGTCATGTGTTCACCTCTTTCAGATATCCCTATAAATTATTTATCAATTGCTTAAACAATATACATAAAGTTTACTATAAGCAGAGTTCCGAAATAAAATTTATGCTTGTTATGCAATCGGGCACTATTCTAAAAAAGTTGATAAATTAAACATTGATTGTTCCACAGTACAAATATACTGCACATTCAAACGATATCTAAATGTGGTAACTTTATGAAAAAATGTACTTAAAATAACGGGTACATATCTACAATAAGCAAATATACTTTTATCACAGTTTAGTGGGATTTTGGAACACTAGTAGTTTCCACATATTTCTTTAGAATATGGATAGTATATTTGTTAGCATTAGGCATGAGTTGATTATATGAAGTGATTATTACCCAAATGGATTTTTCTATTCCTAAAATGGTTTCGTTATGTATTATATCTAATACTTTCAATGGGGGCAATTTACGAAAAAGCAAGGAGAGAACTAATGAAGCAACCAATATGTAATGTGTGTAGCCATCAATTCGGCTGAAAAAAAACCTACAAATCACTTTTAAATAGTAGGACAATACACTGTGATGAATGTGGGACTGAACTCAAGGCAACTAACCTTGGAAGACTCACTTTATTAGTAATAATACCAATGATGGTAACAGGTAATGTGATTTATAAGGATAACTCTGATTTAAAGAAGAGCCCCTTCCGCCTAGTGAGTTGTAACTAAAAGGTTGAGGGGCTCTTCTTTGTAAACTTAGTTTTGCCCAGGTATATCCACCTGAATTTCTTTCGGCTAATCCGAAAATGTGTCCAGCATTCTCTATTATTTTTGCAAAAATATCTCTTGATATCAAGTATTAGATTGATGTCTAAATTGTGTAGCTTATAAATAATAAACTAAAAGTGAATGTTTTGTTCAAAACTCCTTTTGGTTGTCAATATATACTAGTTCTATTTATATATTTTCAGCAAAACGAATAATGTCTTCTTTTGAAAGTGTTCCAAGGATTGTGACATAGACATTTCCTTGTAAAAATTCTAATTTAGAGCTTTGATCTGGTGAAAGAGATAAGTATCCTTTTCCAGATTTAAGTTGAACTTCCTCAACATCAGCGTTTGCACCTGATCCAATTGTTGTATTACTTTCGAGTTGAGTAAGAGTAACCCAAAATGTTTCTTTGTTTTGATCAATAAAAGTAAATCTAACTTTCTTTGCCAAATCTTCTTCAGGTAAACGAAACACCACTGTTTCTTTAAGAGTATATCCATTAGGAATATAGTCAAAAGCAGGAAGATTAAAACTTACTTGCTCTTTCGCTTCTTCTAATGTAACTGACACTCCTGTTTCGCCTACATTAAGATCACCTTGGTTCTGACTATTTTCACCATTTGTAGGAGGAGGAGTTTTAGCTTCATCATCGTTTGTATCATTGTTACCGGCGAAGATATTTACAATCTGTCCAGGCATTTCTTTCAATGTAATATAAAAAGGATTAAAAGCATTTGAAACATTTGAATTACCAAAAATGATTGCTCCTAACAACATTGAAGCTGCAATAACAGAAATACGACGGAAATTTCGTTTCATAGCTCTCTTTTTCTGTTCTGTTTTTATTCGTTTTTTTACTTTTTTCCAAGAAGGTTGGTGATCTGATGTTATATCATCTGAATTTGTTACCGCCTTTTCAAATGCCTTATCAAATAACTGATCGAATTCGTCATTATTCATCCTGAACACCCCATTTGCGTTTTAATCTATTTTTTAAGGCTTCTCTTGCACGATGAAGTTTTTGTTTAACAGCACCTTCTGTTGTTCCTAATCGCTCCGCAATCTCTTTGTTGGATTTTTGTTTTTTCCACTTTAATTCAATGAGTACACGATAGTCGGGATAAATCTCTAATAGTGAAGTTTTAATGTTTTCTTCTAAGATTTTCCCCTCAACTTCTGACTCAACAGTTTCTGCATGATAATCCATTTCACTGATAAAAACACTTTCCATATCCTCTTGGTTACGGATTTTTTTATTTTTTCGTATATAATTTAAGGTTAGATTTTTGGTAACAACCTTAATCCATGCAATTAATTGCGTTTCACTTTCTATTTGGGGAGTACTGTAGATGGTTTTAATAAAGGCATCTTGTACAATATCCTCTGCTGCTGAGTGATCTTTTATCATGTAAACAACTAATGGATAAAAAAGATGATAAAAATCACGATAAACTTCTTCCTGAATCTCTTCATTTAAAGAAGCAAAATTTGAATTGAGTAGAAAAAGTAGTTTGCTTTTCAAGATCCACACCCCATTTCCTTAATAGTCTAACATATCCACACGAAAAGAGGCTTTGTGAAAAATTATAATAAATTTAAAATTTTTATCGTAACCAGTGGTAAATTCATGTGTTTAATATAGTAAGTGCTTTGTTAGTAAAGTGAGTGAAAGGTAGAAAAATAGTTTGTAAATTGGAAGTTTACTTTTTAAGCTTTGATTACCCGTGATTCTATAAAAAGTTAGGTGAATAGGAGGTGTAGAATCTTGAACAAAGTTAGAGTCATAGTTATATTACTCATCCTTTCACTTATTGTAAATGGCGTTCAATTTTATCTATATGAAAATAAGCAATCTGAAAGTATCGACCTTGAGAAAGTGATTATTATAAATGAATTTAGTGAGAGGGCAAAGAATTGGAGGAATTTTAATCAGTTTATCGATAATTTATCGCAAAAGGAGAAACTTGATTCTCCTATAAGCCAGCTGCAATCAGATCTATATTGGGAATTGGCTAAGCACAATCAATCAATAATTTTAAAAGGGACCAAATACGTGAGTGACAATGCTGAGTATTCTAATTACAGTGATTATCTCCAATTCATTAATGACTTTGATAGAGAATATGAAGCCATTATAAATCGTTTTAAGACTAAAATAACGTTGATGAATAATGAGCAATTAGTGAAACTTTCTAGCGACTTAGATGTTGTGTATAAGCTGTACATAAATGATGGTATTGGAGAATTCAGTATTGGTGAGAATATTCAGTTTGAACCAAATAAAGAAATACTGTCAAAAGTAATAAATGAACTAATTTTAATTAAAGAAGATCTAGAAGCAATTGAATAGGGTAATCTTACTGTTCCTATCTAATAACATGGGATACCTTTTTATACTAATGGAGGGTGACGAAAATGAAAAAAATGTCAAAGATATTTGGGGTAATCGGAGGTATATCTGGAATTATTTTATGGAGTATTCTGGTTTATATAAATCCTTATTCTGATTCGGTGGGGGCCAATTCCAATATTGGTTTATTTTTCATGTTATTTCTACCTGCTTGCTTAGCAATTATTGCTTCTTTTATTACAAGTAGTATATTATTGTTCATTTCCTTTTTGTGGTCATTACCTTACAGTTTATATTTGTCTTTAACACCTGGTATTTTTGCTTTGTTTGGTCTAGTTTGTCTAACCTATTTACTTAGTTTTGTTATTTTGTTGATCACCGAACGTAAAAAAATGGTAAGACAATAGTCCGACAGGGGGTGTTTACAATGACCGAACTAAAATATAAAAAAATAATTAGTGTTTTAGCAATTGTAATTTTAATCATTTTTTCTTTTATAAATGTTCGTCAGTATATGTCTTATAATAAGGCACTTGATAAAAAAGGTGAAGCAATTCAAGTTAATGTAAAAAATGACTTTGAAACTTTTAAAAATAAAGATGAAGGCACGCTTGAACGATTTGGTTTTAGTAATGAAGAAATTAAGGCCATACAAGAAATAGAGTTGAATTCCTTAACGTTAAGTGATTTCATCATTTTATTTGAAACTAACGATAATCATTCAGTAAATAAGGATGATTTGGCATTAAGCGAAATTACCTCCATTAGTGAAAAAACTGAAGGAGAAACCGTTGAAGTCACTGTAAACCCTGATAAAACCCTATTTATAGATGAAAACGAAGGAAATGGTAGAACTTTTTACACCAACCTGCATTATACAGTAGATATCAAGAAGCTAATGTTTTTTCAATCAGAAGATCAGTTTAAATTAAATTATAATAATTGGTATCCTTTTTTCGGATACGCTAAACTTCATTATGTTTCGACTGACGGAAAAGTACACGAAGAATTTGTATCAAAAGAAGAAAAAAGCCATGGGAATGAACCATTTAAATTTAAAGTGAGAAAAAAGGTGAATAATGAAACGTATTATTTATCGAGTATTTCTGGTATTTATATCATGAAAAGCCAAGGCGACCTTTCTCTTTATGCTGAATATACACACAATCAATTGATTAGAAATACATCACTAGGAAAACATTGGTCGGATTGGGCTTGGACCTTAAAATAGAATTTGATTATAAATTGTTAAACTACGAATAGGGTTTAAGATGTTTTTAAGAATCTACTAAGGAAATGAGACAAATGGATGATACAAAAATAAATCAATTATATACAACCTACAAGTCAAAAATCTATAATATCGCACTTTCTTATGTGAAAGACCCATATTTATCAGAAGATATTTCACATGAAGTTCTTATAAAATGCTATTACAATCGTGATAAATTTAACGGGGAGAGTTCAATAAATACTTGGGTTCGTACAATAGTTAAGAACCATTGTATTGATTACCTAAGGGGGAATCATTCAAAAAGAATTTCACTGTATGAGAACAGAGAATTAGAGTATTTACTTAATGAAAACATTACACCTGAAGATCTAGTGTTTTTTCAATATGAAAGAGAAATCCTTATAGAACAAGTTAATACTCTACCTAAGATCTATGAGGAAGTTATAACCTTATTTTACTTCAACGGTTATACGTTAAAAGAGATACGGGCTCTCTTAAAGGTTAACATTTCTACTATTAAAACAAGGCTACATAGAGCAAAGCAAATCCTATCCAAAAATTATAGAATAGAAGAATTACGCCGTTAAGAAACAAAACCATTTGGAGGTGAACTGTGAAACGTTCCTTTAAAATGAAAGTATTCATCCTTATACTTACAACTATATTAATAGGTTGCACTCAAAAGCAGGATTCAACAGAACAAGTACCTCAAAATAAAAATATACTCAATTTCACTGATTTCAGTGTGAGTTCGGACTCAACAGAATTGGAAACCTCAGTAATAGGTACAGTCTTTCTGGTTGGGAAAGACGGGGTGCCAGAACATGTACAAATTGTTGCAATGGTTGAAATTGACCCTGATGATTGGGGGGGGGTTGCATTTCAGATCCCTAAACAGTTGGACATCTCCAGTATCAGAAGTAGTTATCCTGAAGATGAAAACGATGAAAGGGCGAAGGACTATGTATCCGTCTGGACCAATGAAGAAGAAGAACAAAATAAGATGATAGAAATTGGAACAAACCGTTATCACCCTACTGGAAGTGGAAAAGGAACGATTGTGATTGAAATGGATATTAACAAAGAGACGATTAGTAAATCTGATGTGTTCAACATATCCGTTGGGGTTGGTTCTGAAGAAAAAAATGGTGTAAGATCAATTCGTCCAGATTATGAAGTTGTAGAGATACCTATGAAAAAATAAGGGTTAGATTGAAAGTAACTATCTTATCTAAATGAAGCTGAAGAAAAATTTACAATGATACGATTTGTTATATCAACTTTTTCCCTTAACCTTAAGATCTAAAAAAATGGAAAAGCGGTTATTTGAAGTGAGGAGAATGAAGTTTTGGAAGCAAAGTGTGTGAAGTTTTACGAATTTGGAAATCCGGAAGATGTGTTAAGAACTGAAAATAAAAACATTGATTTAATACCAATCAGAGGGTCATATGCACATCGCATATTCAGAAGAACATGCCATCCCTATACCTGATTCTATTGATGACTTTACAGCTGCTCAGATGTATATAAATCCAATAACAGCATGGATTGTTTGTACCGAAGTTTTAAAATTAAAATCAAATGATGTTTTGCTGGTTAATGCTTGTGGGTCTTCTATTGGTCATATTTTCGTTCAATTAGCACAAGTTTTAGGTTTTCGTTTGATAGCAGTAACAAGAAATAACAAATATACAGAGAACTTGCTTAATCTAGGAGCTTATTTTGTCATTGATACTTCAGAACAACCATTACATGAAACAGTAATGGAATTAACGAATGGAATTGGTGCCTCTGCAGCTATCGATTTAATCGGTGGATCAGATGGTAACAACTTGGCTTTTTGTTTACGACCAAATGGTAAGTTTTTATCGATAGGTCTTTTATCAGGGATACAAGTAAACTGGAAAGATATTGTTACTAAAGCAAAAGTTCATGCAAATATGTTTCATTTACGGAATTGGAATAAAAATGCTTCAACAAAAGAATGGCATGAAATTTTTAATCATTTGATTACGTTAGTTAATGATAACAAACTTGAGGTTTTGACGGGAAGTTCTAAATTTGATTTAAAAAACGTAAAAGAGGCTGTCAATGTTGCTTCATCTATTGATAAAAACAAAGGAAAAGTATTTCTGACAAGTTATTGACATACTGTATCTAGCAGCGAGCTCTTTATTGGGGGGATTAAATGAAGAAATGGCTAACAGTCATTGGCGGTTTGGTAATTATTTTAAGTATAGTTACATTCAATGCTGATAACTAAAAAGATCCAAAGATAACGTATACTCTTGGAGATACTTCTACACATAATATGTATTGGGATTTTTAGTGTGCTATTAAAGGAGGGATTATGTGAGTTCCGATTCGAAAAGGATAGTAATAAAAATCTCATTTATTTTAATAATAGTTTCATTAATAATTAGCTTATTCTTTAATTTTCAGTATGTACAAGAAAAGGAAGTTCAAGAACGACAATATAAAATTTACTTGAACCATTACTATGGAGTAGTGAATGATTCATTACAAACATTTGATAATTTACTAGAAGAGCCACAATCTGAGAATCAAGTTACTAGAAAACTCATTGTTTTATCTGAACGATTGAATAGACTTGCTTATATCTCTAGTCAAGTTCCTTATTATGTTTCTGATATTGAGCCAAGTGGGTTGAACTTTTTTGAAACTGCTGCTAATGTCATCATCCATGGAAGTAGTGAACATGGGGATAGAATTCCCTCATTTATAGAAGACAATCAATTATCTAATAGTGAAAAAATTTATTTAGAGGGAATAAAAGACCATATCGAATATATCCATGGTGAGCTATATTCAGAAAAAACAGGGCAAGAAAAACTTGATTTAGGAAAAGAGGAATTCAATATTATCACACGTTATATAACTGGAATTATGGGTGAGTCTGATGTTTTATTGGAAAAATATCTAGAACAATAGAGAGTACATCCAAGAAACATAAAGGTGCAGGATAGTATAAGTACATATTTTAGGGAGGGAGTTAAATGTGGAAGAAAAGAATTTCTTTAATCACGATGATCGTAATAGTTATATGCCTAATTACTTTGTCCTATTTTTTAAATATGGAACGAAAACAAAGTCAGCAATATGAAGCTTACCTTTCACAACATATTGCTAATGAAATAAGTGGTATGTACCCTAGATTAAAAGAAAATGAAGAGATTTTAAATAAGATTATTAGTACAAATACTATAACTAAAGACGAAATTGCCAGAATGAATTTTAATTATGCTGGGATTATTAAAAATAAAATCGAAATGCAACAATTGGCAACACATTTAAAGGTTGATTTTGGTAAACATGTCAAACAAAATTATAGTTTTTATGACTCAGTAATTGGTATTACTGAAGACTTTTTAAAACATATTGATTCTAATAAGCTAAAGGACAGTTATTTAATTGTTCTCTCAATGATGATGATATTACAAGAATAAAAGCAATCCAATCCAATCTTTACACGAAGAGTGGTTACCTATAATGAAAGAGTACATAAATGTTCAAGGTAAGACAGTAAAAGAACATTATTGGATTGATTTATGGACTAAATTAGATGAAGTAACGAACGAAGATCAAGAACTTAAAGATGTGATTAAGTAAAACAGTTTTTTTATGTAAACGGGTGCTTATTTTGCTGGAAGAAAGGTACCTTGATCAAGTAAAGAGCAGGTTTGTTGAACAAAGAAATAACCAATTGTAAATGAGAAAAATAGGTTGAGAGGGGAGTTAAATGAGAAGACTAACTTTTATTTTATTAAGCGGGTTATTTTTGATAGGTTGTTCAGACGAAAGAATAGAAACATCTGAAGATAGTTGGGAAGAAAGTCCAACTCTTATTAGGGAAGGGAAACAAGCCAATTTCACCTTCCGAATTGGGGATAATGGTAATTTGGGGTTTGTGAAGTATGGACCATTTGTAGAAGGAAAAGAACAAAAATATATGTGGCATTTTTGGGGAAAGATACACTTACTCAACCTTTTAAAGTAATTGGAATAAGTAAAAAAACTAATGAAAATGTAACTGTCTTTGAGTTTGGTAATAGTTCTCTTGCACCAAACAACGGGGCAGACCATCATATTCCTTCTTCGATGGATCTACCAAATGCCGGAAAGTGGAAGTTAGAAGTATATTTTGGTGAGAAGTTGTTTGGAAAAATAATTGTAGATGTAACAGAAAAAAAGTAAAAAGTCTTATGGTATTATCGTTATACTTCAAGAAGGCATTGCTTATCGTACTAAAGAAGCAGAAAAGTTGAAGAAGAACTTAGTAATTGTAAGGGGGATTTATATGCCACAAGGATTACTGCATCACATAGAGATATATGTTTCAGATTTAGAACAAACCGTTGAATTTTGGGGATGGTTTCTGAGAGAATTAGGTTATACTTCTTTTCAAGAATGGGAAAGTGGTCACAGTTGGAAACTGGGTGACACTTACATCGTCTTTGTTCAAGCAGAAGATAGGTTTCTGAACCCTTCATATCATAGATGTAGAGTAGGGCTTAATCATCTAGCATTTCACGCATCTTCACGTCAACACGTAGACGAGATGACGAACAAACTGAAAGAAAGAGAAGTAAACATTCTCTACTTAGATAAACACCCATTTGCTGGTGGAAAAGATTATTATGCTGTTTATTTTGAAGACCCAGATAGAATAAAAGTAGAACTAGTTGCTCCTGAATAGAATTTTACTAACGAGAGCGAATGTGTAACAAGGATTTTGGTTCAGCAGTTGCTGATCCTTTTCTGTAATGAGCAGGTTTGTTTAAGAAGAAGGTCTTGTCATTTGATAACAGTTTTTTATACATAATTAGAAAGGATGTTAGTAGTGGAAATACGCAATGTGAATGCAATGATTATTACGATATCTCACCTTTAATTAACGAATGGTGGGGTGGTAGGCAAATGTCCGATATGTTGCCTAAATTATTTTTTGATCATTTCAATAATACAAGTTTTATTGCTGAAAAGGACGGTCAAATTATTGGCTTTTTAATTGGTTTTTTATCTCAATCACATACAGATGTGGCATACATACATATTGTTGGAGTTAGCCCTGATCACCGTAAAAGCCAAATTGGAAAGCAACTTTATAATAAATTTTTCAATGTGGTAAAAAAGAATAATAGAAACGTTGTTCGTGCTGTAACTTCACCAGTAAATAAAATTTCAATTGCTTACCACACAAAGATGGGATTTAATATAGAAAACGGTGACAAAGAAGTGGATGGAGTATCTGTACATTCCAATTACGATGGACCTAATCAAGATAGAGTATTGTTTGTGAAGAAAGTAAAGTAAAATCTTTGTTTGTTCCACTAACGGGGGCTTATTAACAAGGATTAAATTTCAATAAGAAAGGAGTAAGGTGAGAATGGTTAAAAAGATGGGCTATATTATTTTTATAATTTTATGTATCGTTTCGTTAGCAGCTTGTAGTAAAGAAAAGGCTAATAATTATGTGTGGAAAGCAGACAGTTCTAATTGGGAAGTAGAAACTAATTTTGATAACTTAACTACACATTATAACAAGAAATTATTTACAATAACACTTACTTACAAAGGAACTCTTGAAGAGTTTAATAAAATGAGAAGAGTGCAAGTTCATCAAGGTAATGTACAATATACAGCATCAGAATTATTTTTGGATACGAGTCTGAAGAATGATATAACAAATGATAATTCAAAATATGAATTTATAGATTTTAGTAGTAAGGAAGACAAAATATTGAAGGCAAAATTTCAATATGATCCTGATATGGAGAAACCGTTTGAAGATTACATTGCTGATAACGGAAATATGGATTTAACTATTAGTTGGGAAACAGATAAAGATGAAGCCGAACACACAGAAAAAATCAAGTTAGATGCAAACGGTAAATGACTATAACGTGAAATAAAGTAACAGGGGCTAGTATTAAAGAGGAAGGATCTATATGGTAGTAATGTATAAGGATATATACGTTACTGCTTTTTTATTTTTAATTATGAAACTTTTTTAAAAAGATTTCGTCTATACAGTACGATTTTTAAGAGGAAGGGGTATTTTGCATGATTCCAATAATCCAGAGCAGCAAATAAAGGAATGGTATCAGCAATATAGCAATCATATTTTTCGTTATATTTTAGTAATAGTTGGAGAACGTGAACAAGCAAGGGATTTAATGCAAGAAACCTATGTTAAGGCATTTAAAAATTACCAAACATTTAAAGGAGACTCTAATCCAAAAACATGGTTATTTCGAATTGCTCGAAATGTCACCATCGATTATCAACGTAAAAAGAAGCCTATTTTTTATTTTTTAGATTCTTTCGCACCTATAAAATCAAATGAATCTAGCCCACAGGAAGTAGTAGAGTTGGGCGAGGATATAGAATATCTATATAATGTTCTTTCGCAGCTAAAAAAGAATTATCGAGAGGTTATTGTTTTACGTAAGATTAAAGAGTTTTCTATAAAAGAAACAGCATTCATTTTGGGTTGGAAGGAGAGTCGTGTTAAAACGACGCTACATCGTGGACTTGAACTGCTTCGACAGGAAATGGTAAAGGAGGGTTATACTAATGAATTCAAATAATGAAAAATCGGAATTTGATAGTATGTTCCAAAAGATTAATAAAATTAATCTTACTGAAAATGAATCCTCTGAATCTCTAAACAAAGTTATAACTCAAATTAAACAGGAGAGAAAACGTGATTGGTTTGGTTTTAGAGTTAATCGTACCATAGCCTATTTAGCTACTGTTTCAGTAATAATTATTTCGTTTTTGTTTCTAAGCCACACTTTAGATCAATATTTAAATGATAACAAAGGAAATTTATCATCTCCTGTAAACTTTATGAATGAAACCGAAGCAATTGAATTTGCTCAGAAAGCAAGTTTAAATGATATTTATGAAGGTGACATAGTAGCTAATTTTAAAAAGGATTGGAAAGAGTCTGAATCAGAAGAGATACAAGAAGTATGGGTTATTGAAGTGACATATCCAGTTGGTAATAAAACAATTTTTTATATCGATGCTATTTCAGGAGATCCTTTGTCTGTGGCTGAAATAGAAGCTAGTAACAGTGAAGAGCATAACAATGATTATGAAGAACCATTATCTTCTGATGATTACGAAAACAAAGAAAACGAAGAAGTAGAAAAACAAAGCATTTATCCTAAGAAATTTTTAAAAAAAGTCGAACCTGAATTACTTCAAAACAATGAAGAACTAACATCCCGTGTAGAAAAAATCCACGATTATGTTGGGATTGAATATGATGAATCCGAGCTAATTAAAATGTCTACTCTCTCAGAATATGATGAATTAAATTCTGCTGTAAAACAATTTGTTCAAGACAAACTTATAGAGGAAGTAGATAAAATTGAAGAGATTGGTGAGAGTGGTGTTATGGTAATAACAAAAAATAGTTATGTTTTCAAACTGTTGGTGGAATACAATCCAGAGTATGAAGTTTGGTTAGTTAATTCCGTGGGAGCACTATAAAAAGTGTTATTAAAGTAAAGGATGCATTAGTTAAGGAACTTTTACATTGGCAACTCTTACTGTCGGGGAAGTAACGAAGCGGTATAGTTCAACAAGTTATTCTTAAAATTATATAAAGGAAATAAATTAGGGGGATTACGCAATGAAGAAAATTATAACGTTTATTGTTTCATTATCAGTTATGTTACTTATGATTAGTGGTTGTACTGAGGAAGGTAAAAGTATCGATGGTCAAAAGCAAATCCAATTTTCTTTATCCCAAAAAGGTTCAAATGAAAATTGGGAAGTAACAGATAAAATTACTGGTGAATATTACAACCTTGAAAAATTAGTTCAATCAACACATGAAATAAAGATTGTTCCTAAAGGAGAAGTTGATTATAAATCATTAACTTTATCTTTGAAAATTGGCGATGAAATAATTGGTTTCTATGAAGAAAATAAAGAAGGCGAAACACTCGAATTTAATGTCGAATTGACTGAAGAAGGGTATTATCAAGTAACACAAGGGAGTTTTGTTCACTTTAACGAAAATAATACTTTTTGGGGAGAAGACATAACAATTGTAATAGAATATGGTGATAAAAAAGAGGAAATCAAATTAGGATAATTGTTAAGCTAACGGGTGCGAATGCTGAATAAGGGTATTCGCCTTTCCATCTTGAAGAAAAGAAGCAGAGTGCAGTTTTTTAAAGAAGAGAATAATTTTTTCTCACTATATGAATGGAAATCGAGGGATATAATGTATAAATATATAGGAATAGGAATTGTTATTTCTACACTATATCTATTACAAATTAATTTTGCGAGTTTTAGAAAAGAGGAAATGCTTGCAGGGTTATTGGCAGTTATAGCAGTTGGTTTGTTTGGAGTGATTTGGCAAAAAGAAACGAAATCAAATCGAATAAACTCTGTTGTTGGAATAAGCATTTTTGTTTTCTTTGTTTTCTTCTTTTTATCTGACAATATGCTTGTTGGAGGCGAAAAAATGACTGCAATTGCACTTAGTTTTATAGTTGCAGGAGTTTTCGGTTTGCTAAAAAGGCATAATAATTAATAAGTCTTATTAAAGTAACGGGTGCTCTATTTTTAAAAGAGAGTAACGATAATGTCTGGTTGCTCTCTTTTTTATTAAAAATAAATGTTGTAAAATTCCTGTCTGATTTTCCCACTTAATTGAGCATATATTCGTGTTGTTTCGCTTTTTTCGTGTCCGAGTAGGCTCTGTATTACATCAATCGGTGCACAATTATTTAAAAGATGGGTAGCATAACTATGCCTCAGTTGACGAGGGTGAATCGTTTTATTTATTCTGGCTCGATTGGAGATTCGTTTTATTATGTACCTCATTTGAGCAATGCTCATTCTATGAGGCGAACGTTCCATAACAAAAATAGCTGGATCGCTGTCGTTTCTTTCATTAAGATAATCTCTAACCAAATCTCGCAACGAACATTAAAATAAACTTCTCTCTCCTTATCCCCCTTACCTCGAACAATCGCAGAGTTGCTTCCCCAATTAATACTGATTCGACGATTTCTCCTATACGACATCCTGTTGAAAACATAAATTCAAATAATGCTTTTTCCATCGAAGAATGACAAGCATCTCGCAAATGTTCAATTTCTCTGTCAGTGAGGAATTTTGGAATGCGTTTGCCGACTTTTGGTTCCTTAATTTTGCTGGCAGGATTACTCTCAGTGATACCTTCTTCGTGTGACCATCGAAAAAAGGATCGGATAAATCTTATCCGATGAGATAGGCTAGAAGGCTTCAAGTCTTTACTTGATTGAGCTAAATATTCTTTTAGTTGCGATGTTGTAATCTCATTCATTTCGACATTTTTTAAATAGTTTACTAATAACTTTGCTTGAAGTCTATAAGCATTTAATGTCTGAGTTGAAAATCCTTCGATTCTCTTATCTGACTCATAAGATTTTGCAGCATCTGATAACAACATAGAATCACTCCTGAATTATTTTTAAAATAAGCATTTCCAAATGGCTGAATAAAATAATTTTTGGAATAATTCAGGGTGAACTGATGGTATTTAATGTTAGAATTGTAATATGTTATAAAGCTAACGGAGCAGGTTAATTTAAGATTAAATAGGAGAAGGTGCGGGTCGTGAAGATACTTGAAACAGAAAGACTATATTTAAGGGAATTAGTTTTGGATGATACACGAGAGTTATCAAAGGTTCTTTCTGAACCAGAATCAATGCAATATTATACCAAACCATTTAATATGAAAGAGGTGGAAAGCTGGATTCAATGGAATATTGATAATTATAGAAAGTATAACCACGGATTATGGGCAGTGATTTTAAAAGATGGAGAAAAATTCCTTGGAGATTGTGGTATTACAATGCAATTAATTGATAAAGAAACAGTTCCAGAGATTGGATTTCATATTATAAAAAACTACTGTAATCAAGGATATGCCACAGAAGCTGCGATTGCCTGTAAGGAGTATGCTTTTAAAGTTTTAAAGTATCCTAAAGTGTTTTCATACACTACAGTAAAAAATGTTCCATCACAGAAAGTAGCAGAGAAAATGGGGATGAAGAAATATAAGGAATTTGAAAAAATGGAGAAAAGCAAATTGCCCAAGTAATATATAATACGAATGTTTAACTTTTCAGTGTGTCAATTAACTATCTATATTGTTTGTACTGTTCAACAAACGGGTGCAAGAGTTAAACAAGGAGTTGTCGATGTGGCATCTCCTATTATGCTAAAGGGCAGGTTTATGTAAGAAGGGTAATTTCAACCATTACCAATATCATAATAAAGACTTAAAGGGAAAGAGTGGAAACAATGATTTATCGTAGAAAAATGTACAAAGTTGCCCCAAGTATTATAGATGATTTTAACGAGCATTTTAATAAAACACTTCTACCAACCCAGCTTAAATATGGTGCAAGATTAGTTGGTAGGTGGATGACTAAAGAGAACAACGGTGTTATAGAGATTTTTGCGATATGGGAATATAATAGCTATAAAGATTATGAAATTATTGAAAATAAAGTTAAAAGTGACGAAGAACACGTTAAGCGTGTGCAGAAATGGTACCAAAAAATGGGCGGAAGAGAAAAATTGAGAGAAGTATTTTTTAATATTGAACAAGATTTTATAAAAACAACTGTTCCGTTAGATAAAACTACCTTGTCAAAAGACTAATTATCCTTGTTACATTAAAGGGTGCTATTCTTTAAGAAAGGAATATCTTTCTTTATTATAATTACTGCCACATTTGCTCAACAAAGGTTAATGTTTTCGTACTGCATAGACGGTAAACCAAGGCAATTAAATTTGGACATAAAACTGAAAGAGGTTAAAATATATTATTATCAAGAAAAGAGGGATCTGGATGAAAGTGAAAAAGTCTGAAGATGGTGCAAGAGTTATGATAGGAGAACATAAAATAGATGGGATTATTAGAGAGTATACTTGTAAGAATTGTGAATCCAAAATTGTGTTCTTTGAGATATATGATTCAGAATTCTGCCCTCAATGTAATGAATGGACGGAAAGCACATGTAATGATCCAGACTGTTTTCATTGTGTTAATCGACCTAAAAAGCCACTTGATAATATAGAATTAACTAAACTCTTTCCATTACCATAATAATTACAGTGAAAATACATATTTATAGAGGATCCTCCCTATGACGAGGGAATGAATTCTCCGCAGAGGATAACTATATACCATTAGGGATATACAATTAAAAGAGGAGTTTGAAATGAAGCCACTAAAATTTGAGGATGTTGCCAAAAGTATGGAGCTGGAAGTAAGTGCAGCAAGAATTTCTTTAGCAATACCACCACTAGGGGAAAATGTTGTTCAGCACAGAGCAGTTTGTATCGGTGGGATGCTTATAAAACGTTTGATCGAGAATGGAACACTAAAGAATGTAACAAAGAGTAATTGGGGAGAAATCCAAAAAAGTTACACTACTTCAAGTAATAAAATTATATGCTTAGTGCGATTTAATGGGATTACTGATACATTTCCTCTTGAGATCCCAGTGAAGGCGTTGAGTGGACACAAAGATGCTATAATTCAAAGGTTAAGGAAAACCGAGCGGGAATTACCTGCTCGGCTGGAAACTTGGTGTAATGAAACTCAAAACGACACGGTTCTATATGGAAGTCATGAAATGAAATAAAAACAGCAAGTTATTTAAATTGATAACATTTAACGAAAGTCACCCCACAAACATTTGTCGGGTGATTTTTTTGTTTTTTATTTTTGTAAGTTATAATAGAGAGGAGTTAAAGAGGTTTCTAAAATAAAAGTGATGATCAATGAGTATGAAGTATGTTAAAACAATGTAGGATATACGAGGGGGATTTCAATGGATTATGAAAAGCTATTTCGATTGTATAAAGGATTTTTAAAAGCTGAGAACGATTATTCGAGGGATGTTTTAAAAGATCTGTTTACAGAATTAATAAGCAATAAAGGAGAATATGATAGTAAAATTCCTATTGAAATACAAAACCTTTATATAGAGATCCTACAATTATATGGTGAAATTCATAAACATGAACCAGATATAGAAAAAAGCGAATTAGAAGAGCAGATTCATCTCAAAATTCAGGAGTTTAATAAATTGGCTGAGCAAATAAAGGATAAAGATAATATAGATGCGATTCAAGGTATTGTTGAAGAAATAATAACAAATAAGCAACCAAAGTATTCACTTGAGGATGTTGAACTCCTAATCCAAGAGTGTTTAGATTATTTGAAATTCGCAGATACAGATGAGGAGATCGAAAAAAGAGCAGATCAATATTACACTCTAAGAGAATATAAAAAGAAACATTTCGGTGGGGAGTAATATTGTGAAAGATTTTGATTAGGACGGAGGTGAATTATATGCACTTTTATGACTTCTTCCAAAAGTTCTATAAACTATATAACATTTATGGTGATGTAGGGAATGGAAGTAAAGAATTGGTTGAAGAGCAAATGGATGCACTTATAAAAAATACAAAGATTGATTATACAGATGTTCCAAAAGATGTAATAGATTCTAGCATAAAATTGCTAGATTATCATAGAGAGATTCAGGAAAAGAAAGACATAGCAGTTTTATTAAGCCTTGAACCTTTAATAAAGAAAGAAACTAAGAAAATTGAGCAGATATTAAAGATACATTGATGTTGTAAGAGAATGTACTATGTTTATCTTATTTTTGAAAGACCGAGTTATATATATCCTATTTAGAGCGTGGAATAGATAGAGTTATAAAGTAACTAAAATCTATACAAGTATTTACCACATCTTTTCAACTATGGGAGGAGTTTACAATAGAGTTATATAAATATAAAAAAATATTAATTGATTTGTATATATCCTACCTAGAAGCTGATACCCCTTTGTTAAAGGAGAAAAGAGAAGAACAATTAAAAGACCTAATAAAATATGGGCGGAATCACGAATTTATTGATAGTTACAGTAACCAAGAACACCGTGAGCTAGACACGTTATTTGCATTTTATCAAAGGATTAAAAAGGCTGAAACTTCTATTGATAGAGAAATTATTAAAGAGGAAGTAAGAGACTATTTAAGTAAAAGAAAGGGTTAAAACTTAAAGGAATCTATCAGAACTTTAATTAATCGTAAACTGCATATCATAGTATGGTATAAAAGTAAGTAAATCCTGTTAGAAGTTGCAACTTCTAACAGGATTTTCCCCAAACCGTACATTTTCATGTACTAAACCAAATTAAACCACTTTTAAAAAGGGACAAAGTGCAGAGTTTAAAACTCAAGCATCTCCTCTTAGTTAGACTATAAATCCATATGTAGCGTATGTCAACAAACCAAAGAGTGATAAATGATGAGGAAAAATATAAGCTCCTATAAATTTGTAGGAGCAACTAATTAACGACGCTTTTTATTAAATGATACAACTTTTCCTTTTGATTGATTGATTACTTTTTGTTGATGAACCATCTTATCTTCTTTCCAACGACCAATAGAATTATATATATCTTCTTCCATTCCATCTGCCCATTCGGGTATTTCATTACTAGGGAATGGATAGGGTGCTAATGCTGGACACTCAATAAATGCAGCAGGAGATATATTCATTTGCGTTTGGTATTCACGAAACTTTTCTTGTCTATCCTTTGTTTCGTGTTTCCAAGCTAATAAGATAGTTTGACCTTTTTTTCGATCAGGATATACGTCCCGCCATGTAATCTTCGGTTCTTCTTCCTGAAAGTAATCATCCATATCCTCTTTTATATCTCTGAAACTACCAATATGAAAAGAAGCGTAAAGTAAATTACCTAACCAAGTAAATACAAAAGCAATAAAAGGGATAGCGAATTTTTCCCAGCCGGTAAACCATAGGTTAGGAGATTTCACTTGCCACATGATAATGAAAAATCCCATTACCAACGCCACACAAAAGATAGTTGGTACAATTATGGATAAACCTGCTACTTGAATCCAGTTAGGTTTTTTCTCAGGTGAATCATTTGAAAAGCTACCATTAACAAAAACGCGATTTCTAAACATACTTACTACTTGTTTATAGTGTTCATCATAAACTATAGATTTGAGTTCATTTGATAGCGCCCCCCTAGGAGATATTAAATTAAAGTAAATATATGGAGATATGTATGGAGTCTTTCTCCATCTTTTATATTCCATGTTTAATCTCCTCATTCGAACTTGTTCCGCATGGAGATGGTAGTTACCAACTGCTCCCATAAGGAAGACAGTTAGAAAGAATACAATTGCCCAATCGCCATATTTATTTACATGAACCCACGATTCTGATAGTAATTCTTTATATTTATCGTAAGGAACTGCGTTATCAGGTCCAAACCATTGAATAAAACCGAGGATTGGAAAGGCCATAATAAAAACTATAAATATACCTATCCCTAAACGCATGATTAAATCTCTTATCCATTTCATTTCGTTCACCCCACTTTTATATAAAAAAAGAAATGATAATTGCATGTTTAAATTTGTTCATATAAATTGTTGATTAATATTCATGTATTTTAGTAAGTTCTACTCCCGCATTATTTGCTTCTTCTCTTGCTTTTTCTATTCCTATCTCATAAATGAGTTGTTGTTGACCTTGCAGTGTATAAATTAGTTCAACACCAAAAGCTGCATGTCCCTTTAATGTAACAGATTCATTTGCTGGAATTGCTCTTTCTATCCCTCGGTTTGTATGTACAAATAAAGGTATCTCATCATTATCTTTAGGAAGTTTAGATAAATCAATCTGAAAGTCGTTTGGTATTTCCTCGTCTGCGGAAAAGTAATTATAGGCATCAGGCAATACATTCATGTATCGAACAAAATCACCTTTCCTTTTGCAGGTTGGAGCATACTGATCTGATATAGGGTCTCTTACTTCACTGTTTATACGACAAATAGAGCGGTTTGGATCAAAGTTAGAACAAAGTGTACATGTTAGAATTAATCTTCGCTTTCTATTCATAAGCTTTTACACAATAGTCCCTTTTGTGGACTTAGGGACAATTGCGTAGTACCTCCTTTCAAATCATTATAATAGATTTATGATTTTTAATACTTCATATAAGCGTTACTAGACTTGCATTTTGATTCAATAAGTGAAGCTATTCTGTTAATTTTTTCTTTAGTTAATTGTCGATTTGGTGTATGTCCTTTTATGGTATTTACTAATACCCCCACTTTAATTATTTTAAAAAAGGGATCTGAACCTATAAGCACACATTCTGGATTTGTAAAGCATATAATACCGACTACACTAGTGTTTATTCCATTTCCCTTTAATAGTTCTTTTAGTACATAGTCATGCCTGTGCATTTGTGAACGTGGATCTTCATGTACTTTCCCACCAATTCTTCTCATTCCTTGGTCTGAGAATTCTACACGACCATAATAGTTCTTCGTTTCAATATGAAAAACTCCTGTAGGTCCAACAACTAGATGGTCAAATTCTTGTGTTTCTCCTCCACCCCTTAAATAGATTCCGTTAAATATTTTATACTCGTTACGGATGAACCTTAAATGATAGGCAGTTTCTTGTTCTCCTAACAGGCCGCTATTTAGAGATTGAGTATTCTTTTTACCTACATACAAATCTTTTTGATGAATTTCTGAGTGTCCATTCGGATAAGAGTAGGATAAATCATTTTCCTCTACTGGTATTGTGGATGGTAATGGCGTACCTGTACTATGATCATCAAAAAGGAAATTAAGCCAAGCAAGCAGCCATCTCCCTAGCACTACTGCTGTTATAATTACTACTATTTTAAACTCAGGTTGTTCAGGACTTAGCCATGTATATAAGAGGTATCCCCATACTCCCGCAGAAAACACTTGATAAGGCCTATATAAACATGCTGAAAGGACTAATGTTAGTATTGCAACCAATAAACCAATAAAAAAGGAATCTTCTCTAGTCCCTAATATGAAACCAAAAACAATTGCATCAATAGTACAAACTATATAGAACATGGTATTACCTCTTTCAATTATTTGTGTGAAACATTCAATGACCCATAGGGACTTTACTCATCTACTGGAACGTCCACGTAACTTTGTGAATGTATACCACCTAAAAAGCTTTTGTGCTTAAACAAATTCTTTACTTCATCTTTAGTTAAGCCTAGATCAACTCTACCCTGTTCTTTAGCAAATACATGTAAACTATCTCCAACAGCTCCATGATAAAAGTTAGAAGAATTCTTGGAACGTTTTCTTAGAGGTATGTTACTACTCAATCCCGCCTTACACATTTGGTGCATTTCAGCAATCAAGACGGCTGTCTCGCTATTACTTGTTCGAATCCATTGAATATCATCTTTTATATCCTCTATAGAAGTATCTAATATTAATTCAAGGATCTTAGGGTATTTGCTGAAATCTATTTTAGACATATATTTCACCCCAATTCTTACTATCTAGTTATTTTTTCAAAGACCTCTCGGTAATCATGTTGATGTAGTCGTCTGAACACCTTTGGGTCAATGCCATTATCATTCAATAGAGTTTTATTTAGAAAAACTCTGTTGAATTCTTCGTAAAGTATTTTTGGATTTTCTTGGAGTAACTCAAATAGTAGATTTTTCTGTTTTGTTGCCCAACATACATAACGATATCCTTTAAATAAGTAGATTGTTAGAAACAAGCATATAATGCCAGATACTAATTTCATCCTAAGTGCAAACGTAGGTAAATCTATTTGGATGAAAAGATATGTATAATAAATAGTCCATATTAATGCGATAGCCAGGCTTGGTGTTATAAGCCATAGCCACATTTTAGAAGGTGGATAAAATGGTGTTGAATTACTCATAATTCGACTCCTTTAATTGTTTTCAATTCTTCCTCTGTTAATTGAAGTCTAAGATTTGCCAACTCAAAAGCATCATCATTAGCATGATGATGAATGTACTCTTCAATTGTTTTTAATTCTTTTCTTGCTTGTCGTTTTTGTTTTATAGTTCCGTAGTTAATCATTCCTAGAATTAATATGTATTTCTCCATTAATACGGCCAACTCTAGGGTGTTAAATCCTTGGATAATAGGAGTAGATTCTAAATTTGCCAAGATATTGTCCCCCCTTTTATTTTTAAGTGTTCTTATATTATATCGGTATTTGTATTGGAAATAAAAGTTTCAATAGGTAAAATTACACACAAATATAATATGAATTGTAGCCAAAGAATAAGGAATTTGAAAATATGGAATGATAGATCGAATTTGGTTTAAATAAACCAAATTGAATATCCCTATGTGGTTTCTTAAAGTGAAATTCCGAATTTGTTGACTGACTAGTTAAGGGCGAGTTTTCTGTGAAACGGTATATATCACATTCAATACAACTATGTCTTCTTAATCTTTTCTTTTCATAAGTTCTTTTTCATTTCTACAGTGTTTCTTATATTGTATCGGTATCCGTTTAAGGAAGAAAATTTTCGATAGGTAAAATTTTATTAATCTATACTGAGTGAATGAAATATTTATTTGTTTAAATAAAACCATTTTGGTGTTATCCCTAGACAACCCACTTATTTCTTTTTATACTAGTTTTATAAAATTTAATTTTTTTATATTAGCAGCGGACACGAGTCGGCTAGCGTTTAATCGAATTGACTATGAAATAGACCTTAGGTTACAAAGTTAGATTATAATCTACCATGCCAATGTTTGGAAAAATATATTAAAGTTCATTTTCTGTAATGAACTGTTTTAAAAATGGGCTAAAAAGCCAAGTGAGAATAAAGACTTTGATTTATGTCTTTTTATTTTCACTTGGCTTTTTTTATATAAGAGGAGTTAAAAATTATACAGGAGGTTATGATAGTTATGAGAAAAGATGAATTGAAAGATAGTGTTTATTTTGCATGGTATCTCGCTATGATGAAACATGAGATATTATTGGGGTGGGGAGATAAATCAAAAGCAGTGCACTTTGATCAAATTGTGATGAATTTTGGAAGTGGTGGATCCTTACAAGATTTTATTCGAGGTTTAAAGCAACATGGGTATTTTTATTATAATGAATACTGGATGGTATGGGCGGAAGAAATTAAGGACCTTCTATCAATTTATATCCGTATGCCTAAAGATTTTTTATTTGTTAGTTTACAATATGGTTTAAACGAATCATATTCCTATGAATTCTATCGTTTAATGAATAGAATTGGGCCGGATGAATTTGTTGATGTTCTCGGAATAGATCATAAAAAATTTGAAGAATATAAACGAAAAAATCGTGAGTTTCCAAAGCCAATCCAGCATTTAGGTAACAACCCATTATGGACCGTAGGACAGGCAGAGGAATTTCGAAGAGTCCTTCAGTTAGATAGAATATATGATTTAAAAAAAGTTGAAAAGTATATTACTAGGGAGGTAGAAAGTAAGAAAAATGGGTACAGTTCCGATGGGTGTGACAATTTAAATGAAGATTTTGTTTATGATGATATCATGATTAATAGTAAGATAAATTGGTCCTACCGGCAAAATTTAAGATTTGCACATTATTTGATTAAGCGAAGTAATGTGAATTCAGAGACCCCAATTCCAGATATATATCAATTTCTAGCAGAAGCTCATATAACAAAAGGAGAGTGGGGAAAGGCAAAAAGAAACCTTGAGAAAGCAAAGCTTGATTATGAATTAGAAAATAAAGAGGATTTAAAGGGCTATTTTCTTTATACTGATACATTAATTGACCTAGCATACGTTTACTGTAAACTGCAAATAAATACCACAACATGTAAAGACCTACTTAAAAAGGTAGTGGATTATATTCATCATGAGGATTTTAATTTTGCTATGGAGGCAGTTCATAGTTTAGATAAAGGGACAGATAGTTTTATAAGATGGTTTGAAAGTGAAAAATGTGGAACTTTCATGTAGATTCTAAAGAATGAAAACTTAATTAAGAATTCCTATAGGAAGGAAAAACCATCCCAATAGAGTACACTCTATTGGGATGGTTTTTGTTTTCGATTTTCTTGTCTTCATAGTGTCCCATTTACTTGTACCAAATAGAGAGACTAGATAAAAAGGCATGGATTTAAGTAAGTAATGGTTCATGCAATGCTTCTTAATCAGATTTTGGGACAAAAAATATTCAAGGTAAGGTCCAGAGTATTTAACGACAGAGGTAGTTTATATATTACAAATTTTAAAAATCTCGCTCATGATAAGTTTTTCTGTTACATAAATCAGTATATCCATTCCCTTTTTTATAGTTGACGTAGTCATGCTGTGATAAGATAGATTTGTAATGTATTTGTAAAAGATTGGTGGATTAAAAATTATATGGATTTGTCAAAAATAGGGTCATTGTTATTTTCTTTTGTTTTACCAAGGATAAAGAATAGTAAAATCATCCGTGATTTTAAAGACAAATGGATGCGGGATAATTATGCACTTAAAACAAAGCTTATGTTTGAAGCTGGTATAGCAGATGCTAAAGCATCTTTAGATCTACCGGATGAATTAATAGATGAATTACTGAACGACAAGCAAATTAGGGAAGAAATATTTTTATGGATTATCGAAGGAAAGAAACTGGATGATTTTAATCGAGAATCATTGTTTTTAGAGCCTTATTACGAGAGATATCCAACATATCAAGACCAACTAATTCCATTTTTTCAACTTATATTAGCAAATATCGACGAATATAAAGAGAAAGAATGGGACCCGGAATTTCTAGAAATCTTAAATAAACTAGAAATGATGCAAGAGGAATTTCGTTCGGATTTAAATCAAATCAGTAGCCAAAACAATCAAATAATACAAAATCAAGGTGAAATTACAACATTAATTTCTAACGCTCTATTACCTGTTGGTTATGAAGATCTTAAAGAATTAAATTCCAATGACCACGTAATCACTGCCAGGGAAAAAGCAACTGAAAGACTAAAATATGCTAAAACACAGGAAGAAATATTACAACTACAGTTAGTTATTGCTAATAGCTATATGGCTTCAGGATTAACGAGTGAGGCTATTCCACACTTATATACATCTATTTCTAATTGCAATGATGAATATACAAAAAACAGATTATTGTCTATAGTAAAAATGAACGAAGAAAATTACGAAGAAGCATTAATGGTGATAGAGAAGAATTTATTATCAGAAGGTTACAAAAGCCAAAATGTAGAAATACTTGTAACGATTAAATTTAATCAACAAAAGTATGAAGAGTGCCTATCTATATTACAAGAACATGGTGAGGGCGCAGAAACCATTAAAATTCAAATATACATTGCATTGAACATGTTTGAGGATGCTTTATCTCTTTGTACAGAATTGCTCTCTAAGAATCCGGACTCTAATGACTTACTCTTATTTAAAGCTGATGCAATGGTTCATCGGATGGAATCAACCTTACAAAATGACGATGTAGTGGATTTAAATAGATTGAGCTCAATTGTTATACCAATATTAGATAAGGTACAAAATAAAACCGAAAACATAAGGCAGTTAATAAAAGTAAATGAGTTAAAAGCTGCGGTTTACTTTCGAGAAAAACAGTTTGGAATAGCTGCTGAACACTATAAATTCATTGTGCAAAAAAGTAATGATGTGTTTAATCGTAATAACAACATTTATGTAACTAATTTAATTTTTTGTTATTACATCAACGAAGATTGGCAAAAAGCAATTGAACAATTAGAAGATAAGATTTCAGAACAATCTAACATTGATTTTATTACATTTTTGGTTAGGATATATTTAGAAAAAGGTGATCCTGAAAATGCTTATTATACTCTAGAAAAATACGAAAGTAATTATATTTCAGAAAATGAAAATATAATAATTGAATTTTGCTTATTAAAGTTAGAGACACTGTATGTACTAAGGAAATATAATGAACTTCATCAGTTTATTGAAGAAGTCGAAGAGAAACAAAGTAGTAAATTAATTATGAATACAATCAAAGGATATTATTCTGCATTAACACATGATTGGGAAAATGCTATAAAACATCTAGAACCGTTATTAGAAAAGGCAGAGGGAGAACTTTTAATTGAGATAAAATTAAAGCTCCTAAATTCGTATTCAAAAAGAGGAAAAATAACCGATTTAAATTCAATTGTAAAAATTGTACCAACCATTCCATATTGGAAAAACCATGAACAGATGGTTAATTATTACGTAATGTCACATTATCGCTTGGAAAATTATGACTTAATTCTTGATATATACTATAATTCATTAACCAATCCAAGTATTATGGTGAAAGAAGTCGTAGCAGCAATTTATTTTAACAATTATTGGTACGAGCTATCAAAAGAAATTTATGAAAAACTATATCATGAAACCCAGGACATAAATTATTTGTTAATGGCAGCAAGCAGTGATTTTAACCTTGGAAACAAGAAGAAGTACTATCAAGCATTGAAGATTGCCGAAAAACAAATATTAGACAACGAAACGGTGAATGACCTTCAATTGTTGTCTTCTGCTTATCTAGATGCAAGAGAGTATGATATGGCATTAAAATACGCTTATGCAGCTTATAAACTAGGAGAAAAAAATCCAGATGTTTGGAAATATTATGCTTCCGTTTTTCTGCACATAAATAAATTTGTTAAAGATCCAAAAAAGGAATTTATAGAAGATTTTCAAAAGGTGTTAACTGAATTCGATAAATATTTTCCAGATGAAGAACCATTTATGCAAAGGAAACAAATAATTGAGAATGACCAATTGCATAGTGATATAGTAAACATGTTAGAAGAAGATCGAAAGACACAATCAGAAATAATAAAAACATTTAAAAAAAATCGCTTGCACGGCTCATTTCTGGCTATGGTTTTAGGCAAAGGGAACCACTTAACTTGGAGTTTTATTGCTAATGACAAATCTCTTTATTTTTGGGTTAATCAACAAGGAAGCATCCTTGAAGAATCACAAGGTATTAAAAAAGTGATAAAAGCGAAAAATATACTGCTTGATATCTTTTCATTGTTTACGTTAAATGAGTTGAACTTACTAAATAATCTTGCTGGTGAATTTCATATTTATTTTGATCAAAAGAGTTATTTGGATTTGTGTAAAGAACACACAGATTTATTGCTTACTGGGGATGAAGGAATTAAAACAATTTCATACCTAGACGGAAGGATTTATTCACATGAGGCAACGCCTAAGGAAGTCCAAAAGGATATTGAAACACTAGAAAAAATAATTCATTGGATTGACCAAAACTGTAAAAAGGTTGGTAGGGCAGTATTTGATGATAACAAATCAAAAGAAAAGAAATTTATTAAAAATATTGAAAATCCAACTTTAATATGCCAACAAGGTTTAGCATCATTAATGATTGATAATTTTTTATTTGATATATATGCAGCTGAACACAATGTAGAAACATTTAACGTAATGGATTTTGTGCGTTATTTATTCATTGAAGGAAAGATAACAAAAAATCAGTATTATGAATACACTTCAGAATTAATAATCATGGGTTATAGCTACATTCGTACTGAACCTAGTTTGTATATCTACTTGTTAAACAAAAATAATTGTTAGGTCAACGAAAAAGTAGAGCGTCTTTTTAACCATCTTAAACGAGATGATTTGAATCTAGCACATATCTTGTCAAATGTAAAAGGTGTATTAATTTGGCTTGGTATAAATACTAGAGATGAAATAGACCAGGTTATCCATATGCTATGTGACATTATTTTATGTCATCAAGACAAAATTAAGGGTGGATTAGATAAGTTTACTACTGATTGTGAAAAAATAACATCTGAAAAAATTGTATCGAGAATGAAAGAAATACTGTCACTAAGAAATTGAGGGATTTTATAAAACATAATAACTTGCTAAATTAAATATTTGGAGGGAGTGTAAAATCTTACAGTTCTATATCTTCTTCGCTAAAGATAGATATTTCAACTTGATGTTCTAATAAAATTATACTTAAACTCATTAACTACGAGTAGGCATGCATATTTATCTCTCAACTTTTGATAGATAGCTTTTCATAACGACCCTGTACAAACGTTATGCTTTTCTAAACCATAAAATAATACTCCAAACAAAGGTATATAACATATTTTCATATTAAATATGTTATATACCTTTTTCACTAACGCGTCTGATTGCAAATGCTATGCTAATTATAATGTTTGTGATTAATATTGTGGGAAAGATTGTCAGATACCACTAATGGACAAGTGTATATGAGAGACCTGCAACTTTTTAGACTATTTATTTTATTCAGTGTCATAACTTAAGAGTTGTGCCACTAGTAGTTCGAATGTAATTTGAATGTGTAATGTGAAGTGATACACTTAAACTAACGGGCAGTTTAGTTGAATTACTAATAAATGAACAGAATTTGAAGAAGTTAATCGCTACTTTTTTCTGACAGGATTACTAAATTTAGAGATGAAGAAGAGGAAGGTACAAGGAGGGACCATCAAAATGCTTTGATGGTCTATTCAAGTTTAATGGAGTAATTGCCTTAACTTTTCAGCATTTCTTCGGTTCGTGTTAAGAACTTCTTCAACAATTTGTTGGCTTGTTGCGTCTAAATCTCCTTTAACAATTTCCTCTGAATATTGTACTCCATATTTATCTAATCCTTCTAACGCATCCTCTATGATTTTCATTGTGTCATGAGGCAGCATCACTTTATGCATATAGCTCTGCATTGAACCTGAAATCCCTTCGCTATCGACTGGGGTTCCTTCGAGGTTCTGAATACGCTCAGCTATTTTGGAGGCATTCTGCTTTAACTCCTGTTGAATAGTTTGAAAGTTCTCCCTCAACTCAGTATTATCTAGCTCTGATATATAATGCTCAAATCCACGTACTCCCATATAAGTTCCTCTCAGTAAAGTGTTCAATTCCTCAATAACAATATCATTTGTCATATTAAACACATCCTTTTCCCTATTTTTGCTGTTTACGGCTATGATTAGTAGGATACCCCAATTTGTATATTTCCTTACGCTGTGTTTATGATGTATTCCCCCTTTATAATCAAAGGTTATGTTCAGAGTCCTTATTAAACTAAAGGGTGCAAGAGTTAAACAAGGCGATCACCAAAATGATCGTCTTTTTAATCGAACTCCCTGTTCTTGTGGTAATATTAACTATAGAGTTATTGAACTAATGGGGCAGTTTGTTTAATAAGAATAAAAACACTTCTTGCAATTAAAGACTATCCTGATGTAAAAACATACTTAATTAAAAAAATCGAATTATTTTAAATTTTTTTGCTTTGAAATTAGTACTAGGTTATAATAGTAAGTGATAAAATATAAAATAGAATAATTTAATTAATATGAGGTGATTGTTTATGTCTAACTCAAAAGCACGAATTACGGCAATAGGCTCTTATGTTCCCAAAAAAAGACTAACAAATTTGCAGTTAGAAAAAATGGTTGAAACGAATGACGAATGGATTGTTCAACGTACTGGTATTAAAGAAAGAAGGATAGCAAATGAAGATGAGTTTACAAGTGATATCAGTTATAAGGCTGTAAGAAATTTAATGGAGCGTTTTGATAAAACTGTTGAAGATGTTGATATGATTATTGTTTGCACATTGACTCCTGATTTTAAAACTCCAAGTGTAGCTTCTATTGTTCAAGCAAAGTTAGGTATAAGGAATTCTGGTGCAATTGATTTAAATGCAGCTTGTGCTGGTTTCACTTATGGCTTGCATATTGCCAATGGACTGATAACTTCTGGTTTAAATAAGAAAATTTTAGTTATTGGAGCAGAAACACTATCTAAAATTACGGATTATGAGGACAGAACGACTTGCATATTGTTTGGTGATGGAGGAGGCGCTGTTCTTGTAGAATTTGATGATGAAAACCCAAGTTTTTATTCTTCATATATAGGTTCGGAAGGAGAAAAAGGAAAAAATTTATACTGTTCAAATCTTTCAAATCATATGTTTGAAGAGAAGTTAGTCGGTAGTGGTAAAATTGTTCAAAATGGGCGTGAGGTTTATAAATGGGCTGTTTCAACTGTTCCAAAAGGGATGAAAAGTGTAATGGCAAATGCTTCGATTTCATTAAATGATATTGATTGGTTTGTCCCTCATAGTGCCAATATGAGGATGATTGAGTCTATATGTGAAAAAAGTGAATTTCCTATCGAAAAAACACTATATAGCCTTGTGGATTATGGAAATACCTCGTCTGCGACAATTCCATTGTCATTAGATAAAGGACTTTCCGAAAAAAAGCTAAAAAAAGGTGAAAAAGTTTTATTATATGGATTTGGCGGTGGCTTAGCCCACGCAGGTTTACTTATTAAATGGGCACTTTAAGTGATATTAAGGTGGGTTTTGTGGTTTGGACTATGATTTCCTTATCGATATATTCCATTTATATATCCAGATATCAAAGCTATTTTAACCGTTGTTTCTGGTATATTATCAGTTCGTTCATTTGAGAAGAGTTAAATATTGTTTTTTTCTTATTGCACTGTAGGGGCAGTTTAGCTCAAGAAGGATTTAAAGGGGAATTCAAATGAATATTGACCAATGGAAAGTAGGAATTTTTCTATTTTATGATGTCGAAGTTTTAGACTTTGCTGGTCCATTTGAAGTTTTTTCAGTCACCGCATTAGAAAATGGCAACAAGCCATTTATTGTTAAAACTATATCAGAAAAAGGTAATCCAATAGTTGCTCGTAATGGGTTAAGAGTACAACCTGATTATAGCCTAGACAATATGCCACGATTTGATATTTTAATTATTCCTGGTGGATTAGGTGCGAGGGAACGAGAAATACATAACAATAATGTAATAACCTGGATAAGAAATGAAATGAGAAATGTCCAACTTATGACATCTGTATGTACTGGTGCTTTACTATTAGCAAAGGCGGGATTACTTAAAGGTAAAATGGCAACGACTCATTGGGCAAGTCTTGAAAGATTGGAAACAGAATTTCCAGAGGTTAAAGTACAACGGGAAGTTAAATTTGTTGATGAAGGAAACATAGTTACATCGGGTGGCATTTCAGCAGGCATTAATATGTCTTTTCATATCGTCAAACGTTTATTAGGTTCCGAAATAGCTAAAACAACGGCTAAAAGAATGGAATACGATATTATTATCTAATTTTTATTTAACAATAGGGTGCAATAATGGAAGGGGGCAACGTTGATCTTTAGACGTTGCTCTTTTCATTCTAAAAATATTTTCTGTAAAACTCTTGGCGGAGTCTTCCGCTTAATTGGGCATAGATTCGAGTTGTTTCACTTTTTTCGTGACCTAAAAGGCTTTGTATAACTTCAAGTGGAGCACCATTATTTAATAGATGCGTTGCATAGCTATGTCTTAATTGGTGAGGATGAATAGTTTTATTAATCCCTGCACGGTCGGAAATACGTTTAATAATGTATCTCATTTGAGCAATACTCATCCTATGTGGAGAACGTTCTGTAACAAATATAGCTGGGTCATTGTCATTCCTGCTGTTTAAGTATTTCTTCAACCAAATATCACAACTGATATTGAAATAAACCTCTCTTTCCTTATCTCCCTTCCCTCGAACAATTGCCGATTGACTACCCCAATTTATGCTATTACGGTCTAATGTTACAATTTCTCCTATACGACAACCCGTTGAAAACATAAATTCAAACAAGGCTTTCTCCAATGGTTTTAAACAAGCATCCCGTAAATATTCAATCTCTCTTTCTGTTAAAAATTTTGGAATACGTTTCCCAACTTTTGGTTCTTTTATTTTACTAGCAGGATTATTATCAATAATCCCTTCTTCGTGTGACCATCGAAATAAGGATCGTAAAAACCTAATTCGGTGGGATAAACTAGATGGTTTCAGGTCTTTACCTGATTCGGATAGATATTGCTTTAGTTGTTTCGTTGAAAATTTCTTCATATTTGTATTACCAAAGTAGTTAACTAATAACTTTGCTTGCAGCTCATATGCTCTTAAAGTTTGTGGGGAAAATCCCTCAATTCTTTTATCAGCCACAAAAGATTTTATCGCTTCCGACAATAACAAAATAATCACTCCCTATTTAGTTTTTTAAATAAGGATATCCACCTAACAGAAAATAATAATTTATTTTAAATTATTTAAATAAAAAAAGGAAATTAATGTTACCATTGAATAAGACAATTCAGTTAAATGGGCGGTTTCTTTCAATGACTAAAGTTTCATAATGTTAGGGGGGGAATTTATGTTTAAGGTTCTTTATACTTTTAAAGATATGTTTTTAACTTATTTTCTATGGGGAAAGGCTTTGTGTATGGGTTTGTAATGGTTGGATTTTTTATCATCATTTGTGGGGCTATAATTATTCCAGATAAAAAACGGTAATATTGGATATGCACATTTTATCAAAGGGTGGAATGGGAAATTTACAATTGACCATTCCGGACATGGGACTAATATAGTATCGTATGAAAAAATTAAAACAAATAAAGGACTGTACGGTATATTGGTTGGAAAAAATCCTGACTTAACAATTGGCCGTATTAAAGCAGATTTGTATTATGAAAATTTTAATTTTACAGCGGATGTATCCACCGATGAAATGTTTGTAAGGTATAAACATCTGCCTAATGATATAGAGAAACCTTTTCCTGCCGAACTAACTTATTTCTACAAGAATGATTCAGTGGTTGAGTTGAAGGAGTTATTAAATTAACGGGTACAATTGTTAAACAAGGCGATCACCAAAATGATCGTCTTTTTAATTGAACTATATGTTTGAATATTATGGTAATATTGTATAGAGTTATTGAACTAATGGGGCAGATGAGTTAAATAAATTCAGGAAGGAAAGAGTGAAACTTTTTACGGTTGAATTACGTTATGAATAGCAAGAATTTTTTATTATGTTATTCCGGCTTGAATATATGCCTTTTAGTGTTAAGGGGGGATTCAATATTAAGGTTTTTTTCTTTTATTAGTTGCTGTTGTTTGGACTATAATAGGCTATTATTTGTTTAGAAACAATTCAAATGTAGATGAAAGTGCGATTGAAACTGATGACAATTTTAATAGGACATTTTATGGAAGTCCAACACTTGGCGGATTTATTGTAGTTGGACTTATTATTTTGTTAATTGTATATAACTTATTATTCAATTAACGGGGCAAATTTAACAAGAAATTGCCGTTCAAACGCAGCTCTTTTCCTTTATTGTAGAAAAGGGGCAGAATAGTGGAAGAAGAAATGCAATAGGAAATGAGGTGGAAAAGTGAAAGGTAATAAAAAGGTGATTTTGGTTATTATCATTGTTGTTTTCTTTGTTGCGGCTACTTATTTCAAAGAACCTAATGAAAATAATGTTTCACCAGACAAAACGAATAATAATGAAACTAACTTAGATAACTATGAATTAGAAAGTGAAAACGAAAAGCTAAAAATGGAAATTGAACATTTAAAGGAATCTTTATTTCATGTTGAGAAATTTATATATGAATCGGAGTTAGCGAATGATTATCTACCCTTTTCAGGAACAGAAATTCTATATAAAAAAATTGAAGATACAAAGTACGTTATCCTTTACGGGAGTGAGGTGGATAATCAGATAAAAAATTACCTACTTGTTGCATCCGTGAATCCCAATTTTGAAGTTACCCTAACCATACCTTCTTTAGACCCAGCCAATGGAATTAATATGGATTATAAAGGTTATAACGAATACAACTATTTTGGTGGTATTATAACGGATAAAGAGATTAAAAATGTACAAGTATTACAAAATGCGAAGGTTCATAAAGCCAACATTTTTAAAGTAGAAGATGATATTTATGGATGGTACAGTATATTTGAAAACGATAGACCTGAAAAATTGAGAATCGAAGCTCTTGATGAAAACGGTTCAATTTTATGGCAAGAATCAATGGATATAGGGGGACAATTGTGAAGAAATCAATTCTAATTATGTTAACCTTTACATTGAGCATTATGTTAACAGGATGTAGTTACATTGAAAAACAAATTAAAGAACAGGAAGCAGAAGGTATTATTAAGGATTATTATCAAGCAATTATAGATGAAGATTATGAAAAAGCGTTTGAACAATTACACCTTTATGATTATGATGCTAAAACTGACGATAACGATGTGCTGAAATATACATTTTCAAAACTAAGTTTATCAAACGCTAATTTTGTTCTTGTTATATGAAAGTATTGTGTAATCACCATAACATTAATATATTAAATACCGTCTTTCTCTAATTATTTCTCAATATCAAAATTCATTTTCCCATCTCGATAATTTATAAAATGGGGGATCAATAATTTCCTATCATAAATATCTGCAACTTCAGTCCATTCAAATTTCTACCCATTCAGTTCTACTTGGAGCAATTCCTATTTTATTAAAACAGTAGATAATTAAAGGGAATTTTAATAGTTATTTTTAGGTAGTAAGGATGTCAAAAGCCAACATTATTGTTGGCTTATTATTACTTGGAACATTTAATTAACTTAACTTTTAAGTTTGACATTTTATCGTTACCAATATTCAGGGCATTACTTTTAATTTAACGGTGTTCGATTATAAAGAAGTTACACAGGTTAGTAATGGTGGTATTTAATTGGTAACGATATTTTGCCAACTGGCTCGTTTCTGAAAAAACTGGAAATTCCTTTTTATTATGCCTAACCATCTGGATAATGCAGTAATAATTAACATTGCTTGGACATATCCTCTTTTATTGAGGGGGGGCTAAGATGTTAGTTGGAAATTTAAAATTAAGATGGTTTGTTATCTTTTTATTTTTGGTGTACATCTCTATTGTGTTATTTGCAAACTTTGTAAGTGATAATACTACTTTTATACTAAGTAGACATATAGGAAATACGTACAAAGGAATTTCCCATAATATCGTACCTTTTACTACGATTAGTACATATCTAGTTAATTTCCATAGCTATAATTTTAATACTTGGTTTAATAATATTTTTGGTAATATTTTATTATTTATCCCAATGGGAATTTTCCTTCCAATCTTATCTGCTAAGCTAATGAGGTTATTTTCAACGATTGTTATAATATTGCTATTAAGTTGCACTATTGAAATAATGCAATACGCTACTCAATTAGGGGTATTTAATGTAGATGATATTATATTAAATACATTGGGTGGATTTTTAGGCTATATGATTTTAGTTTCATTTAAAAAAAGGTTATTCAACTAATTGGTGCTTTAGTTTAATAAGGAATTAAAAGCCGTTCTCAAAATATCGGCTTTTTTGTTAAAGTGAAAGTGTCATAACTCAGAGGTATTGACGCTGTTTTTAAAATAGTGGTTTCTAGAGTGGTCAATAGATGTCATAACTTAGTGTCATAAGTGTATCAGTAGAATTCGGGAGTAATACAAGATAGTGTTGAAATGAATGGAGCGACTTCTTTTTTGGAGTCGCCCGCCCCGATTTAAAATCTGAAGATGACCTATGGAATAACTTGCGTAAAAAAATCACACAAAACAACTTATCCGAAATTGGGGAAAATCCGATTACGGATAAAGAATTTGACACGATTAAAACAGAACTCTTATTAAAAACAAAAACCCCTTTTGATGCTGCAAGATGGCTCAAAGGGGAGAATGGAATTGCTCGTATTACGATTGAACGGGAAAATGTTTCTTTAGGTCCGATGTCGTTGGTACTGTATTAGAATCATGACATAGGCGGAGGAATCTCTACATACGAAGTCGTTCATCAGATTGCGAAACAAAAGGCAAACGATGATTATTGGGATCGTCGATTTGACGTAACACTATTAATCAATGGGTTACCAATTGTTCAAATAGAGTTAAAACAGGCTAGTGCAAAAGATGGTGTGTTCCAAGCGTTTAATCAAATTAAGAAATATGCAGAGGAAGGTATGTTTCGAGGGAATATTTTTTCCACACTACAATTATTTGTTGTTTCCAATGAACAAACGACGCGCTATTTTGCGAATGCGATGCCAAAAGATATGCATAGAAAATTTCTATTTAGTTGGCGAACGACGGATAATCAAAGAGTAGAAAATCTCTATGAATTTGTGAAACAGGTTTTAAATATTCCAGATGCACATCGATTAATTGCCCATTATACGATTGTTAGTGAGGATCAAGACAACAAGACTCTTATGGTTTTACACCCATACCAAGTTCATGCAATAGAAGCTTTATTTAAATCTGCAATGAAACATAAATCTGGATTTGTTTGGCATGCGACTGGTTCAGGAAAAACATTAACAAGTTTTGTTTCTACCAAGTTATTAGCTCGTAAAGCCGGTGTAGACCGTACCATTATGCTGATTGATCGTAAAGACTTGGATAACCAAACGACTTCTGAATTCACTAAATTTGCTTCTGAATTTAATACTGGCATTTCTTCTGGTAATGCGAGTTCTAACAGCTTGATTGTCGGAACTGGCAGTGCGAAAGAACTAAGTAGTACGTTACTATCTGACGCTAATTCAAATACAGTAATTATCACCACTCGTCAAAAGCTAGAATCAGCTTTACGTCATGCACAAAAGGTCGAAGAGAAAAAAGGTATGCAACGCTTTAAGAAATTACTAGGACAACACATCGTTTTTATCGTGGATGAATGTCATCGGGCATTAAGTGCTGAAGGAATGGAAAGTATGAAAGAATTCTTTCGCAGTTTAGTTTTTTTATTGTTAGAATAAAAATATAACGATTGGGAGGTTGTTCTATTGGCTAAAACAAAGCGAGATCAAAAATCAGCTGAATTAGCGAACCAAATACTAGAAAACTACCAACCAGAGACTGTAGAAGACATGCAGAACGCACTAAAAGATATATTTGGCCCGATGTTTGAATCCATGTTGAAGGGTGAAATGAATCATCATTTGGGCTATGAATCGAACGATAAAGAGGAAAAAGAGACAAAAAACAGACGGAATGGTTATGGGAAGAAAACCATCAAAACGAGTTCGGGCGAAGTGGATATCAAGGTTCCACGGGATCGCGACGGTTCCTATAATCCTGAACTGATACCAAAAAGGAAAAAGGATGTCTCTGCGATTGAGAATAAAGTGATCTCCATGTATGCACGCGGGATGTCTCAACGGGATATTTCTTCTACAATTGAGGACATTTATGGCTTTTCAGTTTCCCATGAAATGGTTTCAGATATTACCGACCAAGTCCTTCCTGAGCTAGAAGAATGGCAGTCTCGTCCATTAAGTAACTGTTACGCATTTGTATTTGTGGACTGTATGTATACCACCATTCGCAACCAATATGAAACAAAGAAATATGCCGTCTATACAATCTTGGGATACACCATAGAAGGCAATAAAGAAATCCTCGGTTTATGGTTAAATGAAACGGAAAGTAAGCACAAGTGGATGCAGATTTTTGATGAAATCAAGGCCAGAGGTGTGGAAGATATTTTCTTTATATCGATGGATGGTGTGAGTGGTTTGGAGGAAGGAGCACGTGCTATTTTTCCTGACGTCATCGTCCAAAGATGTATCGTTCATTTAATCCGTAACTCCATCAAATACGTCCCAAGTAAGGATTATAAAGCCTTCACCAAAGCCTTAAAGAAAGTATATGGGGCACCGAGTCTGAAAGCTTGTCAGAGCGCATTTGAATCGTTCCAGCAACAATGGGCAGCCTATCCAGGAGCCATTGATGTATGGACGAGGAATTTTAGTCATGTCGAGCAACTCTATGATTACGGAAGTGCTATCCGTAAAGTTATGTACACCACAAATGCGGTTGAGAGCATCCACTCCAGCTTTAGAAAGGTAACTAAAAAAGGAGCATTCCCCAACGAGAACGCTCTTTTGAAAGTATTATTTTTACGTGTGAGAGAACTCGAAACAAAGTGGAGAGGTGGCCACATCCAAAACTGGTCAATGGTTATGAACCAACTTCTTCTCCATGAGAATCTAAAAGATAGGGTTTTAAAATACTTAGAGTAAGTTTTTTAACTTACACACTTTATTTGACAAACCCATTCACTATCATTGTCTAACTCGTCTAAATCGGAAAAATCTATATCCTCAATAGCTGAGTTTACAGTATCAAAAAATCATTTGTTCACTTAAATAAGCATTCTTTTCGTAAAACTCTGTAAACATCTCTATTTTTTTCTTTTTATATTCACTTATTATTTGTTCTTTATTAGCACTAGGGTTATCTCTTATAATAATATCTTTCCAACTACTAAAAGCAACCTTAACTAAACCTGAGATTTGGCTTTTATAATTAGTGGTATAAGGATGTTCTATTCCCAAGTGTTCCAAGATCGAATTTGTAACTAATTTAGTTTCATTAATGTCTAAGTCTAAATCCTTTATTTTATCTATTATTTCACCTACAGTTTCCATTGTGTAATTAAGACTTTCATCAGCTAAACTCTCCGTATTTCTTACACTTTCTACAATACTTGAAAATTCCTGTTCAACATTATCTGTTAAGTTATCCAAGTTATCAGTAATATTTTCTATATCACTACTTAATTCCCATTGTAAGTTATCTATTGTTTGGTCAAACATATCTAACTTTCTATTAGTGTCATCTATGCTTTCCTCTAAATCCTCAGTAGCTTGTTTAAATCTATTTATAAACGTTTCCCCTTGTTCGTTTAAGAACATATGTAATAGTTTGTCTCTTGAAAGAGGGAGGTTACTAGCGTCTCCACGTATTACGTATGTCCCCTTATGTGTTGAATATGGCTTGAATTCTCCAGTAGGTATTTCAATTCTATAGAATGGTGTTTCAGCCTCATTCTCTAAAAATATTTCTACATCAACTGGTGGTCTACAATTATTTGCTTTTTGTACTATTGCCAATTTCTCATTGTCTCCAATTTTACAACCAACTACTTTCCCAACTTGCCTACCTTTATCATCTTTATCTTCGTCTACACCTATGAGAATTGCACCCCCAGTAGAGGAATTAGCAAAAGCTACTAAATCATCTACACTTAACCCTTTCAAATCTCTTTTGTAATCAACGTCATAACCTTCCTCTTTGTTTAAAATTGTTTTAGCACGATTACTTATATTTTCAGACACCTTTAACCCTCCTATGAAACATTAAGTTATCTAATCTCGCCCTTGGAATATGGCATAATAAAGCAATTCATTAGAGAAATCAACATATTTTTTTTCTATTGCATTATCATGTTCTAAAATTGTTTTTAAAATGTTATGTGCATTTTGAACAGACAGCCCTATAGTACTGTTAAACCATCTGTCACTATAATTCGGTGATGTTGTTAATCGACTATCTTGAATAAAAATGTGTTCTAATACTGATGAACCATGAGTAGCTTTAGACATCATTGAATACATACTGTCATACGCATCAAGCATACCCCCGGCATCTGCCATAGCCCTTATAGAAGGATTACGGTATTTTCTTTTTAACTCATTATCCTTATTTATAATGTCTCTTAATAATTTCGTGTACCATTGTCTATTGTATTGATATTTATGTACTATTTCATGGTATTTTTTCTTTATCATTTTAATTTCGCTTTTTCTTACTGTTTCGGGCTTTTTCTTATATTGTTGGTATTTTTCCATATATTTATGGTCGTAATAAAGCTGTGTTCTATAATCGTAATCTTGATATATAAACTGAGTGGTCACATTAGTTTCTAAAAGCCCTCTAAATATTACAAGTGCTTGATAAATACAACCACTTTTCAAGCAATTATATATACCAAAAATGTCAGTGGACGTTTTAGCAAAAAGTATTTTGTCAGTATCGTGCCTTTTGTTTAAATAGGGTTTATCTGCAATAAAGCACATATACATATAATATGCTTTTAGTAAATATAAAGGTTGATCATATTCCTCTGCTTTTTTTGATAATAAATCATCAAATTTATTTTCTAGCCCTTGCACGTAATTATTAAACTCTTTTTCTATTTCAGTTAACTCAATTTCCATATAAAATCTCCTTTAATTCATCAATTGAGTAAGCGGTTTTTTTATGTAACATAGCACGGCAATTAGGACATACAGGATGTAAATCTGTTATAGGGTTGACTTCTTATTCCTCACCTATTTGATTGAACAGGGATAAAGTCTTTCCCTATATCTCCGTAATGTTCCTCAAAGTTAAAATCACATACAACACAACTAAACCCATAGGTTCAATACATTTGTTTCTAGCAATGGGGTTACGTTCATAAGCGTTGACTAATATTCGTTTCTTACCACCCTCTATGAGGACTTTATTATTTGAAGTCTCTTCACCTGGGAGAACGATTTGATCTAAATTCTTAATTAAAGCTGGAATGTCATGGTCAAAGTACTTTAATTTAACGACCTGTGGAGGGAATGATATACCTAGCTGTTCTGTTGAAAGAAATTCATGTTCTTTAAAGAATTTAACTTCATTTAAAACTATACAACCAATAATACTTGTATCATTTTCATCACCACCATTTACCGAGTGTTTTTTAGCATACGTATTATAACGTGCTTCCAAGTCCGATAGTTTATTTAGCTCATTTAACTCTCCAAACTTTTCCCACGCCTCATTTATAGGAAGGTTTTCATAATATTTAAAGCTACCAAAACCACAGACTTTTCTATAAGGTGAAGCATAAATAACAGCTTTTCGCCCTCTTTGAGTCTTTTTACTTCCAAGGGGTAGGTGGCCAAAAGTTTATTTCATCATAGCTATTTAAAGAGGTTTTACTTAATTATTACTTTATACCAATTTATATCGGTCGGTTTCTACTGCAAACATGTATAGCCCTCCATACTAATTATTAAATCCTTTGCTTTAATTCGTTGTATATATTTATAACTGTATCCCAACCAGCAACTATAGTTAAAACAGACCCAACAAGCCCAACGATAATCACGATAAAGTTTAGAAATTTAACCGCTATGTTATTAGATAGCTTAGACATTGTAGTGTATTTAATTATTCCAGTCCAATATAAGAGAGTAATAGGTAATGTTACAATGAATTTTACACCCTCTTGTAATAATGAAAAAGGATTAACTATTTCTCTTTTTCTATCACTTATTGCCTCTTCATGTCTTGATATTTGCATTAGCAAGTGATTATTGACCCATTGAAATTCGTCAGATAATCCTTTTGGGTTACGTAATGAAGGGACGACATTAACTATTACTTGATAGTTTTTTATCATATAACCAGCAAAAGGTGGTCTATAATCAACATAGCCCAGTAAACCTAATAGCTGTTGGCACTTTCCAGCGTTTTTTACTAGATACGTATATAATTCTGCCTCTTTCTCGTCTCTTATTCTATTTTGAGTATATAAATATTGATTTAGGTAATTTACATATTTGTCGTTGTAATCACCTATGAAAGTCAATTCCTTGTTGAGTTTAATTAAGTCATCAAACTTTATTATCAATCCTATAATGATAAGCCCTATTATTATGAGAATAACTTGTAACATGCTATGTCCCCCTTAGGTAAATCTTACCACCTAATTTTAACATATTAAAATTATGGGGATTAAAATATAAAAGAACTTGTAATTCATTAACTAGAATATTATCACTGGTACACATTTACATAAAATCGTGTCTTATTATCTATAAAAAACCCCAATGATTGGATGTTTACCTTCTAATCACAGGGGTCTTTTTACTCAAAAAAGAATATTATAATTATAGGGTAAAAATGCTCATGTTTTGCTCATATTCATGTTTAAAAACAGCGAATTATAATATGATTACAAAATGAAGAATGTTGATTTTGTAGGATTTTCAGAATATATTTCTATATATTTATCCCATTAATACACGGGCGGCATGATGTAAATCAGCTAGGTGCTAAATGCAATTATATAATTTCCCTTATATTACAATTTAAGTATATTGATTTAATTTTAAGTATAATAACTAAAACCTCCATGATTCATGTTAATGGAGGTTTTAGGATCACTATTTGATAAAGTAGTTTTAAATGAAAAATTAATTCTTTAAACCTAACGAGTCTTTCACCATATTAATGAATCCTAAATCTGCAGTATATGAACATGCTACCTTTGATATAGCATTGGCAACATCCATCGGTTCGTAATTGATTAGTAGTTCTTTCAATAATTCTATGCTTCTCTCATTTGCATCCACATATATGTTATTGAAGTTTGAAATAACCTTTCTCTTATATTTTTCTAGGATTTTTTGTTCGTGTATCCAGAGTTTATTATATTCTAGTATGTCTTGGGCTGGCTTTTCATGGAATGTGCCTTCTTCTCCAAATAGAATATTATTTTCATCCTGCCCTAAGTAAATCACGTAAACAGATTTACCAACATACAAATTAGTCCTGTTTAAATAACAATATGGAATGAAACCCCATCTTTTGTCGTAAGATCGAGTACTAACCTCAATACCTTCGTCTAAAAAACTACTTACTCTAACCTTTGTTGTTTGGTACATGTAAAACCCTGGTGAATCTATTTTTTCCGGCAACATTAACAAAATAATCAATCCTTTCCTTACTGCATCTTGAATTTTTGGTACCCTATAAGATTGTTGGCTTGTTAAGGTAACTATATTTTAATATACATATATAGATAATCTTATTGGCTCACCATAATTTAGGTTATTCCCTTTTTTATAGAGTTCAAATTTTTTACACAAATTTTACACATCACTATCATAAAACCCTTTAAGATAAGTATTTCTAAACATATTTCGACCCCGACCACCGGAATCTACTCTTAGCACACAAATAGTAAAATATTATGATCGAAAGAGATAAGACAGGATAATTAAATTCCTGTCTTTTATTTTGCAATATGTTAGGATTTTATCATTATAAGGTACAATGATAATAATGTTCTGTACAAGGGGTTACCCTTGATTTTTTTCCACAAGTGTTTATTCTTTGCATTAATAGTGTTTTGAGGATACAGAAAAATGGAAAAAGTAAAGGATGTTGAGGATTTATTCACACGACTGATTGATGCAATGCTTTTTTAGAAAATAAAAGCAGAAGGGGTGATAAAGTGTCAGGATTAAATGATGAAATTATTTTAAGAGGGCTGAAAGAAAATAATTTAAAGAATATAGATTTAAACATATCTAAAGAAAAAATCACCGTATTTACTGGTCTTTCAGGGTCTGGAAAGAGTTCTGTTGTTTTTGATACATTAGCAACAGAAAGCAGAAGACAAATGACTTTGAATTATCCTCATTATGTTAGATATCAAATGCCAAGATACGAACGCCCCCACGCTGATCTAATGCAAAACTTAAGTCCCGTTGTAGTAGTGGAACAAAGGCCAACTGGAAGCAATTCTCGTTCAACAGTAGGTACCTATATGGATATCAATCCATTAATTAGACTTTTGTTCTCAAGGATAGGAAAGCCATCCATAGGTTCTGCTAGTGATTTTTTGAGTCAAAGTTCCTTTGGAAGATGTCCGGAATGTAGTGGTTTTGGGGAAGTCATTGCACCAGATTTAAATAAGATGATTGATTACGATAAGTCACTTCGAGAGTATGCAGTGAAATTTAAGCCTTTATCGCCTTCAGGTTGGCAAGGGAATTGGATGATGACTTGCGGATTATTCGACCCAGATAAACCGATAAAAGACTACTCAGAAGAAAAACTTCATCTTCTATTATACGGCCCTCGTAAAGGAGAACGTGTCTATGCGCCATTTCACACAAAAAACGGACCTCTAAAGCATGAGTGGGATGGGTTATTACCTAGATTTAAGCGTCTTTATATAAACAGAGATATTTCAAAGCTAAAAGGAGTATCCCAAGATGATGTCTTAGCGGTATCAACGCATTCTTTATGTCCAACTTGCCACGGTTCTGGCTTGAATCCAAAGGTATTGGAATGCCGAATAAATGACTTAAATATTGCAGAATATGATCAATTGGAGCTTACAGGACTACTGGAGGAGTTAAAGAAAATAAAAGATTCTATGGGGAAATCTATCGCAATGCAAATAATTCCACATATCAAACAATTAGTTGACATGGGATTAGGATATTTGAGCCTATCAAGGAAAATGGGCACTTTGTCCGGTGGGGAAGCGCAAAGGGTAAAAATCGCCCGTCATTTAGGGAGTAGTCTCAACAATATTACATATATTTTCGATGAACCAAGTGCAGGACTCCATCCGGAAGAAGTGGATATGTTAATACAAATGCTAAATAATATAAAAGATGAGCATAATACCGTTATCGTAATCGAACACGATCTATCAGTAATAAGAGCAGCGGATGAAATAATAGAGATGGGACCAGGAGCAGGTGTAAGCGGAGGAGAAGTTGTCTATCAAGGCAAATTAGATGGCTTAAAAAACTCTAATGCCGCCACAACCCTAAACCAAAAGTTAAACATAAACCAATATCCAAGAGAGATAAAAAGTTACTTTACAATAAAAGGAGCAAGTAACCATAACCTAAAAAATATATATGTAAATATTCCTAAAAATGTTCTAGTCTCTATCTGTGGAGTATCTGGTTCAGGTAAAAGCTCATTAATGTTTGATGCATTTACTAAAAAGTATCCGGAAACCATCATGGTAGGGCAAGGCGGTATAGGAGTCTCTAACCGTTCGACACTAGCTACATATATGGGGATAATGGATGATATTCGTTCCATATTTTCAAAAGAAACAGCGCGTCCTGCAGGGGTGTTTAGCTTTAATTCTATTGGAGCATGTCCTACTTGCAAAGGAAAAGGGGGCTTAAAACCTGATGTAGCATTTGCCGATCCAGTGACGCTTCCTTGTGAAGCATGTGGCGGTACGAGATATTCAAACGAGGCACTATCCTATCGATATCAGGATAAAAATATAGTGGAGATTTTAGAATTAACGATAGATGAAGCTACCAACTATTTTAAACTACCCAAGATCATAAAAAGAGTGAATACGCTAAAAGAGGTAGGATTAGGGTATTTAACATTAGGACAAACAACGAGTTCCCTAAGCGGAGGAGAAATTCAACGTTTAAAACTTGCAAGCCATTTACACAAAGAAGGACAGATCTACTTATTGGACGAGCCATCCATGGGACTACATGCAGAAGATAATCGAAAACTGTTAGACGTCTTTCATAAACTTGTGGACAGAGGAAATTCTGTTATCATAATCGAACACAATCTAGACTTTATAGCGGCGAGCGATTGGGTAATAGAATTGGGTACAGGAGGAGGAAAACAAGGTGGACATATCATATTTGAAGGTACACCGGAAGAGATGTTAGATATAGAGACATTGACAGCAAAATGGTTAAAAGATGGGGTTAAAAACATTTCAGCTAGAATGTAGTCAGTAGTTATCGAATGGATCCTTATCATTCCAATAAATAAGTAATTTATTGTTACCGGGAAAGAAAATGGCTTTGGGGACTGACCCCGATTTTAGTGGCTAACTTAATTAATGTACTTTTTGGGTAAAATACAGTTGTATTCTCACCTGAGGATAGACAGATAAGAATTTCGGAGGTATGTAGTATGAAACATTTTACAGAAGAAGAAAAGATAAAGATTTTATCTGACATTATTGCGATTAAATCCATTAATGAAAACGAAATCGAAGTGGCAAATTACTTGAAAGATTTATTTGCTGAATACGGCATTGAATCTAAAATTGTTCCAGTTACAGACACCCGTGTTAACTTAGTGGCTGAAATTGGAAGCGGGAGTCCAGTCATTGGCGTTTCCGGTCATATGGATGTCGTTTCTCCTGGTGATGAAAGCGAGTGGGCAACTGATCCGTTCATATTGACAGAAAGAGACGGAAAATTATACGGACGTGGAACAAATGACATGAAAGCAGGTCTAGTAAACCTTGCTCTAGTGATGATTGAACTCAAAGAAAATAATGAACTAAAAAATGGTACTGTTCGTTTTATGGCAACTACTGGTGAAGAAGTCGGTGGCGCAGGTTCTAAAAAATTATATGAAGAAGGCTATATGGATGAAGTAGATTATCTATGGGTAGCTGAACCTTCTCATGACACGATTATTTACTCTCACAAAGGATCACTTAACTTGCGTGTTACTTCTATTGGTGAAGCAGCACATAGTTCTATGCCTGACCAAGGTTATAACGCGATTAATCCATTGATGGAATACCTATTAGAAGTAGACAAAAAATTGAATGGCGATGATCGTAAAAATGAAGTTCTAAATAAATTGGTTATGAGTACAACTATTTTTAATGCAGGGAACCAGGTAAACTCCGTTCCAGAAAAAGCAGTAGCTGAAATAAACGTGCGTACTATTCCAGAATTTGATAACGATGAAGTGATTGACTTATTCAACAAAACAGCTAACAAATACAATAACGAAGGCTCTAATATTGATGTGGAAGTGACCATGTCATTACCAAGTGTTTTCACTTCAGGAAAGTCTGAAATGGTTGACCTTGCTAAAGAACTCGGTAAAAAACATTTAGATTTAGAAATTGCTGTTAAAGGTTCGCCAGGGGTGACGGATGCATCAAACTTATTACGAGGTAAAGATGACAACTTCCCATTCATGATGTTTGGTCCAGGTGAAACGAAAATGGCACACAAAACAGATGAATATGTCTACAAAGATTACTACTTTGCATTCTTCGATATCTATAAGGAGTTAATTTTAGGATTATCGAAATAAAAAGAGATTTTTTAAACAACATGAGGTGACTACCATTTCTGGTGGTCATCTCTTTTTGCTTTGGTTTTTATTTAACCCTAAAGATGAAAATGAACAATTAGTAGTAAATGAAAGGAAATTTTTGATTGAATTAAACCCTTCAATTTTTAATTAAAAGGGGTGATTTGTCTATAGTAGCTCTAGCAAAAATCTCTAGAATGTATAAGTCTTTATAAAAGATAGGAATGCATAAGATTTTTCTACCATACAGACTTACGCATAATTGAATTTGATGTTGTTATTGAATATTGGGAAGAAGCGGGCTTAGACAAACCTTCTATATGTTAGATGCTCAAAACAAAACACTGTGCATTTTAAAGAGTTACTATTTAAAATTGGAAAGTTACATGAACATGATTTAGAGAGAGTTTTGATAACAATACGAAACTACTTTTAATACTTTGTGTGCATGATGTAGAGAACGATCCATCGGTATCTAATCTAAAAACAAGACAGGGTATAACTCCTTGTCTTCTATTATAATTCTAAAAAAGGATGGATTGGTTCTTAAGGATGAAAGTTTAATTATAATAGGAGTAAAGATTCATTCGTTGCAAAGACTGCAAAATAATTAGGAGTGAAAACATGGTTGAAATGAAGGATGGTCGGTGGAAACAAAGATTTGTGAACTTTCTATATAAAAAATTACTAAATGAAAGATAATATGTTTGGACTAATTGAGAGTGATATACGTTATATAAATATTGCCCTGAGGAATTTGAAGAAATTGAATGTGGGATTATTTTTGGAAGTAGTGCAATAGGTAATTATAAAAAAGGATCTGATATAGATCTTGCAATAACAGGAAAAGGTATTACTCAGAGACTTTATTTAAGTTATCTGATTTACTGAACGAGGAATAACGCTATCACTAACGCTAATTTAAAAGCCCTCCACCTGCCCCGTTACATGTGATTTACATTTGAAATTCACCTTGCCAGATACTGCACATATGCTTGCCTTCAGGATGTAATTCTCTCTACAAGAATAACGCTTTTGAACAAGTTCTCCTCCTGTCACGTATTCCCACTCTACCTCTGTGGGTAATCGTTTGCCATTCCACTCGCGCAGTAAGTCATAGCGTCGTTTCAGGAAACATGGAAAACAGGATGGTCTTTGCAATTTTGGATATTGGAATTTTGCCCTTCTGAATGTTTCCAGTTTGTTCATTGGGATACCCACCACCAAGGGGTATTTTGTATAACTTGTACTACATCTTTTTTTGTTTCCTCTGAGACAGCTAAATGAAAGACAAATGATCATTCTTATTTTTCATCATCTGTAATATAACCATATTTTCTACATTTACTTCTGCTATTCTTTCTTTTTGTTTGGAAAACTGTTACCTATTTTTATTAATTAATCCCATAGATAATATAAGGGATGGCTAGTTTAATATATTCTTCAGGTGATGTTGAATTATTATTTCTTCTCCATTCTACAGACGCTCCGTAAATTCCCCAGCTTAACATGGAAGCTGTTACTTTATGAGCTTTTTTTTCTTCACCAGGAAATTGTTTTACTAATAAATTAAAGATGATTACCTCAATCTGCTCCCTAATAATTCGAGCAATTGTATCCTCGTATCCTCTATGACAACGATTAGATAGTGTTAGTTGGAAATTAGTAATTGCTTGAAATAGACGAATGATAGTATCTTCATTTAATTCGCTATTTTGGTAGAGATTAGTATTTAAGTTGATTAACAATACTTCTGATAACGCCTTTTCTAATAGGTCGTAAATATCTTCAAAATGATAATAGAAGGTTGCACGGTTAATCATGGCTTCCGTCGTGATATCTTTTATGGTGATATCCTTGAATTCTTTTTTTCCTGAAAGCTTAATGAAAGAATCCATAATTATTTTACGAGTCCGGAGAATTCGCGGATCTGTCTTCGTTTCTGTCATCAAATAATCCCTCCCTAGTTTTCCAACAATGTTTACAATGTGTTGTATATACTACACATCTAATGAACTATTGGTTTTTCCTTATTTTATTATGTAATAAGCTAACATTGTAAAGCAAGTGTGATGCTTCTAACAACACAAAACATTTAAAAAATTAGGAGGAATAACAATGGTTAAAATTGGAATTATTACAGGAAGTACAAGAGATGCACGAGTAAATACACAGGTTGCAGAATGGGTGAAATCAATCGCAAATCAAAGAACAGATGCTGAATATGAGTTAGTCGACATTAAAGACTACAACTTACCACGATATAATGAATCTGTTCCCGCAATAATGACACGTGATTATCAAACACCAGAAGCAAAAATTTGGTCTGAGAAAATCGACTCACTTGATGGATTTGTTTTTGTATTAGCAGAATACAATAAAGGTATTACTTCTGGGTTAAAGGATGCTATCGATTATCTATACCAAGAGTGGAATAATAAAGCTGCAGGGATTGTAAGCTACGGTTCAACACTTGGAGTTTCAGCAGCGAACAACTTGCGCTTAATCTTATCTGTACCTAAGGTGGCGACAGTCGGAACACACGTGGGATTGAGCCTTTTTACTGATTTCCAGGACATGAGCAAGTTTAACCCAGCACCATTCCATGAAGAAACTGTCATGAATTTATTGGATGAAGTGGTTGATTGGTCTAAAGCATTAAAAACTATTAGATAATAAGAATTTTATCTTTTTAATGAAGTAATATTAGGAAGGGATAATGAAATGGCTAAAAATATGATTTGTGATTTAGAAACAGGTGTATGTGGTGTGCCAGGAGAAGAAGAAATGAAAGAGATTGATTTGAACCAATCTACTAAAACAATTGATTTATATTATGTGACAGATCCAATTTGTTCGCATTTCTGGGCATTAGAGCCAGTTCTAGGCCGATTCAGGGAAGAGTATGGTAATCATTTCAACTTTCATACGGTGATGGGAGGTTTACTTGAAAAGTGGGAAGGACCAGTTGATCCAGGTAATGGGATTTTTAAGCCAGCAGATGTTGCTAGTCACTGGAGGGAAGTAGGTGAACACTATCGTATGCCGATTGATGGTACATTGTGGCATGACAATCCCGTGCAATCGTCATTTCCTCCTTCTCGTGTCTATAAAGTAATTCAACATAATCATAATGATGAACTAGCAAATGAATACTTACGACGTGCAAGAGAAGCGCTATTCGTATTTAATAAAAATATAGGTGAAAAATCGATGATGATTGAGATTGTCAATAACCTGGGACTTGATGGCGAAGAAATTATTCGTTTAGCAGAAGGTCCATTAGGAGGACAATTACTGGAGGAGGATTTTACTTTAGCAAGAGATTTAGGGGTAAGAGGTTTCCCAACGATAATTATGGTAAATAAAGAAAATAAAGGAGTTAGTGTTGTAGGTGGCCGACCACTTGTTAATTACATTTCGGCCTTAACACAAACATTAAATGGGGAAGAACTTATATCCAAAGATATCCCTTCACTTAAGGATTTTCTTACTAAGGAAAAACTTCTTTTCTCTAAAGAATTAGAAGTGATGTATAATCTTAATGAATCGGAAATTAGTGATTTTGTGAAAAAGGAATTACCAATAGGAACATATGAAGAAAAAGAGATTTTAGGAGAAAAATATTATCTTAAAGTAAAAGAATAACTGTATGTTATTTATTTTGAAAATCCTCCATTATGATAAAATTGCACCCAATTTGTTAGACAAAATCTAACAATTAGAGGTGCAATTTTTTTATGAATTAATTATAAAGTATAGAAGACATATGTATTAGGGGAGAGGAGTGCAAAAAAGAAAGGATGATTATCAGTGGATTTAAACAACGAAAAGAAACAAAGAGAAACTAAAAATACCATGGAAAAGCGTGTAGTCACTCTACCAGACGGAACAACTCTACCCAGTATAGGACAGGGCACTTGGTACATGGGGGAAAATCCCAGGATGAAAGAAAAAGAAATAAAAGCTTTACAGTTCGGAATCGAGTTGGGCATGAAGGTAATCGATACGGCGGAAATGTATGCAAATGGTGGTTCAGAATGTGTAGTTGGTGAAGCGATTAATGGGCGTAGAGAGGATGTCTTTCTTTGGACTTCCTCCTACTAAAGCGGAGCAGTGGTGTATAAGATTATAAAAAGCTTTTCTAGAATAAAGAAAAGCTAGGCATACCAAAAGGTTCATCTATCAATCACTTTTCACAACACTTCTTTAAATTTTTTTCGTACCACAATGACATGGAAATGCGGGTCTGACTCTTTTTCCAGGAAACGATAAAACACTCACCAATCTTTGTGAGTGTTTTTTAATTTTTGAGAAGTAGGGTGAAAAAGGTAGGATTTGTAATCATTTTACACATTGTTTAGACACGGAATTTTCTTTAAATTTAACTCATATCTTCATTATCTTTATCATTTTTCTTACTATTATTGAGAACTAAAGCAATATTATTATTGTTTATCAAAGGATCTAAATCTAAATCTGTTTCATCATCATGATTTTCTCCATAAAAAGCTTTGTTTAACTTTATATTTGCTTGTTCTGTTTCAGTTGGTTTTTTCTTCATAAAATATATCCCTCCTTAATGTTATTCTTTACAAGAAATACTCAAGCTATGTGTTTTGTTTGTTCAATTTTGACCCAATGAACTATTCGGGGATGGATTATCGAATTAGGGCTAGTCCCTCATTGTACTAAAGTGTTAGTAGAGTGTAGGACTGCCCCTTTTTATCAGAGTATGCCTAGAACTTGAGAAGCGTTCGACAATAAATGACAAAAAAACGGGAAGTGACAGGCACCTTAAAAACCTTAAAAGTTCTATTTCCATTACTTTCCACAACACTTCTTGAATTTCTTCCCGCTACCACAAGGGCAAGGATCATTCCGTCCAATTTTCGCGCGTTTAGCGTCCTGTCTCGCTCTTTCTTTCCGTTGTTCTTGCCAATACGCATCTTTTTCCAATAGTTCTTTTTTCCATTCTTCCAGTTTTGGGTGAGGTACGCCATTAATGACACAATTCGCATATAGTGGTTCTTTTAAATCAAGTAATGTTTCATCGTAGCCTTCTTCAATAAGTGCTGCCACCTTTGGAATAGCCTGTGTTGATAGTTGGCGACATAATGCTTCTGCAATCAGTGTTTTTAAGCTAATATTGGTTGTTTGATCAAAGTGATGGAGTAGCATTTCTTCAGCGTCAGGATGTTTAATATTTTCTAACACACCAATTGCAAAAATAGACGAATCTTCATTCGTAACATATTTCTCAACTTCTGGAATGACTTCAGGTGTACCAATCTTAATTAAGGCATCCAAAACCTCCTCCAACAAAAAGTCCTCTTCCTCCCGTGGAAGTAATGCAGTAAGTTGAGGAATCAGGGAAGTTACTTTTTGCTCACCAGCAAGGTAAACATGATAAATGCCATGAAAGGAAAAGAACTCCTCGTCCCTTTCCTCCTTTATAGCTGCTTCAATCTCCCAATAATTTTCCTCGTCAAATTCTCCCCGATGGATCAATTCTTTAAAAATTCTTTTGCCGAAATCGAAAAGATGCTGGTTAAACGCACCATCCTCCAGTGAATTCATGATACCAGTGACTTCCTTGAATAACTGTTCCGTATCCATCCAACGTAAGCTTACAATTGTTTCTAACGCCTCTTTATTGACAAATGGAGAAAGTTGATGTTGATACTTTGCAATTAGAGCGGTGTCACAGCGTTCAATAATGGTTGAATACCAAGGATAGTTATCATCTTTTTTATTTAGGCGCCGAATTACCTCTTTTAACACATTTTCTGTTACAGGCATGTGCTTTGTATAAGGTAGAATCGGATTCATCATTGGATGAGGTTCGAGCTTGTCCAATGCTTGTAAGGCATAGAAAAAAGTTTGCTCTGTTCCCAATTGAGAATTATCGAGTGTAAACAGCGCAAAATCACGTAAAAATTTATCGTCGCTCAGAATATATGGTTCAACTTTTGCTAAGAATGTATTCCCCATAATATATATCCTCCTTTATAACATCATAATACTACTTCATCATCCTGTTGTAATCCTTTTACATTTATAAAGGAATGAAGCGAAATAATAAGGGTGCTGATATGTCACATGGATTTTCTAAGTTTAAACCCAGTTGACAACCCGGAATAATATGTTTATTATATATTTTATACATCTTTAAAACTCTTACAACTTTAAATAGAATTAATAGATTGTCAGGGATTTATAAAAACACTATTTAGTTAACTAATTAATAGGAGAGATCATCATGCGTTTAAAACATACTTTACAACTATTTACCATATTTATTTTGACACTTATTTTGGTGGCTTGTGGTAATGACAGCTCAAGTGAAGAAACAGGGGAAGAAAATACTGCAGCAGAAGAACAGCAAACTGGTGGAACACTTGATGTTGCCTATGCAAGTGAACCGGATACGCTGGATATTATGCAAAATGCTTCAAGTCCGACAAGAGACATTGCTTGGCACATTTTTGAAACATTAGTAGCACTTGATAATGATTTTGCTGTAAAACCGATGATAGCAGAGGATTATAGCATTTCAAATGATCAAAAGGTTTACACGATAACCATTAGAGAAGATGTGAATTTTCATGATGGTACAACTGTAGAAGCAGAGGATGTAGTAGCATCTTTTGAAAGATGGATACTTGTATCTTCAGTAGGTAAAGTTGCAGGTGAATATATCGAAGACGTGAAGGAAGTAGATGAATTAACGGTAGAAATTACTTTAAATGAAGTGTATAACGGTTTTCTTGATGATATGGCTGCACCAAAAACTGGATTAGCCATTATTCCTAAAGAAATTGCTGAGGAAGCAGGGGAGAAACCATTAGTTCCAGAACAGCTGATTGGTACAGGCCCATATCAATTTGAAAAATGGGAACGTGGTGATGAGATTGTTCTGACTAGGTTCGATGAATATTCACAGCGTGAAGAAACGGATTGGGGCGGACTTACAGGTAAAAAGGAAGCAGCTCTTGATCAAATTAACTTTTTAATTGTTAAGGATCCACAAGTGAAATTGAATGGTTTACAAACAAACCTATACGACTATGCTCAAAACATTCCGGCAGATTTATACGAAGTCGTTGAATCAACACCAAATACAAACCCTGTTTCGTATATCAATGGTTATTCCATGATTACACCGGATAAATCAGAAGCACCATTTGATGATTTGAAGGTTCGCCAGGCTTTACACTATGCTCTGGATCAAGAGGAGATTGCACAATCCACTTATGGAAATAAAGAATTTTATGAAATGGATGGAGCGCTATTTGATCCAACTCAAACCGAATTATATACAGCAGAAGGAACAGATTCCTATTTAGCGTATGATACGGAAAAGGCAAAAGAACTACTGGATGAATCAAATTATAATGGTGAGCCTATTACAATCATGTATTCCAACAATCATGAAGCATATAAACGTATTTCTCAAGTGGCTGAACAACAACTTGAAGAAGTAGGGTTTACTGTTGAACTTGATCCATATGAATGGGCAACGTATCTTGAGAGATGGCAAGACCCTAATAATTGGGATATCGTTGTTATTGGATATTCTACTAGATTTTCACCAAATGAATTAGGATTCCTTGTTCAAGATACCGGTAGTAGTGGTTGGTACAACAGTGAACGCTGGTCAGAATTAATGGATCAATGGGGATTAGCAGCATCTTCTGAAGAAAGACAGGAAATATTAGCTGAAATGAACCAAACGGTATATGAAGAACTTCCTATCATAAAAGTAGCAAATGAAACGACTTTAGATATAATGAGTGACGAAATCCAGGAATATGATGCATGGATTGGTCCACGATTCTGGAATACTTGGAAGAGTGAATAAGCAATAGTGGGAGTCATGTCAGTTTTTAACGACACTGGCTCCCTTGTTTTATGTACAGATTGAATAAAGGGAGGGAATAAAGTGTTACATTACACGATACGAAGACTAATAGCTATCATTCCTGTTCTATTTATCGTTAGTATTATTGTATTTATGATTGTTCATTTAACTCCAGGTAATCCAGCTTACCTTATTTTAGGGGAAGATAGTTCTCCAGAAGCAATTGAACAATTGGAACAACAATTAGGATTAGATAAACCAAAAGTTGTTCAATATTTTGACTGGCTAAGAAATGTTTTTGTTGGAGATTTAGGAGAATCAATTTATTCTGAACAGCCAGTATCACAAATCATAGCAGAACGAATTGGCCCGACATTTAGTTTAATGATTATATCCATGCTATTAACGCTGATTGTAGCGATTCCGACAGCTATTTTTATTGTGTGGAAACGGAATACCGTATTGGATCCTATATTTTTATCAGGTTCCCTATTAGGAACTTCCATACCTGAGTTTTGGTTAGCCTTACTGTTAGTTTTTGGTTTAGGAGTTACTGTACCAATTTTTCCAGTAGCAGGTTATGTCCCGATTACAGATGGTATATTGGGTTGGTTACATCACTTACTGTTACCTGGGATTGTTTTGGCAGCCGTGGAAATTGGGTTAATTGCTCGTATGCTCAGGGATAGTATGCTGGAATCCGTGAATCAAGATTATACCAAAACGGCACGGGGAAAAGGTGTGAAAGAAAGTACCGTCCTAATAAAGCACGTGTTTTCCAATGCCCTTATTCCAACAACAACTGTTATAGGTGTAACTATTGCTGGTCTACTCGGCGGAACCGTCATTATTGAAACGATATTTACCATACCGGGGATTGGCCAGTTATTAATTGATTCGATTCATCGTAGGGATTATCCAGTTATCCAAGGAGTTATATTATTTATTGCGTTTGTTTATGTCATCATTAATTTAATTGTTGACCTTTTATACGCCTTTTTAGATCCGAGAATTCGCTATGATTGATTTAGTAAAAAAGGAAGTGTCCTCATGTTAAGAAGAAAACGAAATCTTATTCCTTTCGTCTTTTTAATTTTATTATTTTTATCCACCATTACAGCTGCATGGTGGCTTCCTGTATCACCAAGTTTGATGGATTCAAGTCTGCGATTAATGCCACTATCCTCAGAATATTGGTTTGGTACAGACCACTTTGGCCGGGATATATTTGGTCAAACGATTATATCTGCAAGGGTTTCTTTATTGGTCGGCTTTACGGTTGCCGTGCTTTCAACGGTATTAGGAACGATAACAGGTCTTATTGCGGGATATTACAAAAAATTAGATTCTATCATTATGCGAATTATTGATGGGATGCTGGCTTTTCCCTCTTTATTATTAGCGTTAGCTCTTGTGGCAGCTTTAGGTGGAAGTGTCACGAATATTATCATTGCGTTAACCTTTTCCTTCTGGCCTGTCATGACGCGTGTCGTACGTTCTAGTGTTCTTCAAGTTAAAAATATTCAATATGTGGAAGCTGCCAAAACTTCAGGAGTGAAGGATCCTGTCATTTTATCTAGATACATCCTTCCTAATGTATTATCGCCTATTATTGTGCAAGGGACATTTATTTTTGCAAGATCGATTCTTGCAGAAGCAGCACTAAGCTTCTTAGGTGTTGGCGTTGAGCCATCTATACCAACCTGGGGAAACATGTTACAGGAAGCGCAGATTTATATTACAATAGCGCCTTGGTTTTCGATTTTTCCTGGTATTTTTATCGTCCTTACCGTTCTGTCATTAAATCTATTAGGAGATGGGCTTAGAGATGCCTTTGATCCTTACGCAAAAGGGAAAAGAAAAAAGAAAAAAAGACTGATTAAAAGGCAATAAGCGTCATAATTATTTGGAGGGATAGATGGTGCTAGAGGTAAAGAATTTGAAAGCTCATATTGATACACCTGATGGGGTAGTAAAAGCGGTTGACGGGGTAAGCTTTACCATTGAACCTGGTGAGACAATTGGCATAGTAGGTGAATCAGGAAGTGGAAAAAGTGTTCTGGCACATTCTATTATGCAACTTAATCCGAAGCCCCCAACCTTCTACCCGCAAGGAGAAATTGTGTTTGAAGGAAAAAAACTGCTCCAATTAAAAGAAAAGGAACTTCAAAAAATACGTGGTAATGAGATTGCGATGGTTTATCAAGATCCAATGTCAAGTTTAAATCCTGTCTTTAAAATTGGGGATCAATTAATCGAAGCGATATTGACACATCATCACATGCCAAAAAGGAAAGCAAGACAGAGAGCGATTGAACTATTAACAGATGTAGGTATTCCAGATCCTGAAAAAAGGTTTGACGCGTACCCACATCAATTTTCAGGTGGTATGCGTCAACGTGTCCTTATTGCAATTGCGCTGGCGTGCAATCCCAAAATTTTAATTGCGGATGAACCGACGACAGCACTCGATGTTACAATACAAGCCCAAATATTGGAACTTATGAAACGTATTCAAGAGAAATATGGTACGGCAATTATTATCATCTCTCATGATTTAGGTGTCATTGCTCAGATGGCTGAGAAAGTTCTTGTGATGTATTCTGGAAGGATTGTAGAAAAGGGGAATGTGGAAGATATATTCTATCATACATCCATGCCTTATACATGGTCATTGCTCCGCTCCCTACCACGTATCGATTCGGAAACTCGTAATCGTCTACTAAGTATAGAAGGGCAACCCCCAAATTTAGTTCATCCACCAAGTGGGTGTAATTTTCATCCGCGGTGCCCTTTCGCTACGGAACAATGTAAGACGATGTATCCGCAATTGACGAAAAGATCGGGTGATCACTATGCAGCTTGCATTTTATCTGAATTGGAGTTCAAAGAAGCGAAGAAGCGTTTAGAGAATCGGGAACAGGAAGGAAGGCAGAAACATGTCTGAAGCATTATTGGAAATACAGGACTTGAACATGCATTTCCCAATAAAACAAGGTGTATTTCAACGAACGACAAACGATGTTAAAGCGGTAAATGGTGTCAATTTTACGTTAAACAAAGGGGAAACGTTAGGGATTGTAGGTGAATCCGGATGTGGGAAGAGTACGCTAGCCCGCACGATTGTGGGCTTATTAAAACCAACTTCCGGCGATATTTTATTCGAAGGGAAAAGTATTTTACAATATAATAAAAAAGAATTACACGAACTAAGACGTGATATCCAAATGGTCTATCAGGACCCATATACAAGCCTTAATCCAAGAATGAGGGCGGGAGACATTATTGCCGCCCCTTTAAAAGCATTTAACCAAACGAATAATTTAAAAAAACGCGTAATGGAATTAATGGAATTAGTAGGGTTAAAAGCAGATGACTATAACAAATTGCCACATCAATTTTCCGGGGGACAACGTCAAAGGATTGGAATTGCTCGTGCTCTTGCATTAAATCCAAAATTAATTATATTGGATGAACCAGTGAGTGCGCTGGATGTTTCTGTTCAGGCACAAGTAATTAATTTGTTGGAAGATTTACAAGAAGAGTTAGGGCTAACCTATCTATTTATTGCCCACGATTTATCGGTAATTAGGCACATTTCAGATAAAGTAGGGGTGATGTATCTAGGTAAGATAATGGAGTTATCAGATAGTGAATCGTTGTATAAGAATGCCCGTCATCCATATACTAACGCATTACTTTCCGCTATTCCTTTACCATACCCTGACAAGGAGAAAAAACGGGAGCGTATTGTTTTAAAAGGGGAGTTGCCATCTCCATCCCATCCGCCAAGCGGTTGTGTTTTTCATACAAGATGTCCATTTGCTACAGAGTTTTGTAAAGGAAATGTACCTACTTTAGATGGAAAGAATTCATCAAGTCATTACGTATCATGCTTCTATCCCATGGAAAACAAACAAGGGGAGTTCCCTCGTCAGTGAAAGGAGAAAATGTATGGAGATACCAAAGATTTCTTTAATGGAAGCATATATGATAGAAACACTAAGAAGTAAGGGTGTAACGGATCAAGAATTAATCGAAGGTGAGGATATTAGTGCTTGGAATCGTCTGCATGAGTCTTTTGATTTTCAGGATTTACTAAGGTTAAGGGAGAAGGACCCTATTGCCTTCCAAACGATGGTTGAAGAGGGATATCAAGTAAAGTTCGTTACGTTTAATGGATTAAAGAACCTGTTGAAATTAAAATTTAATAAAATGGATGAAGTGGATTATCAAACTACGGAAAGCGGTATTCGAGGATTATATCTAAATACGGAAGAACGCCATCAATTAACGAGTCTTCTTTCTAAAAATTGGACCGTACATGAGGAAGAACTGGGCGATAAGCCAATTCTTCATATTGAGTTGGTATAAATAATAAAGCTGGGATGATAGAGATGTATCTTTCATTTCAGCTTTTTTATAATGGAAAAAAGATAGATTACTATCTTGAATTAAAGTAACCGTACCTTTTATGGATGAAAATACTGCTATATTCCCTTCAGAATTAGGGGATATTTTTCAATTTCTTCCAGTATAATTACTATACTTTTCTTGAAAGGATGTTTGAACCCCCGTATTATAACGCATTAACGATTTAGTATAATTGGTACTAACCAGAAAATGTATCGGATATCTGGTTTATGGAACGTGGAATGGACATAGCGACATTTTCACTACATCCACCTAAAAGGGTGATAAAGAGAAAAATAAGTAAATTATATTTTTTATAAAAATGCTGATTCTTTATAGGGGACGGACGTATCTATTACTTTATTATAGTATGTTCTTGTTTTTATCGTGAAAACAGAGAAGTAGTTATGATTTTTGAAAGTATTTTTAATGCTAAAGCACACATTGGGGTAGTAAATGGCATCAAAGCCAATGCATAAACTGGGGCGTATTTGAACATATCTACAATAATTTCCATCTGTCCTGATAAACTATTATTATGATTAAAATAGGAATAAACACCATTACCAATGGAAGCGGAAATAAATATGACTACAAAACCAGCTATTGCTGAATATAACCAAACCTGTTTTTTAGACATTTCCTTTTTGGATAATCGATGACCAAACCACATGAACAAAAATACAGTAGGTAATATAGAAATACTAACGGCCCAGAAATATATCCCGAAATCAAAATTAAGGGTTGCGCTAATAATTCCTCCATAAAAACCAAAGACTAGAATTTCAAGGATAGCACAGTTCAAAAGGTTGATTATTAGTCCAAATATAAGTCCAATCATTATTCCTTTTTTACTTTTCATAAAATCACCCCTTACACTACTTGCTCTTATTATAACAAAAAAGAGGCAGAAAATTTTAACTACCTGCACCCTTTAGATGGAAACAGTTTTTAAGTCTCCTTTCATTGACAAAATACCGCATGGGGTATATAGTGTTAGTTGTTTCAGGTGCTAAGGAGGAGTGAAAGTGTATTGATGAATTTGGTCTATATTTTATTAGGTATAACTATCTTAATAGTTATTTATAATAGATACGTTCCTGTTCTATGTATGTCCTATTTCGATATAAATGAGATAAATAAAGAAAGCGATAAGGTTGTACTAGATATTAGGGATTACAATGTTGCATATAAACACCCAGCAAAAGAAGCAATTAACATTCCAGTTGCTTATTTGAATAGATTTTACAAGGAAATACCTTATCAAACAGTACATCTAATATGTTCAAATGCTTTGGAAAAAAACGTTGGGACTCGAATATTACGAAAGAAAGGGTTCAAAGTAGTCAGTTACTCGCTATCTTCTGAAGAAAAGTAAGTTTTAATGAGAGTTATTACAAGTAAAAGCTAAAATATATAGAGAAGTATATATAAGTGAAGTAGAATTAAATGTTGACAATATACCAGACGGGGTATATAATCGATTTATTCAATCTCAAATACCTGGGTTCTAAATTAACTTGAATCAAGTAATTTTATTTTAATTATTAAGAATGGAGGTCCCACTATGGAATATGATGTTCAGACAAGAAATCGTTTAAAGCGAATTGAAGGTCAAATTAGAGGCGTCTTAAGAATGATGGATGAGGGCAAAGAGTGCAAAGACATCATTACTCAATTGTCTGCTAGTAGAACAGCAATTGATCGTACAATGGGTGTTTTAGTGAGCAGCAATTTAATAGAGTGTGTGAGAAACGCAGAAGAACAGGGAGAAAGTGGTGATGATTTGGTAAAGGAAGCTGTTAACATGCTTGTAAAAAGCAGGTAATAAGCTGAACATCTTTTTTTTAGAATAATATATACCCATACGTGTATATGAATGTGGATGATAAAAATCGATATAAGAAGGACTATAAAGACAGGTTAACCGGTCCAATCAATCTAATTCAGTGTGGACCGATGTACCTGTCCCTGTGGTCCTTCGGGTATAATGTTAATTTTTTTTAATAAAAATAATACCTCAGGGGGTAATGTGTATGATTAAAGCAAATCATCAACTAGATGCTAAAGGTTTTGCATGTCCAATGCCGATTGTGAAAACAAAAAAAGCAATCACCGAACTTGAAGAAGGTGAAGTATTGGAAGTTCTAGCAACGGACAAAGGATCCAAGGCGGATTTAGCTGCATGGGCAAGTTCTGTTGGACACCAATATTTAGGAACAGTGGAAGATGGCGATATCCTTTATCATTACATTCGCAAAGGTTCTAATGAGCCTGAAGTAGAAAAAAACTTCGAACACACTGTTTCACTTGAAGAAATTGAATCATGTAACGGCTTAATTTTAGACGTGCGTGAAGCGGCAGAATATGCATTTGGCCATATAGATGGTGCGAAATCCATTCCGATGGGAGAACTGGAATCTCGACTAGAGGAACTGGATAAAGAAGAAGAAATTTATGTGATCTGTCGTACAGGGAAACGCTCTGACTTGGCAGCACAACTTTTAGCTAACAATGGTTTTACAAAGGTTTATAACGTTCTACCAGGTATGAATGAGTGGAACGGTAACATAACAAAAGAAGTCTAGGAGGAATTTATAATGTCAGAAAAGGTAGCTATTATCGCAGCAAACGGTGGAATGTTTGATGCATACAAAGTATTCAATATCGCAACAGCGGCAGCAGCTTCAGATAAAGAGGTACAAATCTTCTTCACGTTTGAAGGACTAAACTTAATTCACAAGCAAGGGATGCACAACTTAGAAATGCCAGCAGGAAAAGAACATTTCGCGGAAGGTTTTGAAAAAGCGAATGTACCAAGTATTCCAGAATTAGTAAAAATGGCACAAGATTTAGGTGTAGAATTTATTGCATGTCAAATGACAATGGATGTTATGGGGCTTACAAAAGAAGATTTCATAGATGGAATCGAAGTTGGTGGAGCAGTAACATTCCTGGATTTTGCCAAAGATGCAGCACCAACCTTAACTTTCTAATTTGATTTGAAAACAATATGCAGTGGGGAAATTCTCCACTGCAAAAAAATCGACAATAATATACCTGGGGGGGTAATTAAAGGGTGACTGTAAACAAATGGACAGCAGCAAAAGTTGCCAGAAAAGTTATAAATAAGGAAGAGCTATTTATTTTAGACGTACGTAATCCAGATGCGTTTGAAGATTGGAAAATAGAAGGACATCAGTTTGAGTATTTAAATGTTCCTTACTTTGAATTATTAGATGGAGTGGAAGAAATTCTACCAAAACTTCCAACGGATAAGGATGTATTAGTGGTTTGTGCGAAAGAGGGATCCTCTGTCATGGTAGCGGAAATGCTATCGGAAGCTGGGCGTGAAGTAGCATACCTTGAAGGCGGAATGAAGGCTTGGAGTAGCTATCTTGAACCAGTTAAAGTTGCGGATTTAGAAAATGGTGGCGAGCTATACCAATTTGTTCGCCTCGGTAAAGGTTGCCTTTCTTATATGGTAATTTCTGAAGGTGAAGCGGCAATTATTGATGCAGTCCGTTTCACAGATGTCTTCACCAACTTTGCAAATGAAAAAGGTGTAAAAATCAAGCATGTATTTGATACACACCTGCATGCAGACCATATTTCAGGTGGACGCAACATCGCAGCTTCAACCGGTGCAACTTATTATCTGCCACCGAAAGATGCAACAGATGTAGTGTTTGATTACACACCCCTTACAGATGGGCTAAACGTGAAAATCGGTTCATCTCAAATAAATGTGAATGCACTTTACTCACCTGGCCATACCATTGGTTCCACTTCTTTTGTCGTTGACCACCAGTTCCTATTGACAGGGGATATTCTATTTATCGACTCCATTGGTCGACCGGACTTGGCAGGACTTGCGGAAGACTGGGTGGGAGACTTACGTGAAACCCTATATTCCCGTTACCGTGAACTAGCTGAAGACCTACTGGTGTTACCTGCACATTTCATGATCATAGATGAATTAAATGGAGATGGTACAGTAGCAAAACGACTAGGTGATCTATTTAAAGAAAATCATGGCTTAAATATCGAAGACGAAGCTGAATTCCGTCGTACGGTTACGGATAACTTACCACCACAACCAAATGCGTACGAACAAATCCGTCAAGTAAACATGGGTAAAATCACTCCAGACAATGACGAACAAACCGAAATGGAAATCGGACCAAATCGTTGTGCTGTACGGTAGATTATGCGTTAAGAATCCGTGATTTCGATTGATGATGCTAAAAAAAGTATGATAATCCAAGCTCTCAGTTAATCATTAACAAAAACAGCTTACTCATATAAAACAAAAATATAAAAAGGAGTCATTCACATGAACATTACAAAAACATTAGAAGCAAAAGGCTTAGCATGTCCAATGCCTATTGTTAAAACGAAAAGAGCAATGGACACGATTAACTCTGGTGAAGTATTAGAAGTACTTGTAACCGATAAAGGTGCACTAAACGATATCCCAGCATGGGCACAATCAGGTGGTCACAAAGTGTTAGAACAAAAAACAGAAGAAGATGTTCTATACTTCTATATTGAAAAAGCATAAGTAAAACCAAATAGCGAGTAGCCATACTACTCGCTATTCTAATTGAGAAAGAAGGTTAATCCATGGATTTAACATTTATCATTGCCATTTTTGCCATTGGCTTTATCGGTTCTTTTTTATCCGGTATGTTAGGTGTTGGCGGTTCCATCATTAAATATCCGATGCTATTATATATTCCTCCTCTATTTGGTCTTGTAGCATTTACCGCCCATGAAGTTTCGGGAATTAGTGCGGTCCAAGTATTGTTTGCTTCCATCGCTGGCGTATGGGCATATCGTAAAGGCGGATACCTAAACAAACAACTCATCATCTATATGGGTGGAGCAATTTTACTTGGTAGCTTAATCGGTAGTTACGGATCTAGCTTTTTATCGGAACAAGCGGTGAATGTCGTGTATGGTATTCTTGCTATCATTGCTGCAGTGATGATGTTTGTACCGAAAAAACAAGTAGATGATGATAAGCCACTAAATGAAGTGACATTTAATAAGCCACTGGCAGCAATATTAGCGTTAATTGTTGGAATAGGATCTGGAATAGTTGGCGCAGCAGGAGGATTTTTACTCGTACCGATCATGTTAACGGTCTTACACATACCAACTCGCATGACGATTGCAACAAGCTTAGCAGTAACCTTTATTTCATCCATTGGAGGAAGTGTTGGGAAACTCGTAACTGGTCAAGTAGATTATGGGCCTGCACTGATTATGATTATAGCAAGTTTACTAGCTGCACCACTTGGAGCAAAAGTGGGTAAGAAAATGAATACAAGCATTTTACAAGTTATTTTAGCACTTATGATTGCGGGTACTGCAGTGAAGATTTGGATGGATATTTTAGTGTAGTAGACAGTTATAAAATGATATAGTGCCTATATATTTATTAGGGAAGAGTAGATAAGTTCAGCAAATTCGTGTGAAAAGAGCCTTTTAAATAAAAACATACCTACTTCGGTATATTAAAATATTTGGAGGTATTGGTCATGAAAGAGATTACAGCAAAGGAATTAGAACAAAAACTAACTTCAGGAGAAAAATTGAACATTATCGATGTTAGAGAAGATGTGGAAGTAGGTACAGGAAAAATCCCAGGTGTAAAACATATTCCGCTAGGTCAACTTCCAGAACGCTTAGAAGAATTAGATAAAAATGAACATTATCACATGGTATGTCGTTCAGGTGCTAGAAGCGGTAATGCATGTCAGTTCCTCAATCAAAATGGTTATCAGGTAACGAATATGGTAGGTGGCATGCTGGATTGGGAAGGAGAATTGGAGTAAATACTTCATCACTTTTTATAAGAAAAAATATTTATGAGGGAGTAGTGAACGAATAAGATGGAATGGATTCCTATAGTTTTCATTATTGCGTTTTTTTTTAATCGTTTTATGCCAATAAAAGGTATCACGAATATTACTGTTCAAGAAGCTAAAAATAAATTTAAGGATAATCATGTGCAATTTATTGATGTCCGTACACCTGGTGAATATAAAGTTAATCACCGCAAGCCTTTTAAAAATATTCCTCTTTCTAATCTGTCGAGTAAAGTGGATACATTAGATAAGGAAAAAGAATTGGTTGTCATCTGTCAAAGTGGAATGAGAAGTGCAAAAGCAGCAAAAATGCTCAAAAAACAAGGCTTTCAAAAGATCTACAATGTAAAAGGCGGCATGAGTGCTTGGATGTAAGAAAGGATGACGATCATGGTAAAACAAGTAACACCTGAAGAAGTAGCTATACGTCTTCAGAATGGTGAAGAAGTAACGGTTATTGATGTTCGTGAAAGTAGGGAAGTAGCAACAGGTAAAATTCCTGGTGCAAAGCATATCCCATTAGGTCAGATTGCATTGAGAAAGAGTGAACTGGATAAGGATAAAAGTTATATTATTACTTGCCAATCTGGTAACCGAAGTAAGGCTGCTTGTGGAATCCTAGAGGCGCTAGGATATAAAGTAGAGGATATGATTGGCGGAATGAATAACTGGAAAAACATAACGGAATAAAACTTGATTCTAAAGGAGTGAACGAAAGATGTTTCATTACACAATGGAAACGAGCAAATCGATAAAAGATGCCATCGATTCACTTGAAGGAAATTTAAAGGAAGAAAAGTTTGGTGTTCAATGGCAATTCGATATTAAGGAAACATTAGAAAATAAAGGATTTGAACTGGAACACCCGTTTATTGTTTTAGAGGTCTGTAATGCAAAAGAAGCAGAGCGTGTGTTGTCGGGTAACCAATTAGTTGGTTATTTTCTTCCATGTAAAATTGTTATTTACGAGGACAATGAAGGAAAAACGAAAATCGGCCTTCCAAAACCAAGTGCTTTAATTCAAATGGTGGAGGATGAATCATTGAAAGAAATAGCTATTGATATTGAAAATCGACTGATTACTACCATTGATAAAAGCAAGTAATGAAAAAGCTTGAAGACCAAGGAAAATAGATGTAAAACTTTGCGGAAGGGTGTGTTTTGGATGAGTGGGCATGGTCAACGATTTAATCCTGAAAAAGCTAGTAAATTATTGGATCCAAGCAGGAAAAAAATTATTGACCCTTTAGAAGTAATAAAAATGATTGGGCTAAGTAGAGAAGATACTGTAGCAGACCTAGGTGCTGGGAATGGCTATTTTTCCATTCCTATTGCGGAGTATACCAATCAAACGGTCTATGCGGTTGATATTGAGCCTAAAATGTTCCATTCTTTACAAGAAAATGCAAAGGCATTAGGTATTAAGAATATTACGTAGATTGAATCGAATCTTGAAAATATATCTATCCATGATCATGAAATCGATAAAATACTGATTGCTTTTGTGGTTCACGAGGTTCCTAACCGAATAAAATTATACCATGAACTGAAGAGATTGCTTAAACAAGATGGTAAGGTGTTAATTATTTAATGGCAAGCGGTAGAGTCAGATATAGGAGCGCCTCTAAAAGAAAGAATACCATCGGGAGATTTAAAGAAAGAGCTAGTAGAACAAGGATTTCATGCAGAAGTTATCAACCTTAATCATGATGTGTATGCAATTGAAGTTGCTCGTTGAAAAGAGAAAAAATTTTATAGTAAATAATAATATCGTTTATATAACGACAACTTGTCCTTACTACACGATGCTAAAAGGATTTTTATTACGTGATTAACTGGCTGTAAGCACCTTAATGAAAAGAAAGGGGAACTAATTCGTTTCCCTCTTTCATTATGGCTGTTTTCAAGGATAACTTTTGGACTGGGAAAGAATTTTATGTAATGCCCAGAGCCTGATTTTGTTGAGCCAAGAGCTTTGCTACATAACAAAAACTATGGGAATAGAGCATAGTAACAAGCTACAGTCTAAAATAATAAAGGGAAGTATATCAATGAATCAATCCGTAACAGTATATATAACAACGCTATGTCCGGTATGTGGGATGGTGAAGAATTTTCTGCATATATTTGAAATTACTTATAAAGAAGTGAATGTAGATACAAATCCTATAGCATTGATGAAACTAATTGGTAAAACGAGAAAATTAACAGTGTCACAAACGAATGTAAATGGGAAATGGATTTCTGGGTTTGACCCTGAAAAAATGTTGAAAGCGCTAAATAAATAAAAGGAAATAAAGGCCAGCCTGTTTGGGTATTCTAAGGAAATAATCTAAACTTCTCTTTACAAAGAACCGATAATAAATCTCAAAGTTTAGGGAATACTAAAGACTACTCAAACATTGGATAAATATTAGGGAGGAATATTACATGCCCGAAAAACCCGGACTTACTTCATCAGAACTTGGTACGTTATGGCTAACTTATCAACAAAAAACGATGATTCTAAGGATGTTGGAATATTTCATAGAGAAAGCTGATGACGAAAAGGCAAAAAACATAATGGTTGACTTATACGATGAAATTGACCCATATGTAGAGAAAATAACAGTAATTTTCCAAAATGAAGGAGCTGCAATACCAGTTGGGTTTACTTCCGAGGATGTCAACAAAGGGGTACCTAAACTATACGACAATGGTTTCGACATTATGTTCATTCGCTTGATAAAGGAAATTAGTATGGCCCTGCATACACTAAATATTACCATGGCATCTCGTGAAGACATAATTATGATTTTTAAAGATCTAACTGCTATTACGCAAAAATATTACAATGCTTGTACACAATATCTAATTGAAAAAGGAATGCATGCTCGGCCTCCTTATGTTTCAATGCCTAAGAAGGTTGAGTTTATTTCAGATACTTCTTATTTAAGAGGAGGACTTAATCCACTAACCAGAAAGCGAACAATGAATACAGTAGAAGTTGCAAATATGTTCCATGCTATTGAAACAAATATTACTGGATTCCAAATGATTACTGGTTTTGCTCAATGTGCTAATTCACCTGAAGTGAAAAAATACTTCACTAAAGGAGGAGAAATTGCTAAAAGTACAATTAAGGAACTTAACGAAGTCTTTCTCGAAGACGGTATTCAAACACCTGCTGTATCAGGTGGCAATCCTACACGTTCAACAGTGGCTCCATTTTCTGATAAACTAATGATGTATTGTACAAGCCTTTTCTGTAGCTTTGCAATTGGAGGTAATTCTCTAGGAACCGCCTTTAGTTTGCGAAATGATTTGTCGGTTAAAGCTGGTGTTTTTATAAAGGATATCTTTGAATATGCCCATGAGGGGGCGAAAATTATGATTAGGAACGGATGGATGGAAGAACTGCCTCCAATGGAAGAACGAGAAAAACTTATATAAACATACTGCTTAGTTAGAGGAAAAGAATTAGGAAAAGGAAAAGCTGTTTTTTTGTTAAAAAACCAAAGCACCGGTAATTTAATATGTAAAGAAGAAACTCACATAAGAAGTCTATACAGATCGATTCTTGTGTGTTTTCTTTTTTATGTGATCTTTGCCAAAAATATGTACCTATTGTGGAAGACTGATTTTATTGAAAATAGTCAGTCAAAGTTGTATAACAATTTGGATTTAAAAATGTATGAAGTGTAAACAGTCCATCCATCATTAGTACATTTTTTGTCATTAAATGGTATGTAAAAACCATATCAAGGATGTATTTTTCATTGACTGTAATCATGTAGCTGTTTAATTGGTGTATATCGAGTGAAATACTATTAATAATGTTAAAATATTTATAAGGAAATAATTGACTATGAAAATATACCATAGGGACAGGTTTACCGGGCTCATCAGTCTAACTCAGAATGGACCAGGGTACCTGTCCCTGTGGTTCTTTCCTTACAGAAAAATAGTAACTGCAGAGTAAATGAATAACAGGGACATAATGAACCGAAATGGCTTGTCATACTTGGCAAAGTAATTTCTGAATAACGAGCCAAACCCTGACCACAAAAGCAATGCTAACCAGCCTATAATAATTGCTAAGGTTACATAGAAAACAATGGATCTAATAGAATGATTGAATGGTAGAATAAAAGCACTCATTAGGGTTAAAAAGAACAAAATGCTTTTAACATTTATTATTTGAAAAATAAAACCGGATAAAAAAGAAGATTTTACTTCACTAAAATTCTCCTTGGAGGATTTGGAAGCCCGACCTGCCAAGCCAGATAGAGTAGATATACTGCACCAGCTATTTTCAAAGTTAACAATGATGTGCTTGTCTCCATGTCAACTGGTAGGTTGTTAATCGTTTCAAATACCGTTTGTGGAAATCTAGTACGTAATTCTGGTAAGGTAGCCTTTTATTTAATATTTATAGACATTTTTTCATTTCATGTCTATTTTTTACATACTGAATAAAAGATTGATTATTGGTTAACTTTAACTATGAGTGTAAAATTATAGTATGAGCCACTTAGATTTAAATGGTTATATATTACTATTATACTGGAGGAATCGAATTTTGGGAAAACTACAAGATAAAGTAGCTATCATCACTGGTGGTGTTTCTGGGATCGGTGCTGCAACAGCGCGTCTATTTGTTGCAGAAGGAGCTAAGGTTGTTCTAGTGGATATGAACGAAGAAAAAGGTGCAGCTTTTGAGGAGGAATTGAAATCCCAAGGGGCAGAGGCTCTTTTCATAAAAGCAGACGTAACCAATGAAGAACAGGTACAAAATATATTTAAAACAACTGTTTCTGATTTTGGTAAAGTGGATATTTTATTTAATAATGCTGGAATTGGTGCTGTAAAACCAACAGAAGAATTAACTTATGCAGAATGGAGAAAAACGGTAGAAGTTGATTTAGATGGCGTATTCTTGGTTGCACAAGCAGCAATCAAAGAATTCCTGAAAGCTGGTAGTGGTGTAATCGTCAATACAGCTTCCATGTATGGGTGGGTTGGATCACCTGGAAGTGCAGCATATAACGCAGCAAAAGCGGGTGTAATTAACTTAAGTCGTTCACTCGGGTTAGAATATGCAGAACGTAATATCCGTGTCAATGCTTTATGTCCAGGATTTATTGAAACACCAATTTTAGGGGATACGGACAGAGAGTTTTTGACCAACGCTACACCTATGAAACGGCTAGGAAAACCAGAAGAAATGGCAAAAGCTGTCTTATTTATGGCAAGTGCTGATTCTTCATTCATGACTGGAAATAGCTTAATCGTAGACGGTGGATATACAGCACAATAATGAAAAGTTTGTTTATACTTAGCTACGTAATTAACTTTAATGATAGCTGTGTGGATACCACCCTGAAATGATGGTATTCCATTCTTGCATAAAAATTCGTTCGTTTGAACATAGTTAGAATCCTCATAAATGTTGTTACATCAACATTTGTGAGGATTTCTTATTTTATCACGTGATTAACTAGGTGTAAGGCATTAACCTTATACTCAAAGATTAAAAAGGAATATAAATTAGTTCGGGATGTAAAAGTAACTGTCATCTTGGCATTTCTATATATCGAAACGAGACAGTTTAGTCAATAAACCACTATAAACAATAAAGAGAGAAACGAATATACCAACGACAAATAAGGAATTTTCACTCGAACCACGTGAAGAATTGCTCAGAGTATTGATCAAAAAAGCATCAACCGACTTTATGAATGAGTGTTCTACGAAAAGTCCTAAAGGTCACAGAAGCGTTTGTTGTATTCCTTCGTTCGACAAAATTCGGGAAGTGACAGGCACCTTGAATTAAGGTGCCCAAGTAGTATGGGAATCAACGAATAGGTCACGTAGAAGTGTTCTAGGTGCCCGAGCGAGCATGGACTTAATCTGAAAAGGTAACGTAGAGGTGTTCTAGGTGCCCGAATGAGCATGGGAATCATGAAAAGGTAACGTAGAGGTATTCTAGGTGCCCGAATGAGCATGGGAATCAATGAAAAGGTAACGTAGAGGTGTTCTAGGTGCCCGAATGAGCATGGGAATTAATGAAAAGGTAACGTAGAGGTGATCTAGGTGCCCGAATGAACTTGGGAATCAACAAAAAGGTCATGTAGAGGTGTTCTAGGTGCCCGAATGAACTTGGGAATCAATTAAAGGTAACGTAGAAGTGTTCTAGGTGCCCGAATGAACTTGGGAATCAACGAAAAGGTAACGTAGAAGTGTTCTAGGTGCGTACACTATCCCATCAATCCTATAATAGTGGGACGAGGAACCTGTCACTCCAGGATTTCGAGCGACACCCGTCCGAAGTCGAGCGATCGGAACCCCAAATCGAGCGACACCCGCCCGAAGTCGCGCGATCAGAACTCCAAATCGGGCGATAGCCGCCCGTAAAAATGGAAAATTTCAGCGTTAGAAAGAAATGACAATTTTTCCTCTTGCATGGTGGGTTTCGCTTAATGCGTGCGCATCCCGAATTCCTTTTTCGGAAAATGGAAATACTTCGCCAATGCAGGCTTTTACTGCACCACTTTCTAAAAGTTCACCAATCTCACTAAGCTGTTTGCCATTTGGATTTAGCCAGAGAAATTCCGCTTGGGCACCGTATTTCTCTGCCTCCTCTTTATTTGGATCCTGGGTGATGGAAACAAGTCTTCCACCCTTTTTTAGTATCTGATAACTTTTTGACTGAATATCGCCACCTATTGTATCGAATACGGCATCAAAATCACGAAGCTTTTCTTCAAAAGGAGTTGTTTTGTAATTGATTACTTCACCTGCTCCAAGTTTATATAGAAAATCTTTCGAAAGGTGAAATGACAATGTATAGAAACTTTGATCGAACTTCCTACTTATGCTTTTATATATTTGATTCTCCCTTTAGGAACATAATTCTTCAATTAAGTTTTGCATAAAAAAAGGAACAACAATTAATGAAACAACTACCCTATCCTATGGCTTCTAGATCACTCGACAAAAATTGACAAAAACCGGGAAGTGACAGGCACCTTAAAGACTCTTTTTTACTATGCACTTATAAAATCCATCCTTATAAGCATAATAGAAAAGGATATGCAGGATACTTAAATGACAGGCAAAAAGGGGAATGATCTATTGAAATATGATAATGTTAAAAAACCAACCTTCTTATATGCGTTATGGATGTTAGTTTCAGCTATTATAATTGTATCGATTGGGTTAATTGTATTTGAGGCACCAATTCAAATTTTGATGTTTATTAGTATGATTACGTTAATCCCATTTATGTTAGGGTTAGGCTACACGTATAAACAAGTAAGAAAAGCAATGATATCTTCCATGAGTAAAGCCTTGCATCCTGGTATTATTCTTTTATCGGTCGGTATTTTAATCGGTGCCTGGATAGCCTCGGGTACTGTCCCTACTTTAATTTATTATGGTCTTGAAACGATTTCCCCTCGATTCTTTTTAGTAACAACCTTATTATTTTGTTCCATTGTATCGGTGGCTACCGGAACTTCATGGGGGACGATTGGTACTGCTGGGATAGCCATGATGGGGATTGGTACAAGTTTAGGCATCCCAATGGGAATAACTGCAGGTGCAATTATTAGTGGAGCATATTTTGGGGATAAAATGTCCCCTCTTTCAGATACGACTAACTTAACACCAACTGTTACAGGTGGAAACCTATTGACTCATATTAAACATATGCTGTGGACAACGGTCCCTGCTTATCTTATTTCTGCAGTAATATTTACCTTTATTGGACTCCAATACAGTGGTGTTGCAGATGCAGGAAATGTAAGCGCATTAACAGTTTATTTAAGCGAAACGTTTCATTTAGGGATCATACCACTCATTCCTATTGTGGTTTTAATTGCCTTGTTGTTAAATAAGAAACCACCGATAACATCTATTTTCATTGCTTCCGCAGTAGGTGCTCTTGTAGCTATCTTCTATCAGCAATTCGGAATATCAAGAACGTTAAATATTTTATATAGTGGTTATGAGGTGGAATCTGGAATTGAAATTGTCGATAGTTTACTGCAACGTGGTGGTTTAACGAGTATGCTAGAACTTATTGTGCTGTTCTTATTTGCACTGGGTCTAGGTGGCATGCTTGCTGAAACTGGAGTATTGGAGGCATTAATTGCTTCGTTTGCGGATAATATTCAACACACTGGGACTTTAGTTCTTGTAACGATCATTGTAAGTTATGCAACACTTGCTATCGGTGGATCCATTTACTTTTCCTCTGTCATGAGTGGTACGCTAATGAAACCGATTTTCGATAGATTATACCTTAGACCTGAAAATCTTTCCCGGGTGATTGAAGACTCGAGTACACAGGGTGGTGCCTTAATACCTTGGACAGGTAGTGGTATTTACACAGCGACGACACTTGGTGTGGCAACTGGTACATATTTACCGTTTTGTTTCTTAGCTCTCATTACGCCGTTAGTTTCTCTATTTTACGGTATTACCGGATTAACAATGACTAAGTATGAAGAATCATAATGCGGTATTTAGGAATGAAAGAGAGCAATTTATAATAAGCCCCCCCAAGGGTAATCACCTTGGGGGCTTATAAGATTGCTTTTATTGTAGTGTACTTCAAATGTCCATTTTTAATGGGGAATGATTAATAATACAGATATCCATTCACAAAGTACCCGATAATTTCTAAATCTTCTTCCGTTAACGCACGGTGGAAATGCGAGGTCATCTCTGTTGTTATTTTCTCTTGATTGCCTTTATATTTTTTCGTTAATCTAGCGCTTGTCTTCAATAATGAAACAAAGCTAGTAAATTCGTCCTTTGTCAAAGGTGCTGGATGATGAGATAGGAAGTAGGTTTCCGCATCATATTTTTCAATTTTCTCTAAAAGTTCACTCATTTTTTCAATGGTATAATGCCATTTTTCTGCGTACATATTTGCATAGAGGCAGTCACCAAGAAATAGCGCTTTTTCCCCGGTATATAGAGGAGATTCGAGTCAGTTGAATGATCTCCACCAACGTGTTCCATGATACAGGTAACTCCGCCGAGATTCAGTTTTATTTGCTTTTCAAAAATGATAGTGGGATCTGGTATGGTAATTTCTCGCTTCCTTCCAAGCTCTAGCTTTATCGCATCGGCACAAAACGGAATTTCAATCCCTGCTTTGACACGTTCATCCAACTTCTTGTCTTCCCATGATAACTCCTGTAGTTCCTTTATTTTATCATAGGTCATGAAATTGGTGATGGAAGACATGTCCATTTCACTTAAGCCAAATACGTGATCCCAATGCCAATGTGTAAGAGCCACCATATCTCCAAAAATATGATAGGAAGCTAATTGCTCTTTAAATAGTTTAGCATGACTAGAAGAATTTCCAGCATCAATCAAAAGTGTCTGATTGTCCCCTACAACAGCAGCTAATATTGGACGATCTGTTTTTTTATATGGAGGCAGGTAGAAGAGTCGATTGGAAAGCTTTTCTAATGTTTGCATGTATTTGTACTCCTTTAAGACAGTTGGTATTGTTCATTATATCACCAATGATTGTGGTGACAAACATTGGTGGAAGTGTTTACCGGGGATAGAGGGCAGGTGCACCGCCCGGTAATTACCTGTTAATAGTAGACAATTCACCTGTAACTGCGTCCACGCTGTTTGACTAATCTCTATTACATAGGCATTCACACAAATTCCATCCATTCATATTCTATAGATATATTGTACAGGAGGGATAGGGATGGAAAAAATACCCCAAAACCGTACGAAGTGGAAAATTTATGAAGTAATTGGTGTTTTGATTGTTTTCACCGCTCTTGTACTGCTTTTCCTTGCACCAGATTCACTTTCACAATTATTTGACACGATTATCAAAGAAGTGACACCAGTAGTTGTTGACACCTTTTTGACAAGTGAAGTTGGGATTGCAGTTATTGTCAGTGTGATCATTGGCCGTATCTTAGAACGTCTTGGTTTTACGGATGGGTTAATTCGTCTCATGGTTCCTATTATGCAGCTTTTTAAAATTAATCCTGCCGTTATCATACCGAGTGCCTATAATATTCTTGGTGATATTAATGCCGCTGGTAAAATCGCGGGACCAATCCTTGTTAAAGCAAAAGCAACAAAGGCAGAGCAAAAGATAGCTGTTGCAACGATGATTCAATCACCACAGTCCTTTGCCACCTTTGTCTTGGGTCTTATCGCTTTATCTATATTTGGTATCAATGCTTTCCTACTCGTTCTCTTATCCATATTTGCACCATTAATACTTGTTCCTTTTATTCTATCAAGAACGATTTATCGAGACACAAAGAAAGTTACACTTCACGAATTACCACGATTCACACCAAATACAACTTTTTTAAACACCACTTTTTCATCTGCTAAAGAAGGAACGAGTTTACTGCTCCTCGTTATTATTCCTGCAGTTACGGTTATATTTATTTTAATTGGTATTTTAAAATTCTCTGGAGTATGGGATCCTATTGAAACAAGTATGGCCTCTGTATTTACCTTGTTAAGTATCGAACCAGTCTCTGGAATTGTTTCCTTTCTAATTGCACCTACATTAGCAGTAGCCCAAATGGGCGATTTCGTTACGACCATTGATCCTCGTCTCATTGTTGGTGGCTTTGTACTTGCAAACTCTGGTCTTCCAATCTATGTGATTGTTGGTCAGATACCAGCGACCTGGGCAGAAACATCCGATTTACGAGAGCTTGAAGTTATCTATGCGGCACTAGTTGGAATCGTTATACGGATTGCTACGGCTTGTGTACTAGGTTATTTCCTAACTCCTTTCTTGGTGGTGTGAATGATGAATCATATCTATATGATACGTGCTAAGAAATTAGTTACTGTATCGGATGTTGGGACGATTGATGACGGTGCAATGGTCATTAAAGATGGGAAAATCCAATCAGTTGGAACATGGCAACAGTTACGGAATCAACATCCAACCATCGAGGTCAAAGATTATTCCAATTACGCTTTGACACCATCCTTCGTCGATTGTCACACTCATTTATTAGAATTTGCCCCATCTTCTCTATATCCAATTACGAATGAGACACAGGCACTTGCTGGTAAATCCTTACTATTAAAGGCTTTGACATCTGGCATAACTGCCCTTGGTGAACAAGTTTGTGGGCATCCGAAGAGTACATTTTCAATCGATGATTACCGAAAGATTGTCAAAGATATCCCGATGCATGTATCCTTTGCCGCAACAAGCATATCGATTGGATTTGAGAAGTTGGCCCATTTCACAGCAATAACCATGGCAAAGCCTGTAAAACAAACTGATTTAGTGGATAATCATATTGTTAATGAGTTATCAGTGCAATCAGAATACCCAGGTGAAAATCTATTTATCAATGCCACACCGGCAAACTTTACGAAAGATGCTGTACCACGATCAGGAGAGATTATATATACTTTTAATGAATTGAAACACATTGTAGATCGTTTCCATAAGCAAGGTAAACAAATTGGTGTTCATGTTGCGGGTGAGGAAGCTATTCAAATGACATTACGTGCTGGCGTGGATGTTTTACATCATGCACATGGAATGATGAACAAACAAATGAAACAAGCAAAAGCACAAGGTACAAAAATTGTTGCAACTCCCATGGGCGGAACACATATAGAACCTAATTCGCCGGAAAATATCTTAGAATTGGTCAACAACGATATTGAGGTTTCCATTGCAACGGATGCATACTTGCCACCCTTTCCAAATGTTAGCTGGTTGCCATTTTCCAATCAATCTTTACAAGGTCCAGATGTTCTCATGAAAATTGCGGAACCAGCAATGAAACTTCTGGTGAAAAATGGATATAACGAGAATCAAGTACTCGCATTAATTACAAAAAATCCAGCAGCGATTTTGGGAAAGGAAGACCGATTTGGAAAACTTGATCGTGGTATGGATGCTAATTTTCTCATTGCAGATGGTATTCCAGGAATTGATATTAACGATGTTGAGGATATTAAAGTGGTCTATTTTCGTGGGAAGGAGGTTGTGAGTAGGATGAATTAATTATAGAAATGGAGTAATGGCTTGAAAAAAGTGAAAAAGGTCAGTCCACCATGTCCCTAAGATTAATGGGTTAAAGAACTTATTGAAATTAAAATTTAATAAGAAAGATGGAATGGATTATCAAACAACAGAAAGAGGTATTCGGGGATTACAGTTTGATACGGAAGAAAGGAATCAAGTGACAAGCCTTCTTCCCCGTCTTGACATGTCTTTTCCTTCCTTTCTTAGGTTATTTATGATTAATTTATTCATATTTTCATTTTGGAAAAGTCACTTATCCGAGGGAAACAGTCTATATTATTTAACCTAAAACAGACTGAAGACATGGAACATACACCTAATTGAGTACCAAGTCATACATATAATATGTAGTTTCTATTTTATAAAGGAGATGATTTTTTGTATCCGTATTTTTACCGTCAAGTGAATAACTGGAATCCGGTATTAAATTTGTTACAACAAAGTTTGTATGCGGAAGAAATGGTATGTGCAATGAGTAGTGAGTTTTACCATATCCCAGAAACCCAAGATTTACAAGGAAATAATGAAATGCATAATCATTTAGTGCCAGCCTCTTATCATCGTATTACAGCGGTTGGTTCGGCGCAGCGGCTTTCCGTTGGAGAAGAGCAGCAATCGATTATTGATACCATGACGGCATGTATCTTAAATGCGGAAAACCAGGATAAAAAAGTACGTGAAGGATTAAATATCATGTTGGAAAATGCTAGTCCTGAATATAAACAGGTTATACAAGTAATCATTCAATGGCAAGGACAAGCAGAAACAAGTTTATCTCAAGCAAAAGAAGCTTTAAAATCGATGGGAATTTCCTTTTCGAGTGGAAGTGGACAGCAGAGTGAGAGTAGTTACTATTAATATTTTTGTTAGGCTGTTGCTTACTGACAAAGCAACAGCTCAATTTTATTCCCTTGAAATTAAGAATGGTATAGAAAGATATGAATGTTCTTATTTTCATCCATAGCAGCCAATAAGATGTCTTTTAACTGAACATTGCTATATGTAGCTTGAAGTTTGTCTAAGGGTGGAATTTCACGTATGCTTACTCGCTTTGAGCAAGAAGGATTAGCTGACCTTCCAAACGTCTATTCTCAATGATTGCTTAACAGAAGAGGAGAAAAAATATTATATCAGCTTATGACGAAGCTACAAAAATATCTCAATAAGTTATTGGTTAATTACTTTGACAGTAGGCCGCTCAAAGAGCAATTTATAAAGAAAAAGAAGAAATGCTTTGAGGAAAAGAAGATGAGTAAAATAGGTAAACGTCGAGAGGTATGGCCTACTTCCCTAAGTAAATGAAAAAAGAAGGTCAGTGGTTAGTGTAAATGATTTATAATCACAGAAAGGTGTATGATTACGGTTTTCTTGTTCACTTGAATCGGTATGATGCGGAGAAAGTGCTTAAGTCGTTGGAGGCGTTTGTGGAGAGGGTGAGGGGGAAGGAAAAAGGGGTCTGATCCCAGCTTTCATAAAGTGTACAATGTTTAAAAGGAGTGTAGGACCATTCTGAGAACACAGGGACAATGAACCTCTTCTCTTAAATAGACAATATTAATAAGTTTGTTTATGGAACTTAATAGCATGTTTCATCACCATATCATGATGGGATGCATATGTATATTACATATTCATTACAAGTATTACGTTTATTTTACGAAGATAAACGGAATGGATAAATGCAAAGGATTTTATACCGAGGAGGATGATGATGAAAAAATTGAAATTCCTTATGGCACCGATTTTAGCTGTAGGGATGATCTTAGGAATAGGTGTAGGTCATGGCCACGCTGAAGTATCTACAGTAACGGTTGAGGAAGGGGATACACTTTGGAATATTGCAGCGTCTCATGAAAACGTAACCATCTATGATTTATATGAATGGAATCCAGGGGTTGATCCTTACAATATGAAAGTAGGAACGGAAATTATCATTGATCCAGGAAGTGATTGGTATCATACGGTTTCTGCCGGAGATACTTTTTACAGCATTGCCGCCATGTATGAAGATGTCAATTTAACAGACTTATATGTATTGAATCCGAATGTGGATCCATTTAATTTACAAATTGGATCCAAAGTTAGAGTCAAATACGGTGATTACGGTAATGAGTACTATACGATTAAGTCAGGAGACACGCTCTATTCGATTGCTATGGTGCATCAAGATGTAACGCTAGTAGATCTATATCATCTTAATCCAGGAATTAACCCCTTAAACTTACAAATTGGATCGGAAATTCGTTTGAAATAATGTGCGATTTTTCAGGGGAGGGAAGCAGGGCAGGTATGTAATGTGACCCGATTATTTTTGCAGTGAGACAGTGGGCTTGCCCCTATTGTCTCACTCTCTGTCCCACGAATTTGATATCAGAACCTACTAAGGCTCCATCATTCGCAGAAGTTAATACATAATTAGTCAAAACCCAACTTTGTGAACGAAAATACCTCATCTGGGAATAAATCATGAGAAAAGAACGAATTTCCGAGTCTGGATATCGTTTTTTTTCTTTTTGTTTTAGAGGTTAGAGTTATTTTTGTGGAAAGCCGAGTTCTCCATGATGTTTCAATTGGATAGGAAATTGGTTAGTATGATCATAAAGGAGGTTTTCACATGGGTTCGATTTCGATACTAGGTGCAATCGTTCTCCTCACTGGGTGGTTTGCGCTTATGGAATACGACCAATTTCCTGAATCCGAACGTACAAAGATTTTAGAACGGATTAAAGGAAGTCCGGTTGCTATCATTGTGATCGCATTAATGCCTGTTGGGATCCTCATCAATATGTTAGGAACCTTGATTGGCTCTCTTTGGATGGTCATCATTGGGGCAACAATGATATTTGTACAAAGCATCATCGTTTCTCTTTTGTTCTGGAGGCGAAAACGCTGGAAAAGTATTGTGTTGCTTATTACGATGATTCTTCTAGGAATTATCCTCTACATGCCATTCTTCATTCACTCCAACTGACGTTGTTTTTCGTATTTAGGAGAAAGTTCCCTTTTCAAGGAACAGAGAGGCCTTAGCCTAATAAGTAGGATGGCATCGTTCTGAGCATAAATATTATGGTCATCAGTGCTATTGGAAGCAAAGGGACGGATCTTCTGCTTCTCCTTTTGGCGGAAGCATTAGAACCGTCCTTGTGTTTATAACAGATTGTCTTGTCCATAATTTCTGATAAACCAAAAGATGATTCACTTAAATATACGGCATTCCTTATCCTGTAGTAATTATTTTAATTTTTTATAATATGGTTATTGACAAAAACACAAAACTGTTATATACTACAACCATAATATAATTGCTGTTGTATAACATACGGGAGGAGAAAATAATAGAATATATTTGTGTTGCAGCATACCGTGGTTACTTGTCGATTCGTGAAAGATATGGAATGAAGTCAGTTAGCTTTTATCACTTTATAGGACAATTAACAGAAGAACAAATCAGTGAGTATAGTAAGTTGGACATTTAAGAAAAGGACGTGTTGAAAACGGAACTTCCATTAGAATCAGAAGTCGAAGTCAAATAAAACCCTTACTTGTAATGTATTAATACAAGTAGGGTTTTTAAATTGTTACATATTTAAATGATGACAAAAAATCATCCTAAACCATAGTAGTTACCACGTTATTCCACAACAGTTGATCCGGTTTTCACTTATTAAAATGCACAGAGACGAAGTAAATAAATCGATAATTATTTAGTAGAAGATTCAATGGAACGAGAAAATGACCCTAGCTTCCCGAATATAGTATTCTTCCTTTCAATGAAAATCGTGAAGTGGGGGACTGCCCCCTTTTCTCAGGGAGGCTCGCTTCTTCCATCAATCGTATATATTTTCCAAGCAGGTTTTTTAAACTCTATTTAGTTATTATTATTAAGTATGGAGTTACCTTAAATATCTAAACAATTTGAGTATTTTATTAGTAAATATGCTAAAATGATGAAAGAAATTGTGTGTACCCAAGCGAGAATACCAAAGGAAGATGTTGAAAGGGGACATATAGAAACGAATGGATACTGTTAAAATAGCAAAAATATTCAATCGGGCTATAAAATCAAAGCAAGTACATGAATGGTTTTATTGATGGAAGGTCCGAATGATGATTTTTCATACAAATGGGAGTATGGTGGGAAAAATATAGACTCACCAATCCTTATAGCAAGTATCAGTAAATTGTTTATAACTGCTAGTATATTGAAATTGCTCAAGCAAGGTAAGGTGTCACTGGACGATCCCGTAACCGAATATTTTGATCATGGCACACTCAGCGGACTTCATGTATATAAGGGAGAGGAATATTCCTCTAGATTAACAATCTCTAGTTTATTGTTTCAAACGAGCGGACTTCCTGATGCATTTGAAGAAGGTAAAAATAGCCTTTTGAGACGTGCCCTTCGCGAAGATATCGACTTCACTTTTGATGAAATGATAACTTGGACGAAACAATTGAACCCTCACTTTGCACCTGATTCCAAGAAAAAAGCACATTACGCAGATGTTAATTTTGATATGTTGGGTGAGATCATCCAATCTATTACAAATTCCCCGTTAAATGAAGTATATAAGACGTTCATTTTTGAGCCTTTAGGACTTGAGAAAACGTATTTGCCTACAAGTGAGGCTGAATTTATTCCCCGCATTTATTATAAAAAAGACTCTATTTCACGTCCAAAGTTCATCCGAAGTTGCCCTGCCAGTGGTGGCGTTATTAGCACAGCACGTGAATTGATGGTATTTATGAAATCATTTTTTGGCGGCAGATTGTTTAATAAAGATGTTTTTCAACAACTAGATAAGTATAATAAACTACAATTTTCCATGTATCCAATTCAATATGGTGGTGGCTACATGCGGATACCATTAGGTGGTCTTTCAACACTTTTTATGGGGAAAGGAGAGTTAGTTGGACATTCAGGATCTACGGGTTCTTTTGCTTTTTATTATCCAAAGCAGGATCTCTTTTTAGTAGGAGACGTCAATCAAGCAGCAAGCCCATTGTCCGTACGATTTGCGATGCAGCTTGCGACGACATTTTAATCATTACTGAAGAGAAGCATAATTGCGAACTAAGGGACTGACCCAGTTTCCGTTAATGTTTGTGGGTGTTATTTGGTTTTGGAGGAAAAAGGCTATAAAAGGTATTTATGAAATCATTTTGCAATTTCTTAAAAGAAGCACCTCCATGGAAATACAACATAAATAATCCCAATCCCTCTGTAAATACTAACCAATGTGCTATAGTAAAAAAAGCCTTGAAAACAAATACAACGGCATTAATATAAGAAGAGAGACGTGATTAGCCTTGCTTGACTTTTTACAACTAGGTATTCGAAAACAGATGAACCATACATTAAAATCATTAGGAATAGTGGCTCCAACTTCCATCCAAGAACGGACGATTCCATCCGTACTAGAGGGAAAAGATGTGATTGCAAAAGCACAAACGGGAACCGGAAAGACGTTGGCTTTTGTTCTTCCTATTATTGAAAAGATTGATGTGAACAAGTCGGATGTACAAGCTCTTATTTTAACTCCTACAAGAGAATTGGCTCAGCAAATTTCAAAAGAAATTAATAGAATGGTTGAGAACGTAGAAGGCATCCATGTGTTAGCTGTATACGGTGGGCAAGATGTACAGCATCAATTAAAGAAATTAAAAGGTGCTCAGCATATTGTCGTTGCAACTCCTGGTCGGTTATTAGATCATATTCGTCGTGAAAGCCTTGATCTTTCCACCATTCAGATGCTTGTGTTAGATGAAGCGGACCAAATGTTACATATGGGTTTTCTTCCAGAGGTAGATGACATCATTCAGGAAACACCATCTTCCAGACAAACCATGTTATTCTCTGCGACCATCCCAAAAGAAATTAAATCGCTTGCCAAAAAATATATGGTAGAGCCTGAATTCATTGAAGTGAAAGCGAAAAAGGTAACGGTGGAAGAGATTAAACAAGTGGTTATTGAAACTACAGATCGGAGAAAACAAGCAACTTTATTGCATTTAATCGAAGAGCATCGCCCTTTTTTAGCGATCATATTCTGTCGTACAAAAATTCGTGCCAAAAAACTTCATGAAGCATTGATTGCCAACGGGTACGAATCAGACGAATTGCACGGTGATTTATCCCAGTCAAAACGTGAAAAAGCGATGAAACGTTTTCGTGATGCGAAAACCCAGTTTTTAGTTGCAACAGATGTTGCTGCAAGGGGACTTGATGTCGAAGGGGTGACACATGTCTACAATTATGATATTCCCCATGATGTGGAAAGCTATGTTCACCGGATTGGACGAACGGGCCGTGCAGGTGGCGATGGGGTTGCCATTACGTTAGTGGCTCCTAAGGATCTAGAGTTCCTACGAATGATTGAAAAAGGGATTCATCAAAAATTGGAAATGCAAGTGATTGAAGGAGTCAGTATCCCCGATTGGGAGGATTATCAGAGAGTAAGCGACAAGCAAGTAAAAGAAGCAAAACGCTCTAAAGGTCGTAGAAGAAACGGAAGGAATGCGGCAACGCCTTCTTCAAGTAGAAAACCTAATAAGAATCGACCAAAAGGCAATTCAGGTTCTAGAACAAGAGGAAGAAAACGTACTCGCTAAATCGAAATGGAGTGCTAAACCTAACATGCACGAAAGTATTTACCAAATCAGGGGCAGGAACCAAATTCAGGAGGATACATCTATGTTACATAAACGAATGAAACAATACATTTCATCCGAATTGATGAGTGAAGAGCAACAAGCCCATTCAGTAAGAAAGTATTAGATCGAGCGAACACGATTGAATTTAATCGTGTGGAGCTAGGTCATTTAGACTTTTTAAACGATGTCGAGGAGCAAGATCCAGTAATGTTAAACCAGGAGGTACTCGCGGCGAACTATTTACATTTGAAGGATGTATATTCAGAGCAACCAGAGTTGGTTCAACAGGTAACGGAAGAATTGGTGAAAATGAAGTCCTGCAGCTTATACATGCGCAAGTTGGGTACCGTGTAAGAGATGAGATTTGTATGTACCTTGCTTATAACAACCAAGGTGCACTGATGGAGTTTAATCAAGCATTTGACCATTGCTTGCTACAAAAAATCCTACCAAGAATTGCTGGTAGTGATAGTCGAGTAAGTGACATGATCAATCGGTTAATTGAAATTTGTGCATTTGAAATTTCGGAGGATGAGGATACTAATGTTGATTTAAGCTATGCCAAATATCCAAATAGTGCAGAAAAATTATTAGAAATGAGGAGGAGGTTAGTAGATGGCTTCACTTCCTTCTGAATTAGCTAGAACGGATGTCGAGTTACTTTATATTGAAACGGATGATATGACTGTCGTTATGAAGGGGAAACCTAATCATGAAAAATATGAGGGATTAGCACAATATCGAAATTTAGATCTCCATGATCCAATGACGTTGAATGTTCATGGAGAGGGTGTACAGTCTGTAAAAGTATTTGATGTAAATCATAATCAGCTACAAGAAAAGTATGTTAACCGACCCCTTTTCTCTGAAAATGGTGTATATCAGTTGGTTGTCTCACCTAAAGGAACAAAGGACTTATCTTTCTATCATGAGCATCAAGGGTTAAGAAATGCAGTCGGTAAAATAGCAATTAGTGATAGCTATGTACTAATGGGAAATCTTCAGTATCAAAATGAAGTGGGGCTATCTACCTTTGAGATTCGGTGTAACAATGAGAAGCTGTTGACTGTTACCATCGAAGTGTTTCCTACCAAATTAGACTATCGAAAAGATTATCAAAAGCTTTTAGAAGAAGTGAATGATGAGATCTATAATCTCGCTTACCATTTCATAAAGAAAACGTATCTTGGTGCAAGGGCAAAGCTTGAAAGAACACTCGATGAGTGAGTTTTATCGATTAATGAAGTCTCGCTTTGATTCCTTGTTTCAAGCTATTGGGCGAATTAAAAAAAAGGCAGCCACATCACAACCTGATCACAACGCATACAAGTAAGGGAGATCAGTTAGGAAGGCAGGATCAAAAGGCTCGTCAATATTTAAACAAAAGGCCGCATCTTTTTGTTGAGGTAGATAATGGAATAACGATACATAACAGGAGTGTTATGCCTACAAGTGGGTTAAATATAAAAAAGGAATTGACATACGATACGCATGAAAATCGGTTTATCAAATATATGATGCAACGTTTAATAGAGAAATTGGACAACTTAATAGAAACATTGAACAAGCCGAACAGTCGATATGAGAATACGGTTGATCCAGAGTTAATCGATCGATTAAGTCAAATGAAACAGAAGTAAAAAGGAAAAACAAATTCTCCATTCTGGCGCAATATTCGAAAGCTGGACCGCTCTGTCATGAGCTTGGTTCTCCAAATGGCACCTGGCTATCGAGAAGCATTTCAGATCTATTTGCTTGTCTACCGAGGTCTAAATCTACAAGGAGACATCTATAAAATGTCGGTCAAGGACGTTGCGACCCTATATGAATATTGGACTTATCAGAAACTAGGACAAATCCTAGGGAAAAAATATGAAATGATAGATCAAGATGTGATTAAAGTAAATCGAGAAGGATTGTTTGTCAATTTACAGCCTAATGCTAAGGCGAGGCGTGTGTATCTCCATCCGCAAACCAAGGAAAAGATCACGCTTATCTATCAAAAAAAGAGAAGAAAAACTACCTACGATTACACAGTTTCCGGATACGATGTTAAGCATTGAGAAAAAAGGACGAGACTATGAATATCACTATGTCTTTGATGCAAAGTACCGTATCGATTTTGCTTTACCTGGTACAAGCTATGGTCGAAATTACCATGGCATTCCTGGACCAATGGAAGAAGATATCAATACGATGCATCGTTACCGTGATTCCATTGTGGTGAATGAACAGGGTCCCTTTGAAAGAAAAGCCTTTGGTGCTTATGTATTATTTCCATGGGATAATGAAGAAATCTATCAAGAACACAAGTTATATAAAAGTATCGAGGCAGTGAATATTGGTGGATTGCCATTTCTTCCAAACGCGACGGATATCGTCGAACAATTGGTCGAGCGGTTGATCGATAAAAACCCAGAGGAGTTACAGCGAGAAGGGATCCTACCAAGGGGAACCTTAAGTGAATGGGAATCTACCATAGAAGAGAAGGTACTTGTTGTGAAAGTGTCCGATGAAGCAGATTGCAGATCTTCTATACAGGATAAGACCTTTAAAATGGCTGCTCATCTATTAAATAAAAACTGGCAGGAAGCAACGTATATTGCATTATATACAACCAAAGAAGTTGAGGAGAGCAATGGCATTACGTACTACGCTAAGATGAAGGATGTTCGGATTGTAGGAGAGAAAGTTTGGTTTGAAGTGGAAACATGGAAGTTACTCTCCAACAGGATAAAGCCAGTTGGGTATGGGATTTCAAATTATGTTATTACTGGAATTAATCACTTATTGGAAGCTAAAGAACTACCGGAACTGTTTATGAAGTCGAAGGAAGAACGCACATTATGGAGAATATTAGCGAGGCTTTCTGATCGGGTGAAGTATGAGCTTGATGATTATAGCTTGGATTGTGCTAGTAGTGTGGAAAGTTTTCGAATTATGGATATGAAACTGTTTTTAAAAGAACATGATATTTTGGTGGAGCAGCAAGATGAAGTGGAGCTTCGGATTCCGTTGAGGGATTTGAGGGAGAGGCCTTCTAGGGTGTTTAAGAGGTTGGTTGGGTTGATGGGGAATCAGTGATTGCAAAGAAAAGTGAGTGAAGAATAATTTGTTAATAATTGATTAGCCCCTACTTGTGATTTAGCAATAAGTTATATTATACAATATGGTTTGACTTCTCATTTGTTATTTAATTGGATTATTTGGATGTATTGCAAACCAGCAATACTACATAAATAAAGTAGAGTAAATCCTTATGGATTTACTCTACTTTATTTTATTTACGATTTTTAGTTAAAATTGTGTTGATTGATAAGTAACAGGAACAGTTTTGCTAATTTTACTGCTTGTTTCAAATAATATAGGTAAAAACTCTTTTTCCAATACTTCTTTACTAATTCTCCCAGCATGTACGGAACAATTAATTGCCGCAATAACTTTTCCTACTGCGTCTCTAATAGGTACAGCTATCGAACGAACTCCTTCTTCAAATTGCTGATCGATACCAGCCCAATCTTTCTCTTTAACTACTGATAGGATACTTAATAGCTCCTCTTTATCAGTAATTGAATTTTCCGTGTGTTTTTTAAGATCCATTTTATCAATAAGATTTTCTAGTTTCTCTTTTGGAAGATTAGCTAGAAGTACGTGCCCCATAGACGTAGAAGACGCAGGAAGACGTGAGCCAACATTAAGATTAATACTCATTATTCTTTTTGCTGGAACTCTTGCTACATAAATAATATCGGTATCGTCTAAAACAGTGATAGAACAAGATTCTCCGGTTTGAGCAACAAAATCTTTCATAAATGGCTGGGCATTACTCCATATGTCCTGTGTAGATAGATAAGCGTACCCCAATGTGAGTGTTCTTGCTGTGAGTGAGAATACCTTATTTTTTGACTCTGCAAAGCCGAGCATTTCTAATGTAAGTAAAATTCTTCTGACAGTCGGTCGATTTAGTCCCGTTATTTCAGAAGCTTGACTAATAGTAAGTGTTGGATTTTTTTCTGAAAAAGCTTGTATTACTTGCAATCCTCTGTCAAGTGATTGTATGTAATCCTTAGATTGTTTAGAGTTGTTAGAATTTTTTGTTGACATATTTCTCACCTTCTTAGTATACTAATAACTATAAATGTACGATATGAATAATTTTGTACGATTATCGTACATTAATTTCAGATGTTTAGCAAGTCTAGATGTAAAAAACTTAACTTGCAACATGTAATAACATAAGGGAGGGAGGGGAGAAAAAATGAAAAAGTCTGTAATTATTATTGGTGCCGGAACAATGGGGAGAAGTATAGCAGAATTATTCTTACAAAGTAATGTAAACGTTTTACTTTTTGACAAAGATAATAATGCTCTTCATAAAGCTAAAAAACTGATAGAAAAACAGTTAGTTTTTTTGGAAAATAAAGGTTTTTTAAGTAAAAGTCCAAAGTATTATCTATCAAATATAGAAATAACAAATCATTTTCCAGAAGAAACATCTACAAGACTTGTTATAGAAGCTATCCCGGAAAAGCTGAATTTAAAACAAGAACTATTTATGAAGTTGGAAGAAGTGTGCGGTGATGAAACTATATTTGCAACAAATACTTCTGGACATTCTATCACCGAAATTGCTAGTAAACTTAATCATCCAGAACGTCTTATTGGAACTCATTTTTTTACACCTGCTGCAATTATACCTCTTGTTGAAGTAATTAAAGGGAAGAAAACTTCAGAAGCAACTGTAACTGTTGTAATGGAAATGCTTACTGATATAGGAAAGAAACCAGTGCTACTACATAAAGAGGTACCCGGATTTATTGGAAATCGTATACAACATGCAATCTCAAGAGAAGCCATCTCATTACTTGAATCAGGAGTAGCGACAGCGGAAGATATAGATACTGTTGTGAAATGGAGTATAGGTTTAAGAATGGTGCTTACAGGGCCTATCGAACAGAGAGATATAAATGGGCTAGATGTTCATTATGATATTGCATCCTATCTCTATAAAGATCTAAATAACGAACTAACGCCATCTTCTTTACTGAAAGAAAAGGTGGAAAAAGGAGAAACGGGTTTAAAAGTTAATAAGGGATTTTACAACTGGGAGAATGTTCATCAAGAAAGTTATTTGAATGATAAGGATAATAAATTAATAGACTTGGTGCATTGGTTGAAATAAAAATAAGGGGGGATACATATGAGAAAGTTATCAAGTTTTTTTACAAATTTAGTAAATAAATACCTACCAGATCCATTTGTAATTGCTATAGCACTAACCGTTGTAGCTATTATACTAGCGATTACTATAGAAGGCACTGGGATAATAGAAGTAACAACTTTTTGGGGTAATGGTTTTTGGGATTTATTATCCTTTACTATGCAGATGACAATCATATTGCTTACAGGGTTTGTCTTAGCAAAAACTCCAATTGTTGATAAGGGAATTGATAAAGCAATATCTAGAATTAGAAAGCCAACTACAGCCATTATTACAGCTACTTTGTTTGGTGCGATTGGAAGTTTATTAAATTGGGGATTTGGATTAATCATCGGTGGTATTGTTGCACAAAAGCTAGCAATTCGAGTGAAAGGAGTTCATTATCCCTTAATTATTGCTGCAGGGTATAGTGGTTTTGCTCTTTATGGTTCAGGGCTTTCAGGAACAGTTCCAGTAACGATTGCTACCCCTGGTCATTTCTTAGAAGAAAACATGGGAATCATCTCTTTAGGAGATACAATCTTTTCAACACCTATGTTACTTACTACATTGGCAGTACTAATTTTATTACCTTTAGTTAATGCGAAACTTCACCCAAAAAAGAAGGAAGAGATAGTTGAAATTGAGCCAGAAATTGCAGAACAAGCAACAAAAGTGGCTAAAGAGGAGACAGCTAGTACAAAGGAACTAACTTTAGCCAATAAAATTAATGATAGTTATATATTTGGTGTAGGTATTGGAATACTAGGGTTGATTTATATTATCGCTCATTTTATCAATGGTGGTTCACTAGATTTAAATACTGTTAACTTTTTAATGTTATTCTTAGGTATTCTATTCATGGGCAAACCGTCTAAATATTTATCAGCTGTGGCAGAAGGGATTAAAACTGTTGCTGGTATTGTCCTTCAATACCCTTTCTATGCAGGTATTATGGCTATTTTAGTTGGATCAGGGTTAATCACAACTTTTGCCAATTGGTTTGTATCTTTTTCAACGGAAGCAACTCTTCCATTCTGGAGCTTAATCAGTGCGTTTTTTATTAACATCCTTGCTCCTTCAGGTGGAGGACAATGGGCCGTTCAAGGTCCTATCATGATACAGGCTGCATCGGAAATAGGAGCATCCATTGAGCAAACAGCAATGGCCGTTATGTTAGGTGATGCTTGGAATAATATGGTGCAACCGTTTTGGATATTACCAGTTCTTGCCATCTCTAAGTTACCTTTAAAAGCTGTTATGGGGTATATGGTAGTTATTATGTTATGGCTTGGGTTAATTTATGGTAGTGCATTCTTGCTTTGGGGATTTTTAGGTTGATTTATCTTAATACTTTTAAAAGTTAGGGAAGGATGTTTTTCATGCAAGCAGTAGTAAAACCTAATAACAAGGCTAATGAATTAGATATAGTAGATTTACCTAAACCTACTATAAATAAAAATGAGGTGTTAGTACAGGTTAGTGGAGTGGGTATTTGCGGAAGTGATCTGCATATGTATGCAGGCCATTCAGGTTATGATTGGATTCCTTACCCTATCGTGTTAGGACATGAGGTTACAGGGAAAGTAGTAGAATCAAGTAATAAAAATTTACTCGGAAAAAGAGTTGTTATTAATCCATATATACCATGTGGGGAATGTGAATATTGCTTGAATTCAGAGGAAAACCGCTGTGACAATAGTCAGTTTTTTGTTTCAAAAAAAGCTCCTCAGTCCTTACAATTTGGGTTTAGGAAAAATGGGGGGATGGCTGAATATATTGCTGTACCTGAGGATAATATTCTTCCTGTTCCAGATGATGTTTCAGATGAAGTGGCAGCTGTATCAGAGGCGATTGCGGTTGGACTTACGGCTGTGGAGAAGGTAGATAAGATTTCTGGGAAAATCGCAATAATATTTGGACCAGGTCCAATAGGATTAGGGATTGCTAGTGTCCTAGTAGGTCTTCAAATAGATAAGCTTATCATGGTTGGAGTACCAGGGGATGAGGACAGATTGGAAAGAGCTAGAGAAATTGGAGTGAATTCTACGTTTATCACTAACGATGAATTAATAGAAGACTTACTAGAATTTAATAAAGGTTTCGATATGGTGTTTGACTGTTCCGGTCATCATTCTGTACCTAATACCGCTGTAAAGGTATTAAAGAAAGGTGGGCAGTTAGTTCTTGTGGGTATATCGACCAGTGAATTTCCACTTCAAATGGATCAAATTGTTCGAGGAGAAATTCAGATTATAGGTAGTTATGGAATAACGAAGGAATCTTTTCAGAGAACATTAGAATATGCATCGGATCCTAATTTTCCTTTTGATCGACTTGTATCATCCAGTTATAAAATTTCCAATGCCAAAGAAGCATTTGATGCAGCTTTAAACAAAGCTTCAGGGAAGATTGTGTTGAAAATAAATAAATAGTTGGGATGGAGTATATGAAAATAATTGATTTAACGTTAGAGATGTATGATGGTCTTCAGTCATTTAAGAGCCATCCAGTTATAGAAATAAAGAAACAATCAACCTTTGAAAACTCAAAGGATCGTTACGAATGGCCTTGTAAGGGTTTTGAATCGAGATTAATAACTTTCTCAGACCACAGTGGTACACATATTGATGCTCCCCTCCATTTTATAGAAGGCGGAGAATCAACAAGTGAAATGGATTTGGAAAAGACATTTGGAGAAGCGCTGTTACTCGATGTATCAGATTTTAAAGATCCAAATGAACCAGTCACTAGTGAGATGCTAGATCGTGCTGAAGAAGAACAAGGTATAAGAGTTGAGAAGGGTGATATTGTTTTAATTCGAGCAAGAAAAGGTCAATGGGGAGATACTTCTTTTTTTCAAGAAAAGGCTTTCGCTAAGAGTGCTGGAGAATGGTTAACGAGTAAAAAGATTAAGTCAGTAGGGATTGATTTAGCTAACATTGATGTGAATGAAAATATGAAAAGAGAAGTACATTTAGAAGTTTTAGGAAAAAACATCTATATTGTTGAGAATCTAGTTAATTTAAATCAATTACCCAATAACAAACGTTTTCAGTTTGTAGCTCTACCACTTAAATTAAAGGATGGAACAGCGTCGCCCGTTAGAGCTGTCGCTTACGTTAACGAATAAGGAGGAATTTAATTGGATTTAAAAAATAAATTCCTAGAGATTCCAGATTGGTTTAAGGAACTAAATGAATACCATTCCCAAGCATTGGATCATCTCAACAAATTAAAAAAAGAAATACTATCAGACGGTGCAATTTCAAAGAAAGATAAAGAGTTGATATTAGTTGGGATTAATGCAGCTAGAAGGCATGAAGATAGTATGTTATATCACGCAAAAGGTGCTGCAGATAGTGGAGCAACGATTAACGAATTGGTCGAAATACTCACTCCTTGTATATTATCGCGAGGTATTCCTGCATGGTTTGAAGGAGTTAAAGCCATTCAATTCTTTAATGAATATAAAAATGAAACGAATAAAGAAATGAACGGTCATACAATTGACATGGATTTTCAAAGCGTTGACGAAGCAATTGAATATTTTAAAACAGAAGCAGACGGCGTAAAGAGTGAATGGATAGAGGTAATGGAGAAGGAAGTTTCGGAAGTTTTACTAAATTATGGTAACCTAAGAGCTTCTATTTTAAATGATGGAAAGGTTCCTAGAAAGATAAAGGAATTTGTATTAATCGGAATTAATATAGCCGAGCGCTATGAAAAAGGAGCGGAATTGCATATAAGCTCTGCAAGAAAGCTAGGTGCAACCAATGAAGAAATCGCGGAGGTTGCTATAACTAGTCTTTTAACAGCTGGTATTCCTGCATGGTTTGAGGGGAGTATGTTTTTAAAGTAAATATATGAGAATTTGATTTTCTGAGTACTATTTATGAGGTGAAAAGATGGAATTATACAAGAAAGACATTAATGGAAAAAACATTATCATTGCAGATTATCCCGGAGAAAAGGGAACAATTATTGCCATTCATGGTTTAACAGGAACCCATAAAAATATGCATTATTATGCGGAGAAATTTAAAGGGGAATATCGCTTTATCTCGGTAGATTTAAGAGGACGAGGAAATAGTGGTCAAATGGATCCTAGCCCTTCGATATTTAATCATGCGGACGATATTATAGGCCTTATTAAAGAGCTGAACATAAAGAATCCTATTTTAATGGGCCATTCAATGGGGGCTTTTATCTCATCCATTGTAGCGAGTAAGTTAGAGGATACTAAAGCCGTAATTTTACTTGATGGTGCTGCTTCAATGTCAGAACATCAACAAAAGATTGTACTTCCGTCCTTAGGTAGAATTAGTGAAAAATATAAATCAAAAGAACATTATGTTGAAGCAATTAAAAGTATTTACAATAATTTAGGGATTTCTTGGAACGAAGTAATGCAAGATGTAGTGGAATATGAGGTAGCCCAAGTGGAAGACCACTGGGAAAATAAGTCAACAGAGTCGTTGATTAAGGCTGATTTTGAAAGTTTTTATAAGTTCAATCCGAAAGAAACTTTCTCACAGGTTAAATGTCCAGTGCTGTTAGTTTATGCAAAGGGTGAGATTGGTACAATGCCACCGTTGTTTTATGTAAGTGATTATGAAGAAACGCTCAAATATGCAACAAATATAGAAACGGTTATTTCAGAAAGTAATCATTACACCATGGTGTTTGAAAATAGACAAGAAATTAATGAGGCAATTGAAATGTTTTTGGAGAAATCCTATACAAAAAAATAAGGGGTGAGTAAATGAACAACGGATTACAATATTTTAAGGAAGTATATGGCCAAGTTCCTGACTGGGTTCAGAAAATGCATGACCATGATCCGAGTGTTCTGGACCATTACACGGGTATTCGCGGAACTATTATGCAAGATGGTACCCTATCCCGAAAAGAGAAAGATGTACTTATTGCAAGTATGAATGCAGCACGTCTTTATTCAAGGAGTATGGTTTATCATACAAAAGGTGCGATAGATTTTGGTTCTACTGTTCCAGAACTTGTCGAATACTTCTTCGTTTCCTATTTATATGGCGGAGTCCCATCACTAAGAACATCATTGGCAGCAATATCCTATGCGCTAGAACTACAAGGGAAAGAGGTTTCAGAACCGGAAAAGGCTCCTGAAACTTTAGTGGATATTCTTAATATTATTCTACGTTGGATGAAAGATGAAGACACATTATTTATAGAAGAAATGTTGGACATAGTCAGATTAGAAGATTCGAAAAAATTAGAGGAAAAGATACTTGGGGATGGAAACGTTTCGTCTAAATTAAAACATCTTAATATGGTCGGAAATTATATCGCAGAATTACGTGGTAAGGATGCTGTCCCATGGATAGAAAAGGCGAGGGATGCTGGAGCGAGTGAGGCAGAATTAGCAGATATTGGGTATATTTGCATCTTGACTGCTGGGATTCCATCTTGGTTTGAACTTAGCGATTCATTAAAATAAATGGATTAGTACTGTTATTACGGAGGGGAAAGTATGTCTAAATTTAAAGAAGATATACAGGACGCTTTATCTTGTATTCAATCAGGTCAAACAATTCTAGTCGGAGGATTCGGTTTAGTTGGAGCACCTTTAACATTAATTGATGGTTTAATTCAGAAGGACGTTAAAGATTTAACAATTGTAAGTAATAATTTAGGTGAATCAGGTAAAGGATTAGGGGCTTTATTAAATCAAAATAAGATTAAAAAGGGAATCGGCTCTTACTTTACGAGTAATAGAGATGTTGGTGACAAATACCAAAAAGGTGAAATTGAATTAGAATTGTTACCTCAAGGTACATTATCTGAATCAATACGAGCTGGCGGTGCTGGTTTAGGAGGATACTATACAACTACAGGTGTGGGAACTGATTTGGCAATAGGAAAAGAAGAACGTGAAATTGATGGTGTTAAGTATATTTTTGAGAAATCTATTTTTGCAGACGTAGCATTAATTCGTGCGTATAAGGCAGATAGATTGGGAAATCTTGTATACTATAAAACTGCTCGAAATTTCAATCCAATTATGGCCACAGCGGCAAAAAACGTGATAGTCGAAGTGGATGAAGTTGTGGAACCAGGAGAATTGAATCCAGAGGAAGTCATAACCCCTCAGATCTTTGTAAATACCATCGTTGAAGCAAAACAAATTCTGACGAAAGAGGGGGTAGTTAGCAAATGAGTTTGATAAAGGATAAAAATGAAATGAAGCATTTAATTGCTAAACGAGTGGCAAAAGAACTAAAAGGATCACTTACAGTTAACCTTGGGATTGGAATTCCAACATTAGTTCCAGAGTACTTAGAAAGTGATGATATCCAACTTCATACAGAAAATGGTCTGTTAGGAGTTACCGATGTTGCAGAAGAAGATATTGATCCTAATCTAGTGAATGCCGGAAAACTTCCAGTTGGTGAAAGTATAGGTGCATCTTATTTTAACAGCTCTGATTCATTCGCCATGATTCGTGGTGGGCATGTTGATGTCGCCATATTAGGGGCATTACAGGTTGATCAGACTGGTATAATTGCAAACTGGGCTGTACCTGGAAAAAATATAATGGGTGTTGGTGGTGCGATGGATTTACTTGTTGGTGCTAAAAAAGTCATCGTTACCATGAGTCATACGTCTAAAGATGGAAGTAGTAAAATTCTAAAGAAGTGTACGTACCCAATTACCTCTACTCGTAGTGTGGACATGATTATTACGGAATTAGCTGTCTTTAAAGTTGTCGATAAACAATTACAATTGGTGGAACTCATGCCAGGTTCTACATTAAAAGAAGTAGAAGAAAAGACAGAGGCAAATTTCACTTATGTAGAAGAATAGGATAGTGCTGTAGTTTGTCAATTGAAGAAATTACAAGGGGGCTAACGACATGAAAAACGTTGTTATAGTTGACTCTGTTCGAACAGCGATCGGAAAATTGGGAGGAACTATAGGTAATGAGACTGCAGACTATTTGGGTTCTCATGTCATTGAACATCTTTTAAAGCGGTCGAAAATTGAAAAAGATGAAATTGAAGAAGTTATTTTAGGGCAGGCAAAGCAGAGTGCGGATGCTTCAAATGTTGCTAGGGTTGCCCAATTACGTGCGGGGTTACCGGAGGAAATACCTGCTTATACCGTACACAGACAATGCGGGTCAGGAGTACAAGCGGTAAATTCTGCTGCTCAACAAATCAAATCTGGTTTAAGTGATGTCATTATAGCTGGTGGAGTTGAATCAATGAGTACAGCACCATATTACGTAAATGGCGTCAGATTTGGTGTGAAATCAGGCAATGTATCACTGAAAGATCCAAATACTGCTAGTCAACCAGGTTCTCAACCGGTGGAAACTTATGGTGAACTTAATATGGGAATAACTGCTGAGAATATTGCTAGTAAATACGGAATTTCAAGAGAAGAACAGGATGAATTTGCTCTACGAAGTCAGGAAAATGCCAAAAATGCCATTAGTAAAGGCTACTTTGAAAAAGAAATTGCTCCATACACAATTCAAACTAGAAAAGGAGAAATAACCTTTAAAGTAGATGAGCATCCAAGAGAAACGAACTTGGAAAAGTTAGGCAAATTAAAACCTGCTTTTAAAGCGGATGGTACTGTTACAGCAGGAAATGCAAGTGGAAGAAATGATGGGGCTGCAGCATTACTCGTCATGTCTGAAGAGGAGGCCTTAGGACGGGGGTATAAACCGAAGGCCCGGCTCATAGCTCAGGCAGCTACAGGATGTTCACCTGAATTAATGGGAATGGGACCAGTTCAAGCTACGCTAAAGGTACTAATGCAAACCAATTTATCTATTCATGATCTAGATGTTATTGAATTAAATGAGGCATTCGCAGCACAGTCTATTGGATGTATTAATGAACTGGGGCTAGATATTAATAAGGTCAATCCAAATGGCGGGGCGATTGCATTAGGACATCCGATTGGAGCAACCGGTGCAATTTTATTTACGAAACTACTTCATGAACTAGAAAGAACTGGAAAGAAATACGGCTTAGTGACCTTATGTATTGCTGGTGGAATGGGGATAGCTACCATTATTGAGAACCTTCAAGTTTAAAAAATATTAATATTGATTTATTGTTGTTCCAAAAATAAATTTGTAAGGAGGGATAATAGTGTCACAAAATGTTAGTACGCGAAATGTCGAGGAGGAAATTGTTAAAACTAGAAACATCGAAGGTAAAGCAAAATTAATATTAAGTAGCGTGGCAATATTAATGTCTATATTCCATATATATACATCTATTTTTGGGGTATTCGATTCGATTGTTCAGCGGTCCGCCCATTTGACATTTGCATTGGTACTTACTTTTTTGATTTATCCTATTTCTAATAAGAATAAACAGAACAAGGTAAGTGTTTTAGATTGGATTTTAATCTTATTAGTCATGGGTAGCTTAGGATACTTTGTTGTAAATGGGAGTGCAATTGCAGAACGTATTTCGTATATACAAGAGATAAGCACATGGGGATTAGTTGCCGGGGTGGTAGCAGGAGTGTTATTGCTTGAGGCTACTAGACGGACAATAGGAAACGCTCTTGTCATCATAATTTTGGCTGTCCTTTTATATGCTTTTTTTGGGCAATATTTGGGAGACACTTTTGGTCACCAAGGATTTACATTTATGTGGATAATAGATCATTTGTTTTTTACAACTTCTAGTATTTATAGTGTAGCTTTGGGTGTATCAGCAACATTTATTTTTATGTTTGTGTTGTTTGGAAAGTTCTTAGAGCTAACAGGTGCAGGGAAATTTTTCATTGATATAGCGAATTCAGCAATGGGGAAATATAGGGGTGGGCCTGCTAAGACCGCGGTTGTGGCGAGTTCGCTTATGGGCTCTATCTCAGGAAGCGCAGTTGCTAATACTGTTTCGACAGGATCAATTACTATTCCACTTATGAAAAAGACAGGGTATAAGTCATCTTTCGCAGGTGCAGTTGAAGCAGTATCTTCAACTGGAGGGCAAATTATGCCACCAATCATGGGGGCAGCGGCATTTGTTATAGCATCTTATATTGGGGTTCCTTTTATAGAGGTTGCAATCGGAGCGCTTATCCCTGCGATTTTATATTACTTATGTTTATTCTTCCAGATCGATTTCAGGTCTAAAAAACTAGATTTACGTGGTGTTAGTAAGAGTGAATTGCCTAATCTTAAGAAAGTTTTGAGAGATGGATACCTTTATTTTTTGCCATTAATAGTAATCGTTTTCATGCTTGTTCAAGGTTATTCGCCGATGCGAGCAGGTTTATTAGGAATAGCTTCTGTCATTGTTGTTAGCTTCCTTGCAAGATATGGGAAAATGAATTTAAAAATAATTTTTAAAGCACTAGATTTAGGTGCTAGAGCAATGATTGAGACAGCAGTTGCTTGTGCTGCTGCAGGGTTTATTATCGGTGTTGTGTCATTAACAGGTATCGGTTTAAAGTTTAGTGGGATTATCATTAATCTTGCTGGTGAGAACCTGCTATTAGTGCTTATATTTACTATGATTACATCGATGATTTTAGGAATGGGGCTACCAACAGTTGCTGCTTATATCGTTCAGGTTTCTCTAACTGTACCAGCATTAGTGGAATTAGGTGTTCCAGTAATGGCTGCACATCTATTTATTTTCTATTTTGCAATTTTAGCAAATATTACACCACCAGTTGCTCTTGCTTCTTATGCTGCTTCTGGAATTGCAAATTCAAACCCAATTCAAACTTCCGTTGCTTCTATACGTTTAGGAATTGCGGGATTCATTATTCCTTTTATGTTTGTTTATGGAAATGAATTAATATTAATTGGGAATATTTTTGAAATAGCATTGGCAGTAACTACAGCAATTTTTGCAATCTATATTTTTGCAGCTGTCGTTGAGGGTTGGTGGTTAGGAAAATTGAATATTTTTGAAAGGTTTATTATGGCAGCTGGTTCAATTACTATGATCTTCCCAGGTCTATTAACAGATTTATTGGGGCTTATATTAATCGCTGTAGCATTTTTGACTCAGAAGTCTACTATGAAATTTAAAATTGATAAAAATAGTAGAAAAATAGGATAGGAGGAAGGAATATGAAGAAATTTCTAATGGTTAGTTTAATGGTAGGTTTATTATTTGGGTTGGTGGCTTGTGGATCAGCCGAAGAAGGGTCTAGTGAAGCAGAGCCTAAGGAATTTGATGGAACAGTAAATGCGACACTAAGTGCTGCTACATCTGGTGGATTTATGTATTCTGTGGGTGCATCAATCGGTAACATAATTAATAAACAGGATGGTTCTAATTTAGATGTATTAGAGGGTGGCGGTATAGCTAACTTAATGGGAGTTGACAATAAGCAATTTGAATATGGATTAGTTTTTAGTCAAGATATAGAAGATGCTTTAAAGGGTGAGAATAATTTTGATAAGGAACTTAAGGATTTCCGAGTACTAGCAGCATTATACGGAGGTTACTTACAAGTAGCAGTAAGATCTGAAAGTGATATCTATTCCATAGAAGACCTAAAAGGTAAAAGCTTAAGTCCAGGCGTTAAAGGTTATTCCGCAGAAGCTTTAGCTCAAGTTGTACTAGATGAATATGGTGTTACGTATGATGATTTAGAGGATGTCCAATTTACATCAACAGCAGATGCATCCAGTTTAATGCAAGATAGACATATTGATGCTATTTCTGCTATGTTCCCTATTCCTTTTAGTGCTTATCAGGAATTAGATACAACTATGGGTATTCGCATACTACCGATTGACAGTGAGAGAATCGACAATTTGAGAGAAATTAATCCAGGTTATAAGGAAATGGTAATTCCAGGAGGGACTTACTCTGGAAATGAGGAAGATATTACTGTTCCTGGTTCTATAACACTAATAATCACGCATAAAGATACTCCAGACGAAGAAGCGTATCATATGGTAGAGTCAATCTTAGACAATAAAGATGAATTAAGGAATTTATCTGTTGTATTTGAAGATTTCGATGTGAATTACGCCTACGATAATATTGTAGGACCTATTCATCCTGGAGCATTAAAATATTTTCAGAATCAAGGGGTAGCAGAAGAAGAGTAAGTATTCATTAGGTGGTGGACTTAGAAAAGTGACGAATTGATTAAATTATCTAAATAGAAATGAACCTTATGGAACATAACCATGGGGTTCATTTTACTTTTTTTGCATCTTAACAATTTAGAATTGAGGTCAAATCCTAGCAGAAGTATTAATATAGATAACTGCCCAATTTTTCCAAAACAAATAAATAATTAAAACTAGTATAATAGTAAATAAGTACTAATCTATCTCGCTGAAAAAGAGGGGATTTTCATGTAGATGTCAAAGGCCCAAAGTGGAATTAAGCGGATTTTCGAACGATTGCAGGGGAAGACCATCTAGGTATTCTTTATGTTGGGATCTCTATTGCAGATACATTGCAATCGGGAATTACTAGTATCACTCCTAGAGCTAGATACTGTATAATGTGGAAGCGGTGAATTCGGTAATTATTTTTAAAGCATATCTAAAAAGACAAGAATGGTTTTTCATTTTAGTAAACATTGCGGATGTTGAAGACAAACATATTACGATAAATGGGTAGTACGGAGGGACAAAAGCAATGGAAGAGAGGGTATGGGGTCAGTCCCCCACTGCGAAGTCGCTGCGGTAAATTTTTTGCGTTTTCCAGTTCGTTTATCTTTGCCCGCATTAATGCGAAATGACCATACTTTGCCTACTTTTTTTAATGACATTGAAAAAACTCCATATGATGAAGGTAGATTGTAGTACAAGTATCAACTTTATGGTTTCGGTTTAAGGAGTTTTTTCAGTAGATAATTAAAGGTAAAAAAGCAATAACCAGAATAATAGATAGATTAAAGTTAAGGTGATACATAGAGAATGTCAAGTAGAAAAATAATCGCTTGAAAAGAAAAGGTATATCATGAAAAAATAGGATTGAACAAGATCAGTTTTAAACCTAATTGTATCCTGAAAATAAGAATGGAGTTATTAAAATGACAAAATGGAGAATATTTAAATGGTCAAAAACCATTATTACAGGACTTGGTGTGTTTTTGATTATTGTCGTTATATTTGCTTCCTTTTACTCGATAGATAAAACTTCTTGGATTGTATATTCTTCTGATTCAGAGAATCTTGTTTTAGATAATATCTCCAAAACAAATAGTGAAGGAGAAGCATCTTTCAGTTTTCAAAGTGATAAACTTAATATAAACAACGGATTTAAAAAAATCACGAACGTAACCCCTGTAATTATACTTAAAGACGGTAATGAGATTATTCTTCAGAAAGGAGAACTACAAATAATATCAAAAGGTAATAATTTTGAATTTCCTTTAAATGATAATCTCACTGTACAAAACGTTGGTAACCCAAAGTTCATTGAGATTAAACAAAATGAAGATAACAAATCCCATAATATTAATTTTAGAAACTGGTCCAATAATACTAAACTTGAGTTTAGTAACAATAATCAACAATTTGTTTTATATTTTTATAAGTATAATCATGAAAATATAATTATTAATAATGAAGAATTAGACGATATGGGACTGGCTATTTACCCTTTAAATAATTTCCAACATACCTTAAATGGTGAACCAATAGAACCTATAATCTTAAATTTCGAAGGCTCTGATAATACAACTATTAGTGGCAACCTATCAAATACCTTTTCTTTCAATCATGAAAGCAAAGATGCACATATGAGTTTTTCTAATACTCCTTTTGTAAAATCAGATTTAACTATGTTTACAATAGAAGAGCAAGTTAAATATGAACTACCAAAAACTAATTTAAGCGGCTCAGGCAAACTAAACATTGATGTCTTAATTAATGATGGTTTTAAGGTTGATATAGTTGGAGAAGTTAATGAACTAAAAGCAGCTAACCGCTCATTATTACCATCCTTAATAAAGTTTCTTAATAAAAATCTTGAAACAATACTAGTAACATTGTTTTCAGCAATATTGGCAGCATATTTCTCGTTTTTAAACGAAAAAAAATCAGTTGAAAGTACCAAAGAATAAGAACATGATTTTTAAATTACTTGTTAAATATGGTCGTTTCTAGTATTTAAAAGTCGTTATTAAACACTCCACCTCCATCATGGAGCCACAGGGACAGGTCCCTCGTCCCATTTAAAGTAGGGACTGAGAATTACTAGTAGTTTAAAAAGAACGATTATTATAGTTTGCTTGATTATAACTATTACGTCTAGTTTTGCGTTTTGGGGTTACTGTATTACTAATGCATTCTATAAAGGAGATTATACGTTAGGCATTGCTATTTAAGGAAACTATGAATCTTTTATCGTTATTCCTAATAACACAAATTATGAGATATTCAATGTCAATCCAGATGAAGAGGATGGTATATTAAATACATGGAATAAAATATGGAAAAAGGAAGAAGAAGGTCAATTAAATCGAGCATATACGTATGAATTTGAAAAATATGTTCCGGATGGAAAAATTATATATATATATATAGCTGTTCATTCAACTTAATCTTAACCATGTTTTAATTCAAATGTTTCTCTATAAAACAATATTGGAAAGGTTATCGTTCCAATAATTCTATCTTAGAGTGGACCGAGGTACCTGTCTCTGTGTCCATCGAGATTAGTCATTTTCTTGTATTATTGGTATAGAAGGGGAAGTCAAATGATTAAAATAATTATCGCTGTATTATCCTTAATTGGATTTCCGATAGTACTTACAATACTAATGGATTTTCCTATATTTAATTTCGCATCTGGTCAGGTAGATTCATGGATCACCTTTTGGGGTAGTTATGTTGGTGCAATAATTGGAGCAAGCGTAGTATATTTTGTAGCTCGTTTACAAATCAACAAGCAATATGAACAACAAATTAGAGGGATTAAGTTAGAGAATGAACATTCAACAAAGCGAGAAATGAGACAGTTTTTAATAACAAATAAATTAGGCAAGTATGAACAATTGATAGAAGTATGTAATCAATTAGCAGATTTGAATATAGAAATAAGTAATCAATTCGTGAGATACGTAACTTTTACCGATATTGTGAATAATAAGGAATCTCCCGAAAAGGAAAAAGAACTTAAAGATAATATATATGAACTAAAATCAAAACATATGGAGTACTATTCGATATTAGTCTTAAAAATAATGAGACTAATTACCTTATTAAATTATGTACCAGATTTAAAGCAAGAGGGTATTGATTTACAACAGTTATTTACGGAACTTTGGGACGAAGCAAAAAGTTGTTACCTTTCAAAAGAAAAATATAAGGAATATTTAAATCCTGATGAGAAATTCCTTTTATCTAATAGTGAGATAATAAATAAAAAACTAGCACAGTAAATTGCGATTTTAAATAAAAAATAAGTGATAATATCTTTGAAATGGAACAAAATGTAAATAAGGATTAAGACATCTATTAAAAGGGTATTTCAGGGATAAAAGCGTTCCTATGTAGAACTCATAATTAGATTGCACCTCTATAATTTATATAATTAACCCAAAAATCTTTTTCAGATTAAATTAACAAAACCACCAATTAATTTGGTAGTGACCTCGAAGTTTAGATTTAAACTCTAACTATCGGGGTATTTTTCCTTCTTTTTTCTTAGTATTTTAATACGTCAAAGTATACATCAGAGCTTGTTCTTGGTCTATCATCTAATCCAAACACTCTATTAAAATCCCCCAAACAATTCCCTTTCCCCACCAGGCACAAACCCAAAACGCGTCATACCGAGATGCATTCTTCCAGTGTTTTACGAAAGAGGAACAACAGGTTTTAAACCAACTATGGCAAGAGAATAAACGAATTCCCCGAGAAGTATTAACTATTGAAACATGGAGGCGTTGGCTGTGAACGAATCATGGGAAGGTTCTGCAGGACGAATAAGAAGACTCAATCCACTGTTTGAGCTAGGGCGAGGAATGGAAGTGGGCGAGTTAAAACCCTATCTCCAAACCATCCTCATGCAAGTGCTCCTGAAGATCTTTTACCGGGAGTTAAATGATGATGACCATCGGCGCAAATCAGATATTAAATATATGGTAGAAGACACCATGAAAGAAATGAAGCTACTCGCCGATGAGAAGCAAATCGAACGGATTACGAGCGGGCTGTTATATTCAGGGAAAGAAGAATATAGTCAACCATTTGAAGCTTATTATTATGATGAAGTCAGGCAAGCTTGGGAGACACAAGTTTTTCGTTATGTGACGATGGATGATCTCTATACGAATTTAGAGATGGGTCATTCCATCGTTTATAAGCTGACAGATGTTGCGCAGGAAATGATTTTTATGAGTAGGGAAATGGCAGAAGAATTTTCCATTACAATTGAACAACTCTATAGTATCCAGTTAATTAAAAATGGTAATTTTAAGAAAGCCACACGAAACCTCGATCACCTCATTTCACGGGTAAACCGCTTAATGGCTAAAGAATTCTCCTTCGGGCAGGAAATGATTCATAATCCCAAAATCCTTTTAATTGAAGCAGAAAGGCAACGTGCTGATAATCGGATGGAAATTGAAAAGCAATTTGAAGAAGAGAAGGATCACTTTCGGACGATTATGAGTATGATTGAACGAACGAAACGTCAAAATGCCGAGGATGATCTCATTCATCGGGAACTGGTTCTGCTTCAGGAAAAGATTGGCCATTCCCGCGGGTTGCATGATCGCTTTGCCAAACTCGTCATTCAAAATATATCGTATGAAATGAAATTAAAGGCAGAAAATCCGTCCCTTTTTTGGGAAAACAGTTTGGTGTCCTTCAAGGAACATATTTATGAAAATGGCTTTATGAAAGAGGGGGTAGAGTCGTTTTCAACGGTTGAAACCATTCTGTCGCCCTTATTCTCACCAAAAAATGAGTTTATTTTGCCACTGGATTGGATATGGGGCGAACAGGAATTCAATGAGAAAGAGGAAATGGAAGTGATCGAAGACGAGGAGGAGACAGAGCATATCGTTCACGAGCGCATCACGAACTGGGATTCCGTTGTGAAGGCATGGAGCTATGTGTTCCAATATCTCCAAACGTACAAGGCGTTTTCGTTAGCGGATTTGAAGGAACTGCCATTAGAAGTACAGGGATGTGGGGTCAGTGACCCCAGTTTCGACCCCAGTTTCTAAGCTTAATCCCTATGCTTCTGACTTCTCTTTCTTAGGCATCGTAACATAAAGCATACCAGGGATTAATACGATAGCAACGAAGATTAATATCATCGTCATCGTATCTAGATTTTCTACGCTCATTCCTGTTGCAAATGCGACACCATAAATACTCGAAGCTAATATATTTCCTATAAATCTTGAAGTCATCAACAGTCCAGACGCAATTCCACTTTCCTCTACACGAATGAAGGAAAATAACAAGTTTTGCAGTCCAATATTTTGAATCCCATTACTAATTCCTGTAACCGCCAGAACGACACCTACCCAGAATAGAGAGGAATTTTCCTCAATGGTGAATAACAAAATGACACCGACGAATCCTATGACCACACTGACGAATAATGGAATGCGAAACCCAGAACGCTCCATCCATCTCGTGGCGACTGGGGTCATTATCATTGCAAAGATAGAAAGGGATAACATGACGATTCCTGCCATCTGAGAGCTTCCCCCTAACGTACTTTGGATAAAGGTTGGAAAGGATAGAAGTAAAGCAAAGAAGATGACCGTTGATAAAATATACTGTACAAAGATAAGTGCTACATTCAAGTTTTTCCGGAAAAAATTCACATTGATAAAGGCATCATCTCTTCTTTTCTCATACATGTAGAAAACAATGGTTAGTACAACGGCTAGAATCAATGTTCCGAATTGCACACGTTCCTCGAGTCCTAGTAAAAAGATCATCCAACACGTAATAAATAAACTAAATAAAAGAATTCCAAGCCCATCTAACTTATAGGATGCATCCTTGTTTGTCTTATCTTTCGGGATAAACATGAATGTTAATATGATTCCTATTGCAAGTATTGGCAAGTTCACATAAAAAAGAATCGGCCATCCACCAAATGGAATAAGCATTCCACCAATGGTTGGTCCAAATGCTGCAGATGTTGTTGCGAAAACCGCTAATGTCCCAATCACTCGATTTTGGTTATGTTCGATGGTATGACGAATAATTCCAACTCCAGCTGGAAAGAGTGCCGAAGTCCCAATGGCCTGAATTCCTCGCATGGCAAGTAATATAATCAAATTTGGAGACAATGGAGCTAAAATCGAGGACACGACAACGAGTCCGAGCCCTATTAAAAAGATGAATCTCCTTCCATAAATATCACTCAATTTTCCAATTAACGGTGTGAAAATGGCACTAATAATAAAATAAGACGCAATTAACCAAGAAATTTCTGCTGCGCTCAGTTGAAAGTCCTTTTGAATGTCTGGTAAGGCAACAGTAATCATCGTTGTATTTAATGGATTAAGAATAACGCCTATGGATACAGCTAGTATGATAAATCTTTCTTTATTCTTCAACGTCATTTTGATACTCCTCTATGAAGTTATTATTTTTTCATTTTATCATATTTGTATGTTGAAAAGGACAACAATCCCGATGGTGAGGATACTTAATAAAAATATTATTTGTAGAAAAAGTAAAAAAAAACGAGTTCGTTATCTTAGAGCGGACTGCTGCACCGGCCTCCTTCGTCCTTTGAAATTAGTAGAACCCCTCTAATTATTTGCGAGTACATTCGAACCGAAATAGTTTATCGGAAAAACAAACTAATTTTATAGAGTATTAGTATATTCTCTATATAATGAAATGGACTGCAAATAAAATAAATAGGAGGTAATGAAATGAAATTAAAATCCCATTTTTATCGTAATCGGAGTTGTTTTTACCTCAGCTATTCTTATGACGACAAATGTCTTCAGCTCTACTGTCCAAGGTAAAACAAACGGAAACAAAAAACCGCCAATTTAATGAGGATGGGAAGTATGGAATTGTTCAATATAATGATATTCAAGATGATGAAGAAGTAGACCCGCGTACCATTGAACTAATGAATACGGTCATTCAAGAACAAAATCCAGATTTGGTTATTATAAATGGAGATATGTTAAATGCTGATTTAGATACAGCAGATGAAGTGAAACAAGCCATAGATACGATTGCTAAACCGATGGAAGAAAATAAAGTGAATTGGGCAGTAACCCAACAGTAGCTAATATTAGACAATCTGTTTTTGGATATGGAGGCAGGTAGAAGAGTCGATTGGAAAGCTTGTCTAATGATTGAATGTATTCGTACTCCTTTAAGACTGTTGGTATTGTTCATTATATCACCAATGATTGTGGTGACAAACATTGCTGGAAGTGTTTAGAAGTCCATTTTTTTCATAGAAGAATGTCTGATAATTGTGTGTAAAACGTAGAGAACGGCCCCATAGCCATCAATGTTAAGCATTTCTTATGACAAGATTACCAAATTATAGAAAAATACTCCTCTCAGTAGTTTTATACCGAAAGAAGTATACAACCATGCAACAGGGACAGAGGACAGGTGCTGCGTCCGGTAATTACCTGTTTATAGCGGAAAATTCTCCTATCCCTGCGTCCAATTTTGATGAACTGAGAAGAGAGGAGGAAAAACTGGGGGTGCTCCCAGTTTTCTCTATTCGTTCTAATGCGACCAACCAGTTATACTGCAATAAAAATACCGTCTTCCTTTAAAGTAAGTTCACAAAAATACTAGCCAAAAATAAAATCAGTGCTGCACCCAATGTGGATGAAATCTGACAAAATGGCATTAACTCCATTCTTTTGGCTGCTGCTAAAACAGATACATCTCCCGTACCTCCCATGTTCGTCATACCCAAACCTGTGGTAATCGCTGCTTCAATGGGATAAAAACCGACTAATTTTCCAATTAATCCAGCACCTAGAGTCGCGCCTATTACGGCAGTAGCGACGACGATAATGTATTCGAGCGTTAGTGCCTGAATGATCACATTAAGGTCAGTAAATGTAATACCAATTCCAACTAATAGTGCAAATGTCCAATTTTCTACGACGAATTGGTACCATGCCTTTGCTCCGTCCACGATCATTGGGGGAAGAATACCGGATATCCTTAAAATGGATAATAAGATAATCATGACTGCAAACGGATGAAGAGGGATGAATACTCCTAACATTTGACTGATGACTAAAATGAGAAGCCCAGTAATTAAACCAACTCCCATTTGATTTATGTTATACGTCGTTTTTTTGTTTTCAAAATGAAGTCCTGGCATCATGACTCCATTCCCAGTTAAATGTGGATGCTTTTTACCAATGGCATTTAATATACTTGCGATCACGATGGCAAATAAATTACCTAACGCAATAGCTGGAACTAAAAGAGATATATAATAACTTGGATCATTTCCTAGAACATCCGAGTACAATTGAGACAGCGGTACCCCACCAATGCCCATACCGCCACCCATAATTGGGAGCACAATAACTAAGATGGTTTGGATAAAGCCATTTCCAAAAATGAAGCCGGCAATCCCTCCGAATAAGATAGCAGTGGTTACAGATGCGAGCAAAGGTACGGCAAATCGACTGCCTACTTTCAGCAAAATTTTTGAATCAATTCCAAGAATGCTACCAGTTATTAATCCTGCTATGTAAAAATTTAAAAAACCACCTGATTGCATGAAATCCGTTATCATTCCCGCTGTTTCCTTAGGCATAATGTTCATATGTACCATGAAAGCAGCTCCAAAAATAGAAAGAATGGCGCCGCCACCTAGGTAACTTCTAACAATGGGAGTTTTATCCCCAACCCATCCGAAAAACTCACCTAGAACCATCATAAGAAGCATAGCTCCGACCATTCCTGCAGGTAGATTCCCAGTGTACATGGCAAATAGTGTTATCAACAATATTACTAAAAACCAAACAATGGGAATGTGAAAGATTGTTATTTTTTGTTTGTGTAAATCTAGTGCTTTTCCATCCTGTGACATTGTTTTCCTCTTTTCTAAACTATTCTAATCTAAACTCTATTAAAATATTATTTTAGTATAGGAAGATTCAGAAGTCTATACAATATTTAGCTTATTTTCGATAAAAATCGATAAAATTTGATGATTTTTTCTAAATTTCTTCTGTTTTTCTTAAACATAAATAGACATTTCATTCAAAACAGTTAGAATAAAGAAAAGGAATAGTTTATGAGTCTACTTCAAAGTGATAGACGTAAGAAGGAGGAAAATGATGAAGAATAATAAACTTGCTATTGTGGGTGTCGGGCATGTTGGTTCTTATGTGCTTGCCGATGCAATGAAGATGGGCCTTTTTTCTGAAATCGTTGTGATTGATAAGGATAAAGATGTGGCGTTCGGGGAGGCACTTGATCAGGCTCACGCAACAGCTCTCACCTATATGTCAAATGTGAATGTATATGCTGGAGATTATGAAGATGTCAAAGGTGCAGATGTCATTATCATTGCAGCTGGACCAAGTGTGATTATCACGGATAAAAATGCAAAACCAGACAGGGCTTTACTTGCGGAAGAAAACGCAGAAGTCATTCGCGAAGTCATGACAGGTATTACAACCTATACGAAAGATGCGATTGTCCTTTTAATTACGAACCCATTGGATACCATGGTATATATTGCAGAAAATGAATTCGGTTATCCGAGAGGGCGGGTATTTGGAACAGGAACGATGCTTGACTCCGCCCGTTTGCGTCATGCGGTAGCATCGAATTACAATATCGATCCTAAAAGCGTTACTGGTTATATGATGGGGGAACATGGAATGACTGCATTCCCAGTCTTTAGCCGCTTGAACGTTCAAGGATTCGGAGAAAGAGAATTGGACACTTACTTCCAGGGGAAAGAAGCCCTTGATCGAGAAGTTTTCGGTCAAAAAGTTGTAAATACCGCTTATGATGTCATTACTAGTAAAGGTTGGACCAATGCAGCAATTGCCCAGGCAGCAATTACGCTGGCAAAGGCTATTATTTTGGATGAAAAAAGTGTTTATCCAGTTTGTACCACACTAAACGGTCAGTATGGTTATGATGGGGATGTCGCTTTAAGCATGCCTTGCATTATTGGTAAAAACGGTGTGGAAAAGCAGTTGGAAATAGAATTAGATGAACAAGAAATGGATCTGTTACATAAATCGGCTGCATATATACAAGAAACGATGAAAATAGCACAAACTGGAAAAGAGAAGAAAGTAAACTGAATGACCGATAGAACAGGTTTCGTAGTCGGATAGTTGGAACCCAAATAACCACTCAACTTTACGATATGATGCTTCTATTTTGGTATAACTGGATTAACAATGACTAAGTATGATGAGTCATAAGGACAGACAGTGCGGCCAACTCTGCCAGGGCTTTAACAGGACCGAGATACTTGTTAAAGGGGCAGTTCCTCATTATGCTAACGAGTTAGCAGAGTGGGGACTGACCCTTATGTTTAGTCAGGCGCAGTCCGTATGTCGCTAAACGGGCGCTTGCGCTTTTCTTAATTATTTAAAAGGTTTAAAATAACAAGGTTGGTTAGATTAGGTACCATTTCCAGTGAGTATGTCATTTCCATTCTTTCCAGTTTCTTATGCCCATCCACACCATAAGGGCCGATGTTAATAACTGGTACATTTAAATCCCGAATGTCCTGATACTCTACATAGTGCTTTGTTCCCCAGCCTGGGTTATTTTTTGAAACCGCGTTAATGCCCCCTTCATCATCACTAAGAGCAACAAAACTCATATCTGAAATAAACAGGAAAAAGTTACGAGTAACAATCGGATATGGATATTTTGGCTGTATTTCTTCCACTGCTTTATCTAAAGCATGAATTAAGTTTAATTCATCTTCGGTTTTTCCCGATAATTCTATTCTGGGAGAATATAATGACGAGTAAAACAGAATAATCGCCGGGCTCTTGTCCTTCATCCATTTCCATGCTTCCTCCACTACTCGTGCGGCAAACATACGCGTATCCAATTCCGTATTGGTTAACAGCTTCTCCTTAAACTCGTTCATGTGGGTTGTGAACGTATTGCCATTCTCTTTGATTAATAATTGTTCCATTTCTTCATAGGTCAATACTCTGGGCTTCCAATCGTGCTGTACAAAAGGGGCCCCAGTGGATTTGCAATATTGTTTATATCTTTCTTCATAGGAACGAAGGGCATTATTAAATGCGATAAATGCGTGTTCTTTTAGCTTTTCAAGTCTTGGGTGACCATGAATGGATAAAGAAATTATAGTAAACAAAAGCAGATAGTGCTGTTTGAACGGTATAGGTGGGTTTTAAATCCGTTTGTTTTAGGGATACAGGCGGAATAGTCGTCTCACCATATGCTTCGTTACATAGTTCCGGATTATAATTAATTTGCGTTGTTAGGTGGGCGGCTATAAAGTTTGGATCCAAACCTTCAAATGCAGAGCCTACATGTGTTTCTGCGCCGGTAATGAAGAAGGATGGTAAAAGCTTTCCAACCGTTCCCTTATAAATATAACGATTTTCATCTCCTTCAAATCGTGGCGCTACAAAGTCTGCATTTACAGCTGCTGCATATTCAAATCCGTGTTCTTTTTTCCAGTGGTTCAATGTTTTTAAAGCAGAAAGGATACCGTGTGAACTGTCCTCTTCGTCACATTCCGCCAAAAAGACAATATTTCCTTCTAATTCCTCGGGATGCTCGGAATAATATTTTAGGAGATAAAGATTACTGGCTACCCCACTTTTCATATCAAGGACCCCACGGCCAAATAACCAATCCCCAGAATATAAATGCTCTTTAGCAGAAGTAGGCAGTTCCTCATTTTTCAGTGACTCCATCAAGTCTTCCGGAGAGAAAGCTTTCTCTTTTAATTGATTAAAATCTTCTACTCCAACCGTGTCGATATGCCCCATTAAAATAACGGTCCGATTGCTGTTTCCCTTTTTTCCTTTAACAAATGCGAGAACATTATAGCGTTCCTGATCATCTTGGAGGGTCTTTTCCAAAGTGATATAGCTAGGGTTTTGTGAAAAATATGGGAAAGATAAAACCATATTATAAATCGAATGGGCTATAACTTTTTCCCCATCCGTGTTAACGATACTTTCAATATGAACAAGTTGTTTCGTGTAATTCAGTACATCCTCACGGCACTGCAACATGTTGATTTACCTCTTTTCCTGTAAATTAATAACATATCCATGGTTAACTAAAAAGATAGGAAACGTCAAGTGTTATATGATTATTTTTAAAGAGCAAAGGAGGGGTCATAGATTTGCCAAGCCGTGACGATGTAAATATAACTGGCTTCTTTCCCCCTAGATAAAACCACTTATTCATTGAATGGGAAGAAGCTATATCATGAAATAGAGAGAGGGAGTCTTTTCTATCTTGGCTATGAATATGAAATACCGTTTCAGTATTTTGCGGTTGTTACTTTAATAAGGTGTCAGGCCCCTAATGCATGATCAGTCTAACTCAGGGCGCTGGTCGTCGGAAAGCCCTGAAATAAGTTCTGAAAGACGTATCAATCCATGCTCCAATTCTTCTATTGAAGCGTAAGAATAGGATAAGCGTAAATGCTCTTGGTCATTTTTATCATATATACTTCCCGGATTGAGCAAAATCCCTTCTCGGAGGGCTAAATCAAATAATTTTCGAGTTGAAATACCTGTTTGCATACGAAGCCAAATATAAAAACCTCCACTTGGAATACTCCAAGTTGCTAATTCTGAAAAGTATTTAGTTAAAATTTGAATAGTTAGGTCCCTTCTAAATTTCAGTTTCTTCCTTATCTGTGTTAAATAATCCTCATATATTCCACTTTTAAGCCATTTATTAACAGCATACTGTGATAGGGAACTTGAGCCATAATCGGTTTGCATTTTTATATCGGATAAACGCTCAATAACAGGCTCAGGTCCGACAAGCCAGCCAATTCGTAACCCCGGACTCAATGTTTTGGATATGCTTCCAATATACAGAATATTGCCTTGCTTATCTCTTGCTTTCAAAGGCTTTGGTGGGGGACTATCCAACCACAGCTCACCATAAACATCATCCTCAATAATAGGAAGAGAATCCTTATTGGAAATCTCCAATAACTGATTCCGTCTTCTATCAGACATTACTGTACCAGTTGGGTTGTTAAAAGAAGGAATTGTATAAAGTAATGCCCCATTATGCTGTCGTTTTAAACGTTCAATTGAATCACATCGAATTCCCTCATTGTCCAAAGGAATACCGAATAAATTCATTCCCGCTGACTGAAATACATGTATAGAATTAAGGTACGAAGGTGTCTCATGAAATATGGTTGAACCTCTCTTTAATAATCCAATTGAAATCAATTGCAATGCTTGAAGACCTCCAGAAACAATCAATATAGAAGAAGGAGATACTTCAATCCCTTTTGTTTTTATATAGTCTCTGACAGTTTTACGTAAAGAAAGATCTCCCTTGGGTTCAACATATCCTAGTGATAAATTCTCTGTCATATTTAGTTGTAATACTTCTTTCATCTTTTCATTTGGTAATAAATCAGGTGAAAGTTCACCAGTTCCAAGCCTTATTATGTTTGGATTTGCTTCTGCCTTATTAATTTCTTGGATGAGCTTTATGTTCGGTTCATGAATGCCAGAATGTACATAACTAACCCAATCAGGTGGAGGAGTTGAAGCGAGTAGGCTCCAAGTATTGTTAACCACTTTTGTCCCTCTTCCAACTTTTGATTCAATCAAACCATCGGCAGCCAATTCTTCAAGTGCTGATACAATGGTACTCCTGTTAACTTCAAATAGTTCCGCTAAGGTTCTTTGCGGAGGTATTTTCGTACCTATTGTCCATTCACCATTCATGATTTTCTTTTTCATATAGTTAGAGATTTGCTGATGTAAAGGCATTGTTGATGATTTGTGTGGTTTCCAATCTATTTCAGACATAGGCCAAACTCCATTCTTTTCTTTGATTATACAAAATGGTTGGTTTAATTTCCATCCAATTGGTTGGAGACAAATGGAGTATCTTTCGCTATTCTAAATAAGAAAAGGAGGGATAATAGTGGAGGCATTTCTTCATGGAGTGGTATTGGCATTTGGTTTAATATTGCCTCTAGGCGTACAAAACGTATTTGTATTTAACCAAGGGGCAACCCATAGAAAACTTACGAATGCTTTACCTGCAATTATTACAGCTGGTGTTTGTGATAGTCTTTTAATCTATTTGGCAGTGGCTGGTGTATCCATCATTGTTTTTAGCTTTGTGTGGTTAAAGGCTACGCTGTTTGTCGTAGGATTCATTTTCTTAGTATATATGGGATGGGTTATGTGGAAAAGCAAGCCTGAACAGCATGATAGACAATCCTCAAATAGATTTTCGGCAAAGCAGCAGATAACATTTGCTTCCTCCGTTTCGCTACTTAATCCGCATGCGATAATGGATACAATAGGAGTGATTGGAACCAGTTCTCTGGTCTACACGGGATATGAAAAATGGATTTTTACGGTAGCATGTATAGGAGTTTCATGGATTTGGTTTTTTGCTTTAGCGATAACTGGTAGAAAAGTTGGTCAAGTTGATAGAAGCGGACAGCTGTTAAAACGAATGAACCAGGTTTCTGCTCTAATTATTTGGGCGATGGCAATTTATATGGGATTTCAATTGATTTCTTTGTAATCTGGGCTTTGTAAAGGTTAAATTCCATTTAGAATCGATCAGGCTTGTAACATTATAGAAAGATAAACGTTCGACAAAAATTGACAAAAATCAGGAAGTGACAGGCACCTTCGAGAATATGTTTTGGAAATAGTACAATTCTACCTATTATTTGCTAGTACATTGGAACCGAATTAGTTTATTGTAAAAACAAACTAATTTAATAGAGTATTAATATTTTCTTTATATAATGCAATTGACTGGAAAAATAAATAAATAGGAGGTTATGAAATGAAATTAAAACCAATTATTAGCGTAATCGGGGTTTTTTTCACCACAGTTATTCTTGTTACGACAAATCTCTTCAGTTCTACCATTCAAGGAAAAACAAACGAAAACAAAAAACTCCAGTTTAATGAGGATGGGAAGTATAGAATTGTCCAATTTAATGATATTCAAGATGATGAAGAAGTTGACCCGCGTACAATGGAACTTATGAATACTGTCATTCAGGACCAAAGTCCAGATTTGGTCATTCTAAATGGGGATATGTTAAATGCTGGTTTGGATACAGCAGAAGAAGTGAAACAAGCGATTGATACCATTTCTAAACCTATGGAAGAAAATGAAGTGAATTGGGCAGTAACATTTGGTAATCATGATGAAGATCATACCGAGAAAACCGGAATGGACGAAGAAGCAATGCTCGATGTTTACATGTCTTATGAATACAATGTAAACAAGCCGGATTCCAAAGATATTACTGGAACTGGTAATGCAAACTTAGTTATCAATCATTCTAAAAATGCAGAACCAGCATATAATGTTTGGTTATTTGATAGTGGCAGATATGCACCGGATGAAATAGCAGGCCAGGATTTTAAAGGATATCAAACATGGGATTGGCTTCGTCATGATCAGGTTCAATGGTATGTGGAAACCTCTGAAAAATTAGAACAAACAGCAGGACATAAAGTTCCTTCCCTTGCATTTATGCATATACCACTTCCAGAATTCGAGTATATGTGGTATGCAGCACCATACCAAGGAACGGAAGAAGGTCATGAGCGTGCTATAGAAAAGCATAATATTATCGGGGAAAAAAATGAGTGTGTCTGCACGGGACCATTTAATAGTGGAATGTTTGCTGCCATGTTAGAAAGAGGAGATGTACAAGGAGTTTTCGCTGGTCACGATCATATTAATACTTATGTTGGTGACTATTATGGCATTAAACTTGGCTATGCAGGAAGTGCGGGATTTGGAGCCTATGGTCTTGGTGGAGAAGAAAACCATCGATTACGCGGAGCAAGAGTATTTAACCTAGATGAAAAAGCAGAAGATGTATTAGTAGATACAGAAATGCTTTACGCAGAAGATTATGGAATTCAATAAAGTGGAATATCACATTCTTACAGGAAATATCGCATTATTCTTATAAGCGATGAAATTCTATCCACTAGATAAGAAAATGGTCGAAGTGCAATCTGGAATCGCTGAAATGAAGAAGAAGGATAAAGAATTGGCAAAAGCTAACTAATATGTAAGTTGGAAGCCTGCTCGAGTATGCCTTAGAATCGAGCAGGCTTGTAACTTTTATAGAAAAATAAACATTCGACAAAAATTGACAAAAACCGGGAAGTGACAGGCACCTTAAAGGTGCCCGAATGAACTTGGGAATTATTTGAAAGGAAACGTAGGAAGGTTCTAGGTGCCCGAATGAGCTTAGGAATTATTTAAAAGGTAACGTAGAGAGGTTCTAAGTGCCTGAATGAACTAAGGAATCATTTGCAAGGAAACGTAGGAAGGTTCTAGGTGCCCGAATGAGCTTAGGAATCATTTGAAAGGTAACGTAGAGAGGTTCTAAGTGCCCGAATGAACTCGGAATTCATCCAAAAGGGAACGTAGGAAGGATCCAAGGCGCCCGAATAAGCTGATAATTCAGCCAAAGGACGAAGAGAAGTTCACTATCCTTGTGTCTTCTCCAAATAATGGGGCAAGTTACATGTCCGAGGTCACTGAAAAAGTCCATTATTTCATAAAAGAAAGGCGAGAACCTTAACGAATTGGTGCCTGTCACTTCCCGAATATTGTCGATAAATTATTGACACAACAAACTAATATAATTTAAAATAAATAGTGAGATATTTTTCGTTTTTATGAATTCAGCTGAATAAGATTTTATTTTTTAATGATCAACCTTAAAAAGAGAGAACAAAATTGCAAGCGATTTCAAGTTTAATAATCAATCGGAGGAGTTTGTATGCCAAAAAGAAAAGGGATATTTTATGGATGGTGGATTGTATTAGCTGGCCTATTATTAATAACACTAACAGTTCCATTTACAAGTGCACTGGTTAGTCTGTATATGATCCCTATAACGGAAGAATTCAATATTCCACGAAGCGCCTTTACACTTACGACGACTATCATTGCTGTATGCGGCATTATTTTGTCCCCAGTTGCAGGGAAAATCATTGACAAATATAATGTTAGATGGATTTTATCAATCAGTATTATCGTATTTTCCCTTTCCTATATGTCTTATGGAATCGCACAATCTGTATATCACTTGTATATTTCAGCAGCTTTTCTTGGCATATCCTTCTCATTCTGCGGGAATTTAGCGACACAAATCATTATTGTGAATTGGTTTAAAAAGAGTAGAGGGTTAGCAATGAGCATTGCCATTTCAGGTATTGGTTTAGGTGGTTTCATAATGAGTCCGGTTATTGCAAATCTGATTATAGATTTTGGCTGGAGACAAACCTACTTTATTATGGGACTTATTATCTTGATTGTAGGTCTGCCTATTGCATTGTTTGTCATGAAAAAAACTCCTCAAGAGATTGGGTTAAAACCATTGGGAGAGGGGGAAGCAGATGAAAAAGATCAATCCGCGAAGGACAAGGAAGAAATTGAAATAGACATCACCCCAGCTGAAGCCAAGAAAAAACCTTTTTTCTATATTTATATGATTGGGATTTTTACGCTTGGATTGATTACAACCGGATCTATTCAACAAATTAATCCATATGTCAGTGACATGCATGGAATGGTTTACGCTGCTACCATCGTTTCCTTATATTCTGTATTGGGGATTTTTGGTAAATTAATGCTTGGATGGTTTAGTGATAAATTTGGCATTATAAAATCTGGGGTCATGGGTTACATAGCGATATCGATTTCATTTATCCTGTTGTTATTTGGAGAAAACCAATCTCTTCTCATCCTGATGGCTGTTTTCTTTGCATTTGGAAATGCTGTTGCAAGTGTTTCGACTCCACTGTTTGCCAGTCATATTTTTGGCACAAACAACTACGGAGTAATGATGGGGGTAACAAACAGCGCTTTCCAGGTCGGCATGGCATTAGGCGGAGTACTTACTGCAGCAGTATATGATGTGATGGGTTCCTATACATGGGCATGGATCGGCTTAACGGTCGCAGCCTTACTATCCATGATATGTATTTCTCTATCCTACATGATCTCAAGAAAGAAATACTCACATGATGATGTGGAAAGTGTTGCATAGAGATCTTTTAATCATCTTTCCTGAGATAAACCATAGGGACACCGGTCCATTCTATTGATGATTGGATACGGACTTAGCGCCTCGGGCCATTGAAAAAAAGCCTTTTTTACTCCCAAAAATATAAAATTTTAACACGTGATTAACTGGCTGTAAGACCCCCACTTTAAGAATTCGAGAGCTTCAATAATTATAAGTGGGGGGTCGGGAAGCCAGTAAACTCCTGATTCGCTCAGAGGCCTTTAGCTCATACCCTTGTATCCAAAATACCAACATAGGAATCTTCTTTTCGTGCTGTATGATAGGATAATAGTTTTGCACCATTTTTAAATTTAGTAGCTGCATGTTTACCGTTTCCTTTGAGATAACCCTTGTAAATGTTAATCACCTACTTTCATGGTAGAATAGTCTTAAAATTACTAGATTGGGGTTGCAGTAAATGACAAATGAACTAATTAACACTGAATATATTTTTTTGAAAATGGGCTTGTATCAGCAATTATCCTTTGATTGGACAGATGATGAAAATTTAAGTTACATATTTAATGAGAATGAAGATATTCAGTTTGATTGTTTTTGTATAGAATGTGAAGAGGAATCTACCTTTAAATTATCTAGTAAAATAAACACTGTTTATTATGTGAAGTTTGATGTAGAGCAGTTGAATAACTATAAAACACCTTTTCAATATGAGTTTACTTGCCAAAGAAACCACTCCCACAAATATTCATACATTTTTAGAATCACTGATTATAAAATTGAAAAAGTTGGTCAATATCCTTCGACAGCTTCTATAGAAATCAACTCGATTAAAAAATATAGAAGAATCTTAAAAGATAACTATCAAGAATTTTCAAAAGCTATTGGATTATATTCTCACGGCATTGGTATAGGCTCTTTTGTATACCTTCGTAGAATATTTGAAAATCTTATTGAAGAATCTCATCAATTAGCGCTTCAAGAAATCAGTATTGATAAAGAACTATACCAACAATCTCGTATGGATGAGAAAATAGAATTACTTAGTAATTACTTACCTAATATATTAGTAGAGAATAAAAAATTGTACGCGATACTAAGTAAAGGAATACATGAACTCTCTGAAGATGAATGTTTAGAGATTATTCCTAAAGTTAAGCTTGCTATTGAACTTATTCTAGACGAAAAACTTGCAGAAAAAGAAAAAGCAAGTAAAGTTCAGCAGCTAAGAAAATTTATTTCTTCAACTGTAGAAACATTGAAATAACATTACTCCCCATTTCCTGAAAAATCATTAATCGCTTATTTGCCAATTCGAGATACCACCAGTAGTCTAGCTTTAACGGTACTTTCATACCTCTTACCTCATCATTGATAATGAAACATCTGTCTGGTGTGTATCCTATTTTGCTTGCAGAACCATCACGAACTTTTAATAATTCACCATCATTTTTATCTACTGAAGCGAAAACTCGAAATACGTTTTCTGACATTCTCTTGGTTCCTTACCTAGCGTATTCATATTTACTACTGATTTTCACTATCTTTTGGAACTTGATTAGCTGGTCACAATTAAATATGGTATCTTCCGGGTCTATCCCTTTCATAAAATAATTAACGACAGCTTCATTTACTATTGGTAAATCATTATCGAGTGGATTTAATTTCTTTACATAAGAACCTTTGGACTTATAACTTCCATCTGTTTCCACTAGAATATAATTATTAACGTCCTTTTGAATGACCTTGACGAACTTCTCAAACTCTAATTCCATCTTGGTACGTTGCTCCCACTCATAACAAATATCATTTATTAACTCATAGTCATCTGGATGATTTAATTTAACTAGCAGACCGTCTGTATTACTCTGTATTAAAGTACAGTGCGGTTCCAACTTTTCTATCAAATCAAGAAGCAAAGTCATTCCACCTATACAAACATTGTTTGCTTGTAATGGGTCATATAATCCGTTATATTTATCTTTCATGGCTCCATACTCCCATTTATAACAATTTTCAAAGGAGCCTGTCGTTTATCTTTCTTTACTTTATATTTAAGTCTCGTATCTCGAATTTCCCTAAATTTGGCTTTATTTTTGACGTTTCGTGATAGATAATCATACTCAATCATTAGATCCGGGTAATAGGAAGCAACGTCAATGAAGTAACCTGTGTCAATATAATTGTTCCTAGCACCATGAAGACCTCCCCAAGCAAACAAATGCGGCACTCCAGCTACATCAACTTCTAAAACCTTGCCATAATCTTTATTTTCCTTATAAAAATTTAAGACCTCGGTATATTTATTTATGTTCAAAGTAGGAGGAAATTGAAAATCAAATTCATCATTACGTTGTACTTTTGGTTGTTTGGCTTCCAAGATAACTGCTGACAGTTGCGCTTTTGTTTTGGATATGTTACGTAACGGTAAATTGAACATCTTTAGAAGTTCCAATTGTGATTCAAATTCACTGATATTCTCACTAAATATGTGCATGGTTTCATGTACATCATGCCTACAATATTTAATGACTTCTTGGATTTCTACTTCGGTTAATTCTCGATTAATGGTAAAGTCAACAAGTGTTTCTCTAATGTCATGGCCTTGAAAACCTTCCAGTTGCTTCAAGAATCTAAACTTATTTGTCATTACGTCATAATTGAAAAGCTGTATCTTCCAGAATTCTTTAAAGAACTTCCATCCTGGTTCCCTTTTTACGATTATCCAGTGATTTATTTCCTGTGGACTAAATCCACAAATGATAGCTTTTATAATATATTGGTCATAGTGGCGACTGTTATATCCTATCCAAATGTCATTACGATGGGGTTATAGTAATCTATCAAACCCTGTTCATCGTTAACAAAAACTTTTTCTGACTGACTTGGTGTCGGTATCCGTAATAACTACTAGCCAATCATGAGAAAATACTTCAAAGTCATAAAAGAGCACTTCTTCACCAACTGTAAATATATAATTTCTTGTCGATATACTTTTAGAAAGGAGGTATTAATTATGGATATTACAAATGAATTTTTAACTAGGGTTAGGAAATTAAATATTTATCTAATTCCTCAATATCTTTGGTTAATATTGTTATACTATTTAATGATCAATGCCTTATATAAACTTTTTGGGATTATGAATCAAGATTTTAACTTTAATGTACCTAACGAAATACTCACATTGAATAACACAATTTTGAATACTATAGAAAAATGGACGCCTTTTCTTTGGTTCTTATCTATAGCTTTAGTATTTTGTGGTCTTATTATTGCTTTCATTCAATACCTACCAGTACTAGAATCTTATGACTTTTCGTATCGTGGAGGTATTGGGGTATATCTAGGCTCTTGGTTATTGTTAATAGTAGTTACAATATATCTTTTTAAATTTTTAAGTGTATTTTTTCTGGTAGTAATACCCATTTGTTATGGATTAACCAAGCTCTGGGAAAACCAAATTAAAGACCGGTTTTATTATTAAAGGGAGCCTAACGACTCCCTCTATTCAATTATTCAACTTCGTATACTTCAACTATTTTCAACTGATCATGTACTAACACTCAGTGGGGATGAAAAAAAACCACTGATTGAAGATTCACTTTATCAAAAAGTAGATAAATGTAGTAATTTTTAAAGTACCAAGCATAACAAAAACTCGACATTCGCTACGGTCTGAAATGCCGAGTTTTTTTAATTGCTTTTCTGAAATGGGTAGATGGATATCTTGCTCGAACCTTGAAAAAGGAAAGTGAAGGTAGAAAAGTATTTTTTACGGGGCAACGGTTAGGGAAGGGAATAATTTGGGCAGAGCTTCGGAGCTAGGGGAAGATTATAGCTTTATATTATACGGTTGTAACAAAGGAGGATTTAATACTGGATAAAGCTGTTCCGGTTATTTTTAATCCTCTGTGTTTGGAATAAATCGTGGGGTACCCGAACATAGTGTGGTCTGACTCAAACTAGCCCTATATAATCATCCCCTTTTACAATGTAAACGTGGTAAAATGGTAGTAACAAATATCGGAAAAAGGGTGATAAGATGCATCCATACCGTAATGATCCTATATCAGTAAACGAGTACTTTCAAATTCGAGAAAACTCCGATGCTTTATTAGAATATATTGACGGATTTGTTTATATGTCGCCATCACCATCGACAAAGCATCAACGTGTTTCCAGCAAATTGCAGATTAAATTGGGAAATTACTTAGAAGGAAAGTGTTGTGAAGTATTTCCAGCACCATATGATATTGAATTGAAAGACGACACAATCGAAGGAACCAAAATTGTTATACCAGACATAAGTATTATTTGTGATAAAAGTGGTTTTACAGATGCTAGATATGTTGGGGTTCCTGAATTAATCGTTGAAATATTAAGCCCTTCCAATCAGTCACATGATTTGGTTATAAAGTTAAACCTTTATATGAATTATGGTGTCAAGGAGTATTGGATTGTCAATCCCATGTTAAATACGGTAACTGTGTATGCCTTGAATGATGAAAAAATGTATGAGCAACACGATATCAAAACAGATAAAGGGGAAATTACATCGAAATTTTTGGATGGATTTCGGGTTGACTTAGCACCCATTTTTAATAGTTAATGTATCTCTTCCTTGGTATTAGCTAGCCTGCCTTGTCTGAGGGACCACAGGGACAGTTACCGAACATAGCTGAGTCTAACGCCCAGACCGTGTCATAGAGGAACCAATTTCTAATTTAATATTAAAACGAAGCAAAATAGCACACCTGGCAGATGTAATCCGCTAGTTGTGCTTTCTTTTGTGCAAAACTTCCGATTGTCCTCTCTAAAGAATCGTCCCCGCGCTTCACTGAATATTTCCTCTCCATCCGATAAAACTAAGAATGATACTTTAAAACATTGGAGGGATGAACATGGTCAAAGATTCACATGCGCCAAAGAAAAAGAATAACAAAGCCAAAAGACCAGATGAACAAAGGAGAAGCAAGGGAAAATCAACAGCACGAAACGTAGATAATTAATGTATGTATGCCATTCCTGGCATGATGATTCAATACTTATATAGAAATTCATTCGTTTAATAAAGTTAGAATCCTCATAAATGTTGTTCCATCAACATTTGTGAGGATTCTTTGTTTTATGGGAAAGGAAGAGCCCCACCAATCATTGAAAATTTATTTTATGATAGCACTATAAAATTTCAACGACACAACACTAATTAACCTTACTATTCGCCAAAGGACGAAGCGAATGCCGATTTTTTTCTTATCCTTTCTAAAATGGGAAGATTAAAATATAGTATTTCAAAGAATTCGGAATATGTGTTAAAGGTTTCTTTGTATTCTTGGACTGGTGAACCTGCCCCTCTGGATCTATTATTTGGTAGATGACACCTTATCTTTGTTGTTCTCTGCCTTTTGCTGTAATAACTTTAGGAGATCCAAGAAGTGATCGTCTCGAGTATGGATTGCTTTTTCACCGTTATCATCATATTTGTAAAAACCTTCATTTGTTCGAATACCAAGCTGGTCGTTTTCTACCATTTCCGTTAAGAAGGATGGAACCTCTCTTGTATTAGATAAATCCTGTAATATATTTCCAACCATTGCTTTTGTTGTTTGCAGGCCAGCTAAATCCTGACTTTCCATTGGACCGCAAAATGCCCATTTAAAGCCCAGGCTCCCTTTCATAGCGATATCGATATCTTCTGCGGTAGCTACTCCCATCTCCATTAAATGAAACGCTTCACGAAGCATGGCAACTTGAACACGGTTAACGATAAAGCCTGTAATCTCTTTTTTAAGAACTACTGGAGATTTCCCTATCTCTTTCATTAAGTCATAGGTGGATTGAACGACGTTATCCTTTGTGTTTTCCACTTTAACAATCTCCACAATTGGCACAAGTTGTGGTGGGTTAAAGAAGTGAGTAATGATAAATCTTTCGGGATTCTTTGCTTTTTGAGTTAATTCTTTTAATGGGAAAGTGGAAGTATTAGACGAAATAATCGTTTTGTCTGAGACAGTGCTTTCGATAATTTCGTAAGTATCCAACTTTTTTTCAAGAACTTCTGGAATGGATTCGAAAATGAAATCAGCATCCTGAATCGCTTCATGCAAATCTGTAGTATAGGTTATACGATCTAACGCTTGCTCCATATCGCTTTGGGTCAGCATGTTCTTTTCAACCATAATTTTTAAGCTGTTCGTCATGCGTTCTTTTGCTTCTTCCAGTGATGACTCGCGTCTAGCTCGAATCCGTACATTTTTCCCTGCTTGGGCAAATAATTGAGCGGCACCATGTCCCATAACACCTGCTCCAAGTACTGTAATATTTTTCATTTCAATACCCCTTTTCGTATATTTTTTTAACTGGACTTAAATCCCCTGTGTACATCAGAGGCATCTTAATAACTATGGCAACTAATATCAATCTGTGCTTCGACACCAGGTATGACATAATCGAAAAATTGGTCTCCCTGGGGTTGCGACTTATTAATAGTATGACATATTTTTCTATCTGCGTTGATAACGTTTACATCCATCTTAAGAAATATTTCGTTATTTATAAATACTATTGTTCCTCTATGTGCAACTATATAGAATTTTTTATTTTAAAATAGTGATGCTCTACACTGATACGAAATAAATCCTGAAGTCCAATTATATTCCAGTTCAATTGTGGGATACTCTTTATGAAGATAGCAGTTTGTTTATGTTTAGGAGGATCTTTATGGATGAACCAAAAAAAGAAAGGCGTCAGTTAGAAAAGGTAAGCCCGTTTGAATTGAAGGATAAACTCATTGATCTTGCAAAAGGAAAAAAGCGAATGACCAGAACGATGCTGGATGCAGGTCGTGGGAATCCAAATTGGATAGCGGCTACCCCCCGGGAAGCATTTTTTGCCCTTGGACAATTTGCTGTTACAGAATCAAGAAGAGGATGGAATGAAGGAAATTTAGCTGGCATGCCAAGTCGTGAAGGAATAGCAGAAAGATTCCAGAAATATGTGGAGGAAAATCAGCAGGTGCCAGGAATGCAATTGCTGAAAGAAATCATTGATTACGGAATCAACACAAAGCAGTTTGAAGCTGATGCATGGGTCTATGAACTGGTAGACGGAATTATTGGGGATAACTACCCTAACCCGGACCGAATGCTTGTCAGAACAGAAAAAGTGGTACATGACTTTTTATCGAAAGAGCTGTGTGGTCAGGACACGTCATGTGGTACGTATGATTTATTTGCTGTAGAAGGTGCAACGGCAGCGATGTGCTATATATTTGAAACATTATATAAAAATCACTTACTGCCTAAAGGATCCAAAATAGCGGTGATGGTTCCAATCTTTCCACCGTACATAGAGATTCCAGAACTCCCGAACAATGCTTATGAACTTGTGAAAATAGAGGCAACAGAAATAGATGAGGAAGGGAATCGTACATGGCAATACCCATATGAGGAATTAGAAAAGTTAAAGGATCAGGACATAAAAGCACTCTTTTTAGTTAATCCGAGTAATCCACCATCTGTTTCAATAAAAAAAGAATCCATCAACCAAATCATAAGCATTGTAAAACAGGATAATCCAAACCTAATGATTATTTCCGATGATGTGTATGGCACTTTTGTTGAAGGGTTCCGCTCTCTTATGGCGGATTTACCTTTCCATACTATCGGTGTGTATTCATTTTCCAAATACTTTGGTGTGACAGGCTGGCGATTAGGAACGATTGCCATCAACCAGAACAATGTGTTTGATAAATTAATAAAAGAGTTGCCGGAAGAAGAAAAAGCGGTTCTGAATAAAAGGTATGCTTCCCTTACAGAGAATCCGGAAAACCTGAAGTTTATCGATCGGATGGTAGCAGATAGCAGGGATGTTGCGATGAATCACACCGCTGGACTATCCACACCACAGCAAGTGCAAATGGCATTATTTTCCATTTTTGCCATGCTCGATACTAACAATGAGTACAAACAGAAAACCATTGACATTTTACATCGGAGAATGAATTTATTATACGAAGGACTGGGTTTACCGAAGAAACATTTACCAAACGACGCAGACTATTACACAGAGATTGATTTGGAAATCTGGTGTAAGCTTCATTATGAAAAAGGATTCTTCGACTATCTTAAACAGAATTATAAACCGGTAGATATTTTATATCGCCTGGCCGAAAAGTCATCCATTGTTTTATTGAGTGGTGAAGGATTTTTAGCCCCAGCTTGGTCGATTCGCGTGTCACTTGCCAATCTGAATGATGAAGCCTACTCACGTATAGGAAAGGAACTTAAAAATGTACTCGAGGATTATGTAGAGGAATGGAAGAAGGGGGAAGGGTAGTATTTATTGCAATATGATAATTAACGGAGTGGCGGTTTCGAACCTTTAAATTTATCAAACCGCATGATAAGGACCAAAGAGACAGGGTTTTCGGTCCACCCATTCTATTTCATAGTGGACCGAGGTAGCCTGTCCCTTTGGTCTTTTTTGTGAGATAAGAAAGTATAAATTTGCGCTTTGATGTCTAGCCCCATCGCCCAGCGACTAGAGAACTTCCCTAACCTCCGTACGATAAAGAAGACTTGCCGATTGGTGAAACCAGAGGCTTAGTCGCACTTATACCCTTGCTGTGAAAGTCAACATCGACTCGTTTTTTTTAGGAAGGCCGACTAAAAGCGGGCTAGCGCTCAGGCGTCGGCATACCCCTATGAAGGGGCATGTTTCCTTTATCTCCTACGGCAGTGGAATGTTCGATTAAGACCGCTGCTTTGCGCAGCAACATCGAACCACCTGGCATGGCCAGGCGCATTCCGTACGTCGCTAATGGACGCTTGCACTTTTCTTTAGTCGTCTACTTGATATTTTCCTTTTTCTCGGCGTATCTCAGTTGGCCAATTCCCAGCTCCTTCTTTTCCTGTTGTAAGGATTTAATCAAACTAAATACCATGAGTGCTAATATAACTGAAAATGGAAGAGCAGCAATAATCATGGTGTTTTGAAGAGCTAGTAATCCACCAGAATAAAGTAGAGCAAGTGCCGTAACAGAAAGTAAAATTCCCCAAGTTACTTTAATTCCCCTACTTGGATTCTGGGATCCGTTCGTTGTCATCATTCCTAAAACAAATGTACCAGAGTCTGCGGATGTGACAAAGAATGTCACAATAATAATGATGGCTAATATGGAAAATACCATACTAAGTGGATAACCTTCCAATAGTCCAAAAAGGGATTCTTCCGGTAATAAGGAAGATATGGAAAAACCAGATAACTCGGTGGAGATGCCTGCCCCTCCAAATACCGTAAACCATAGGAAACTAATCAGGGATGGGCTAATCAGTACGTATATAATAAACTCCCGAATGGTCCTTCCTAAGGATACTCTGGCGATAAACACACCTACAAATGGAGACCAAGCTATCCACCAAGCCCAATAGAAGATGGTCCAGTCATTAATCCAGCTACGAGCTTCTTCGTTAACCGGTGCCATTCTAAAACTCATTTCCACAAAATGATGCAGGTACGTCCCTAGTGTATCCATAAATAAATTTAAAATGAAAATGGTCGGTCCGAAAACAAACACGAATAAGAAAAGAAGGAGTGATAGCCCCATATTAAAGTTACTGAGAATCCTGATCCCTTTTCCTATACCGGTTAAGGCAGATATCATAAACAGGATGGTAACTACAAAAATGATGATGGTTTGAGTAGTCATATTGCTTGGGGCTCCAAATAAATAAGTTAATCCACCGTTAATTTGTGCAGCACCAAATCCCAGTGATGTGGCAACCCCCATAACCGTTGAAATGACAGCTATGATATCAATTGCCCTACCAACTTTTCCATCTGCATGTTTTCCGAATATTGGTCGTAATGTCTTACTAATTAAGCTTCGTTCTCCTTTTCGAAACGTAAAGTAAGCAAGGGTTAAGCCAATTGTTCCATAGATTGCCCATGGATGGATCCCGTAGTGTAAGAAGGTAAATCTCATAGCATCCAGGATTCCTTGATTCGTGCCCAGCTCCCCTGTAGGTGAACTGATGGCGTAGTGACTAATTGGCTCATATGTACCATAGAAAAGTAAGCCAATTCCAATGCCGGCACTAAAAAGCATAGCGAGCCAAGTTGGCCGGGAGAATTCAGGCTTATCATCCGGTCGCCCAAGCTTAATTTTACCTATTGGGCTTACTAATAAATAAAAAAGTACGATGACAAACACCGATACAATTCCCAAATAATACCAGCCAAATGAATTTGTTATAAAACTTTGGGTGGTATTTGTGATACGCTCTAACGTTTCAGGTATCAGTACACCCATGAGAACAAGAGTTGCAAGGATTGCTAATGATACGTAAAAAACAACTGGTGATTTTTTCATATTTATGAATAACTCCTATCTTTTGTTGGTTTACAATAGATACATGTAAAGCAAATAAAGTGCTTTGTCCCTTTCGTTTCAGGATTAATCAGTTTGCCTCTAGCTAAAAAATCATTCTAAATTCTGACTATAGCTTTTCACCAGGTTGTAAAATTATTCTTTTTCTGTTTTTCGGGATAACTTATATGTATATACCATAAAAAAGATTCAATAGGTTTCCAAGATTAATGAATAGCAGCAATTGAATGCATACTAAGGGCTAATTCATATCATTTAAAGCAAGCTTTGCTGGTAGGAGTACCTTACCCGTGAGGGAGGTTGTTGGGCAGTCACCTGAGTGGGTATTCTTGTGCGCTCTGGATCACCATATTGGTGCCGGTTTTGGTGCCTCGGTTTTGGTGCCTCGGTTTTGGTGCCAGGTACTTCCCGGAATTTGTCGAATGGTGTTGGTGACAAGTAGAATACAATCTAGGTTGTTCCCATAGCTATATCATTTGTCTATAAATTAACATTTTGTAATGAATTAAAATGGTATGATTGTTTGTAAGAATATATAACCCTTAAAGGAGGTTCACCATGAAAGGGGGAAGGGGCAGATCCGAGATCAATTAGAAATGGTGAGGGAGAGTCGTTATAAAATTAAAATGTAAGATTTGTATACGGTACGGTGTTACACAAATTACGAGGTATCCTTCATCTAAAACATTAATTAAAGGTGGATACATAATCTAGTAAATCCTGACATGTGATTAAACGGGTTTCAAAATACCAAACCATTGTGTGAAGTGTATTAGGAGGAATATCAATGAAGGCTAAACCAAATTTGTTTGCTTATGGTACAAGTGAGCTATCTCAAGATGCATTTATTTGCTGGCTATTTCGCTGGGGTGATTCGAAATTTAATAATTCACATAAACTATTGCATGACGTTTCAGTTAACTTCATCAAATACATATTTAAAAAGCATAACAAAAAGATACCGGAAGCTATAGAATCAATTGATGTAAAAAGGCAAGTAGAAGGATTAGATGTTCTGATCATTGTTAATGAGACCATTGCTATTCTAATTGAGGACAAAACATTTACAAAAAATCATTCGGATCAATTGCGAAGGTACTTATCTAAAATAGAAGAAAAAGATTTATATGAACAGCTATTGCCAATATATTTTAAGATAGGTAATCAAAGCGATTACTCATCTGTAAAAGAAGCGGGTTATGAAGTAGTAACCAGAAGTGAAATCCTGTCTCTACTTTCTGAGGGTATAAATCGTGGAGTGGAAAGTGATATATTTAGGGATTATTATGATTATCTAGTTGAAATTAATGAAAATTATAAGAGCTATGAATCTCGATTAATTTCCAAATGGACATGGCTAGGCTGGCAAGGATTTTATACGGAAATACAAAAATATATAGATGGTAATTGGGGCTATGTAGCAAATGCCAATGGTGGTTTCTTGGGATGTTGGTGGAACTTTCATGACTTAGAAGACCACAAGCTTCATCTGCAGCTTGAGCAAAAAGTAAAAGATGGTAAATCATATGGAGAACTATGTTTTAAAATAGCAGTTCCGGAAAAGGAAAAAAGGCCCTGCCTTAGAAATAATTGGTATAAACGAATAGTACATAATAGTGTGAAATACCAATTAGAAACAGTAAAACCCACAAGTTTCGGAAATGGGCATACAATGACTGTAGCAATATTACGGGATGATTATAGAAGAACGGATCATGAAGGAATCATAGATTTAGATGAAACAGTGAAATTACTTAGAAAAGTAGAGAAGTTTGTGTATGAACTAATGGAAAATAGTGAAAATCTGCAGGCTTAATAAATATTGATTAGATGGGACATCATAGTGGCACAATTGGATAGTGGGGATTCCACCTTTCTATATAAGGGGGAATAGGGCGGAAATCCCGATACTCACATAAATACATAATCTAAATAATTCCCATTCGCATCTCTAACCTCCACCCCATTTTCTTTGAGTTCTATCCAGATATACTGGTCCAAGGTGTAAGGGGATTGAAGCTTAAGTTGAAGAGACTCTATCAGGGAACTTGATATGGATATTTTTGAAATTTGCATATTACCTTGGACTGAAGTGGTATAGCCTTCCGTTTTAGGTCCTTCGACTTTATCGTTTTCATTCCACTCTAGGATTTGTTTTTCAATCACCCCAACTACATGATTTAAAAAAATTTCCCCTTCCTGATCTTGGGCGATAAAGTCACGATTATATCCTGTTGTGTTCATTTGCCATCCTCCCATGATTTATCAATAGGTTTCAAGACCAATGAAAAAGCCCTCTGCAGCAAATGAATGCATACAAAGGGCTAAAGCACCGTTCGTTATCATTCAAAGCAAGCTTTGCTGGTTGGAGCACCTTACCCGGGGGGGAGGTTGCTGTGAAGTCATCGAGCCAGTACTCTCGTTCACTCTTGATAACCTTATTGAATTAGTTGTATTTTATCATAAAAAGTGGAAAAATCCCAGTATGTCGTCATTTCATTCATATCACGAGGAAAGAGATACCTCACCCTTCATCAAACCGGCCACACAAACAGATGTACAATCGACACCATAATCGCACAAGTAATAAATAACAAAATAACGAGTGGCAACATAAATCTTGCCCATTTCAACCAAGAGACGCCTGCAATGGCTAGTCCAGCCATTAATCCTCCGTTTGTAGGATAAAAGGCGTTGGTAAATCCATCTCCAAACTGGAAGGCAAGAACTGCTGTTTAAATTTGCTATCGGCGTCATAATTGGCATGGATAACGCAGCTTGTCCGCTTCCTGAGTTGACGGGCAGATTT
>NZ_WOFB01000059.1 GCF_009733865.1 Oceanobacillus salinisoli | reverse complement strand
TAGCACGCTTATTCATTGTAAACTTAGTTAAGTGAATAAGGGCGCACGGTGGATGCCTTGGCACTAGGAGCCGATGAAGGACGGGACTAACACCGATATGCTTCGGGGAGCTGTAAGTAAGCTTTGATCCGGAGATTTCCGAATGGGGAAACCCACTGTTCGTAATGGAACAGGACTTATGTCTGAATACATAGGGCATAAGAGGCAGACCCGGGGAACTGAAACATCTCAGTACCCGGAGGAAGAGAAAGCAAATGCGATTTCCCAAGTAGCGGCGAGCGAAACGGAAACAGCCCAAACCAGTGAGCTTGCTCACTGGGGTTGTAGGACACTCCATTGGAGTTACAAAGAGATTCTTTAGATGAAGCGATCTGGAACGATCCGCCATAGAAGGTAAGAGCCCTGTAGTTGAAAGAGAATCTCCTCCGGAGTGGATCCTGAGTACGGCGGAACACGTGGAATTCCGTCGGAATCCGGGAGGACCATCTCCCAAGGCTAAATACTCCCTAGTGACCGATAGTGAACCAGTACCGTGAGGGAAAGGTGAAAAGCACCCCGGGAGGGGAGTGAAAGAGTACCTGAAACCGTGTGCCTACAAGTAGTCGAAGCGCGTTTATGCGTGACGGCGTACCTTTTGTAGAATGGACCGGCGAGTTACGATCGTATGCAAGGTTAAGTGGAAGACACGGAGCCGCAGCGAAAGCGAGTCTGAATAGGGCGAATGAGTATGCGGTCGTAGACCCGAAACCGTGTGATCTACCCATGTCCAGGGTGAAGGTCAGGTAACACTGACTGGAGGCCCGAACCCACGTATGTTGAAAAATGCGGGGATGAGGTGTGGGTAGGGGTGAAATGCCAATCGAACACGGAGATAGCTGGTTCTCTCCGAAATAGCTTTAGGGCTAGCCTCAAGATGAAGAGTACTGGAGGTAGAGCACTGATTGGACTAGGGGCCCTCATCGGGTTACCGAATTCAGTCAAACTCCGAATGCCAGATACTTAAGCTTGGGAGTCAGACTATGGGTGATAAGGTTCATAGTCGAAAGGGAAACAGCCCAGACCACCAGCTAAGGTCCCAAAGTATACGTTAAGTGGAAAAGGATGTGGAGTTGCTTAGACAACCAGGATGTTGGCTTAGAAGCAGCCACCATTTAAAGAGTGCGTAATAGCTCACTGGTCGAGTGACTCTGCGCCGAAAATGTACCGGGGCTAAACGTATCACCGAAGCTGTGGATTGTTCTTCGAACAATGGTAGGAGAGCGTTCTAAGTGCTGCGAAGTCAGACCGTGAGGACTGGTGGAGCGCTTAGAAGTGAGAATGCCGGTATGAGTAGCGAAAAAAGAGTGAGAATCTCTTTCACCGAATGCCTAAGGTTTCCTGAGGAAGGCTCGTCCTCTCAGGGTTAGTCGGGACCTAAGCCGAGGCCGAAAGGCGTAGGCGATGGACAACAGGCAGATATTCCTGTACCACCTCATGACCGTTTGAGCAATGGGGGGACGCAGTAGGATAAGGAAAGCGCACGGATGGAAGTGTGCGCCCAAGCAGTGAGAAAGTCAGGTAGGCAAATCCGCCTGGCCATTTCAAGCTGTGATGGGGAGGTCAATTGT
>NZ_WOFB01000058.1 GCF_009733865.1 Oceanobacillus salinisoli | reverse complement strand
CAAATCCGCCTGGCCATTTCAAGCTGTGATGGGGAGGTCACTTTAGACCGAAGTTCCTGATTTCACACTGCCGAGAAAAGCCTCTAGCAAGGTCACAGGTGCCCGTACCGCAAACCGACACAGGTAGGCGAGGAGAGAATCCTAAGGTGAGCGGGAGAACTCTCGTTAAGGAACTCGGCAAAATGACCCCGTAACTTCGGGAGAAGGGGTGCTCCATTGCCGTGGAGCCGCAGTGAATAGGCCCAAGCGACTGTTTAGCAAAAACACAGGTCTCTGCGAAGCCGAAAGGCGAAGTATAGGGGCTGACACCTGCCCGGTGCTGGAAGGTTAAGGGGAAGAGTTAGCCGCAAGGCGAAGCTTAGAACCGAAGCCCCAGTAAACGGCGGCCGTAACTATAACGGTCCTAAGGTAGCGAAATTCCTTGTCGGGTAAGTTCCGACCCGCACGAAAGGTGCAACGACTTGGGCACTGTCTCAACGAGAGACCCGGTGAAATTATACTATGCGTGAAGATGCGCATTACCCGCGACAGGACGGAAAGACCCCGTGGAGCTTTACTGTAGCCTGATATTGAATGTCTGTGCAGCTTGTACAGGAGAGGTGGGAGCCTTAGAAAGCGGAGCGCTAGCTTCGCCC
>NZ_WOFB01000057.1 GCF_009733865.1 Oceanobacillus salinisoli | reverse complement strand
AGCCTGATATTGAATGTCTGTGCAGCTTGTACAGGATAGGTGGGAGCCTTAGAAACCGGAGCGCTAGCTTCGGTGGAGGCAACCGTGGGATACCACCCTGGCTGTATGGACCTTCTAACCCAGGACCGTGATCCGGTTCGGAGACAGTGTCAGGCGGGCAGTTTGACTGGGGCGGTCGCCTCCCAAAAGGTAACGGAGGCGCCCAAAGGTTCCCTCAGAATGGTTGGAAATCATTCGCAGAGTGTAAAGGCAGAAGGGAGCTTGACTGCGAGACCTACAAGTCGAGCAGGGACGAAAGTCGGGCTTAGTGATCCGGTGGTTCCGCATGGAAGGGCCATCGCTCAACGGATAAAAGCTACCCCGGGGATAACAGGCTTATCTCCCCCAAGAGTTCACATCGACGGGGAGGTTTGGCACCTCGATGTCGGCTCATCGCATCCTGGGGCTGTAGTCGGTCCCAAGGGTTGGGCTGTTCGCCCATTAAAGCGGTACGCGAGCTGGGTTCAGAACGTCGTGAGACAGTTCGGTCCCTATCCGTCGTGGGCGTTGGAAGTTTGAGAGGAGCTGTCCTTAGTACGAGAGGACCGGGATGGACATACCGCTGGTGTACCAGTTGTTCCGCCAGGAGCATAGCTGGGTAGCTACGTATGGTAAGGATAAGTGCTGAAAGCATCTAAGCATGAAGCCCCCCTCAAGATGAGACTTCCCATCACT
>NZ_WOFB01000056.1 GCF_009733865.1 Oceanobacillus salinisoli | reverse complement strand
TTGTCCATTATAAGGGGGGCGTTCACTGTCACTTCCCGGTTTTTGTCGAATCTTATCAACGTGAATCTAGTTGCCTCTTAACTAATTTTTCCCTGTGATTGATTCCTTTTTCCGCTAATGTTATCAATCAGTAATTGAGTTCCATACAACACAAGGGATTTTGCGATAAAAAGCAAAGAGAATTGATATTTTCTAAGTCGGATAATCGATCCATAACCTATCTTTTTAAACCAACTCATCACGATGTATATAAAGAAGGTATCTATAAGAAAATTGGTCTTTATATAAGTAAAAAATCTCCCGTACGTAAATTTAAATATCCACATCGAACCTACCAAAAATGGCCCAAAAATAAGCGGAATATCACCTAATAGTTTGGGATGAAGTCTTTTGTAAAACCACCACCATTGATATCGATGAGCAAAAAAGCTTTCTACTACTGCCAGAATATTAATGATAAGCGAGGACAGGAAAAACCTCTTCACTGTCTTCTTCCCTAATAACGGAAGCGAAAACCAAGGGATAATAAGCATTCCAAGCAAGAACATTTTGTATTGTTTCACAGCCGAATTCATTCCTTTTTTCTTTTTAGAATGCCTCAAACCCAAAACTTTATAACTAATTGGTGCCTGTCACTTCCTGAATTTTGTCGAATGTCATCTTTGTGTTTATATAGTAGGAAGGCTGTACATAAAGTCAAGTGAAGTGACTCTTGTACAGCCTTCCTGTAAACATCTATTTCATTGGAGGTAAGTTTGAGGTATTCGTATTCGGATGACTTAGAAGGTTATGGGCTTGCTGTATTTAGACCTTGAAACGCAACGGATAACTACAGAACTACTTCAGATTCAAAAGCTGTACGAACATTAATCTACTACATACCTACTTTCTTATTAATAAACAAAAGCAGCACCAACAATAATTAAAAGAATGAACAACACAACAATCAACGCAAAGTTGGTACGATAATCAGACATACATAACCCTCCTTCCATTCTTACTTGGAGAGGCCTCTCCTTACACTACTAATTTATAGCTAAACAACAACTTTTGTATAGACAAGTATGACCCCCTTCTTATAAATATGCGTAAATCACTAAATATAATTGTCCTGAATATAATGAGATATCATTTTATTTTAGGGGGAGTTACGTATGAATTTGCCGGAGGAGTCTATTGCTCGGGAATGTATTAACCATTATTTCCCTGAATGTCAAGCTGCTTTTTTAGCGGGGAGCAGTATACGTAATGAAACAACGGAGCACTCAGACATAGATGTGATTGTCATTGATGAAACACAGTCACCACCTGTTCATCAATGCGTGGAATTTAATAACCGTTCAGTTGAGCTCTTTGTATTTAACAGGGATTCCATATCATTTATGTTTGAAATTAGCCGGATGGAAGGGATACCTACCATACAACATATGTGTTCACAGGGGTACATCTTAAAGGACGATGGCTCTGCAGAAGAAATACAACAGGAAGCAAGTGAATATATCACGGAGGGCCCCATTAAATTATCTGAAGAAAAGGAGCGCAGCTACCGTTTCAACATTACGGACTTACTGCTTGACTTAGAAAGCCCCATCAGCAAAGAAGAAAAACTGTTTATTGCCCATGAGCTATTCGATTCTATTTCTAAATACGTATTAAAAGCAAACGGTTATTGGCAGGGCCATGGAAAATGGATGTATCGCTCCTTACAGAAATATGATGATGATTTTGCAGGGCAATTAGCAAATGCCTACGTTCAGTATATAAAAACAGGGGAAAGCGAGCCTTTTCGCAAATGTATTGAAAGCGTATTAGACACTTACGGTGGAAAATTATTGACAGGGTATAAAAATACAATTTAGCCCCTTTCCTTTTATTTTTAAAAACCAATTCTCGACCAATCAAACAATGTGCCGGGATCCGTTTTTCTGTCTGGTGCATATTCATCATGCCCAATGATGTGATCTCTATCCTTTTTAACAGATGGATTTCTAGTCCATATATCCTTCAGTAAAAGGGTTAGTGATTCATATTGGGCATCCGTATAACCTATGTCCTTCGGGTGAATCGATTCGTAAAAATCCTCCGACATCATAATGCTCATCTCTTCCTTCGTTCCAATCGCCATCATCTCAATTCCTATCGAGTAATCATTCAGCTTATCTTTATACTCTGGAAAATTCGCTAACCCTCCTTTTCCAGCATGAAACGCAACCCGATTTTCAGGAACTAATTGATAAATTTCTCCGTTTCGGCCAATCAGATAATGCGCCGACAATCCATAATCCATAAATACCTTCCGTATATCTTCATATTGGTACGGATCATCAGGCTTGTTCAAAACATTGCTAGTAAAATGTATCAATACATGGGTAATCGGCGTCTCTCGTATCTTTGAATTTTCATCAGGTAATAAGACATTTTTGCTCGTGACATTCGGTTCTTTCCCCGTGTTCTTCCCATCAATCTCGTCTTGACCGCGGCTTTTCTGCGGCTCATCCTTATCCGATTCATCCTTCTTAACGTTCTGTTCCTCCCCTTGTTCTTGCTTCTGTTCGTCCTGTTCCTCTCCTCCCACAGGCTGTACCTCCACAATCTCCACTTCATCTATTTCTATGTTTGCAATCTCCATTATTTTCGACTCTTCTACTTGCTCTTTCTGTTCTAAAGCAATCGGTCTGCTTTTCACCTCATGCAATTCCTCCGAAGAAGTTGTTTGCTTAAGTGAACTACATGCTCCCAGTAAAAAAATAATGAGAATAAATGGCAAATAACTTCTAATTTTCATCTTTTCCTTCCTCTATTAGCACATTTTTTTCTAACTATATCGTTTGCTGTTTTCACCTTATTATTACCTTTAAAAGCGAAACACCCAATACTTTCAACCTATTATATCGACAGATTTTTAGACTTTTTTACCATTTATTTTCAAAAAAGCCAATTTTCCTCATTATTTATTCCCTTAAAACTTGTACTTCGTCGATTACACCGCCATGAAAACACCTTCTTCATGTGCAAAAAAACTCCAATCTCCATTAGTAGAGATTAGAGTCCAGCAGTCTGATTGGATGAGTTTATTATGGATGAAACTTCCTGTATATAATTTCAAGGCCAAATCACCCATGGGAATCCCATTTCGCCAATTTTCAAATATAAAAACGAACGTTTGAACTATAGTATGTCTTCAACCGAAACAATACGTCCCTCAATGAAAAATGTTTCTTGCTGCATTATGAGCAGCTTTATAATAAGGATTCCATTTCTTTAAATCCTTACTCATGTATGATACTTCCAAACCTATCCCCGGCCGACGCTCAATGAATGATTCCTTCTTTTCGTTTATCTGCTTTGCAAGCTCGTTTGTCATCTTATTCTTCGTGATTTCTGATGTCTCTTTTAATCGACCTACTTCATTCCAATCGCTGTACACGATAATATTTTCCGGTAATGCTATTTTCCCTCTTAAAATGTGTGGTAGTAACTCAAGGGCATAATGTACAGCAACAAGCTCAGCGTATGTATTCTGCTTCTTCATCGCTGAATTATAATGTTTTTTTGACTCTACTCTTGTCTCACCCTGACCAACGATACAAACTCCCAACCCAAATATTCCCTGTTCCTTCAGTTCGGAAGCATCCACAAAGAAACGGAGGACTTCATCATCCAATACCCATCCCTCTGCTCTTTCTCTTGCTTCTTTTGTGGGTACTCTTTCTTTTCGCATTAACTTTTGCCTATAGTCACCCTTTGATGAAAAATCTGCTTTTGCCACTTACCCCACCCCTTTTAAAAAACTAATTCACCACGTCTTCCCAGTATTAATAGGACTATTTTACCACAAATTCATGTTTATCCATTTAATAAATACCGACCTTTTAGAAAACTTAGCTATGGACAAGCCTTTTCACGATAGCCCAGCAGACATGCTTTTTTTCTGAGCATAAAAAATCTCTGTTCCTAAAAGTTCTGAAAACTGCATATATTAACCACTTTTTACTGTTATAATTTAAATAAAGGGAGGAAACACAATGAACCATGAAGAACAAACTGTAAGAATAAAAAAATTAAAAACCGAGGAGGAATGGAGAGAGGCCTTTTCAGTAATGAAGCAATTGCGCACCCATTTAGAAGAAACCGCATTTCTCCAATTAGTTAAGGAAGCCAATGAAAAAGATCATTACATATTAGCTGCCTTATATGTTCACGATCAAATTGCAGCAGTCATTGGATTTATGCCTATGATTACCCTTTATAATGGACGGTTTATTTGGGTTTGTGATTTAGTGACCGACGAGCAGCACCGTTCAAAGGGATATGGTGAAAAATTGTTAAGTTATGTGGAGAGATGGGCCAGTGATCATGGATATGGAATCGTCTCGCTTTCTTCCGGCCTGCAGCGAACCGAAGCACACCGCTTCTATGAAAATAAGATGGATTACAAGAAGGTCAGTTATGTATTTTTAAAAAATCTCCTAACTTGAAATAGGTTTTTAAATATAATGTAGAAGTCCCCTATTCCTGTCGGCACTGGAGGACTTCCTTTAAGAGGTGCTAGCAGAAAGACAGGCTGAAGATTAAGAACACCTCAGATTTATTAAGATGCTTAATAAAATCCCAGCTGTAATGATGTGGGGGCACAGCCCTATATTAGCATTTATTAATGAAATTTCTGTAAAGAATCCATTCTTCCTAAACACTCTAATATATACTAGTTTAGAAGGTTCGTTTTATGATGACTCAAAGGTGGGAAAACGATGAAGGTAAACCAAAAGGTGATATTAGTCATTTCCATCATTACTTTTGTTATTGCAGCAAATTACTTCATAGAACCGATTGAAAGGGAGGATGATACCAAAGAGGATGATGATTCAGAGGAAGTATCCAAGCTGAAAAGAGAGTTAAATCAATTACATATTGATCACTATAATTTAGAAGCGGAAAACCAAATTTTAGAGAGACAAAAGGGCCAACTCGAGGACACCGTATTTGAACTCCGTTTTGAGTTGAGAAAAAATTGGATAGATACTGGAGAAATAATTGATTATCTCCCCTTTCCCGAATCAACAAAAATCCTATTTAAAGATTATGGTGAAGCAAGTTATATTATGCTCTATCAGGATGAGACATGGAATAATCTGGTCAAGTGGCATGGGGACCCAGAACACTATTATCTGGGGGGAGTGATTACGGACAGCCATATGAAACAAGTTCATGTATGGCTGAATGAACATGTATATGAAGCAACTATTGTTCCCGTAAATAATGATTACTTTGTCTGGTACAGTATTTTTGAATATGAATCAAAATCAACGTCAGCTAATCGGGATATGATAAAAATGGAGGCAATGGATGAAGACGGAAATATATTATGGGAAGAAGCATTTGAAGCAGATTTAGCAAGTTTTTATTAGAGGGTGGTAAAAGGACTTTTTCGTCATCCACTCTAAAGACGTGATTTCTATAAGAGGATGTTCAAAAAGTCCGGTAAAAATGACACGTCGATAGAGGACCTTCTACTAAAACCGCCCACGTCCTGT
>NZ_WOFB01000055.1 GCF_009733865.1 Oceanobacillus salinisoli | reverse complement strand
CTTCCTGGAATTCAGCCTTCGTGTTCATAATTCAGCCTTTCCTCCTTGGATATTCAGCCTCCCTTGAATATACCTTCTCATTCTCTCAGAACAGTAAAAAAAGAAGCCTTACTTAAGACTAAAAACAAAAAAACGCATGGATTATTTCATTTCCATACGTTTTGTCCACTCAACGTCCTCTTCGTTGCTAAACAAGCTTCTTTATTTACTCTCGACTTCGGACAGGTACTGCAAAAACTCTCATTTTCTCCGGTTTCATAAAAAAAGCAGCAGGTCCTTCTAATCCGAACAGGCTCATCCACACCCTCTACCTCACGTTTATCATTGTAAAACCTTGCCAGCGGATTATAGGATTCCTGAAATACGGAAGCATCGGCTTCTCTTACAAGATAATGAAAATCATTAACTATCATCTTCTGGTCCATGCCGCGAAGTTCCATAGGCATTTTCGTCTCATATAACCAATAAATGTATATCGCAACATTTTCCCAAAGAATGGGTCTGGGCACCTTGGAAACTTTGGAAATGTGATTGATTAATTGATAAATGTGATTAAAAAGCTTATTAATCAATTCAGCCCGTTGTTTCTCACGATTCTCTTCGTTTATTTTTTCAACCGTTACATCTTTAATGTACAAGTTTGGCAGCCATTTTCCCGCTTTATATGAAGATACGAGAAAACAGTTTTCTAACTCCAGTGGTAAACACTTATGATAAGCTGTCATCGTATATAAGAAAGGGGTTGCCATTACAAAACCAATTCGTTTCATTAATTGAGACCCAGCAACAAATTGACTGTCCGTGCCAAATTTATGCTGCAACTGATTCAAATACTTCTCTAAAAATGTTTGTTCAAGCAGCATATCCATAGAGATAGTCTCTTCCCTGCTTCCTGGTTGATCTGCTAGCCGAAAATGAGTGATTAACGCTTGCTTTTCCTTATCCGTTAGCTGTTGCAACATTTTGTTTAACATCCCTTAAATGTCTCCCTTTACTAAACGGTATACATAATGGTGTACCACAGATTGGATCACATGCTATTTGACATTGTAAACCAAACACAGTGTGGACAAGCTCTGGTGTAATGATTTCATCGGGATTGCCTTGTTTATAAACTTGTTTATCATGAATGGCTACAATATGATCGGCATATCTGCATGCTAAATTTAAATCATGTAAGACCATTACAATCGTCCGTTGTTCTGTTTGATTTAAATCATATAACAAGTCCAGAATATCAATTTGATGGGTTACATCCAAGTAAGTCGTTGGCTCATCCAATAAAATAATATCTGTGTCCTGTGCAAGCGTCATCGCAATCCACGCTCGCTGCCTCTGCCCACCAGATAAGGAATCCACCTTTCTATCAGCCAACTCTGCCACTCCAGTAACTTCCATAGCATAGTTCACGGCCTTTTCATCTTTTTCCGACCACTGCTGTAACCAGTTCTGATAGGGATATCTCCCCTGCTTTACCAATTGCAGTACCGTTAATCCCTCAGGTGCAACCGGGGATTGTGGAAGGATGGCTAGATTCCTTGCTATTTTTTTAGTAGGAGTATGTGCAATATCGTTTCCATCTAAAACGATGGAGCCAATTTTTGGTTTTAATAAACGAGCCAAGGACCGAAGCAATGTTGATTTCCCGCAACCGTTACTTCCGATAAACACCGTTATTTTCCCCTTTGGAATGGTCAAATCCAACTCTTTAATAACACTTTCTTCACCATAACCCAATGTTAATTCCTTCGTCGATATTGCATCCATCCTGAAAAACCCCTTTCTTCATCCTACTACTATTCATGTAGTTTCTTACTTATTTCTGCTTTTAAATAACAAGTAAATAAAATATGGCGCACCGATTACGGAAGTGAAAACACCAGCTGGTACTTCAAGTGGCGCAAAAGCAGTTCGGGCAACTAAATCTGCTAAAAGAACAATGATTCCTCCAATTAAAGCCGAAACCGGTAATAGAGCACCAAATGAGGAACCAACCAGACGTCTTGCAATATGTGGGGCCATTAACCCGACAAATCCAATCCCTCCAGCAAATGCAACAGCTCCTCCGGCCAGCGCCGTACTCAAAAACAGTAAGATAAAACGATCCTTTTGAACGTTTCCACCTGCATTAGTCGCTAAATCTTCCCCAAATTCTTGTATATTTAATCTCCTTGCAAAAACAAATAAAATAATGGTAAGCACTAATATCCATGGTGTGATCGTTGTAATTTCTGTCCAGTTAGTTCCATTTAAACTCCCAGTTATCCAAATGTTTGCTCTTGATGCTGTATATATTGGACCAAGCAGCATCATCATTGTCGTAAGAGCTTCCACCGCTGCCGAGAGTCCAACACCTATCAGAACAAGACGTATTGGTGCGATTCCACCGTTTTTTCTAGCTAGAAAATAAACAAGTAATCCCATTGCCACTGCCCCTATAAAAGATGCCAGTGGAAGCCAATGAATACTTAATGTTAACGTATTGCTTCGGTCACTGAACACAGCTAAAAAGGCAACGGTGGCAGCGGATGCACCGGCAGTAATTCCTATTATATCTGGTGATGCCAGTGGGTTTCTGATAATACCCTGCAATATCGCACCGGACATAGCCAGTGCCGCACCAGCCAAAACTGCTAACAAAATACGCGGCATCCGAAATGACTGAACGACTAAATTATCCATATCCGTACTGGAACCAAAGATTGCTTTAACGACGTTCCACGGGGAAACCTGCATTTGACCAATACCTAGACTTGCAATCATTAAAGCGATAATTAAGACTGTAAATCCAAAAATAATAAGCAATGATTTACTATCTATTAAAAAGGATATATTTCCTATTCGGAAAGCTTTGTTTTTCTTCATTCGTTAATTCCCCTCCTTGCAATGTAAATAAAGAAGGGAACACCTATAAACGCTGTCATGACACCGACTGGTACTTCAGCTGGCATAATGAGATATCTGGCACCAATATCCGCCATTAGCAGCAGGATTGCTCCAAGCACCCCACTATATGGTATGATCCAACGGTAATCAATCCCGACAAGCCACCGGGCAATATGCGGGATAACCATACCTATAAACCCAATCGGGCCTGCAATTGCAACAGCTCCACCGGCCAGCAAGACAACAATGACTCCTCCAAACAATTTCACAAGTATGGTTCTTTGTCCGAGACCTTTAGCCATGTCCTCTCCCATAGAGAGAACATTTATTTGTCTGCCTATGATGAAAGAAGCAATCCAGCCAATGATGAGATATGGCAAGACATTCATTAAAATTTCTAAGTCCCTGCCCTGGACAGAGCCTGCAAGCCAAAAAAGCACTTGATCCAATGCTCGTTCATTTAAGGTAAGCATTCCTTGTGTTAAGGATGAAAACAGTGCTGCCATCGCAGCTCCCGCTAATGTCATTTTAATCGGTGTTAATCCATCACGCCCCATCGACCCAAGAACATATACGATGATGGCAGAGATAGCTGCACCTGTGAATGCGAGCCATGTAAATGTATTTAAAGAGGTAACGCTAAAGAAACTAATTCCAACTACTACAAAAAAGCCAGCACCAGCATTCACTCCAAATAAACCTGGAGATGCTAATGGATTATTAGTTAATCCCTGCATGATTGAACCTGCAATCGCGAGACTAGCTCCAACCGCAGTAGCAATTAATGCTCGCGGTATCCTTGTATCCTGTATAATAATATGTTCATTCGATCCATCAAAATGGTAAAAGGAATCCATAACCATTTGGGTCGTAACTTTTGTCAGTCCTAAAACGATACTAGCCCATATTAAGCAAATAACGATGAGTGAACCAACCAATAGTCCTAGCATTTTGCTCACATTCGTTTTCATCATAGTCGGTTACCTTTCTGAAACTCTATTGCTTTTACTTTTATAGTTTACTATACTTAACTTTAGTCTAAATTAATTGAGAATCATTGTCAATGAGTATGATAATCGTTTTCAATTATTTTTGATAAATTTCAAAAAATTATTGACACCACAACTGAGAACCGTTATCATTTTAATTGTGAATGATAATCATTATCAATCTCAATAGTTTACATAGGAGGAATATTTACATGTATAAAAAATCTTTATTACTCATATTCTCATTCATATCACTTTTCATCATCACGGCCTGTGGTTCTTCTTCAAACGAAGATACCAATGCCCAGGAAACAGATGACGGAAACAGTGGAGAACAGTCCAGTGAAAGTTATACGATAGAGCACTCAATGGGGTCTACAACAATTGAAGGTACGCCTGAACGCATTGTTGTTTTGACCAATCACGGAACAGAAGCATTACTATCCATGGGAATCACACCAGTTGGAGCGGTTCAATCATGGACAGGTGACCCTTGGTATGACCATATTTCAGATCAAATGGATGGCGTCGAAGTAGTTGGTACAGAAAGTGACATTAACTTAGAAGCAATCGCTATGTTGGAACCAGACTTAATTCTTGGCAATAAAATGAGACAAGAAGAGCATTATGAGGCATTAAGTGCGATCGCACCAACTGTTTTCGAGGAAACCCTTCGCGGCGACTGGAAAGTAAACTTTGAATTAATCGCTGAAGCTGTCGGCCAGGAAGAAAAAGGCCAGCAAGTTCTAGATGACTATAACGAACGTGTTGCAAGTTTATCAGAAGACCTAGGAGATAAAATCGATACAGAGGTTTCCATGGTTCGTTTCATGCCAGAAGATGTTCGTATTTATCACAAAGACTCCTTCTCAGGAATTATTCTTGAAGAAATTGGTCTAGCACGCCCTGAGTCACAGGATGTTGATGACTTTGCTGCAACAGGTGTTACGAAAGAACGTATCAATGAAATGGATGGCGATGTCATTTTCTACTTTACTTATAATGTGGAAGATGGGGATGGTCAGCAGGTGGAGGACGAATGGATTAATGATCCATTATGGAATAACCTAAGTGCTGTCCAAGCCGGAAAAGCTTATGAAGTTAGTGATACGATTTGGAATACGGCAGGCGGTGTACTTGCTGCCCATATTATGTTAGATGATATAAAAGAAAAATTATTATCTGAATAAAGACTGTTTACGAGGATGCTCTTTTGAGTATCCTCGTTTTATTTTTTCTAATGTTGCCTTAAGAAAAACTCGCATTAGCCCATCTTTTAGTGAATGTGCAGTTTTTCTTATACTTGGGTCGTTCAGCTTCGTCGAGTCCACTTCTTGGCTAAAATTGTATGATTTCCAAATGTATAAAAATATTATCCCCACCAAAAGTTGCATTAACGCAAAAATTCACGCACATCCCTCACGTTGAATCCATACACTATTCTAGAATTCATGTAAAGGAATGGATCTCAAATGCTATATTATACAGGGTTGTTATTATTAGTCATTGCAGTAAGCATCGATGGATTCGGTGTGGGAATAACATATGGAATGCAAAAAATTAAAGTACCACTGCGCGCATTACTGATTATCATGCTATGTTCTGGCATCGTCCTATTAATTTCCATGACAATTGGTGACCTGCTTCAGTCCTTCATCACACCAGACATCGCACAGCACATTGGAGGAGTAATCTTGATTTCATTGGGATTATTCTCCCTATTTAATACCATTCGTTCTAACTTAAGCAATAAGGAGAAGGAAGAAAAAGTTCATACATCCAATAGTAAGTTAAGTGAGATAAAGACCGTTTTAGCAACACCTGATAAAGCGGATTTAGATAAATCTGGGAATATTTCGATTGGGGAAGCCTTATTACTCGGGTTCGCCCTTGCCCTGGATGCCTTTGGTGCAGGAATTGGAGCAAGCCTTTTAGGTTACACCCCATTATTAACTGCCATTCTCATTGCTACCATGAGTGGAATATTTTTATATTCTGGAATGAAATTAGGTATCTTATTATCGAAACACGAAAAGCTTAAAAAACTTTCCTTTCTCCCCCCTACCTTATTAATTGGGTTGGGCGTTTTGAATCTTATTTAAAAAGAAATTGGCACACGCTGCCGATTTCTTTTACTTTATAACGCCTTTACTGCCCCTCCATCTACCACTAATGTCTGACCAGTAATATATGTATTTGCTCCAGATCCGAGAAAGACAATTGCTTTTGCAAATTCCTCTGGTTTGCCATACCGTTTCATTGGAATGGATTTTTCATCTGCTTCAATAACTTGATTAACAGGAATATCCTTTTTGTCTGCAACGATTTGTTTTAATTCTAATATTCGATCTGTTTTAATTGTCCCAGGGCCAACCGTATTGATTAAAATATTATCTTCACCAAGCTCCTGTGCCAATGTTTTAGATAGGCCAACAATTCCCGGACGCATCGTATTGGACAGCACCAGGTTATCGAGACTCTGGTAAATGGACGAGGATGCCAGATTAACAATCGCCCCACGCTTTTGTTTTTGCATATATGGAACAGCGGCACGGATTGTACGTACAAAGCTTAATACATTTAATTCAAAGGAATGGTACCATTCATCATCCGTCATATCCAGGAATCTTCCAGCAGGTGGCCCTCCTGCATTATTGACTAACACGTCCACGGTCCCATTCCAGGATACCGCTTTCTCAACTAGATTCTGAATATCATCTGCATTCTTCATATCACAAACTGCATAATCGATATTCGTGTTTCCCGTTTCCTGCGTGATTTCTTCAACTGTATCCTTTAATGCTTCCTCATTTCTGCTGCTGATTAATACATGTGCCCCTTCTCTGGCAAATTCCAAAGCAGATGCCTTCCCCAATCCTTTACTTGCAGCGGTCACAATCACTGATTTTCCATTTAAACCTAAATCCATCCTAAACACCCCTTTTATTTTCTGCAAAATTGCATGATTACAATTATTATAAATGCTAGTTTGAGAGAATTGCAAAAATAATAGAAATATTATTCTATAATGGGAGGGAATGTGAGATGTGGTGTTTTCTATTGATAATTCAGCTTTCATCTCAGTAATTCAGCTTTCCTTCCAGTTATTCAGCTTTCCTTCCATTAATTCAGCATTCATCCCAGTTATTCAGCTTTCCTTCCAGTTATTCAGCTTTCCTTCCAGTAATTCAGCTTTCATCCCATTAATTCAGCTTTCAT
>NZ_WOFB01000054.1 GCF_009733865.1 Oceanobacillus salinisoli | reverse complement strand
CCGTACGTCGCTAAACGGGCGCTTGCGCTTTTGTTCTTTATCATGCAATAACATGGACTCTGAATCATTTGTGAATGGAAAAGGTTTTAATCACGTGATTAAATGCGCTGTTAAATCCCCACTTCAAGAATGATAAGTGGGGATACAGCGGTAAACTCCTGATTCATTCTGCTAATTAATGTGGCATCTAGAAGCGAAACCGTCCCCATGCTTCTTGTTTTTCTTCATTTCTGCGATGGCAGCTTGAATTTCTTCCATTTTTTCTCCATCCAGCTTGTAGAATTTCATTGCGATAATCGAAATGACCCAGCCAATAATTGGGATGCCAAAGGCTATAAACAGTGTCATTAAGAATAGTGACATTGTCAGTGTTTCACCTAATTGGGGAAAATCATCTGTGTACCCTATAAGTGCAACCAAAAATCCTACAATTGTTGGGGATAAGGATGATACCAGCTTGTCAACAAAGGAAAACAATGCCGACATCATTCCCGGTACATATCGACCAGTTCGGTATATTTCATAGTCTGAAGTATCAGCAATCATTGGGATGACAATTGATGGAGTCAAGGTCGATATCCCTCTGCCTAAACTATATAAAATCAGGAATATTACAGTTGCAATACTAAAGTTTTCAAAATTAGCTGCTTCTGGATTGTCCAGTACTAGGAAGAACACAATGAGTAAACCAAAGGAAGCAACTCCAAGCCATGAGAATCTGACTAAAGCTTTTTTCATACCCGTTCTTCTAGCCATGGAAACCCCTGCAAAAGTAATGAAGAGTCCCGGTATGATGGTGATTAGGGAGATGGTCCCACTTAAAGCAATTCCCTAGTATAATACCGAATAACATGACATTAACAGGCTGCTGCTGCATGGTAGTACTAGCCAATTCCGTCGATGCTGAAATAACCAGCATTTGATATTGGGCGATTCCCTTTCAGTACTGGCCAATAATCACGGAATTTCGTTTGCACTGTCTGTTCAGCCAATCCGAAAAATTCTTTTCTGTTTTTGGTACGAATAGCGATGGTTGCTAAAATCGTAAATACGATGGACATGCTAATTGCTAATGTATGAAACTCGACAAAAAGATCTATCGTAAGTCTTCATATTTTCCGACAAGATAATTGGATACATATACTTGTCCTAAAGCGAATAGCAAAATATTATAAACAGAATCAAAAATGGAAAACATCGGACGCTGTTTCGGATGATTCGTTAATACTTGTTTGTGCAGACCTTGTAACTGAGGTTTGCATCGTATAACCGATAATGTAAATAACATATGTAATAATAAATGCAATTAATCGAAATTCTTCCGGCAAATGATGAATATTATACATTAGTAGAAATGCTACAGCTAAAATTAGATTTCCGATCACCATGATTGGCCGGAATTTTCCGTACCTGGATTCTGTTTTATCAATAATAAATCCTATGACGGAATCTGTTATGGCATCAAACGCACGCATGGCAGCGAGAACCGTACTTACTACTACAACGGCTAGACCTACAATCCCTGTGGCATAATAGGTCACAAATCCGATGACGAACAAGTAAATATTGGTTGCGGTATATTTAAAGCAAATAAGGCGATTTGCCGAATTTTCGCGGAATGATAGGAATTATTTTCAACTGTTTGTTTAGGCATCTCGCTTTCTCCTTATAAATTACATCTGCATAAGATTAGTTTGTGCACAAATTGATAAATTCATGCTTGTTGACTGAAAAAGTATATGGGGGTGGTTCTCACAGATTTCTTCGAGGCTTCCTATTGTAAGCTTTAGGAAGCAGATGAAACGTCACCATGAATCAGATTATGGTAAACTAATTATAAAAATTGTTTTTTTGTTTTTGGGAAGGAGTCCGGTAATTTGGATTTACATAAAAAAGTTTCTAAGCTTTCGAAAGAGGAATTAGTTGAATTAGTCATGGATTTAGTTGAAGAGGATGAGGATGTTCAAAAGAAGTTGGAGTTTAAACTCCTCACCCCTAGAGACGAAGTAAAGGCTAGTAAACAATTAATTCGAAAATACATCAACGAGAATAAGAGGCGGGGATTCATCTCCTGGCGAAATGTTCATGCTGCACTGCAAGGAGCAGAGATGGTCCTTGATAAAGGCAGGAATAAGCTTGTCAATGGGGAAGAGGAAATGGCCGTTCGCCTGGGGATTACGGTCCTTTCTACAGTAATTGACATGCTTCAATACACAGATGATTCAGGTGGAGATATTGATTTTGTTGTGAATAAAGCGCTCACCCTTCTGCAGGATGCCTCTTCCATGGTGCTTCTATCTGCGGATCATCGGGTACAGGATAATATGTTCGACTTACTATTAAAGGAATCGATGCACAAGCGCTATGATGGATGGAATGATACGCGTCATGAGCTTCTGAATGTATGTACGATATATTCTGCGCATTCTTCAGCAAGGCTAAAGCTGGAAGAAGAACTGGATAAGCTTTATACGCAGATTTCTACTGAAAATTCCCTGTCATCGGATTATGATCAGGAACTAATTAAAAAACTGCAGCTGAAAATTCTTGAGCGAAATGGAGAAACAGAGAAGGCGGAACAGTTTGTCAAAGAAAATTTGCAATTTGATGAATTTAGGGAAATGGCCATTGCAAAAGAGATGGAAAACGGAAATTATCAGTCGGCTTTAAGCCTTTGTGAAGCTGGGGAAAAGAATGATAGTAAATATCCTGGCCTGATGAAGCAATGGAAGCAATATCGATTACAGATTTATGAAGCGCTGGAGGATATCGTAAAGCAGAAGGAAATCTTACTAGAGTTTGTTTATGATAATGAATATGAAGCATATGGTAAGCTGAAGGATTTATATCCTCCAGAACAATGGAAAATGGTGATAGAGGAAATTTTCGATGGATTGGAAGATAAATCGGGATACTTACCACATATGTATGAGTACATTGCTAAAGCTGAAAACCGCGCAGATAAAATTCTTCAATACTGTGAACTTTATCCGATGACGATTTTAGAACTCTATCCATATTTATTGGAAGAGTATACAGGCAAGGTCGATGAATTATTTAAAAGGCATATTAAAGGAGAAGCGGAACATGCGTCAGAAAGGAAGCAATACCGGAACGTATGTGAGAAATTAAAAATATACAATAATGCGTGCGGGGAATCGAAATTTCAAGATTTAGTGCATGAGTTAAAGCAAATTTATCATCGAAAGCCTGCGTTTGTTAATGAGCTGGAGAAGGTGGAGAAATCGGCGGTATAGGAATTGGATATTTAGTAGAGATATTTGGGGTGTGCCCAAGTATCTTGAACCAGAGAAAGCTGTAAGTACGTCACTTAAGTGGCAAACAGCTGTGTTTAGAATTTAACACCTTTAAAATAATTTAAAATTGTCGTATAATAGTATATATTCCTATTTATCATGTGATTAACTGGCTGTAAGATCCGCACTTCAAGAATTTGGGATATCCAAATATTAGTGAAGGTATGGGCAGCCCGTTAATACTAGATTCGTTCATCTAACAATCTACTGGGGATGAAAAAACCTCAACTGATTGAAGATTCACTTTATATATAATTATCTGATACGGCTGTAATGGAGATAGAAAAGATGTGTGACTGAATCCTACCTTAGCTTGGTGATTAAAAAGGTGTTAACTTTCTTAATTGAACAAGTGCAAATAAGGCTATCACTTGAAATCTTGGCTACTGCCAAGATTTCTATGTGTGACAACTGCATCTTTTTTCCAAATTTTAGTTGAAAAGGTTGGTTAAAATGGGCAACAGAGAAACGAAATCAGACGTTATTTTAATTGGCGCCGGAATTATGAGTGCGACTTTAGGAACACTTTTAAAAGAATTAGAACCAGAGTGTGACATAAAAGTGTTTGAGAAGCTCGCAAAAGCAGGCGAGGAGAGCTCAAACGAGTGGAATAATGCCGGAACAGGGCATGCCGCACTTTGTGAGCTCAACTACACGGTTGAAAAACCAGATGGATCTCTAGATATTAGTAAAGCAATAAAAATTAACGAGCAGTTTCAGATTTCCAAGCAGTTTTGGTCCTATCTTGTAAACAGAAAGCTGTTACAAAATCCTGAGGACTTTATCATGCCCTTGCCTCATATGAGTTTTGTACAAGGGGAACAGAATGTGAACTTTTTAAAGAAACGTTATGAAGCAATGTCAAACAATTCTCTGTTCCGGGGAATGGAGTTCTCCGACGATCCGGAAAAACTGAAGGAATGGATTCCACTTATTATGAAAGACCGGACATCCAATGAACCGGTGGCTGCAACAAAAATCGATTCTGGAACGGATGTTAACTTCGGTTCCTTAACACGGATGTTGTTTGAACATTTAGAGAGTAAAAATGTTGATATACATTACAAACATTGTGTGAAAGATATGAAACGTACAAGTGATGGAAGATGGGAATTGAAGGTTCAGAATCTTGAAAGCGGTAATGTTGAGCGCCATACTGCAAAGTTTGTCTTTATCGGGGGCGGGGGAGGAAGCCTGCATTTACTGCAAAAATCCGGTATCCCTGAAGGAAAACATATTGGAGGATTCCCTGTAAGTGGATTATTTATGTCGTGTAATAATCCGGATGTTGTAGCGCAGCACCATGCAAAGGTTTACGGTAAAGCGAAGGTCGGTGCCCCACCAATGTCTGTGCCGCATCTTGATACAAGATATATCGACAATAAAAAGTCGCTGTTATTTGGACCATTTGCCGGTTTCTCGCCAAAGTTCCTAAAAACCGGTTCCATGTTCGATTTGTTTACTTCCATAAAACCGGATAATCTCTTTACGATGCTGGCGGCAGGTGTGAAAGAAATGTCTTTGACAAAATATTTGATTCAGCAAGTCATGTTATCGAAAGAGCAGCGCATGGAAGAGTTGCGTGAGTTTATCCCGGATGCGAAAGATGAGGATTGGGATTTAGTTGTAGCGGGCCAGCGTGTGCAAGTAATTAAAGATACGGAAACAGGTGGAAAAGGTACGCTCCAATTTGGTACGGAAGTGATTACGGCCGCTGATGGATCCATCGCAGCATTACTAGGAGCTTCACCGGGTGCTTCTACTGCCGTTCATGTAATGCTTGACGTCATTCAAAAATGCTTCCCGCAGTATAGAGAAGAATGGGAACCGAAAATCAAGGAAATGATTCCTTCATATGGTCTGTCACTCATGGAAAACCCGGAGCTTCTGCAGGATATTCATACTTCAACAGCGGAGAAGCTTGGTTTAAATGAGAAAGATCCTGTCTTTAGTTAACTTTTTTGGATTAGAAATCGAAGTTGGGAATGTATTAAAAAATAAAATCATTCGAAATAACCATAGAACCTTTCATCTATCTTTTAGATGGAAGGTTTTTTATTCGCAATTAAAAGCGTTAAAGAGACGTAATAGCAAACAGGTAACTAGAATTTTTACGAGCAAAAAGTAATCTGATGGAGTACATATCCTTTTTACTTGGAATAAAGAAGTTCTCTATTCAGATGAGAAGTAGATTATGAAACGTCCCTTTTATAGGTTATAGCTATACGCGAATCAGAAAACCAGCTCTAGCGTAGGCAGAATACGTAGACTCCTCGAAAATACAAACCGATTTTCTTTGTGCGATGTAGAGCTGCAGTTCGCGTTCCTTGTCCTGTGGGAATAGTACGTTCCGACCCCCGTAGCGGCGGTTTTCCTTGATGAGGCTGAGGCCGTGCTCACGGAAAGCGAACCGGAGCGAATATCGATACAAACGGAATTATTCTGCCGGATCGGAAGCAAGCTCGCTTTTCGTCTTTAGACCAAGCGAGGGCACCACGATAGGAATTTTCATTAGTTCGTATTCTATGTATTTTACGTCAAATACAACACTCTTTTAGAAAACAGTCTTCTGAAAAGAACATCCTCATACTGCCGAAAAATTTTAGTTGTACAAGCACTCTTTTTTGAATAGAAATAAGTAGGTATATCGATTAAAGGAGTGTTCACTTTGGGTGTTTTTTTTAGCTATATTCTATTAGGTTTATCATTGGCAGCACCAATTGGGCCAGTAAATGCAGCCCAGTTGGATAGGGGGATTAAGGGAGGTTTTTTTCCTGCCTGGTTTGTCGGGCTTGGTGCGGTAACAGCGGATGCTATTTATATGTTAATCGTTTATTTGGGCGTCGTTCATGTTGTGGATACGCCATTTGTTCAAACCTTCCTATGGTTATTTGGGGGTTTTGTTTTAATTTATACGGGGATTGAAAGTATGGTGAGTGCGAAGGAAATCAGAAGTAGTGATGATAGGAATAGAGAGCCTTTATTTAAATCATTTTTCGCAGGGTTCATCATGTCCATCACTAATCCGTTAACTATCTTATTTTGGTTAGGGATATATGGTTCCGTCCTTGCCAAAACGGTATCGAGCTATGGGAATGAGGCCTTAATTCTTTACAGCTGTGCAATCTTTATTGGGTTATTAACGTGGGACATAGCCATGGCAGCAGTATCGAGCAGCTTCCGCAAAGTATTGAACACCCGTATACTAACTGGGGTAGCAGTTATTTCGGGGGTGGCACTCATTGGGTTTGGATTCTATTTTGGGTTGCAGGGGATTTTATTATTAATTCAGCATTCATGATTATTGCGGTTCCTTTTTCCACTTTTTGTTCATAAAGAGTACTACAATCCCGATAAGACCAATAATTACCAGACTAATAAGGAATCCAGGACGGTTTGTTTGATTAATTAATGTACCACTAACCCCTGCAATTAACAATAGGATTCCTGCATAGTATTTGAGTTGAGCTTTTTGTGGCACCTTCATTAACTTTCTGGCAGATAGAATAATAAATAACCAATTGTAAAGAAGCATTAAACCAGCAGCAGTAGTGATATAGGTATATATTTTATCTGGGAGGACCAGGGACATGACAATCGATACGGCAATCCCGATTATAAGCAGAACTAATGAAGGAATCGGTACAGCCAATTTTCCTTCCCTTGCAAAAAAGGAAGGAGCATCCCCATCTTCGGCTAAGGAAACGAGGATGGTTGTAACCCCATAAAAGGATGCCACCATCGTAGAAAAACCAGCAATAATTAATGCCCCATTAATAATATGTGGGACAAATCCTAAATCAAAGTCTTTTAGTGCAATAATAAATGGACTTTTTTCTGTATTAAATTCATCCCAGGGCACTAGAACCAATGCTAATGCTAAAGAAATCACGTAAATTGTGACCAGCGATAAAATCATCACTTTTCCTGATTTCGGGGCTTCCTTAGGCTGTTTTAACTGAACAGCCATGAGGCCCATTACCTCAATACCACCGAATGCGTAAAAAGCAAAGATGAGACTGGCCCAAAACCCCATCCATCCTGTCGGAAAAAATGCATCCAAGTTAGAAGGGATATGTAATTGTTTGACACCATCCATCAACCCAAAAACAAAGGCTCCGGCTAACAAGATAAACATCATAATTGCAGCAACCTTCATTACAGCAAATATATTTTCAATTTGACTCAATTTCTTTGCACCCAGTAATAAAACAAGAAGTCCAAGGACGGCATATCCAAGCGCGAATAACCACAAAGGGATATTCGGAAACCAAAACCGTGAAAAAATAGATAGTGCAGTAAGCTGACTGCCCATGATTAGTATTTCGGAAAACCAATATATCCATCCAACACTAAACCCAGCCCAGTGACCATATGCTTGTTTGGCATAGGTACGGAATGCCCCTTTTTCCGGATGACTTGCGGTTAATTTCGCCAATGCGTCAAATACAATATAGGTGACGATTCCGGCCAAAACGATTGCTAGTACAATAGATGGTCCACCATGCTGAATCCCTACACTTGTGCCCAAAAAGAAGCCTGTACCAATTGTACAACCAATTCCAAATAAAGATAGATGCCACCATTTCATATGTTTCTCTTCTTTTTTTGACTCCACTATGATGATCCTCCTTACTGACATTATATAAAATTCCCCAAGTGGTCTTGAAATAAATGATGTAATATTTACAAGTGATTACTGTAAGCGTGTTTTAAAAAGGAGGATAAACGTCGAAGTACCCACTTTCTGTGGAAGCTCGTTGGCTTGCTTTTCCCCTCTCCTCATGTACCTTTTTATGTACACCCCGGTGCCGTGAGTTATGCCGCCAATTGTATATGTTATTAAGTGTGAATCGCCTATATGGATAAGCTCTTTTAAATAAAGTTTCCTTATGCAATTTCCATTTCATCGATAAATAAAAAAACGAGGCTGGGACAAAAAAAGTGATTTAGTTAAAGAAAAATCCGAACGATGATTCAAAATTCTTTAGTTAGAATTCGAATTAGTTCGAATTGTTTCTTTATTGCTTAGCGTACAATGTCAAATACTTTTTTCAAG
>NZ_WOFB01000053.1 GCF_009733865.1 Oceanobacillus salinisoli | reverse complement strand
GTGTCGATTGTACATCTGTTTGTGTGGCCGGTTTGATGATAATTTTGGATTAGTCCCCTGCTTCGCTAAAATATTAGCATAGTAGGGGCTAACCCTGTTTTTTAAAGATAGATATAACTTTCCCTTCCAATCTAGAACTACCGCTCATATAAAAAAAATGAGACAGGGAGCCCCATGCCCCATTTACTCCTTACTCACTTATTGTAACTTCTTCCCCAACCTCAATAGATGTTAGATCTTCTCCCAATATAACTTCACCGTCATAAATTGCCTTTGTTCTATTAACGATGGTCGCTTCATGCTCTGGTAAAAAGGTTGCAATATGTGTAAATACAGCTAGTTTAGGGTCTATTTCCTTAAATAACTCTCCCGCTTGCTCTGGGGTCGTATGGTAAGCTTCAATGTTTTTGTGTGCTTCTGATTTATATTCTTCTTCCGGACCTTTAACTACCACTACTTCTTGAACCAGTAAATCGGTACCTTTTGCATGTTTTATGAGATTTTCACTATAAGTCGTATCGCCAGAAATAACCACAGAACGTCCTTTGTAGTTTATTCGATAACCTAATGATGGTTTCATTGGACCATGATCCACATTAAATGCAATGACCTCGACACCGTTATTCTCATAAACGACCCCTTCTTCAATCTCTTGGACTGTGGCACCCAAACCAGATGCACCTTCCACTTTTTTGCGAATTTTTATATCGACTTCAAATGCTTTAATGGTGCTGTTAACCATATTTTCTGTTCCTTTTGGTCCCCAAACTTGTAAGTCTCCTTCTCTATTTCCCCTTGGATCTGGTACAGCTGCGGTGATCAGTAAATCCGCAAATCCAACTGTATGATCATGATGCAAATGTGTAATAAAGAGCTTATCTATCATTCCCGGAGAAATGTCTATCTGATCTAATCTAAGGGCAGCCCCTCTTCCAACATCAAAAAGTAATTTTTCTTCACCAACTTCAACTAATGTGGAATTCCCAAGACGATCCATTGATAAAACAGGTGATCCAGTTCCAAGAAGTGTGACCTTCATATCTCCACTATTTTCAACTTCTTCTACCTTTTCTTCTGTTTCTTCATTTGAATCGGAGGTTGACGGACTTGCCTCAGCCTGATTGGACACTTCCTTCTCGTTTTCTACCTTATCCGATGAAGCATCATTTGCACAACCCATTAACAACACAAAAGAAATAAAGCTTATAACTAATAACCAACTATATTTTCGTTTCATATATGCTCACTCCGCTCAATTAGTATTTCTCCATTTACCGAACACTCACGGCCAATTTCTCCTTGAACTCAACAAAATACGAAATGGATTCTGGATTTAATAAGGAACCAATGTTAACCGCTTCTTCCTTTGGTACCCCCATCAAAATCTTCTTAATTGGAACTTCTATTTTCTTTCCATTTAGAGTTTTAGGTAACTCTTGTACCTTCACAATTTCATTTGGAATATGTCTAGGTGAACAGTTTTTCCGAATGTTTTGATTAACTTTTGTTTTTAATTCATCCGTAATTTCCATTCCATTCCTCAGCACGACAAATAAAGGCATGTAGGATTGCTCGGGACTTATCGGAATGTCCACTATTAAACTATCGACGATTTCGGAGACACTGTCTAGTGCACTGTAGATTTCACTGGTTCCCATTCGAATACCACCCCGGTTAATCGTCGCATCTGAACGGCCAAAGATGATTCCTGTACCTCTTGAGGTTATTTGGAGGAAATCACCATGTCTCCAAACTCCTGGAAATACGTTAAAATAACTATTCCAGTACCTTTCACCATCCTCATCATTCCAAAAATAGATAGGCATGGATGGCATAGGTTCGGTAATCACTAGTTCACCAATTTCATCGATAATTTCTTTTCCTTCATCATTAAATGCCTTCAGGGCTACACCAAGTGCACGTGCTTGTATTTCACCAGAATAGACTGGTAAGAGAGGGCTTCCTCCCAAAAATCCGGAACAAATATCCGTCCCACCACTTGTAGAATAAAGCCATACATCCTCTTTTACTTCCTCATATACCCAGTCAAAGCCAGCTTCTGGCAATGGCGAGCCCGTAGATCCGATGGCTTTTAAACTAGAAAGATCAAACGTTTCCCTTGGTTTGATTCCCTCCTTTGCACATGCCATTAATAGACTCGCACTTGCACCAAAAACGGTCATTTTGGTTGATTCTGCAAACTCCCATAACGTTTCATAATTTGGATAGCCCGGATTACCATCATATAAAAGAATACTTGACCCCGTTAATAGACCGCTCACTACGATATTCCACATCATCCATCCGGTAGTTGTATACCAGAAAAAGCGATCTGTCTCCTTCAAATCATTTTGAAGTCCATGAAATTTTAAATGCTCTAGCAAAATACCACCATGTCCTTGGACAATCCCTTTTGGTTTCCCAGTGGTTCCAGAAGAGTACAAAATCCAAAGTGGGTGATTAAATGAGACCTGTTCAAAAGTTAACGTGGCTTGGTTATGATCTTCTATTATTTGATTCCATAATTTAGTAGATGAACCCGCTACATCTGATTCTCTTAAATCTTCACGTAAATAAGGAATAATGACTGTTTGTTCTAACATAGGTAATTCTTCTTGAATTTCCCGTATATTTTCCAAACGGTCATATTGCTTTCCATTGTATTGATATCCATCAACTGCAAACATAACTTTAGGTTTGATTTGTTTAAATCGATCGATAACACTTTTTACTCCAAACTCTGGAGCACAACTAGACCATACAGCACCAATACTGGCGCATGCCAAAAAGGCGGTGATGGTTTCATAAATATTGGAAGAATAAGAAACCACGCGATCACCTGGTTGGATTCCGGCTTCTTTCAAATAACTTGCAACTGCTGCTGTATTTTGTTTCAATTCTTTCCAGGTTAAGACAGATTTTGAACGTATTTCCGACTGATAGATAATCGCTTCTTTATTTGGATTTTCCTTTCTAAAAATATGCTCTGCATAGTTTAAGGTAGCATTTGGAAACCAAGTGAATTCAGGCATTTCTTCACCAGATAAGACAATCTCATCATTTCTTTTTCCTTGAATATCAAAATAATCCCAAATCGCTAGCCAAAATACTTCCTTTTCAGAAACCGACCATTCCCATAATTGATGATAGTTTTCAAAGGTTAACCCTTTTGTTTCTCGAAGCCAGGTCATAAATTGCTTCATATTCGATTTTTCTTGCATTTCTTGTGAAGGTTTCCAAAGTAATTGTTTCTGCATTCCTCCTGTCATTTCATTACCCCTTTCGAAAAGTCAATCTATAGATAAACTTCGATTCTCTTCCTTTTTAGTTAGTAACGTTCTCGATGACCATGGCAATCCCCTGTCCTCCACCAATACAAAGAGAGGATAAGCCATATCTCAAATTCCTCTTCTTCAATTCAAGAGCCAAGGAATAAGTGATTCTTGCTCCACTTGCACCAAGGGGATGACCTAAAGCAATTGCCCCACCGTTAACATTTACTTTTTCCTGATTGACACCAAGCTCCTTAATCACGGCCAAAGATTGAGCTGCAAAAGCTTCATTAATTTCAATCAAGTCTATATCCTTTATACTCAATCCTGCATTTTCTAATGCTTTCTTGCTCGCAGGTACCGGGCCAATCCCCATTATCGTTGGATCGACTCCGGCAACACCCCATGAAACAATTCTCGCGAGTGGTTTTAATTTATGCTCCTGAACATATTGTTCAGAAGCAACCATTACCGATACTGCTCCATCATTAATGCCACTGGAATTCCCTGGAGTCACGGATCCATTTTTCTTAAATGCTGGCCTTAACTTACCTAAGCTCTCGGAATCAACCCCTTCTCGAATATGCTCGTCAGTGTCCACGATATTTTCTCTCCCTTTTTTATCTGTAGAAACATAAGGGACGATTTCATCTGCTAAACGGCCGTTCTTCCTTGCTTTACTCGCTTTTTCTTGGGATTGAACCGCGAAATAATCTTGTTCTTCTCTCGAAAGATGATATTTAGCTGCTAAATTCTCAGCAGTCATTCCCATCCCATAGCCAATATATTTGTCTGTTAGCGATTCGAAAAGCATGTCATCTACAACCGGAGCTTTATTGGGAGATCCAAACCGCGTTCCTCTAAGCACTTGGGGACCTAGACTCATGTTTTCCGTTCCTCCAGCGACGATGACATTGCTCTCACGTAAAGCAATGGACTTGGCGGCAGACACTATCGCTTGCAGCCCAGAGCCACATAAACGATTTAATGTTAGTGCGGAAGAGGATTCCCTTAACCCGCTTCTCAATCCAATATGCCTTGCCAAATAAGCAGCATTTTCACTCGATTGAATCACGTTTCCAAAGATAATCTCATCGATATCTTCTGCTGGAATACCACTTCGCTCCATGGCACCTTTCGTGGAGACGACCCCTAACTCTAATTCACTAACGTTTCTAAAAGAGCCACCGAATGTTCCAAAAGCAGTTCTTGCCCCTTCAACGATATAAGATTGCATTTCTTTCTCCTCATTTCCTTGTCACTTATTTAGAAAAGCGCCCATAAAATCATTCCTTGAACTAATAAAAAGACATTAGTAATCTTTCAAAGATTTATGAGCGCAACTATTTAAAAACCATCCAAAATACTAACTCACCTTTTCATAATGTTGTACATTTGGAATACTCAAATAAAAAGGACCAAGCAGTTTTTTCATTTCTACAAATTCTGGTGTCTTTTTAAAATTATGGACATGAGCTTCTACCGATTCCCAAGAAACAGATACTAAATATTTATTTTCCTGTTCCACACATCGCTTCAGTTCCGCACCTAGGTAACCCTTTGAGGTAGACAATAATCCTTTGGCCTGGTTAAATGCTTGTTCGAAATCTCTTTCTAACCCAGAAATGACTTCCAGCATAAAAATTTCCTGTACCATGTCAAATCTATCCTTTAAATTTTTGCCAAGTCTACTTGGAATTCGGTACCCCAGACACTTAGTCCTTCCCACACTTTCGGTTTATACGGCATTTCTGTATGCCATGGACGTGGCTCGAAAATACCAAGCTCTGGTACAAAGACATCCATATCTGTATATAATTCCACCACATTCTCATCGGGATCACGATGATAGGTAGCAATATTACTACCAGCCGTATGTCGAGAAGGTCCCCAAATGATGGAACGACCACGTTTAGCTAGTAAGTCAGATGCAGCATATTGATGAGAAGCATCCTTTAATTGAAAGGCGATATGATGTAAACGTGTTTCATTTGCTGCAATAATGTTTAATACATGGTGATCCGTGTTACAAGTTAAGAAATTGGCAAAGCTCTCTCCGATTTTATCGGTAAAAGTAAAACCTAATACATCACGATAAAACAGAATCGTATCTTCGTAATTACTAGCTAAAAACGCAACATGGCCTAGTTTAAGTGGACTAATTCCTGACCCTAAAAAGCCAACTGCTGGTTGGTCCATATCCGTAAATAGCTCGATGATATTCCCAGCCGGATCATTCAACTCAATAAATCTGGAAACGCCCGGCTTTGCCTCTTCTAGAATTCTAGATTCAATGCCCTGTGCAAGTAATTGTTCCTGTACTTCATCTAAGGATAATTTTCCATCTAATTGATAGCCATAGCTTCGAACAGCATTTTTATCTGAAGGAGTGATAACAATATTTTGGTGGTCATACCCATTACTCAAATAGGTAATTCCATCCTTTTCTTCTGTAATCCGGTATCCCATGGTATCAGTATAATAATCCACCATTCTTCCAGGCTTTTTGGATAAGAAATCAACATAAGCTAATCTAAATACATTTACAGACATACAATTTCCTCCTTGTTTAAATTGGATATGAAATAGTTGCTTTCTATTTCTCTAGTAGTTAAGATAAGTAAATAGGTTTCCCAGACCTATTTACATGAACAAGTAGCTCAAGTTTTTTTTATTGGACAGTTACTGTGTTCATGTATTTTTTTAATTGACTTGCTAAATCTTCCACAATAGAAGATACCTTTGATACATCAGATGTACTTCCAAAAATATAATAATCTGGCCGAACGATGACAGCTTCTATGTCATTCTCTTCAAAATACTCAGAATATTTACCAGTCACATCGACCACCGTGCCTTTTCCATCTTCATCTACACTGGATATTTCTATACAGGTAGCATCAAGATCTTTTAAGAATCGAAGTTGAGAATTATTTAATAACTCCCTCGGGTTTTGTACAGGACTGATAATCGTCCAACCGGTACCCACTACATCATCAAATAAACCAACTTTATTATGATATTTAACTTTACTTTGGAAGGACAATTGACCAGCCAAATTATCCTTTTTCTCTTCCCCTGGTTGATAAAGAATGCCATCGGTTAAGATTGGAAAAGCTGGAAACGGTGGTACTTTTCCTGAAATGAAAGCAGTATCTCTTTCTTTTGCTTTTTTAGGGTCATTGACACAAATCATTTCCCCCAAATACAAGGCAGCACTAACTACCTTTTCATTGTGTGGCTTTCTTTCTTCCGTAAAGGTATCTAAAATACCCTCATTCAATTTTCCTTTTAAGACCAAATCAAGCTTCCACGCTAAATTTGCTGCATCTCTAATTCCCGAACACATTCCTTGCCCCATAAACGGAGGTGTTAAATGGGCTGCGTCTCCGGCTATCATGACTCTCCCTTTTCTCCATTCGTTTACCCAAAGAGCTTTAAAGGTATACACTGCTGATCGCTCTAATATAGAGTTTTCCGGAGTATGGTTCCAAGGTTCTAATAATTCCCAAATATATTCTTCCTGGCTAACCTCTTCTTTCGATTCATGGGGAAGCACCATAAATTCCCATCTTCTTCTACCTGGTCCACCAGAAACCACAGTTGTTGGTCGTTCTGGATCACAGATTTGCATAATTACTGGCAACTCACTTTTCTCTTTTGGAATCAGGTCAACAACTAGAAAGTCATATTCGAAATTTAAATCTGTAACGGTATGTTCCATATTCTCCCGAACAAAACTGTTCGCCCCATCACAACCAACCGTATATTTAGCAATGACCTTTCTCTCTTCCCCTGAATGTTCCTTTACTGTTAACTCCACACTTTCCTGCTTTTCCTTTAAATCGATGACTTCATTTCCATAGTGAATCATAACGGAAGATAAGTTCGAGCACGTTTGATCCATTTCTTTTTCAAGGGATGGTTGGTTAAAAAATAATTCCCCTGGCCATCCAGATACTCCTTCTTTTTCAAAGGGAATAGATAAAAGCAGTTCTCGTTCCGCATTATACCAGTTATACATTTCCCCTCCAGCTGCATCAAATAATTTCTCTAATTTATCAGAAGGTACAGCCCCTTGAAGAATTCTAGCAATCTCATCATCCATGGCGACGGCCCGAGGTAAGCAATAAGGCTCTACGAATTTTTCATAGATTCCTACTTTCCATCCTTTGTTCCCCAGTAAGGAACCTAGCATCTTTGCTATTGGACCGTAGCCAATAATCGCAACATCTACGTATTCCTTTTTCATTACTTCACCTCAAATTCCCTATTGCTAGATGCTACCAACTGCACCTACTCTAGGACTTAGTGTAGCTTTTAAACTATCTATAACCTTCGATAAATCTTCAGCATGTGAGACTCCAGCAAAAATATTGAAGTCTGGTCTCACCACAATAACCTCTACTTGGTTATCTTTAAAGAATTTTTCATATTTACCTTCTACATCTACTACTTTCTCTTTAGACCCTTCGACATTTGTCAAATGGACAAACTTGCCTCCAATTTTCTCCATAAACTGAATTTGCTCATCACTTAAGTGTTGTTTTGGATTATTATTCCATCCCATCACCATCCAACTATGTCCGATGACATTATCATAAAGATCAGTCTGACCTTGGTATGTCACAACACTTTGTAAGGATAATTGACCTGCTAAGTTATTTTTCCCGGGTTGATATAATATCCCATCTGTTAAAATTGGAAATTCAGGAAATGGTGGGAAATTACCGGATAGGAAGGCTTCATCTCTTCTTTTCGCTTCCTCCTCATCGGTTGTACATATCATTTTTCCTAGATAAATAGCTGCATCAATTAGTTTGATCATATGTGGTTTTCTTTCATCTGTATATGTGTCTAATAAGGTGTCGCCGGTTATTCCCTGTAAAACAAGATCTAATTTCCATGCAATATTATTTGCATCACGAATGCCGGAAGATAATCCTTGCCCCATAAATGGTGGGGTTAAATGCGCTGCATCCCCTGCTAAAATTAATCTATTTTTCCTCCATTCATTTACCCATTTTGCTTTAAAGGTATAAACAGTATAACGTTCCAAAATGGCGTTCTCTGGAGTAATATTCCATGGCTTTAATAGTTCCCAGCAAACGGCTTCATTTTGGAATTCCTCCTTCGTTTCACCTGGGAGCAACATAAATTCCCATCTTCTTCTACCAGGTCCTCCAGAAACCCTAGTAGTTGGGCGTTTCGGATCACAAATTTGTAAATTCATAGGGTCAAATTTCATTTCCTCCTTTGGAATAATATCTACTACAAGAAAATCATTATAAAATCCTAAATCCGTAATAGAATGTTCCATATTTTCACGGACAAAACTATTTGCACCATCACAGCCAATAACATACTTAGCGGTTGCCGAGACTACTTCCCCATCCTTTTTTTTGAACATTACACTCACATGGTCCTCTTGTTCGTTGAGGTAGATCCCCTCATAGCCTAAATGAACATCCACGGTAGGATAGGATTTGCTAGCTGCATCCATTATCTCTTCTAGTTCTGCTTGATTGAAAAGCATATCGGAAGGCCAACCTGAAATACCATTTTGAGACCAGTCAATCTCTAAAAGAGTTTTCCCTTCCCCGTTACACCAAACATATTTATCCGGTACTTTTACGGATACTTTTTGAATTTCTTCCACTGGCGTGATGGATTGGATAGTTCTAGTAATTTCATGATCATATTTAACTGCTCTTGGTAATCCATATGGTTTGTCATATTTCTCAAAAACTCCTACATTCCAACCTTTCTTTCCTAGTAAACCAGCGACCATTTTCCCAATCGGTCCATAGCCAATGACAAGCACATCATACTCCAATGTTTTCACATAATTTCCTCCCTCTTATATATTAAAACCATATATGATAGCGCATACATTCTATGCGATGTAATAAGTGCTAGAAGAAGCACCTATCACATCGAAAATTAATCTGCTGTCACTAAGGTGTGAGAAGCAACAACATTTCTTTGTTCCCCTAGATCTATTTTGCCATCCTTACTCTTGATAGAGGCACGAACGACATCACCCTCTTTTAGATATTTATTACCACTTTTCAGCTGATTTTCTACTAAGGTTTTTCGTTTACTCTCTGCAGGCAAAGTAGGGTCAGTTACTTGTTTTAATAAGTCTGGTGTTAGATTCATCGCGACTCCACCAGTAGTACCAGATAGAACTAAATCTCCTTTTGAAAAATCCATGATTTGAGATAGCTCTGTCAAGGTTTCAGCCGGTTTATATAGTAACTGATCTGTATTAGCAGATTGACGTAACTCATCATTGACCCAAAGATTTAATTCAAGATCATGGATTAGAGAGACCTCTTCTTTGTCTAGTAAGTAAAGAATTGGCCCAGTTGGACAAAACGTACGATAGCTTTTTCCTTTTAGCCACTGACCTTGAACTAACTGCACATCACGTGCAGAAACATCATTTGTTAAGACAATTCCAGCAAGATATTCATGTAAGTTGTCATCCGTTACTTCTACAGCTTCATTTATATTCGAACCAACGACTAATCCTAATTCTATTTCATAATCTAGCAATTCTACATTAGATGGACGAATAATTTCCGAATAAGCGCCACTAAGAGAGCTATCTGCCTTACTAAAAATCAAATTAAAAGGTGGACGATTTGCTTCCATTCCAGATTCTTCACGATGACTAGAATAATTAGCCCCTTGGCAAACGATTCTTGCAGGTTTTGTGACGGGACTTAATAGGATAATATCATCAAATGAAACGATTTCAGCACTTGAATCCTCTAATATTTTTTTTGCTTCCTCTTGGCCATCCTCTAAAAAGTCTGCTAAAGTTGGATAATTTCCTTTTAATATTTTGATTCGATTTTCTTCCACTACTCCCCATTTTTCTGTGTTATCTTTTTCAAATCGAACTACTTGAATTCCCATTTATACTTCTCCTCCCATTTTTACTCTTTGTGTTTTAGTAGAGTCTTCTCAAATAATAATTGAACCCTTAAGATCATATTGGTCATAACAGTTTTAGCCCTTTCTTCATCACCGGTCATGATCGCATCGTATAAATCACGATGCCTATTTAATACTTCTAGGGTGGGTTTTTCCTGTTGTAATTCTGGGTTTTTATTTAAAGCTTCCATACTTTTTTCTCTACTGATAATGAGCCCTTTATGCAGTAATTTAAGTAAGCTTATCATCAAAGAATTGTGTGAAGCTTCGATAATTCTTAAATGAAAGTTATAGTCTGCTTTAGCCCACTTTTTCGTATCACTTATCGTATCTTTTAGATTTTCAAAACAGATTGTGATTTCTTCTTTATCTACCTCTGAAGCGTTTCTGGCTGCTAATCCAGCCGCTATTGGTTCAATCCCCAGTCGTACATTGGTCATATCAAGGAAGAACTCTCCGTCTCTTCCTTGGTAGTCACTGATCCAATTCATGACATCCAAATCCCACCATTGCCAATCACTACTTGGCAAGGCGACCGTTCCTGAACGTTTATTCGAACGAACAATTTTTCGAGCGGATAATCCTTGAAGAGCTTCTCGCACCACCGTACGACTTACACCGTAATCCTCACTTAAATCTTCTACTTTCGGTAATTTTTCTCCAGGTTTTATTGAACCGCTTACAATTTTTCTACCAATTTTACTTACAATCTCATCACTTCTATTTTGCATTTATAAATCTCCTTTTCAATTAGGAAGAAATCCCCCCTTATAAAGATTCATCTAACAAATAATATTTATTAGTATTTTCAGATAAATATTATTTGTTTACATCTTACTAACTCGCTAACTATTTGTCAATATTTTTTAAAAAAATATTTTATTATGAATATTAGCGCGGTACAAAGACCTTTATCTTTATACGTTTATTATTTATCAACTTTAAATTTAATAATAAAATAAATAGGTCAGTCCCCCAATACGCTTTAGCAAAGTGGAGGACTGACCCTTTTTACCCGAGAACTTAATGGAAGGTGCATTAGCTGTTTCGTTTGCTTATACCATTGTTGTAATCCTG
>NZ_WOFB01000052.1 GCF_009733865.1 Oceanobacillus salinisoli | reverse complement strand
TTTTATTGTCTATTTTTAGGGGGGGTGACTACAGGCACCCATGTTTCAAAGTGAATGCGGAATGGAGTATACTGTAATTAATAATTAGAAGCAAAGCTTGTTATACAATATAGTAGAATTAGGGAAGAAAGGTGGGGCAGGAACATGACCCCTTTTACCGAAAAAGTAATTAGCATTATAAGAGATATTCCTGAGGGCAGGGTTATGACCTATGGACAAATCGCAAGTCTTGCTGGGAATCACCGAGCTGCCCGTCAAGTTGCCCGTATTCTTCATTCCATGAGTAAGAAACAACGTTTACCTTGGTATCGTGTAGTCAATGCAAATGGTCAGATTGTTATTAAAGATGATACTGCTTATAATGAACAAATCCTAAACCTTCAAATAGAAGGCGTTAAAGTAGATCACAATGGAACGGTTGATTTAGAAAAATATAGGCTACAGTTATAATAAATTATATAATAATCAAAATCACGGACGAATAGAAACCAAAGTACCGATTGGAACAATACTTGCCAATTCCTCTACATCTCTGTTATACATTCGAATACAGCCTCTAGATACCGCTTGACCAATGGAACTTGGGTCGTTTGTTCCGTGAATTCCATAATGTTCTTTTGATAGACTCATCCACATCGTACCAAAGGGCCCACCTGGATTCGGTGCTTTATTTATAATAATAAAATCCCCAATCGGTGTTTCGTAAAGTATTCTTCCTACTGCGATAGGGTACTGTTTTTGGAGTTTATTATTGTAAAATAATTTTAGCCAGCGATTACTGATGGAAACCTCGATGTGATATGGAATCGTATCGGGAGACGGTAAACCAGGTATGACGATTGATTGGCCAGGATAAATAACATTTGGATTTATTCCAGGGTTTGCTCTAGTTATTTCCGATAATGGTGTACGATAATCTCTTGATATCTGATTTAGTGTTTCACCTGGCTTTACTGTATGAATCACTTTGGATCGCTCCTTAGATTTTAATTTATAACATGCCTTTAGATAGAAGCCCTGTGCAGGCTCCATCTAAAGTATAATTGGAAATGGTGGTGGCCAAAGAGGCGGAACAGGCGGCAATCCCCAGTATGGAGGATAAAACCAAAATGGCGGCGGATAAATATATGGGCTAATTGCTCCATCCACGCTTCCTTGAACTTGAGGCAAATACCCTGGGAATGTTTGCCTATACATAAATAGTTCCATTAGAATTTCAACTCCTTTCTTATCATGTGCAAATTAATTAATGTAGCTTATGTGCTTATTACTTAAGTGTTGAGCCTATTTTTTGGTGGCGAGTCATTCATCATGTCGTATTGGCCAAATGAAGGGAAGGAAGATTGATAATAAAATGGTAGAGAATGAGGGGAAATGAATAACCAATAGGAAACATAGCCGGAATACATGTATACATTTATAAATTGTTTGATGAGATCAAGAAGATTTTAGATTGTAATCTTAAAGGAGTATATTTACACTCTTGGATTGGCTATGGATGGATTTTATCTGGAAACAATAAATATGCTAGGTGTGTACTAAATAGATATGTAAAACCGGTAAGAAAATTATTTGATAATATGCCTTACACGTTATCTTAAAATTTAAACTAAGTTAAGAGTTAAAGAAGAATAAAGAAGAGATGTTTACAAAGGATCTAGAGAAAAATAATCAAACATAATAATATTAAAATAGACAGTTCTTTTAAACCATAAATGATAGAGGTTCTAAAGGTTGTGGTAAAGAAAACGCTTTAGTAAAGGATTTTCGTATAGAGGCAAATAAATGAAATACCAAAGATAAAAACGTTTATTTTACTCTTCCTCCACTTTATTTACTTCATAATATTGAAGAAATTTTTACTTTAAGACTGAATTTTAAGATTGATTAAAAAATTAATTTTAATCAATGGATTTGTAAATTTTTGTTAAGAACGGCTGAAACTTATTGACCTCTTATATTTTATAAGGTTATTTATTAATTAAGGTTTTATCTGAAAAAATTGTTGTTTTCCACTAAAAGATTAAAAAGCAACAAAACGTACGAAAAGAGCATGAACTAAAATAAAATATAAGAGGGGAATAAGGGTGAGTTTTTTTATAGAGGCATACCGCCAAAGTCCTATATTAAGTGTTACGGCATGGATTCACGCTATTTTATTTATGGCTTTTTGTATACTTATGATTGTTGACGAACGACAGTTATTGGGTGTTAATGTTTGGAATAAGCCAGCTAAATTTGCTATCTCTATTTTTGTGTACACTATAACAATTGCTTATATAGTAGGGTATGTTAAGTCAATCCGTATGAAACGGCTAATAGAAGTAGGAACTTCTATTGCTATGACAATGGAAATCCTGTTAATAGGAATGCAAGCAGGTCGGGGCGTTCGTTCACACTTTAATTTAAGTTCGGTTTTTAATAGCTTAGTATTTAGTTTGATGGGAATTTTTATCATGATAGCCACTTTAGCAGCGCTGTTACTCGTTTTTTATCTTACATTCCATCCACCAAAAGAACTTCCGGATTATTTGTTTAGGTCGATACAATTTGGATTATGGATTTCCATTCTTGGTTCCATCGTCGGGGGATACATGGCGGCCCAATTGCAGCATACGGTAGGGGCTGCGGATGGTGGACCTGGGTTACCAATATTAAATTGGAGCATCGAGTATGGAGACATGAGAATTCCACATTTCGTCGGTTTACATGCATTACAAGTCATTCCGCTGCTTGCGTTAGGTATGGGGAAATTGGTAAAACAGCCAGCGGCCCGCATATGGCTGACGTGGGGATTCATTGTTGGATACATATTATTGTTAATCATAGTCTTTTCGATTGCTTATACGGGAAATCCTATTATTATTTTATTAGGGATAGGCTAAGTAATTGGAAAAAGGATGCTAGAAAAAAAGCAATAATTGGGGTGAGCGAATGAAGTTTGCTGCCAATTTTTCTTTAGAAACAGACAAGTTAGTGAAATATTCATCAATATCATTTTGTGACGAAGTATTGATGATTCTCAGATGAAGGAGAGAATACAACTGCTTACCAATTTATATTTTATACGACATGCACATTCGACATACACACCTGATAAACTGAACCGCCCTTTATCAGAGAAGGGCTTAGCAGATGCAGAAAAAATTACAAAAATTCTCAACAGGAAAAGATTGATTATTTTGTCTCAAGTCCCTACAAACGAGCTATTCAAACTATAGAAGGTATAGCAGCATTCTCCGAAAAAGAAATTTCCGTTATTCATGATTTTAGAGAAAGGAAGTTGTAAGGGAATCCGGTTGATGATTTTAATACTGCCATTTTAAAAGTATGGGAAGATCCTACTTTTTCGTGGCCAGGCGGCGAATCCAATTCAGTAGCACAAAAACGAGGTGCCGAAGCTACATTACATGTTTTGGAGGATTATAAAGGTAAAAATGTTGTAATTGCTATGCATGGAAATATTATGGTGTTAATTATGAATTATTTTAATAAAACATATGATTTTGATTTTTGGAGAAGCCTGGATATGCCTGATATTTACCAATTAACATTCGAGGACATGGATTTAATTGAGATGAAGCGGTTATGGAAAAGGTGAACAGGAAGGGTGTGTTTGAGTTGGGAATCTTAATCATTATTATTATTGCCTATGCACCATTGTTCTATCGTATACATAAACGATTAAATTTCCTCGAGGAACAAAATCGGCTATTAAAAGAAGAAATAGATCGGTTGAAATAAGGGGTTACTAATGGAAGATTTCCTTTGAAGAAATTATGACTGAACGAATTGGAAAACTTATAAAGTAAATGTCAAAGCCTAAAAATAATTTGTATGTCTGTATGAATGGCCAATGTGAGCGATGTGGTGGACTTTAATATGGAAATGGATGTTATACTGGAAGAGACTCCCAAGTATTGAAAGGGGCTAGTGAAATTTCTCATATCTTATAGGGATGCATACATGTGGGAAAAGCGGAGACACATTAGGAGCAGCTAGATTAAAATATTTATATGTCTGGATCCTGCTATAACAGGAGTTTATAAACTTCATTAAATTGGCTGTAAAAGCCCCACTTATGGAAGATTCACTTTATGAGACTATGAAAAAGGTCATTGATTAAAAATTGTGGTATAGAATGTATGGGGAGTTTAAAAATAAAAAGAGTACAAGCAATGTCACTGATGATAACAGAATGGATGAGGTGTGAACATGAAATTACAGGTTACAGAAGAGGCAGCAAAGTGGTTTATTGATGAAATGGGGCTGGAAAAAGGAGATTTGGTTCAATTCTATCTAAAAATTTATGGTGGCATTCCAACCGTTCATCCTAATTATTTTTTAGGTCTATCTACTGGAGAAAATGGAAAAATAGCAGTTAAGACGGAAGTAAATGGTATTACGTTTTATTTTAACGAAAAGGATTCCTGGTTTTTAGATGAGTATGATATGAAAGTTGAAATGGGAGAAGAAGAAGCGGAATATCACTTCCAAGAACGATAAGGGTGCCTGTCACTTCCCGAAATTTGTCGAATGAAACATCTGCGGATTCCTAGTGAATTTGCGGATGTTTTTTGATTCATTTTTTAGATAATATTAAGTGACGATTTTTTATTGAGGAGTGTATCATGGGAAAATTACAAAATAAAAATATTATAATAACAGGAGCGTCATCGGGTATCGGTGAAAAAGTTGCATTAAAGGCAGCTGAAAGGGGAGCACGGCCGATTTTGCTTGCACGTTCCATAGATAAGTTAGAAGTACTTTGTGAGAAGATTAATGAAAAAACATCTGCAGATTGTATGTTTCATCAGGTTGATGTAAGTGAAACATATCAAGTTATAGAAGTATTTAAAAAGATTTTAGATGAAGTTGGCTATGTTGATATACTCTTAAATAATGCTGGTTTTGGGGTGTTTGATGCGTTTCATGAGGCAAAATTAGAAGATGTTGAAAAAATGTTTGATGTGAACGTGATCGGTTTGATGGCCTGTACCAAGCAGGTGCTTCCAAGTATGTTGGAGCGCAACACAGGACATATCGTCAATATTGCGTCACAGGCAGGGAAACTAGCAACAGCAAAATCAAGTGGTTATGCAGCTACAAAACACGCTGTACTGGGATTTACAAATGCATTAAGAATGGAGCTTTCTGACGCGAACATCCATGTATCTGCAGTAAATCCTGGTCCAATCGAAACAAACTTTTTTACGGTTGCCGATCAAACAGGGAACTATGTAAAAAATGTGAAGAAATATATGCTGCAATCAGATGAAGTTGCAGAAAAAATCGTTCAACTCATGGAGCATCCAAAACGGGAATTGAATTTACCTAAATGGATGAATATGGGAAGTGTACTATATAACCTGTTCCCAACCGCAGCAGACAAATTAGCCGGGAAATTCTTAAACAAGAAATAGTATGGTGCCTGTCACTTCCCGGAATTTGTCGAATGGTATTGGGGGGAAATGGGGCGATTAAACCTCAACTTAAAGTAGTAAGGAATTATTCAGAATTCCATTATTTTATTGACAATTCACTAACCACTGGTTATATTATAACCAGTGGTTAGTGTTTTTGTGCTGATGTTTTTTTAAAATGGGGGAATAACATGGTAAATAAACATAAGCAACGATCTAAAGAGACAAGGAAAATAATTTTAACTGCTGCAGGAAAGCTTTTTGCCAGCAAAGGTTATGATGCAGTAACGATGCGGGAAATTGCGAAGGAGGCCAACTGTTCCCATACAACAATCTATTTATATTTCAAGGATAAGCAATCCTTACTTCATCACCTTTCTATGCCTCCATTGCTGGAACTGCATGATAAGCTGAAGGAAATTGCAATGATGGATTCTTTTTCGCCGGAAGAAAAACTGAAGGAAATCAGTCGTGAATTTATTTATTTTTGCTTGTATCATAAAAATATATATAGGGTACTGATTAATGAAAAATCATTAAAAGTGGATGAAACAGAACCGGAATCAGAGCTGAATAGGCTTCGCGTAAAACTATTTGCGATTTTAAGGCAAGCTATTGGACAATGCCTATCCATTCCGGATAATGATGAATTATTAGCTTATTCTCGTATTTTTTTCTATAACTTGTATGGTGTATTAAGCACATATTCCTATCAACATGAATCAACAGATGCCTTAATGGCACGCTTAAGTCCGACATTTGAACTCGCAGTATCTGTTCTTATTTTAGGATTTAAAGAAAAAATAAAGGAGAACGAGGAAAAACAATGAAAATAAAGCAGGTATCAGAACATATTTGGAGTTTGAAAACATGGATGTTGATTCCAATTCATGTATGGGTTGTTGTGGGTGATGAAGGAGAAGTGACACTTGTCGATACTGGAATGCCAATGATGGCGAAAGGAATTATAAAATTTTTACATAAACTGGATGGGGTGTCACTAAAGCAAATCCTTCTAACCCACGGCCATTCTGATCATGTTGGTGCTATAAAGATGATTTTATCAGAGAGAAAAGTTCCAGTGTATGCTCACCAAGTAGAAATTCCCTATATGACAGGTGAGAAACTTTATCCAAGGCGAAAAAAGCTAGAAAATAATGTATCCAAAAATGTTATCCAGCCCCTACCCGAAGATGAGAAGGGTAACTTAACGAAGATAGCTGGTCTTACCCCATTTCTAACACCAGGACATTCCCCAGGCCACGTTGTTTATTATCACGAAGAGGATCAAGTACTGTTAGCTGGAGATCTCTTTACTTCAAAGAATGGAAAACTTCATAAACCAATCCCGATGTTTACCGCTGATATGAATGAAGCTGTTAGGAGCAGTGTTATTTTGGAAAAATTACAACCTAAGCAATTGGAGGTTTGTCATGGAGGTTCAGTTGTTAATCCTGCATCTCAACTATATGAATATATGCGAGGAATGGAAAATGAATTAATGCTTAGGTAATCTACTAAACTAGGAAAGATTATCGCTATTAAAAAGTACTGGAGGCTTCTATGGTCTATGGTGGTGTTTGTTCTGTATACATTGTATTTCGTCCAATTTTTCATCGAGTTGGCCGCACTTGCTGCATTTAGTTATTAGGGATTCTATACAAATAAAGGCCTATGGAAAATGGTATTGGTATTTGTACACCGTTTGTGGTTGAAGTTGTTTGGGCAATATTCATTGCTCCAAAAGCGGCTATCCCTGTTTCTGTTCCATTGACCAATGTTTTAAAAATTAGTCTATTCAGCTTGGCCGCACTAACTTTGTTCTTGACAGATAAAAAAGGGCTAGCTGCTGTCTTTTTGGTAGTCGCATTCATAAACATGGCGCTATTGCATCTATTTAAACTTAGCTAAACAGGAATGGTATAAAAATCAGAGTAGGAATAAATATAAACATGGTAAGACAGCTTTCCCATGTTTGAAACCTTTACCTAAATAAAGATGATTTTTTCTGCTAAGTGAAATTTTTAGCATTTATTTAAAAAAATCAGGACAAAGGGGGAATCCCTATTGTCCTTCATCTTGTTGTATGGCTAGCCGTCTAAATCCTTCCTGCTGCAAGTAGTCAGATGCTGCGTAATACGTTGCATAGGTTGCGTCGAGCATTTGACCCGCATAAATATTCCACAAATCAAAGTCATGAACAACGGTTAAAGTTTGACCCTCTGTATTAATCCACGTTTCTCTATATGGTTCAGATTCAGCAAGGGATGCAATAGATTTGCTAATAATCCCGCGAAGTTCTTCTTCTGAAAAATTACGAATGTTCACCATACCCTTTGAATCGGTTTCATACTGATCATTGATTCTTTCTGCATATACAAATCCATTTCCATTTGGGTGCAGGCGATACACGACTATTTTTTTATCAAAAATACTGTCTTCAAAATGAAAATTCACTCGACCTAAGGATACATCATGACGTGTTAATTCCGGAAAAGATTCTATAATTGCAAGCTTTTCTTCAAATGTAAGCATGTTTCCTCCATGTGTTATAGTTTTCATCATATTATACCACTGGATGTGGTGGAAATACGAGTGTTAGTGTTTTTTATGGGCGAAAGAACTTCTTGAAAAAGACTTGTTTTCTATGTATAATTTTGGTACATTAGAGTTAACAATATAATACTTTCTTATTTTATGTTTTTAAAGTAAGGATAGAGGTGCAGAGACCATTAGTACTTATGCGGAGGAGAATGAGATCCAAAGAAGCATAAGGAAAGGGGAATTTGCCGAAGCGGAGGGATTCTCATTATCCTGAAGTTGGTTCTGTTGTTGAATAAATACAGGACTGTCATATAGGAGACTATATGGAGGGCTATCTAGCTTAGAACTTTTACAAAAATTGTTCTGGCAACAGCGGCCTTTCTCGTTGTTGCTTTTTAATTTGGTCCTCCACACTCTCAAACGACAAATTAATGAAAAGGGTGTGAAGTTATGTATTTCGGTAATGTATTAACAGCGATGGTAACTCCATTTGAACAAGGTGGAGAAATTGATTTTGAGGCAACAAGAGGTTTAGTAAATTATTTGATTGCGAACGGTTCTGACGGTTTAGTTGTCGCAGGAACAACAGGTGAATCACCAACATTAACTCACAACGAGAAGTTGGATTTATTTAAGTTTGTCGTGGAAGTGGTTGGTGGAAGAGTGCCAGTCATTGCAGGAACAGGTTCGAATAATACAAAAGAATCTATTGAATTGACTATGGAAGCAACAGAAATCGGTGTTGACGGAATTATGCTTGTTGCTCCTTATTATAATAAACCATCTCAGGAAGGAATGTATCAGCATTTCCGGGCCATTGCGGAAAGCACGAAACTGCCTGTAATGCTTTACAATATTCCGGGGCGCAGTGTTGTGAACATGGAGCCTTCAACGATTATTCGTCTATCTCAAGTGGAAAACATCGTTTCGGTAAAAGAAGCGAGTGGAGATTTGGATAGTGTTGCTGAAATAATTAGTAATACGCCTGACGATTTTAGTGTATATACTGGAGAAGATAGTTTAACCTTGCCGACACTTGCTGTTGGTGGGACAGGTGTTGTATCCGTAGTATCACACATTATTGGGAATGAAATGCAGGATATGGTTACAAGTTTCCGTAAAGGAGAAGTTTCCTATGCTGCCGGTATTCATCGTCATATCCTACCTATAATGAAGGCATTGTTTGCAGCACCAAGCCCTACACCGGTAAAAGAAGCACTGAACCATATTGGAGTACAAGTTGGCGGTGTTCGTTTACCTCTAGTACCATTAAACGATACCGAACGGGCAGCGCTGTACCAGGTAATAAATGTCTATGAAACAAAAGAAGAAGCAGCGGGATATTAATGAAATAAACAAATGAAGGGAATGAGCCATGAGGCTTGTTCCTTTTTTTATTTGAAAATAAATCGACAAAATTCGGTGAGTACCTGTTACAACTGTTGACGTTTTGGTGGCGTTCTTGGTAAAGAGTTGACAAAAAGGAAACACTTTTGTTATTTTTATAGAAACTATCTATATTGATAGGAGGGAATAAGTGTAATGGAAGATTATAATCATGAAGCATTTCGTCTGTTTTTAAAGAGACAGATAAAAGAAAAACATCTTTCCGTCAGAAAGCTTAGTAAATTATCAGGAGTTGATCATGCAACTATCTCTAAGATGATGAATGGAAAGCGAAAAGTAAATTTAAAACATTTGGAGAAACTGGCTGTCGGTTTAGAGATAGATTTATCTTCCTTGCTGAAAGCAGCCGGTTATCATGTAGAACCTAAGAAAGAGACTGATTCAGATTTACATGTCGCGTTAGACAATATCGAAAAATTAATCGAGTCCTCGGAAGTATATAAAGGAAACTTTTCCATGGAACAATTGGAAAAGGAATTGACCAATTATAATAATTTCAGTCAAACTGAAGAAGGAAAACAGGTCATTTTAGAAGGTTTCCAACCAAAGCTAAATAAGATTAACGGTATTGGTCCCTATATTCAAAAACTACAGTGGATGTACACTGAATTTACCAAGAATCACGGAACAAAATATCAACTTGCATTAATGGGGAGTGCTCTCCTGTATTTTATTGTAACAACGGATTTACTGCCAGATTATCTTTTTCCAGTTGGATATTTAGATGATGCTCTGGTTGTCCAAACTGTATTACAGCAGTTAGAAAATAAAAAATAAGAAAGGCAAATGGAATGAAACGATGCATGAAAATAGACATCAGGTAGATTATCTTCTTATGGTTTCGGTGTTTGGTTTATTTATTATCAGCTTGGTTGCCGTCTATAGTGGTTCAGGACAATATGTACAAGATCAACCATTCTATTTTACTATTCGCCAATGTATATGGTATGGCATTGGAATAGGGCTAATGGTTGCTATAGCAAAGTTTGATTATGAATTACTAGAGAAATGGGCGTTTCCGTTATACATAGCAGGTATCGGGATGCTGCTTATGGTCTATTTTTTTGGTACTGTTAAAAATGGTTCGCAGCGTTGGATAAATTTAGGAATTATTGAAATTCAGCCATCTGAGTTTATGAAGATTTTTCTCATCTTGTATTTAGCTTATATATTAAGCAAGGTAGGAGAGACGAAGTTGTCGTTTAAGAAAAGTATCCCCATTACTCTTAAAGCTATCTGCTGCTCCGTTATTCCTTTTCTTTTCATACTAGTACAGCCAGATTTAGGTTCTGCACTAGTAATTATTGGAGTGGCTGCTTCCTTATTTGTTGTTTCCAGCATTTCCTCAAAGATGATACTTATTTTAGTTGGTGGTATAACCAGTCTGATTGGTTTCCTTATTTATCTATTTCATTATCAGCATGACTTGTTCACAAAAATCTTGCAGCCCCATCAGTTATAACGAATATATGGATGGCTTAACCCCAGCCAGTATTCATCTGATTATGGATACCAGCTCCAGCAAGCTATGATGGGGATTGGCTCTGGCCAGTTAACTGGGAATGGTTTAGGTCAGGGTGTGCAAATGCAGAGTGGGAGAGTGCCTGAAGCACATACCGATTTTATTTTTGCGGTAATAGGGGAAGAATTTGGCTTTGTTGGGACAAGTCTATTAATTTTTATTTATTTTCTATTAATCTATCGAATTATTCAAATTGCGTTTCAGGCAAATCATCTATTCGGTGTATACATCTGTATTGGAACAATTGGTTTAATTGGAATTCAAGTATTTCAAAATATAGGGATGACAATCGGGTTAACGCCTATTACTGGTTTAGCGTTGCCCTTCGTTAGTTACGGTGGAAGTGCGTTAATAACTAATTTTATGGCATTGGGTTTAGTGTTAAGTGTTCAATTACGGTCTAAAAAATACTTATTTAGTGAAAACATTCTATAATCGAAAGGGTACTTTCCAATGAAATCAATCGTGGCTGAGAAAATAAAACAATTTGACTTGACCTTACTATTCATTATATTCTTTCTGGCTGGTTTCGGGCTAATGATGGTATACAGCAGCAGCTATACGATAGCATATATCCATTACGATACACCAAATTACTTTTTTATGAGACAACTGCAATGGCTATTTATTAGTATCTTCTTTTTTGTACTTGCTGCTTTTTTTCCTTATCGATTATATAGTAAAATTAGTCCGCTATTGGTATTGGTGTCGATTGGGTTATTAATTCTTGTTCTCATTCCTGGTGTTGGTACCGAAAGAAATTATTCACAGCGTTGGATTGAGTTAGGTTCATTTGTTTTTCAGCCTACCGAGGTGCTTAAGTTATTTATGATCATTTACTTTGCTTCGTTTTATGCAAAAAAACAGGAAACCATTAACCAATTCAAAAATGGGGTATTACCGCCCCTGCTCATTTTGGCAGTTATTTTCTTGTTAATTTTACAACAGCCGGATCTTGGTTCGGCTGCCCTAATATTGTTTGCATGCGCTATTATCGTAATATGTTCCGGGGTGAAAATACGACATTTGCTTATGCTCGGTAGTATTGGGTTAGCGGGTTTAATTTATTTTTCTTATTCTGCACCATATCGTTTAGAACGAGTAACCTCCTTTATCAATCCATTTGCTGACCCTTTTGGTGACGGTTATCAATTAATTAATGGCTATATCGCTATTGGAACTGGTGGTATTTGGGGAACAGGTCTTGGAAACAGTGTTCAAAAATTGGGTTTCTTGCCTGAAGCACATACCGATTTTATTATGGCGATAATTATGGAGGAACTAGGAATATTTGGATTGATCATTGTCATAAGCTCCTATGTCTATATAATGTTTCGTGGTGTCATTACTGCTAGAGGCTGCAAGGATATGTTTGCTAAATTACTTGCTATTGGAATTACGTTTCAAATTATGAGTCAGGTTGTGATTAATTTAGGTGCTGTATCAGGACTCTTACCAATTACTGGGATAACACTTCCTTTGATCAGCTATGGAGGGTCTTCTTTGGTTATTACCATGATATCACTTGGGATTTTAGTAAACCTTTCAGCTAAAAGTAAAAAGGACCAGGGTGCAAACGAGCTTCACAAAATGGCATTATAGTTAGTACTTGATTAAATTGGATTGAATGAGTTTTCCCGTTTTAGCCAAAATACCTCTAGGGAGGTGTTTACTTTGAGTCATGATAAGAAACAGCCAAAAAGTTTTAGTGATGAACAGGAAGTAAGAAAACAACTGTCAAGGGAATTTGATCATGAATTTGCAAATGAGCCACTAACTCCAAATGAAAAATACAATAATAAGAAAACGAAGAAACGTCAATAATTCGTATGAGCCCCCCCTTTTACATGATGGTGTGGAAGGGGGGAGTTTGTTAGAAAGGAATTTGATGAAGGTTGGAAAGTTTCTATGGAATTTTATATAAAAGTTCGTGTTCAAAAAGGAGGATGAAAAGGACCGAGAAGCTCGAGGCGGCGAAGCTTAGAGTAGCGGGCTAGCGCGTGTTGTGGTGATTTCTACGTTGCCTAGAAGACAAGGAACACTTCGTAAGCGATACATCGTTAGCAGAAAAAAGAATTGTTTTTCTTTTTCAAGGACGTGGCGTTTTTAGTAGAAGGTCCTCACCATACGTGAGCAACGGAAA
>NZ_WOFB01000051.1 GCF_009733865.1 Oceanobacillus salinisoli | reverse complement strand
GTACGTCGCTAAACGGGCGCTTGCGCTTTTGTTCTTTGCGCAAAACTGCTTTCCAAGAGGAGATGGGAATGCAGACTACTGCTACGGAAATAGTGCTTACAACCCTATAACAATCTTTTGTGCTTAATGATAAAGTTATGCTCTTTTATAATGGTTGATTGGAACGGAGGCAAGAGCAAATATCAACGTTTATACAATGCCGTAGTAAGTATCAACAGCACAGATTAAAAGCAGTGCACTTACGTAAAAAGCTATAGGGGAATAATACCAAATGTGGATTTTTTACTAAGAAGATGCATGTTTTTTCAATAATTACATATAGTTTACAGGAGTGCATTTTTAATTAAAATTTATCATACGCAAATTGTTTTACAAAGGTGACTATCTCTTTTTATAAGGAAGCCGACAAAATCTAAGTTTTTTTTCAAAAAAACGCTATGACCCCTTTGCAAACTAAGGTATTCAATGCTATTATTAAAGAGACATTTTTAAAGAACGTTCAACAGTTGGCGGAGGTGCATTGGTTTGTCAGAGAGTTTACAAGAAGTATTGGTAAAATTACCAACAAACCTACTAAATGAGGTGGATGGATTCATGAAATATGAAAATAGTGACCTTAGTGATTTTATATGTCAGGCTACTAAAAATTATCTACAGCATAAAAAGGATGAACATATTCAGCAATTTCGCGAAACAATGCAACGTGGTTATCAGGAAATGGGTCGCATTAATCTAACAATTGCTTCGGAAGCTTTTCAGGCTGAAGAGGAGGCTGAAATCACCTTCAAGCGTACTGTGATCGGGGTGTAATAATTTGATCGTTCAAAGAGGCGAGGTATATTTCGCTGATCTTTCTCCTGTTGTCGGATCAGAACAGGGGGGCGTTCGCCCAGTATTGATCCTGCAGAACGATATTGGAAATCGATTTAGCCCAACTGTTATTGTTGCTGCGATTACTGCGCAAATTCAAAAGGCTAAATTGCCAACGCATGTTGAGATTGACGCCAAAAAATATGGGTTTGATCGAAATTCAGTAATATTGTTAGAGCAAATTCGGACATTAGACAAGCAACGATTAACAGACAGGATAACTAAATTAGATGTTGAAATGATGAAAAAGATTAACCAAGCCTTAGAGATAAGCCTTGGACTAAAAGAGATATATAACGGTCAGTAGGAAATACCCTTCTCTATAATATGAGAACGGGTATTTTTTGTTCCTGAAAACAAAGTTCTTTTCTAGTATATATTTACCTTATTTGTATGGTACATATATGCTATAATAGTTGCGGTAATTGGAAAGCATTTGTTTGCAGAAAATACATTATTATGAAACAATATTCATAACTTTATATTAGATTGACGGAGGATTATGAATGGACTCAAAATTCAAGGCTATTGTTGTGGAAAATAGTGAAACAATTGTAGAAATGTGGTTAAAGGAAGTTGGGACATTAAAAGAAGTGAATCGTACTGCTACGATTTCTGATGAGGTTTACAAAAGCACTAATCGTGAGTTTGTCGATGTTATATTCACGAGCATTCAGACTCAGGGATCAACGAAGGCGGTCGAAGCATTCTCGGAAAAAATTATTAACCTTGGTTGGCCTTTGAGTTATATTACTGATGGATTGCAAGTTTTTAGAAGGGTGACAATTGATTTTATTCTCCAGCAATCAGATAGAGTTGATACAGAATACATATCTAATGTATTGGCTAGTGTTGATCGATGGGTAGAGCCAATAATTCGTATATTAGTAAATGAGTATACCGGAAATTGGGAAAATATCGTATCTCTTCAACGTGTAGCACTTCAAGAATTATCAGCACCATTAATTCCGGTAATTGATGGGATTACCATCATGCCACTCATTGGTACCATCGATACAGATCGTGCAAAATTAATTATGGAAAGTCTTCTGCAGGGTGTCATCACACACAATTCTGAAGTGGTATTAATTGATATTACAGGTGTACCAGTTGTAGATACGATGGTTGCACATCATTTAATTCAGGCGGCTGAAGCGGTACGTCTCATCGGGGCAAAATGTATTTTAGTCGGAATTCGACCTGAGATAGCACAAACGATTGTTAATTTGGGCATTGACCTTACTAATTTCCCTACGAAAAGCTCACTTAAAAAAGGTTTTATGACAGCTTTGGAGATCACCAACAGGAAAGTGGTTGATGTAAAACCGGACGAAGACAGCATAGAAAAATTAATCGAATCTTTACAAGGGGAGTGATTAAAATGCCCATACCTATACTAAAATTACATAATTATCTATTAATTTCCATTCAAACAGAAATAGATGATATAACTGCAATCGAATTTCAAGAGGATTTACTAGATAAAATATATAAAACCGGTGCAACAGGTGTCGTAATAGACTTAACTTCTGTAGAAATCATTGATTCCTTCATTGCTAAGGTTCTCGGGGATGTGGTAGCAATGTCAGATTTAATGGGGGCGAAAGTAGTATTAACTGGTATACAGCCAGCAGTTGCAATGACGTTAATTGATCTTGGAATTCATTTGCAGAACATCCCGACTGCACTAGATTTGGAGCAAGGTCTTATTAAATTGCATCAGGAATTGGGGGATTGAATAGATGAAGCCTCAATCGTCCTGTGTAACAATACAAAAAGAATGGGATATAGTCGGTGCTAGACATGTTGCAAGAGATATGGCAAAAACATTGGGGTTTGGCACGGTTGACCAAGCACGAATTGCAACAGCGGTATCGGAGTTAGCCCGTAATATATATTTATATGCCAATAATGATGGTCAAATCTATTTTGATATGATAAATACAATAGATGGGAAAGGATTATCTATAATAGCAGTAGATTCAGGTCCTGGAATTTCAGATATTGCGGAAGTAATGCAGGATGGTTTTTCAACTTCTGGTGGCCTAGGTGCAGGACTTCCTGGAGTAAAGCGACTAATGGACGAATTTGATATCCAATCCGAACTCGGAAAGGGAACGAAAATTACTGCGAAGAAATGGGTTCGTTGATGAGGCGTGGTAATTGGTATACACTTTTCAAGTGTGAAAAGCCTCGTTCAGGATAGGAGGAACGTATGAGGAAAGTAATAGATTCTAATATAGAAAACTATAAAAATCTATTGAAAAGCTATATTGAAACTCAGGATGAGCGTTCTTTATACGGTGTGGAGATGATGAGTAAATCGTTTCTGAAAAACAATATTCTTCCTGAGGAAATTGTTAATTTACATATACAAGCTTTGGAAGATCTATACCCAGATCTTTCTGAAGAGATTAAACATTCCATGAACTTTCTTTTGGAGGCAATGATTTCCTATGGGCTGAAGCATCAGGAAATACAAACATTAAGGGAACAGCAAATTGCTTTAAAATCAGAAATTTCTGTCGCGGCTAGTATGCAGGATACCTTTTTGAAAACGGATATACCAACGATTGAAGGTTTGGATATTGGTGCCATTAGTGCCCCTGCACATCAGATGAATGGAGACTATTATCATTTTGTGAAGGGGAAAAATGGTACTCTTGGGATGGCTATTGCAGATGTGATTGGAAAAGGAATCCCTGCTGCATTATCTATGTCCATGATTAAATATGCCATAGACAGCTACCCGGAAGAATCGATGGAACCAAATGTCATATTGGAAAATTTAAACCGTGTTGTGGAAAGAAATGTTGACCCTAATATGTTCATAACGATGATTTATGCGCAATACTCTCCAGCCTATAATAAACTTCGGTTTTCTTCTGCAGGCCATGAGCCAGGGTTCCATTATTATGCCAAAGACAATAGATTTGAAGAATTAAAGACAAAAGGTTTGGCCCTTGGGGTGTTGGCTGATGTGGAATATCAGGAATATGAATTAAAAATGGAAAAAGGTGACATGGTTATTTTCTTAACAGATGGAGTGACAGAGTCAAGAGAGGAAGATCGCTTTGTTGAGGTGGAAGAAGTGCTTGATGTTATCCGAAAATATAAAACATATTCAGCACAGGAAATTGTCAATCATGTTTATAAGTACTTTGAGCGATTACAGGACTTTCAATTAAGAGATGACTTTACCATGATCATTCTAAGGAAAGAAGTTTAGCCCACAACGTTTTTGGGTAAATAAAAACAAGTAATTCAAATAAATGTATTTTATCATTTTTACAGTGGTTTATATAGAATAACGACAATTTTAGGAGGGAAAAGGATGGAACTCTCTATTGATTTAGTTGAAAAGAGCAATCATTTGATTATTCGTTTATCTGGAGAAATTGATGCCTATACCGTACCAAAATTGAAAGAAAGCCTATTGCCCCTAACCCAAAAATCTGGAAGCGTAGTTGAAGTTGATATGGAGTCTGTAAGTTATATGGATAGTACGGGGTTAGGTGTGTTTATCAGTGCCTTAAAATCAACAAAAGAAAATGACAGCCATATGAAAATTATGAATCTGAATGACCGGGTCTACCGCGTTTTTAAAATAACGGGCTTAGACGAAATAATGGATATAGGACGAAGCAATAAGGTGGAGAGAAAATAATGAGTAATTTTGACTTTATAGAAATGAAGATACCGGCAAAAGCGGAGTTTGTAGGTGTGATTCGCTTGAGTTTATCAGGAATTGCAAATCGGATGGGATTTTCTTATGACGATATTGAAGACCTTAAAATTGCAGTATCCGAAGCAATTACAAATGCGGTGACACATGCTTATCAGGGGCAGGAAAATGGGGAGATAACAATTGGATTCGGTGTTTATGAAAATCGGCTGGAAGTAATGGTTGCTGATAACGGAGAAAGTTTTAAACTAAATGAGGTAAAAGATGAGATAGGGCCTTTTGAAGAGACGGAATCAGTGGAGAGCCTTCGAGAAGGAGGTTTTGGATTATTTTTAATCGAAGCACTGATGGATAAAGTTCAAATTAACAATAACCAAGGTGTTATTGTATGGATGACTAAGTATGTGAATGAAGTTGAGGTGGACCTTGATGACGACCAAATCTCAAGCCGATCATAAAGGAAGAGATGAGGTTTACCAGTGGATTGAAGCTCTCCAGAATAATCCAGAAGATAAAGCCATACAAGAAAAAATCATCCTTAAGTATAAATACCTTGTAGAATCTATTGCAAAGAAATATTCCAAGAATGCTACCATTCATGAAGACCTGGTACAGGTTGGGATGATTGGATTATTAGCTGCAGTTAAAAGATATGATGCTTCTCTTGGTAAATCATTTGAGTCCTTTGCTATCCCAACCATGATTGGAGAAATTAAACGTTTTATTCGTGATAAAACGTGGAGTGTTCATGTCCCTCGCCGAATAAAGGAATTGGGACCAAAGATAAGAAAAGCGGTGGATGCATTAACAGCAGCCAATCAAAATTCTCCAACAGTAAAAGAAATTGCTGAATATGTGAACGCCTCAGAAGAAGAAATATTAGAAACAATGGAAATGAGTAAAAGTTATAATGCACTATCGGTTGACAGAAAAGTTGAAGCGGATTCGGATGGAAGTACCGTTGCATTAATTGATTTAATCGGATTTGAAGAGGACGGTTATAATTCGATTGATTATAAAATTATTTTAGAGAAAATCCTTCCTATTTTATCTGAACGCGAACAGCAAATTCTTAAATATACATATTTTGAGAATTTGAGTCAGAAAGAAACTGGTGAACGGCTAGGAATTTCCCAAATGCATGTATCCAGACTGCAAAGACGATCGTTGCGCAAATTAAAAGAAGCGATTCAATCCAAGAGTTCGGAGGTTTTCGATTGAGTACCGCAAACAATAAAGTAGATGTTTCTATCTTCCAACAGCCGAAAAAAGGCAATTATTATTGCGGAGATAGTTATTTTTACAAAGAAACAGAGACAGGGTTCATTTGTGCGCTTGCAGATGGTCTTGGCAGTGGAGAATTTGCAAATGAGTCATCGAAAATTGTAATTGATATTATTAAGGAAAATATGGATGTCGATGTCAAACAGCTTGTAACTATTGCAAATGAGCGGCTTTTAGGTAAACGTGGAGTAGTTTTAGGGATTTTAAAAATGGATTTTAATCGAAATCTGTATTCCTTTTCTTCCATTGGCAATATTGGTATTATTCAGGTGGCTGATGGAAGGAAAAAACGCAGTATTCCGAATGTTGGCTATTTGGCGGGATATAGACGGTCGTTTAAAGTAATAAAAGAAAAACTCGAACCTGATATGAATTTTATTATATTTTCAGATGGTGTGAAGGACAAAGAATTGTCCAAAATGTGTTTGGAAAATACTGATGTTCATACAATAACAAAATCGTATCGATATGTCAGTCAGGAAGTTAGGGATGATGATACGACATTAATAGCTATACATTACAATGAAAATGTGGAGGGCTGACATTAGGGTGGATGTCAGCCCTTTCCATTGCGCGTTATGAGGAAAATATAAAATGTTACAGGAAGTTGCTTTACTGAAAGACGAGCGAATGCAAGGTTTTCTAACTTTAGCTATATAGTTAAATATAAATGCAATGTGTTAAAATAGGAATGGTGAATTAAAGGAGGAACATTTGTGACAGTAGAAGTGGAACAGGAAATCATTCGTCTAGTAGCAAAAGAAACCAATGTAAATACGAATATTGTACAAAAAGTAATTGATTTATTAAATGAGGGAAACACGGTACCATTTATTGCCCGTTATCGTAAGGAAGTAACGGGAGGTCTGGATGAAGTTCAAATTAAGAACGTTCAGGACAGGTTCCAATATGCTGTTCATTTATCCGATCGAAAGCAGGAAGTTATTCGTATTATAGATGAACAAGGGAAATTAACGGAAGAACTGGAGCAAGAGATTAGACAAGCAACACAGCTTCAGCGAGTAGAAGATTTATATCGTCCATATAAGCAAAAGCGGAGAACGAAGGCGACGATTGCGAAAGAAAAAGGGCTGGAGCCTCTTGCTGAACTGATTTGGAAACAGGAAATTTCGCAGTTAGAAGAAGAGGCGAAAAAATATCTATCAGAGGAACATGAATTACATACACTGGACGATGTATTAGCTGGTGTGAACGATATTATTGCAGAGTGTGTTTCGGATGATGCGGAATATCGTGACTTTATCCGTGAAGAGACCTTTAAACGTGGCACCATTGAATCGCAAGTAAAAGTGGAAGACAAAGATGAAAAACGTGTTTATGAAATGTACTATGAATATCATGAAGCTGTTCGCTCCCTTGTTTCCCACAGAATCCTGGCATTAAACCGCGGGGAAAAAGAAGATATTCTGAAGGTTTCGATTGAACCACCTGTTGATCGTATTTTAGAATTTTTAAAGAACAAGATAATAATTAAACATGTAAGTGGGGAAGTAAAAGAAATAATAGAAGCTGCCATCGAGGATAGCTATAAACGCTTAATACAGCCTTCCGTTGAAAGAGAAATTAGAGGAAGTCTAACGGAAAAGGCGGAAGAGCAGGCTATTGATGTGTTTGCAGTGAACTTGAAAAACCTATTATTACAGCCACCGCTAAAAGGAAGAACCGTTTTAAGTGTTGACCCTGCATATCGGACAGGGTGTAAATTAGCTGTTGTCGATGAAACAGGGAAGGTGCTTCATGTTGGGGTTATGTACCCGACAGCTCCGAAAAATGATATAGCTGGTTCTGAAAAAATCGTGATGGAACTGGTTAGAACATATAAAGTCGAGCTAATTGCCATTGGAAATGGAACCGCATCCCGGGAAACCGAGCACTTTATTTCGGATGTTATTTCCAATAATGGCTTGGATATCCCATATATTATTGTGAATGAAGCAGGAGCAAGTGTTTATTCCGCTTCTGAATTAGCACGTGAAGAATTCCCGGATTTAGAGGTAGAACAAAGAAGTGCAGCCTCCATTGCCCGACGTGTTCAGGACCCATTGGCTGAACTGGTAAAAATTGATCCGAAGTCCATTGGGGTTGGACAGTATCAGCATGATGTTAGCCAAAAAGCATTGAATGAATCATTGACTTTTGTCGTAGAAACTGCGGTTAACCAGGTTGGGGTAAATGTTAACACCGCATCTCCTTCCTTGCTGCAATATGTATCCGGACTAAGCAAAACGGTGGCCAATAATATTGTAAAACGAAGAAATGAAGAAGGGAAGTTTACCAAACGTCAGGAATTAAAGAAAATTCCTCGGCTAGGTGCGAAAACGTATGAACAAGCGATAGGATTCCTGAGAATTATTGACGGAGTGAATCCATTAGACCGAACACCAATTCATCCTGAAAGCTATCCAAGTACAGAAAAACTGTTAGAAATGATGGATTGTGATATAGCAGATATTGGTACAGAATTAATTCGGGAAAAGATTAATGAATTGGATAAAAAAGACGTTGCAAACCAGTTGGAAATTGGTGAACCAACCTTAATCGATATACTCAATGCATTAAGTCGTCCGGAGCGGGATCCGCGTGATGATTTCCCGCAGCCGTTATTAAAGCAAAATGTCATGACATTAGAGGACTTGAAACCGGGTATGGAATTGCAGGGGACGATTCGAAATGTCGTTGATTTTGGAGTATTTGTGGATATCGGAGTAAAACAGGATGGGCTTGTTCACATCTCGAAAATGGCAAATAAATTTGTGAAACATCCAATGGATATTGCATCTGTTGGGGATGTAGTAACAGTTTGGGTGGAGGAGATTGATGCAGAAAAGGGAAGAGTAGCACTGTCAATGATTAATAGTGGGAAGTAGATTAGGGAAACTTTAGAAAAATTCGCATTCGATCATCCTTTAGCGAATGTGTCGTTTTCCTATACTTAGGAAGTTAAAATTTCAGCTACGTAGAACGGCCCTGCCTTGCCAAAATCTTCTCCTTCCTAACGTGCTAAAAAAAGGGTCCAAAGCGAATACTTTGGACCTCCTTTTATATGATTTACTCCGCTTCACTTGCTGCTTCTACTTCACTTAATGAAACACCAAGAGCATTAGCTACACCTTCACCATATTTTGGATCCGCTTTGTAGCAGTTGTTGATATGTCTTAGTTGAACTTCTTTTGTTGTTCCCTGCATTTCAGCTGCTGTGTTATCAAATAAACGTTGTTGTTCTTCTTCTGTCATTAGATTAAATAGTTTCCCTGGTTGCTCGTAATAATTATCATCATCACCACGGAAATCATAGTAATCTACATCTTCGGCAAATTGTAATGCAGGTTCCTGATGTTCTTTATTGTCTTCCCATTCACCATAGCTATTTGGTGAGTAGGATACTTGGCCACCGCCATATGGAATGACTCTCATTGCGCCATCTCTATGATATGGGTGGAAGTTTTTCGCGTTTTTCGGATAGTTTACTGGAATTTGCCAGTGGTTGACACCCAGACGATAGCGTTGTGCGTCTCCATAAGAGAATAGACGTCCTTGCAGCATTCTATCTGGTGAGAAGCCGATACCAGGTACGATGTTTGTTGGAGCAAATGCAGCTTGCTCAACCTCTTCAAAGTAGTTTTCCGGATTACGGTTTAATTCGACTACACCAACCTCAATTAATGGAAAGTCTTTCTTATACCAAACTTTTGTTAAATCGAATGGGTTATAAGGTACTTCTTTTGCTTGTTCTTCAGTCATTACTTGGATGTATAGCGTCCATCTAGGGTAATCCCCATTTTCGATAGCTTCATATAAATCTTTTTGATGGCTTTCACGGTCTTTACCAATTAATTGCTCTGCTTCCTGATTGGTTAGGTTTTTAATTCCTTGTTGTGTTCTAAAATGGAATTTCACCCAAACGCGTTCATTATCTGCGTTAAATAAGCTGTAAGTATGGCTTCCGAACATATGCATGTTACGGTAGCTTGCTGGGATACCACGGTCACTCATTGTAATCGTTACTTGGTGAAGGGCTTCAGGTAATGAAGACCAGAAATCCCAGTTAGCCTGTGCGCTATGCATGTTTGTTTTAGGATCACGTTTAACAACGTGGTTCAAATCCGGGAATCTTTTAGGGTCTCTAAAGAAGAATACTGGTGTATTGTTCCCAACTAAATCCCAGTTACCTTCTTCTGTGTAGAATTTCATTGAAGTACCACGGATATCGCGTTCTGCATCTGCAGCACCACGTTCACCGGCAACGGTAGAGAAGCGGATAAACATATCGGTTTTCTCCCCAACTTCAGAGAAAACACTAGCTTTCGTATATTTAGTAATATCGTTTGTTACTGTGAATGTTCCGTATGCGCCTGAACCTTTTGCATGCATACGACGTTCTGGGATCACTTCTCTATCAAAGTGTGCTAATTTTTCCAGGAACCAATAGTCTTCCATTAATAATGGGCCGCGTTTCCCTGCCGTTTTAACATCATCGTCATTTGGCACCGGAGCACCAAATGCGGTGGTCAATTTTTTCTTATCTTCACTCATTTTATAAACCCCTCCCGATTTATTAAATACAATTATTATAATATCATAGTGATTTTCATATTACTATTATTATAGATTGTAACTTTGTGAATTATTGTGAATTATTGTTAATTTAGAAATATACATTAAAATGTCTATGAATTAACCCTTCTCATTTAAATGATATTAAATGAGAACAAAATTATAAGTTATTTCTTATGTAGTTAATTATTTTCCTTTCACGGAGTATTTCCACCCTCCCTCCACAGAAAAATTCTAGAAAAGAAGTTCTCGATTTTTATTATACAACAACTCAAACAAAAATCAATGTTTAATTATAATTATTTTAATTAATAACATAAACACAGTGAATACGATTGGCGGAATCACTATTCTGGTCTAATATGTTATAATATGTTTTATAAAAATATAAGGGTGTTTTTGCAAATGGATCCGATAAATGAGAAATCATTATATAAATTAGTTAACGATCTTTCTATACATTTTTTTCATAAACCATTTAAAGATAAAGTTACATTCAATCATCGACTTCGGACAACAGGGGGGAGATATATCCCGTCCAAAAGGCTTGTTGAGTTAAATCCTAAATATGTGGTTGAAATGGATGAAAGCGAGTTTATCGGAATTATTAAACATGAATTATGTCATTATCATCTTCATATAGAAGGAAAAGGGTATAAGCATGGAGATATTGATTTTAAACGACTTCTGGAAAAAACAGGATCCCCAAGACACTGTAAACCGCTACCTTCTCAGCGCGCGGATTATAAGTATCTATATATATGTAAGAAGTGTTTTTTTGAGTATAAAAGGAAGAGAAGGGTTGACGTTAGAAAATATCGATGCAGTAAATGCGGTGGAAAGTTAATGCTAAAAAACAGCACTAAACAACGTTCCTGAATTTTTCTAGATAACCGTGATTTCCTGGAAATTAAGCTAACCGAGGGGTAGAAGATAAAACGAGGAAGGGTTTATGTCAAAAAGCCATTGATATATTAGCTGATGCTGTATCGAAATTAAGGTGTATATGAAATCTTTAAACTTATAGGTCGGATATGGCTATTATGCTTAGTTAAATAGTAGGTATACGTTACAAGGTGAGTTAGAATCTCTAAATGCCCAAAGGCTTTGGGTACTAATAAAGGAAGCTCGCCGAATTTTTACACCGATTGACGGTCTCGGTTATCAATGACAAAACAATACAATAACGGATAGCGGCTGAACGGTCCATAACTGTTTTGGTGTGTCTTCGGATTAGAAAATCATACGATACGTAGTTTTTTAAAGAGATCTCTTCGTGAATTTTTTAAAAGAATCGCAGTACACATGTAATCCTACTTATTTCTTAATGATGCTGGAGCGTAATCTGCTGCTGCGGAAATACACTGCGCGCCACTTTGGGTTAGGGTATCCCCCGTGAACTCGGGCCAGCAGGACTGGTCTCAGGAGGTGTTTCCGTGAAGGTGAAATGTGGTCTTGTCTATGCATCGTGTTGATTGTGATTTAGGCCAAACGAAAGGGCAGAGTAAAACAATGATTGTTAGCCTAATAATATAAAGATAGATGCACAAAAAGTTGTTATTATAAAATCATTGACGAAAGATGCCATTCATGTTAAATTAATTAAGCTATCAAATTTGATAGCGGCATTTTATAAAAAAATAACAAGAAACATGTTGACAAAGTGGATTTTATGATGTATTATGTAATTCGTTGCTGTTAACTATTTTGTTAAAGAAAGAATAACAGTGTGGCGATTTGAGTAATACTAATTAACGCTTATTCTTCTGGTTATTCCACAGTAGCTCAGTGGTAGAGCAATCGGCTGTTAACCGATCGGTCGTAGGTTCGAATCCTACCTGTGGAGCCATTACGGAGAAGTACTCAAGTGGCTGAAGAGGCGCCCCTGCTAAGGGTGTAGGTCGCGTGAGCGGCGCGAGGGTTCAAATCCCTCCTTCTCCGCCATTGCAAAAATGGCCCGTTGGTCAAGTGGTTAAGACACCGCCCTTTCACGGCGGTAACACGGGTTCGAATCCCGTACGGGTCATCCTTTATAAAAACAAATAGTTAGGTCCGGTAGTTCAGTTGGTTAGAATGCCTGCCTGTCACGCAGGAGGTCGCGGGTTCGAGTCCCGTCCGGACCGCCATTTATTGGGCCATAGCCAAGCGGTAAGGCATCGGGTTTTGATCCCGTGTACCCCAGGTTCGAATCCTGGTGGCCCAGCCAATTTATTTTAATCAAACTTCTTGGTAAATTTTATTAGGTTTTATGATAAGTTTGATATTTCGCTTTAAATCATACTATTGATTCAATAGTATTTTTTTATGAAATAAGCTATATGAGCCATTAGCTCAGTTGGTAGAGCATCTGACTTTTAATCAGAGGGTCGAAGGTTCGAATCCTTCATGGCTCACTTTTATGTCATGCGGTCGTGGCGGAATGGCAGACGCGCTAGGTTGAGGGCCTAGTGGGAGTTAATCCCGTGGAGGTTCAAGTCCTCTCGACCGCATTTTTGTTTTACTTGCATTCGAATGTGCATTATGTTATATTTGAATACGTTGCTTTTTAAGCGCCCGTAGCTCAATTGGATAGAGCGTTTGACTACGGATCAAAAGGTTAGGGGTTCGACTCCTCTCGGGCGCGCCATAAAACGGGAAGTAGCTCAGCTTGGTAGAGCACATGGTTTGGGACCATGGGGTCGCAGGTTCAAATCCTGTCTTCCCGACCATTGAATTTAGTAGAATGATAAATTCGGTTTACTTATATTGCGGGTGTAGTTAAATGGTATAACCTCAGCCTTCCAAGCTGATGTCGTGGGTTCGATTCCCATCACCCGCTCCATTTTATAAATATGGGCCTGTAGCTCAGCTGGTTAGAGCGCACGCCTGATAAGCGTGAGGTCGGTGGTTCGAGTCCACTCAGGCCCACTCAATAAAATAGTGTTGACTTTTGTTGAGTGAGTGTATATAGTGTAAGTCTATCGCAAAAAACATCGTCAAGAAAAAAGTTGTTGACAAATGTTA
>NZ_WOFB01000050.1 GCF_009733865.1 Oceanobacillus salinisoli | reverse complement strand
GGGGTTCCCCCTGCGAGAGTAGGACGCCGCCAGGCAATATAACAAAAGACCGGATACGAATTAAATCGTATCCGGTCTTTTGTTATGACTTAAAAGCAACTACACGTCTTAAAGAAATAAATAGCAGTAAACTTATTAGGAATTCAATTAAGCAGTATCCAATGGAAGAAGGGTTAATTATACCAAGTCTATTGTTTATCTAGTATTTGTATTAAAAAACATAATTATTAATATATTTTAACAATATGTTAAGGAGTTGTAACTGATAATCAAAACTTTATTCATATGATCCTTGTATTCTAAAAGTAGTAAAAGTAGAGAGGGGTATATGATGGATAAAGATATTAGGAAAGTCGAAAATATGACATACGATGATTCAAGAAGAATATTTCTGAAGTATTTTCTAGCTGGAACAGCAGTACTGGCTTTTGAAACGTCTGGTCTTGGTAAATTAGGTACAATGGTATCACGAGTTGGAGCAGCTCCTAAAGTTTCCCCGTACATTGCACAGCAAGAACCAGGTAAAGGGTTTCCGCAATCTATTGCATCAGGAGATCCTACAGATAGTGGAATGATGCTTTGGACAAGGGTTGATCCAAGTTTAGAAACTGGTTTTTCTAACATAGAGATAAATAGTAAGCTTATATATTGGATGGAAAAGCCAGGGGTGAAAAATGATCCATCATTAAAAGAAGAAATTGAAAATGGTAAGTTTGTCATGTTTGAAGTAAGTAAAACGGAAGACTTTTCAACGGTTGAAGTAAGTGGATTCTCCCCAATCTGGAAAGAATACGACAATATTGTTCGAGTCGACCTGGACACGATGCTTGAGCCTAATCAAGTCTATTATTATCGCTTCATAACTAAGAGTGGTCTAGTAAGTAATACAGGAAAATCAAAAACATTACCATCAGTGGATAGTGATGTACATTCAGCAACGATTGCTTACATATCATGTCAGGATTATACAAATGGATATTTTAACGCACTCAGACATTTAGCTGATGAAGAAATCGACTTTTTCTTGCATTTAGGAGATTATGTATATGAGTCTGTTGGGGATGCAAGTTATCAGGGAGGCCTGAAAGATAGGCGTATTAATCTACCTAGTGGGAAAAGTAAGGCATTCACACTGGAAGACTATCGAACTCTTTATCAAACATACCGGTCTGATCATGATTTACAAAAGCTTCATGAAAATCATTCGATGGTTGCAATATGGGATGACCATGAGTTTGCTAATGATACATACTACCCAGCTGTTGCACCGGATGACAATCAAGAATCAGATCCAGGCAGAAGGTTATTTGCAAATCAAGTCTGGTTTGAATATATGCCAGCTAGAGTACCATATGATTCATCTAAATCCTTCGAGGAATCTATTAAAATCTACCGTAGTGTTACAATTGGGAATCTAGCTACCATATTTATGACAGATGAACGCCTATATCGAAGTGCCCACCCTTGTGGTGAAGGCCAATTAGATCGGTATTTTACAAATGGCTGTGAAAATAGGAACAAATCGAATCGTTCCATGCTTGGGTTTAATCAAAGAGACTGGTTCATTAAAGAGCTGAAAAATACAGACAGCACTTGGAAAATATGGGGCAATGAAGTACAAGTCACACAGTTGAAGCTATTAAATCGATTTTTTAATCTGGATGCATGGGATGGATTTCCTTATGAAAGAGATGTTATTGCTCAAACCGTGATGAATGAGGGAATCCAAAATTTCATTGCCTTAACAGGGGACTTTCATACATTTGAAGCTTCTTATCTTCAATACGATTATAATGATTCCGGAGAAAAATATGGGGTCGAATTAATGGTTGGTTCTGTCACTTCCAGTAATCTGAGAGAAGCAATACGAAATATCCTTCAAGAGGTTCCAGACACATCCAGTCCTATTCCAAATGGGGCCGTTTCAGAACTTGTTCGTACGCTGCAAACGACGCTTGGAAGTCTCAGTACGTTAACTGCAGAACTTTTATTTAAGGAGTTGCAGAATATCATTAAAGTTGAAAATCCGTGGATTGAATTATTTGATAGTACTACTCACGGATATGCCTTGTTAACCTTAACCAAATCAAAGGCAATTTGCACAGCATATTCCATAGATAATATAGAAAAGCCACAATCGACCAAGTCATTATTATGGCAATGCGAAATTCCAAATGGAGAAGTAGATATTATAGTAAATAAGGATAATCATATACTTGAAGTATAATGCGGATATCTTAGATTAAACAGCTTCATTCTTTTTACGGGTGGAGCTTTTCATTTCTTAATAAATATATTGCTATGTTTGAATAATCCTGCCACGTACACTCTAGCAGGTCTAGTTTTCCTTATACTGTTACTTAGAGTTATATGAAGAGAAGATGCAAGGTAAGTCCTTACATCTTCAATCTTCATCCTTCACAAGGTTATGTGTATTTTACTTGATTATTTACTTTCTCCGGTTTCAATGATTTCTTTGGTTTCTTTTACTTCCTTTTCAACATCACTGGTCAAATCACGGGTGGACTTCTTAAACTCGCTTAACGTTTGCCCCGCTGCTTTTCCGATTTCTGGTAGTTTTTTTGGACCAAAAATTACTAAAGCGATAATCAAAATTAAGATTAAACCAGGTATTCCTATTGTTGATAGCATGGTAAACACCTTCCTTAATAAATAATTTTAAATGAAAAGGTAATTGACTCGTTATATTTATTTTAACACGATAGGTCAATAGAGTAAGTTAAATTAGACATAATTAATTATAAATTTACAATAGTTAAACAAGTGGTTAAAATTGAATTGCTATTATAATAGTAGAGTTAATAGTCTTTCATAGAGTTTAAAGGAAAGAGTAACTCAAAACCTAAAGGAGGTATCTTACCATGCATGATAAGGAGAATATGGACAGACGTAAGTTTTTGAAGGTGAGCGGAATGAGTACGGCGGCAATTGCTTTAGGTGCAACAGGATTTTTGGCACCAGGTGGAAATAATATTTTAGCTGCATCGCAAAATTCAAAAGGCACACTTAGTGGTTATGGTCCGTTGGTAAAAGATCCAGGTGGTGTTTTTGATATTCCGAAAGGGTTTCAGTATCGGATAATTTCAGAGGAAGGGAAAAACCTTTCAGATGGTCGTCCGATTCCAGCAATGTTTGATGGTATGGCGGCATTTCAGGGAAAGAATAACTCTACCATCCTTGTTCGCAATCATGAATTAACTAGTCAAACCAATAATCCTGTTATTGGAAAAAACCCGTATGACAAAGATAATACTGGTGGAACAACTGCACTTGTTGTAGGAAATGATCGAAAAGTTCAACAAGAGTATGTTACATCAGCTGGTACGGTGCGAAACTGTGCAGGTGGCGGAACTCCATGGGGTACTTGGCTTACTTGTGAAGAAACATTGAATGAAGGGCATGGTTATGTTTTTGAGGTAGACCCAAATGATCCAGAAAATAATCTGTCAAAAACACCAATCAGAGAGATGGGTGCTTTTTCACATGAGGCGGTTGATGTTGATCCTGCAACGGGAATTGTTTATTTGACAGAAGATGCTGGTCCTAGTTATTTTTACCGTTATATTCCAAATGATCGCAGTCAAAAGATTGGTTCACTGCATAAGGGTGGCAAACTGCAGGCTGCAGCGTTTGAAGAATTAAGCAGCAATAAAGCAAGTGAGTTTTACTCGGGTGGCAGGAAATATGGGGTTGTTTGGAAGGATGTTGATTCAGAAAAACCTACCTATGAAGCTGGGCAACAAGGGTGTATTCAATTTTCCAGGTTAGAAGGCTGTCATTTCATAGGCGGTGTGTTCTGGTTTTCGGATACATCTGGAGGCGATAATGGAACAGGAACCATTTACCGTTACAGTCCAGCAACCAATACATTGGAAATGTTCTATGAATCATCGTCAAGAAATGATTTAGAATCTCCAGATAATATTACAATCACACCATGGGGAGATTTATGGATAGCAGAGGATGGTGCTGGTTCAGACCGAATTATCGGCTTAACACCTGAAGGAGAATCGTATGTTTTTGCTGAAAATAAGCTGAACAATGCAGAATTAGCTGGTCCGGTGTTTTCGCCTGATGGAAATACATTTTTCGTAAACATTCAAAGCCCAGGTTTAACTCTAGCGATTTGGGGACCATTTGCAAAAAGAAATTCAGGACGTGCGCGGCAAATGGGGCATGCTGCTCCACCGAAAGATTATGCACCGCAAATTTCAGATGAGGTGGCAGGCTTTGCTCAAGTACAAGGAATGTCTGAACTTGAAGTCGCAGCATTACAGCGTCATGGTATGCCAATCGTATAGTTTAGAATAGATTTGGAAAGCTGCTCATTCATTGGGCAGCTTTTTTTGTGCTTGAGCACTACATACGAAGGTTATTTTACTCAAATAGAGAAAATAGAGTTACGATAAGATTACATTGATAAAGTAGTTAAAGTACATGTTCAAATAATTGTCACATCTATGTTCAAAATGAGTATTGTTTTCATGATATTTTTACATAAAAATTGTATGGTAGGATATAGGATAAGAAAGATTTTTAATGGAGGTTTACTTTTGATAGCAACTGATAAAATTATATCGATATCCATTATAGTTTTAAGTATTCTTGCCGGATTGATTGCGTTTTATATCATAAGTGATTTACCAAAGGAAGAGAAGAGAAAGCAAATGAGGGAAATGACTTCTGAACTCGTTAATTTTGTCATCTTTATTTGGGTTGGGAAAATCATTATCCATTTCTCCACATTTTTAGATGATCCATTAGCACTATTAGCTTATCCTAGTGACTCGGGAGCTTTTTATGTAGCAGTACTATTAATTGGAGTTCTTCTCTTTTATAAACATAAACGCAGGCAAATGGATACAGGTACTTTATTTTATTCGTTTATTCCTGTATTTTTAGTTGGATCATTTATTTATGAATTTATTCAACTGACATGGAATAATAACGATTTTTCGCTCGGGTACATGGTTGTATTGGGAGTATTAATCATCGTCTATCTTTTTCTGAAAGAACGTATATCAAAATCGTGGCTTATAACTGTTATGATTATAGGTTGGTCTTTAGGATTAGTTATTCTCTCATTTATACAGCCATATATTACCATATTTGGCTATTTGATTGATTTATGGTTTGTCGGAGTAGTTCTTATAACTAGTTTATATATCCTACTTCTTGTTAATATAAAGAGGGTTTCATCATGTGAATAGATGGATGTTATTATAATAATTCATAGGAGTGGTCTGTTTTTGGTCACAGGCTACGTAAATCAGTTTATTGCTTAAATGAATCGAAGGGATATGGTTTACTAGATTAAGTAATACGGAGGTAGATGTAATGAAAAAATTAATTCTTGGAGTTATTATAGTCGGAATGTTAGGTTGGGCGGTTTATGATTTTGTGATTTCTACTGATGCGAATGAATCAGGAGCATCTTTAGAGGATGTTGGAACTTCAAAAGGTCAAATGGCACCTGATTTTGAGCTAACCACATTAAATGGAGAGACGGTAAAATTATCAGATTATCGCGGGAAGAAAGTATTCGTTAATTTTTGGGCTACCTGGTGTCCCCCGTGTAGAGCAGAAATGCCGGATATGCAAGAGCTGTATGACGATACAGATGTTGAAATCTTAGCTGTCAATTTAACAGCAACAGAAAAAAGTGTGGAAGGCGTAGCAGAGTTTGTAGATGAATATGCACTAACTTTTCCAATTTTAATGGATGAAGAAGGAGAAGTGGAAAGCATGTATCAAGTTAATGCCTATCCAACTTCTTATTTGATAGATTCGGAAGGTCGAATTGGTTATGTATCGATTGGTGCAATGAATTATGAACTGATGGTTCAGGAATTTGAAAAGATGGATTAGACTCTTTTACATGAAAGTATAAAATTTAATCTGGGAAGTGGATTCGCTGTAGCCAAAATTTTAACTTCCCAAGTATAAGACAAACAACACATACGCTAAAGGATGAGCGAATGCGGGGGTTG
>NZ_WOFB01000005.1 GCF_009733865.1 Oceanobacillus salinisoli | reverse complement strand
TCATCAAACCGGCCACACAAACAGATGTACAATCGACACCATAATCGCACAAGTAATAAATAACAAAATAACGAGTGGCAACATAAATCTTGCCCATTTCAACCAAGAGACGCCTGCAATGGCTAGTCCAGCCATTAATCCTCCGTTTGTAGGATAAAAGGCGTTGGTAAATCCATCTCCAAACTGGAAGGCAAGAACTGCTGTTTGTCTACTTACTCCTACTAAATCTGCTATCGGCGTCATAATTGGCATGGATAACGCAGCTTGTCCGCTTCCTGAGTTGACGGGCAGATTTAATAGGAATTGACCGAGAAACATACCAAAGGCTGAAACGCTAGCTGGGAATTGACTAGCTAAATTCGTTAAACCATATACGATGGTGTCGATTAAGTTACTATCTTGCAGGATTACAACAATGGTATAAGCAAACGAAACAGCTAACGCACCTTCCATTAAGTTCTTACACCCGTCTGTAAAGGCTGTCGCCATTTCATTCACGTTCATTCCCGAAATGATACCAACAACCATTCCCATGAGAAGGAACACTCCTGTAATTTCTTTGAAGTACCATCCATCATTAATAATGCCAATTGGTAAGGATATAAATGTTGCGGCAAGGCAGATTAAGATGACAATATGTTTTCCGGTTAAACGAGTTTCGGTGGCTTCATTGTTTTCTTCCAGCTTTTTATTCTGATCTTCTACACGTACGAGACTCCTATTTGGATCCCTTTGAATTTTTCTTGCGTAGAGCGTAATGTACGTGCCACTAACGATGAGCAGAATAAGCCAGCAAATGATTCGTACGCCCATCCCTGAAAACAGTGGCAATTCCGCAATCCCATGGGCAACCCCAACATTATATGGGTTTAAAAATCCACCGGCGTATCCGATCGCGACACCAAGCATCGGGACGGCAACGGCAACAATGGAGTCAAAGCCTGCTCTTAAAAGAAGCGGCAATAGGATAATAATATAAACCATCGCTTCGGAACCCAACCCAAAACTAGCTCCAGCTAATGAAAAAATAGCAAATAGAATTGGGATGAGGTAAACTTCTTTTCCGTGCATTTTTTTAATAAGATGTTGGAGGGCACTATCAATCGCCCCGGTTTTCCCTAAAATACCAAATACCCCACCGGTAATAAAAAGCAAGAAGATGATTCCGGAAGCTTGAGACATCCCATCATAAAGGGAATTGAAAAAATCTAAAAAACCTGTTGGATTCCCTTCTGTTTGCTGATACGTACCGTTAACTAGAATTTCTCTTCCTTCTTCATTGGTGGTTCGTTCATATTCCCCAGCTGGAATAAGGTAAGTAATCACAGCGGTTAAAATCATTATGCAAAATAAAATAACAAGGATGTGTGGTGGTTTTTTGGGCTTTTTCTTTGGCTCTGGTGTATTAACATTGTTTGGTTGATTAACTTTCATGTAACGAAATCCCCTTTTATTTCAATTCAACATCCATTTTCCATAAACCTTAGTAAAATCGATTTAGCGTTGTTTGGCATACTCCCCGAGTTGATGAATCACCTGGCAAGTACACTTCATTCCGTCAAAGAAATTTTCCAGTTTCATATTTTCATTGGGGGAATGATTTCGTTGATCGAAATTGGCATAAGGCACGATAATGGATGGTGTTTCTAAAATTTTGGTCCATACATAAACGGGAAGTGAACTTCCTAAACTAGGCTGTATCCATGGCTCTTTTTGATAAGACTCGTAAACGGCATTCGTTACCACCTTTACGATATCTAGATCGGCGGGAGTCCTTGATGGTTCCATGGATACTAAATGGGTCACTTCAATACCTGGATCATGTTTTTCCACGTGCCTTAAGATTTTATTGTAAATATCGCTAGGATCTTGATCCACGACAAGACGAACATCTAATTTCACCGTCGCAGTAGAAGGGATGATTGTTTTAACACCATCCCCTGCATAACCGCTATGGATTCCTGCAATATTAAAGGTTGGTTCCATTGTTAACTTGTGATAATAGGTTTTGCCATCCATCTCTAGGTCGGGATAGCCAATTTTCTCTCCAATATCGTCTCTATCAAAAGGTAAGGTTTCAAGTAGATCTTCTTCTTTCGCGGAAGGCTTTCGGATATGGTCATAAAATCCTTCGATTAACACGTTCCCATCCTTATCACGCATGGTCTCTAGTAAATTTATTAATCTCCAAGCTGGATTTGGGACAATATTGCCTGTATTTCCGGAGTGATTATCCCATTTCGCTTCTTTCGCTTTTAGTTCTAGCTGGAGAGAGCCCCTTGCACCTAATAAGATTAGGGGACAACCGCTATTATGAGAGGAGCCATCCGCTGTATAAACTAGATCTGCTTTTAATAGTTCTTTGTTCTCTTTCACAAAGGAGGCCAAATGAGGACTTCCATTTTCCTCTTCTCCTTCAAATATGAATTTAATATTGATAGGCCAGTCCCCGAAACTATCGATATATGTCTTCACTCCAAGAAGCGTGGCCATCAGCTGTCTCTTGTTGTCTCCTGCCCCTCGAGCGTAGATTCTTCCATCACGAATGGTTGGTTCAAAAGGCGGAGAAAGCCATTCGTCGATTGGATCTGGAGGCTGTACATCATAATGTCCATAAAAAAGCAGGGTAAAGGCATTTTCATCCTTCAGTCTTTCTCCATAAACAACAGGATGCCCATTTGTTTTCATGATTTTGGTGTGAATCCCAATTTCCTCCATCATCTTTTTCAGAAGTTCGGCACATTCCGTCATCCCTTCGTTTTGGGTGCTAATACTTTTTTGACGTAAAAGCGTAAATAATTGTTCCAGGTATTCTTCTTTTTTGTTTAATAGGATATGTTCTATGTTTTCTAGAGGCATAAAATCCCTACTTTCTTTAACTAACCAAACAAAAAATAAGCGGTAATAAAGGTTGTTTTACTCATTAATATATTAGTTGTTTATCACTTTAGAGTAGTAAAGAACTACAGTAATTAGAATTATATATTAATAGATACCTTAAGATAAGGATTTTTTGTAGGAAAATGTCGAGGGTGGGGGATAAGGGGACTGTGGGACGAGATGATAATTAGGATACTGATATTTGTTTGCGAATTCTAGAAAAAGTGGGTCAGTCCCTCATTCATAACATTAAATCGAGAAAGTCAACTTTTATTTTACTTTATCATTCAGAGTGGTAGAAGGGCAGAACCAACTAGGAGACACTTTTATAAGTGTGGTATACATTAAAATATATTTAATTCAAGACATTTTGATTGCGTTTTATCACTTGAGGTATAAAATGATAGTAACGAAAGGGAATGAGTCATTTGAGAAAAAATACACTTGGTTCACTAATTTGGTTGCGTATTGCTCGTTTTACCCATCAAAGTAATGTACTTTCCAATGAATTCTTAAAACAGTTTCGTATTACGGCTGCAAAGTTTGATGTATTAAATAAGGTTTCGACTTATCAGCCGATTACGCAAAGTCAGCTAGCTGCAAGAGTAACGGTGTCGGAGGGTGGTATTTCACGCATGATCACACGACTCGAGCATGAGGGCTATATACAGCGTAAGCAGGGTTGGAAAACGAAATGGATTTCCTTAACGAAAAAAGAGGAAGAAAAAATGCACGAAGTTTTTGAACTCAGCTTGCTTTTCAAACGTCTATTGTCAATGAGTGTTTGACAGAAGAAGAGCAGGAAACACTATACTCGCTCATGACGAAGTTACAAAAGAATACTGAAAATAAGATGAAAAATGAAACGTCTTAGCGTTGTGATAAATATATCGCTATCATTTTTTTATTTATCACTTGACTAGTAAATTGAAAAGGGAGGATTTGTTTATGTATCCAATTCCAGGACATCATCATATTTCCATGATTACAAAAAATGCAAGTCAAAATAATCACTTTTACCGCCATGTACTTGGTTTGCGTCGGGTGAAAGTAACGGTGAACCAAGATGACCCATCGATGTATCACTTATTTTACGGAGATAAAACGGGTAGCCCTGGTACGGAATTATCCTTTTTTGAAATTCCACCAGTAGGAAATACGTACCGTGGTACAAATGCCATTACTAGAATCGGATTACTAGTTCCATCAGAGGATAGTCTACATTATTGGAAAGCACGATTGCAGGAATTCGGTGTGTATCATGGTGAAATCACCACGTATGCCAATCACCCTGCCTTGAAATTGGAGGATCCAGAAGGGCTTCGTTTGGTGCTACTCGCCTCAAACGGAGAAAAGGTGGACCACTGGGAAACTTGGGAAAGGTCTAATGTTCCAGTGGAGCATCAAATTCAAGGTATGGGCTCTGTGGAAATAACAGTACGAAGACTAGATAAACTAGCAAGGACACTTACCGATATGTTCGGGTATACCGAGATAAGTCGTACGGAAAACGAAGCTATTTTTCAATCCATGCCTGGTGAGGTTTTTGGAGAAATCGTAGTGAAATCTTTAGACGGTCCATCGGAAAAACCAGGTCGCGGCAGTATTCATCACTTAGCAATCCGTGTAAAAAACAGTGTGGAGCTAGCCTATTGGGAAGAACAAGTGAAACAAAGAGGTTTTCATACGACAGGAATTATCGACCGTTACTACTTTAAGAGTTTGTATTTCCGTGAATCAAACGGGATTCTTTTTGAAATTGCAACGGATGGACCTGGATTTACCATTGATGGAGATGTGGAGCATTTAGGAGAAAAACTTGATTTACCACCATTTTTAGAGGAAAGACGAGCAGAGATTGAAGCAACACTATCTCCTATTGAAGAGAATGAGTAAGTCCCAAAATGAAGGTGTTTTAGAAAATGGAGAGCTAGTAGGGATGCTTCAAAAATAAATGGATAGATAGGTGAATGATACACGTTAATGACAGGGAGAGTTTAAGATGGGGTATTGGATGATAGACCATGCACATTCGACAATTGGATTTGAAGTGAAACATATGATGGTATCCAAGGTACGAGGACAATTTGATTCATATACAGCGGTTGTAGAGGCGAATGATGTAATGGATTTAACTACCGCAAAGATTGTATTCCGATTGGATGGGGACAGCATAAATACTCGTAATAAGGAACGCGATAAACACTTAAAATCAGCTGATTTCTTCGATATTAAAACGTACCCAACGATTGAATTCCAATCTACGACTATTACAAAAAGTGGTGCAAATTATAAAGTAATTGGTGATCTAACGATAAAAGGGATAACGAAGCCAGTAACATTCGATGTTGTGTTTGGTGGGAAAGCTACAGATCCAAGGGGAGTCGAAGTTTACGGTTATGAGGCAGAAGCAACCATTAACCGTGAAGAATTTGGTCTCACATGGAATGCTTCATTAGAAACAGGCGGCGTACTCGTTGGGAAAGAGGTTAAAATTCGAGTTGCTTTAGAATTAAATCAGCCCAATCGTGTAGGATGGAATGGCAACCATATAAAGCAGCCATATCTTCTTAACAATAAGCATTTGGAACAGGAAATCAGTAGTAATGACATTCATCAAATGATTGTTGAAAATATAACAGATCTTATTGCGATTACGAATAGAAATGGCATTATCCAATATGTCACCCCATCCTTTCATACCGTGTTACATTATGATGTTACTTTCCTTCAGAAAAGTAACTTTTTTGAAATCATTCATCCAGATGACCAGGAGTCCGTTCAACATGATCTCTTTACTTTCTCTGGTAGAACGATAAAAAAACCGATAAAAAGTGAATTTCGGCTCCTTCATGCAGAAGGAAATGAGATAGATGTCGAGGCAAATATGATTCGTATGAACGAAAATTCTTTTTTAGAAAATGAAAATGAATTAATCCTAGTCGTCATGCGTGATATAAGCGAAAGAAAAGAAGGAGAACAAGCCATATATCAATTAGCATTTCATGATACCTTGACCAATCTTCCAAATCGACGTTCGTTTACGAATCATCTTCGTAGTGAACTGATGGATCGAAAATACTCTAGAACTAACCTGTCCCTATTTTTTATCGATTTGGATAATTTTAAATCCATTAATGACCAATGGGGACATGATGCAGGGGACATCGTACTTAAAGAAGCAGCCAAACGAATTCGCTCCGTTATTCGACCGACCGATATGGCAGCAAGATTCGGTGGGGATGAGTTTGTCGTTATGTTAAAAGATGTACAGGATGAAGAAGGGACCATGGCCATTGCTGAAAGAATGCTCATTGAGTTTCAAAACCCTATCAAAGCATATGGACAAGATTACACACTTACTTGCAGTATTGGTGTGGCGCACTATCCTAATCATGGAGAATCTTCTGAGGACTTGATCAAGAATGCAGACACTGCACTTTATTATGCGAAAGAGCACGGTAAAAATGATCTTATGCTATTCAATCAACAGATGGAACATCAATCTTTAGAGCGTCGAATCCTTGAAAATGCATTAAGAACTGGAATCAAGGAGCAACAATTTTATTTGGAATATCAACCGAAAATGAATATGACTACGGGTGAGTTAATGGGTATGGAAGCATTGGTTAGATGGAGGCACCCAGAATTAGGGATCATGTCGCCAGGGAAATTTATTCCGTTGGCAGAAGAAACGGGCTTAATTGTTCCATTGGGAGAGTGGATTCTTAGAGAAAGTTGCCGGCAAGCATCAAGATGGCAAGACGAGGGATATTCATCTTTAATCTTATCTGTGAATGTTTCGGTTCGTCAGTTGGAGGATTTCCATTTTGTCGATAAGATTAAAACCATTTTACATGAAACAGGATTAGATCCAAAACGGCTCGAATTAGAGATAACGGAAAGTGTCTTGGCCAATGTCAAAAGTACGATTTCCATTTTAAAGGAAATTCGAAAGCTAGGCATCCGTATTTCTGTTGATGATTTTGGAACAGGTTATAGTACTCTAAGTTATATTAAAGAATTCCCCATTGATACCTTAAAAATCGACCAATCGTTTGTGAAAGATATACATACGAGTAAAGAAAGTAAGGAAATTGCAAAAGCAATCATCAACTTAGCAAATTCCATTGGATTACATGTTATTGCAGAGGGAGTTGAACTCAAGGAACATGTTGATGAACTGAATAAAGATGGATGTATACTTGGCCAAGGATATTATTACAGTAAACCCTTGCAGATAGGTGCATTTGAGAATTTTATGATAACTAGTCATAAAGCTTAGATAGCTTGAAATAGAATGATTCATGAAATCATGTGTCTTTCTCGCATAACCCCATGCTTGGTTAAAGAGCAGCGACTACATGAAAATTTAAGTCTAACTATTAAATTTAATTCATGATATGTTTAAAAATATAAAAGCAAAGAAAGTGTGATATGTATTCTTTTCTATCTTGTTGCTATGCTCGTTATTGTCATTGATCAACTATCTAAGTATTTGATTCGTGAAACTTTACATGTTGGAGATACGATAGAAGTTTGGGAAGGGGTATTACACTTTACCTATATACAAAATAGTGGTGCTGCCTTTGGATTATTTGAAGGGTATGGGCGTCTGTTTGTTCCAGTTGCAATGATAGTTACCGTTTTAAGTATGTATATGCTAAGGAAAGGACATATAAATGGAAAACTTTTAGTAATAGGGACCGGCCTTTTTGTTGGTGGTGCAATTGGAAATGCCATTGATCGAGTCTTGTTTAATCAAGTAACGGATTTTATTCATTTTACATATCGTCAAGGCATCCTTAATTTTGCGGATTATGCTCTTAGTTTTGGTGTGCTTTTGATATTGATTGATACACTAATCATGGATGTTATTAAAAAAAGAAAGTCTACTGATTTAAAATAATGGATTACTGTTCTCGTGTTTCCGTTTCAGTGTTTTTATCTAACTATCATGAATACAGTAGGGGGATATATCAGTGAATGATTCTTTAGAAAAGATTAATCATACAAAGGCTACAGCCTTACCATCCAAGCGATTGAAATTAGCTGCTTTGCTGGGGACATTAGCAGCTTTTGCTCCACTTTCCATTGATATGTACCTACCAGCTCTACCACACATTGCAGAGGAGCTCCATACGACTCCATCATTGGTGCAATTAAGCTTAACTTTTTTTATGCTTGGCTTAGCATTCGGACAGTTATTGGTAGGTCCACTTAGTGATGCACAAGGACGTCGTACTCCACTCCTTATCGGCCTAGCGATTTACAGTATAGCTTCTCTTTTATGTGCTTTTTCGCCAAACATTTGGGTCTTTATCACGTTACGGTTTATTCAAGGATTATCTGGAGCTGCCGGTATTGTCTTGTCTCGTGCTATTGTTCGAGATATCTATTCAGGTGTAGAGATGACAAAGTTTTTCTCTTTGTTAGCACTTGTTAATGGTGTCGCACCAATACTAGCACCCGTATTAGGAGCCTCTATCTTGCTTTTTGTACCATGGCAAGGGGTGTTTATCGTTTTAAGTGTAATAGGGGTAGTGATGGTACTTTTTGTCCTTTTTAGTTTGCCGGAAACACTGCAAAATGAATCACGGTCGGTAGGAGGAATGAAACAGACAGCCATCACATTTAAGCAACTTCTCTTCGACCGAAGTTTCATCGGCTTTGCACTAGCACAAGCTTTAGTAAGTGCTGTAATGTTCGCCTATATCGCTGGCTCATCCTTTGTTTTGCAAAATATGTATGGGACCTCTCCTCAAGTGTACAGTCTCATATTTGCCATGAACGGTGTTGGGATCGTTATTGCTAGTCAAATCACAGGCAGATTAGCTGGGCGGGTTAGCGTGACCAATCTTTTTGTTGTTGGAATTTCGATGGCCAGTTTTGGCTCCATTGCCCTTCTTATTTTACTGTTACTGAATGCCGGATTATCCTTCATTTTAGTCCCATTGTTTCTTGCGGTATCCAGTGTTGGGATTGTAAGTACGACTGGAAATTCCCTAGCCTTAGAAAATCAAGGCAAGATTGCAGGAAGTGCTTCGGCATTACTCGGCTTATTACAGTTTCTATTTGGGGGAATGGTTGCCCCACTAACAGGTTTAGGAACCAATCCTGCCATATCCATGGGAATCGTGATGACCCTGGCGAGTATTGCGGCGGTTCTGTCGTTTGCTATACTCGTTAGACGAAGAAAGCAGATGGAACTAAACGAAGATTCTAAGTCGGAATCGATGTAAGGGGAAGACTACCAATGATGTTGAATCATATTGGTGGTCTTTTTAAGAAAAAGGGTCAGTCTCCCGTTGCGTTAAAGTACTAGTCTGGTAGGGGAATGGCCCTTTTCTCCTTCAAATCCAGATGCGATTATTATTGCAGTGTTAACTTTCCTCTTTGCATTATTATTCCTATTTATTTCTCCTGTTATGTTAATTAAAGCCGAAAGGAAATGGATGAGATTATGAATGAAAAGTAATCGGTTTTAGTGGAGGTATATATATTTCAGTTTAGAGGCCTTAACCCAATGGACAGGTTCCTTGTCACATTGGATTGTAGATAGGAGTGGGGCGATGATGAACCAGTCCCTTTTGTCCCCTTGTTTTCATTGTTTACAACTTTACCTTTTTAAAATAAATTAGCGTATATATGTATAAAAAGAGAATGCTGCTATAACAACTTTATGAAGTACACTACAATTTTTACTGAAATAGGAAAAGTACAAGTAAGATTGGAATTTTTACGAATGATGAATATAAAGGAATGGATAACGTGAGTAATTTGTGGACAACAGGTTACTATGTTTTTTTATTACAACGCGGCAAATATAGACAAAATCCAGGAGGTCCCAGGCGTATTATCATAGTTCGGAAGTAATGGTGTGGGTATTGTTGATTAGTAAAAAACGCTCATTTTAGTACAAATTTTCCATTTTTTGTAGTTAATATTCTGTTTTCACATTATAATTAGACATTGAAGAAGATTTTGATGGGAGGAGTCTAATGAGTAGGAACTATGGATAGATGTTAATATACTTGTAAAGAAAATGTGAATCATTTTGAGGATAATTGGAAGGTAAGAAAGTACACTTTCAACACATTGTTCATTCCGTTGATTTTTGAGCAGAAAGTGCTAATACGTGAATTGCTTCTGCATTTTTTTCAGAATATTAAAGTATCTGCCTGTATCATTTTTATGTCAGCAGCTTGTATTTGAAGCTGGAGCTCATTCGTTATTGCAAGTACATAATTTTTCCGTTCAATTGAGCAGTAGTATTACCAAGTCTGAACTTAATGAATTTATACGTAATGATTTTACTGTTATACCCAGCATTGGACAGACCTTCAGAAAAAGCGAATATATTAGAAAAGCTTGCATTCACTCATCTTTTAGCGAATAGCCTGGTTTTTCTTACAATTCGGGCTTAAATATTTTACTATGCCCTAAACACTTCTTTGCTATAACTTTATACTATTCTAGTGTAAAAAACACCATCAAACATCACAACTATGATTCTACTAAATAATTGAATAAAATGAAGCTTGTATAAAATCTAAACAATCAGTGAGGGATGAAAAAAAATACTGATTGAAGACTCATTTTATTCCATATCATTAAATTTTATTTTTCCTGACTTTCAAAAAACAACGACATCATGATTTAATTTTGTTCATGGCATCATTCTGACGGGTGGCAGCAGGACTGTTACATAAATTGAACTTATCGCGTTATAAGTAATAACTATTTGTACGCCTGGCATTTTCGTTCCTGTTTTCGTAAGTCTAATTACGAAAGATTCAATATCAGTTTCATTCCAAAAAAGTATTGAATGTTTCTGGTGAATGTAATTTTAACACACAACTGCCGAGCATACCAGTGTTGTGAATCGGAAAAAGGCCATGATGTGAACAATTGGTGATGCTGTCTGAAAGATTCGTAAAGACAGTATTGGCAAAACAGCAATTTATGCCTATGAGCATGTAATGTCTTAAAAAACCATATGGAACTGCTTAAAAATGAAGGTTGGTGGCTCAAGATTGAAAGATTAGTCACTAAACTGCCCATATGCCCTTTTTTAGGTATAAAAATACAGCAGCCCAGTAATTAAGCAGAGCAGACAAATTTAATCATTTAAAAAGATTGTACTTATTCAGTAAGTAAAGGAAGGCGGCACAATTTTTGTGATGAAGAGTAAGGAGAAACGCGCATGATAGAGTCGAAAAAAAGAGCTGGAATATTTTTTATATTAGCATTTATATTAGCTTTAATTGCAGGATATCTCGTTTATGGGAAAGTCAAAGAACTTAATGCAGAATTGGGAGGGATGACGGAGGTTTATGTGGCTAATGGAGACATTCCTTCACGGGTTGTATTACAGGAAGATCAACTAGCCAAAATGGAGATTCCCAATAAATTTGTTACCGACTCACACATCACGGATTTTTCGGAAGTTCAAAATCGTGTCTCTGTTGTTCCTTTAAGTGAAGGGGATATTATTACGAATAATATGATAAAACCGGTTTCCAATTTAAATAACGAGGACCATCGATTAGTATCGATTCACCGAAAGGAAAATGTTCAATTTGATCAAGTCATTGAGGCGTTGGATCGAGTGGATATTATTGTTTCTTCTGATGAAGAAACCGAAACCTTTTTAACAGATGTTCCAGTCGTTTACGCACAGGGAACAAATGACAACTTTTCAGGGATTGCAGTGGAATTATCTACTAAAGATGCTGAGAGATTAATACATCAGCAAAACTATGCTGATTACATTCGTATATTAAAGGCGAATGTTGGAAAAGGAGATACGATGATTACGGGAGAAGAGGAATCAGCAGAAGAGGGAGCATCAAACGAGGAAACAGAGCAGGTACCAGAAGAGGAAGTGACAAACGAAGAATCAGAGCAAGAACCAGAAGAACAAGATGCAGAGTAAAAATGTCTCTATATGGGAGAAAGTAATCAAGGAGAGAAATGATGAGTGATCCATTTGATATTTTAATTGTGAGTGAAGAAGATTCGATTACTACTCAAGTGCTAAATGCGATTGATCGGGATCAGAATAACGTGACGGTGATTGGATCTGATGATGTTTCGCGTGAAATTAATCGTCAAACAAGAGATTTTGTAATTTTTATCCTGGCAAATACAGACTATGTAGAGGAACAAGTTCAGTATGTTAAATCGATACATCCACCTACATATGTTATTTTCCTTGCAACAGTATCCGACATTGGTTTATTGCGAAATATTATGAGGGCTGGTGCAGAGGAATTTTTTATTCTGCCTGATGAACTAAGCTTATTTATTAGCCGTTTTCCTACGATGCAGAAAAATTATAGATTGCAACTGGATGCAGATAAAGAAAATGTTGTCGTATTTGGTCGGGGAAGAGGACAAATTCATGCATTTTACAGTGGAAAAGGTGGTACAGGTAAAACCGTTATTTCTTCTACTTATGCGCAAACGATAAAACTTGAATCAGCAGCAGAGGTGATCTTAATTGATTTAAACGTCCAATTTGGAGGGATTGAAACCATCATGTCTTTAGAGACGAACCGGTCCCTCATTGACTTGCAACCTGTTATTAACGAATTAAATGAAAGTCATATTCGTAATGTGTCCCAAACAGAGGAACATTCGAAATTGGAAGTGTTAATAAGTCCTGCAGATGCTGGGGTAGCGGAGGCAATTGATGCTGAATTTATTAGCCGATTACTCCGTGCATGCAGGCGTTCATTCGATTTTTGTGTCATCGATTTACCTGCGATTGTCAATGAGAATACCGTAGCGGCAATCGAAGAAGCGGATAAAATTTACTATGTACTACAACCCGATACTCCTTCTTTGAAAGTCTTGAAACATTTTGAAGAAGTAAGTGAACGACTTGGGATTGAGTTGAAATCCAGCATGGAAATCATTCTTAATAATATCTCAAAGGAAATGGAACTGAAAGAAAAGGATTTGAAAGATTTAGTGCGTTTTCCGATAACCGCCACGATTCGAAGAGATTTCAAACGATTGCAGACGTTTATTAACAAAGGAGATACCATTCGAAAAGCACAAAAGGAAAAGTTCATTCCTTTTGCGAAAGATATACGCAAATTTGCGAAGTCGGTATTGAGCTAGGAGGTGATTGCCAATGGCTTCTTTATTTGAACGACGTGTTAATCAAACATTAAAAACAAAGCCAGTAAGCAACGAACAGAATCAGTATATTGAAGAATTGGTAGAGCATTACAAAACCCGTTTGCTACGTGATACAAATTTAGAAGCTTTGACAAGTTTGAGTCAGGGTGAGATGAGATTAAAAATAGAACAATTAGTCTCACAATTTATGTCAGAGGAAAAAGTAGTTATACCGAGACAGGAAAAAGATTTACTTATCAGCAGTATACTGGATGAATCGGTTGGTTTTGGACCATTGGAGCCGCTTATTTCTGATGAATCGATTACAGAGATATTGATCAATGGGTATGATGAAGTTTATATTGAGCGCTTTGGGAAATTGGAACAAAGTAATATCTCTTTTCGCGATGATGCGCATGTAAGGCATGTTGTGGATCGAATTGTGGCACCGATTGGTAGAAGAATTGATGAAAGCTCACCAATGGTAGACGCTAGATTGCCGGATGGAAGCCGTGTGAATGCAGTTATTCCACCTGTCAGTCTTAATGGTACGCTTGTTTCCATTCGTAAGTTTCGAAAAGATCCGTTTCAAATGGATGATATGCTGCAATTTAACACATTGGATGAGCGGATGGCACTATTTGTACAAGCAGTGACAAAATCAAAATTGAATACATTAATATCAGGTGGTACAGGTTCAGGTAAGACAACACTACTAAATGTGTTAGCTGCAGATATACCTCATGGCGAGAGGGTTATTACAATTGAAGATTCAGCAGAACTAAGGCTTGACCGTCCAAATGTAATTGGTATGGAAGCCCGAACGGAAAATGTAGAAGGACAGGGGGAAATAACCATTCGACAACTTGTCCGAAATGCGTTACGAATGCGTCCGGACAGGATTATTGTTGGGGAAGTCCGCAGTGGAGAAGCATTTGATATGCTACAGGCCATGAATACCGGTCATGAAGGCTCGATTACAACCGTACACGCGAACTCAACAGATGATGCCCTAAGGCGTGTGGAGGCAATGGTCGTGATGGCAGGTCTGGAATTGCCTGCAAGAATTATACGTGAATATATTGTAGGTGCGCTAGATATTATAATTCAAGTTACACGGCTAACAGATGGTACAAGAAAGATTGTGGCTATCTCAGAGGTAGTACAGGATGAGGATGGGGAACATCGAATCAAAGAAATCTTCAGGTTTAAGCGGACAAATATGACAGAAAATGGTGACATAGAGGGATATTATACGCCGACCGGATATGTTCCCAACTGTTTAAGCAGATTAAATACATTTGGTCAGAATATCTCGGACTCTCTGTTCATACCGACAGAAGAGGAGGTACGTCTATGATTCCTACCATCATTACGATTTTAGCTACGTTTTGCTTTATTATCTTCCTGGCATATTGGCTGGATTACCGCAGAGCCAAACGTTCCTGGCGTAAGCAGGCAGAGGATTTCTATAAACCGGATCAGGAACGAAAAAGCTTTATTGTGTTATTGGGAGATCGATATGATCACACGGATACGGCTCAGCCAATGTTTAAAAAGCTGAAGCAGGCAAACATCCCATTTACACCTTCCGAGTTTATCGCGGCACAATTTGTCGCATTGATGGGCATGATTTTACTGCTCGTAAATATGTTTAACTTGAGATTACTGTTAAGTGCTTTTCTGTCACTGATTTTAGTTGAAGGTGGAAAACGAATTTTGTTTGCTGTTCGTAAAAATAAAATGCATGAAAGGTTAGTAGAACAGCTTCCTGAGATATGCAGAATTTTAGCGAACTCTACAAGGTCGGGGATGACATTAAATCAGGGGATTCAAATGGTTGCCCAGGAGATTGCTGCACCTGCAAAGACGGAATTCAAACAATTAGCACATGAACTGTCGTTGGGGATCCCTTTTGATATTGCGATTAAGAAAATGGAAAATCGAATTAGTAATAAAGAATTCAAACTTTTCGTTGCAACCGTATTAATCCAGAAAAAAGCTGGCGGAAATATTTCCTCTATTCTGGATGAAATGAGTCAAACATTAGAAGACCGGAAGCTGCTAAAACAGGAAATCAAAACAATGACAGCTGAACAACGCTATGTTGCCATTCTGGTTCCAATTATTCCTATTTTTCTTGTGCTAATGATGAATAACATAATTGATGGCTTTTTAGATCCTTTATTTACTGGAATTGGAATCCTATTACTACTATTTTTTATTCTTGGTACGGCTCTAACGTTCTGGTTAGTACGTAAAGTCACCAATATAAGGGTGTGAGCAGATGGATGGATTAATTGTATTATTTTTATTACTCATTCTCTTTTTCATTGGGTTAGGGCTAAAATATGGATACGAATATACGGTTTACATAAGTGATCTGAAGAAACGGGCGAAAGAAGATCATTATAGGGAAGATATCTTTGGAAAAAAACAAACACGGAAAGAAAAGCTATTAACGAGAGTATTCCATTTTGCCGATGATTTTTCAACCATTGGCCAGCGAATTAATTTTTACAGCGAAGATCATGATGTGGAAAAATGGTTAACAGAAGCGGGCCATCCCTATCGTTTAACAACGGAAAGGTTCCAGGGATTGAAAATATTTTTTATGATCATCGGTTTGATTATTGGTGGACTTGCCATGATATTTCGATTTCCTTTTGCTGAACTTACCGTGATTATTTATCCGATTGTTGGCTATCTGGCTGTCATTTTTTGGATAAAGTCAAAGGCAAAAAAACGTCAGGAGGAGCTAACCTATCAGTTACCGGATTTCCTGGATACAATGAGTGTTACGTTAAAAGCAGGTGTGAACCTGGATCAGGCACTGCGGGATATCGTTCCTTACTTTGAAGGCCCTGTTCAGGAAGAATTTGGCCGCTTTATTCAGGAAGTGCAAATGGGAGTGCCAAGAGCTTCCGCATACCGAATGTTATTGGAACGAAATACGAGTAAAGAATTTCAACTATTAATTAAAGCGCTAATTCAAGGGGGAAAACTGGGAATCCCCATTTCCAAAACGTTCCACCAGCAGTCCATCGAAATGAGGAAGTTAAAGAAGGAACTAATCAAAGAACAAGCCGCAAAAGCATCACCGAAAGTTACGTTAATCACGACATTTGTTGTGTTGCCATCTGCATTGGTTTTAATAGGTGGACTGATGGTGATGAATATGTTTAACCAAAACAGTAATATTTTTCAATTGTTTCAATAGGTACAGAAAACAATGGCTGTACTTAGTCATTTAAATAAAAAATAATAAAAATCAAAAGGAGAGGTTTTAAAATGGAAAAGTTAACAGGGTTTTATGTGAAGGTGTCGCAATGGCTGAACAATGAGAAAGGTGCACAATCATTGGAGTGGTTAGGGATAGCGGCTTTATTAATTTTAGTATTGGGAATTGTGTCTTCAGCGATTAGTGATCAGGAAAGTGGGATAACGGACATAATTACAAGTATTATTAGTAAAATTAAAGGAATGGTAGGTTAGTCGAATTACAGAGATTGCTGGCAGAGGAGGTTTACGTTGGTGAGGAAAATTGTAGTTTTTAGTGTGTTGTTCTTTATCCTTTTAGCGGGATGTTCTCAAGTACCAAATAACCAGGAAGAAACTTCAGAATCATTGGAAGCAGGAACTGTAATCACGCCTGACGATGATGAAAAACAAAAGGAACAAGATGAGTCTGAGGATCCTGATGAAGAAATAAACGAAACAGTTGTTTCCCAAGAGTTTGAAACAGACCCATTACCAACAACGGTAGAGGAACTGGCGGCATTAGAGCAAGGAAAATATGCTCGAAAAGTTTTTAATAATAAAGATGGGGCAGAACGGGAAGGTGCTGAGTTACTGGATTACCTGGGGGAAGATATGGCCGAAATAAGTAGTAATCCCAGTGATACAGAGCTTGAATATTTTTTTAGGGAAACATTAAAACTCGTCCAGGATGATTATGTTGGCGAAGAGGAAATTCTGAAAAATATAAAATTCCAATTATTAGGGAGCCCTGAAGTAGAGGATCCCAGGTATCAATTTAAAGAACAATTAAACATAGCAATTTTATTGGATGCATCTGGAAGTATGGCGGCGCAAATAGATGGTAAATCGAAAATGGCTGCAGCTAAAGAGACAATTACAGCTTTTATGGAAGAATTACCCGAAGAAACCAATGTTGCATTAAGAGTTTATGGACATAAAGGAACAGGAGCAGACAGTGATAAGGAATTATCCTGTAATAGTTCTGAGATTATTTATGGATATAGTCCCTATGAAAAGGAAGCATTTTCAGAGGCGTTGAATTCTGTTCAACCTGCAGGCTGGACACCAAATGGCTTAGCCTTATCCAAAGCACAAGAGGATTTAGCTGATTTTATTGGAGAAGAAAACACCAATATTGTGTACTTGGTAAGCGATGGTATTGAGACTTGTGAAACAGAGCCAGTGCAGGTAGCTAAGCAATTCTATGATTCTAATATTCAACCTATTATTAGTGTAATTGGCTTTGACGTTGATAGTGAAGGCCAGAATCATTTGAAGGAAATTGCGAATGCGGCAGAGGGTCTGTATCAAACCGTTCAGGATGAAGCTGAATTAGCGAATGAATTTAATAAAATTAATGAAATGGCTGAAGCATGGAAAGAGTGGAAAGAAAAAGGAATGCTAGAATTAGATTTGCAAGAGAAACAAAATGATATGGATATTTTTGGATTTGCCACTAGAGATGAAGCCAAACTGTTTGAAGAGCAATCGTCACTAAGATATATTTTTGAAGCATTACTCTCAACAGGTGAAATTTCACAAGAAACATTTCAACAATTGCAGGAGATAAATTCCAACTACCACAATGCCATGAGAACAGAAGTTGATAAGCTCCAGAGTAAGTTGGAAGAATGGAATAAAAATTCTTATAAAGAAGCATTACAGAAGTTGGAAGAGAAATATGAAGAAAACCAAACAAATAATAGTTAAATGATACCATTATATGATGTTATATTAATCAGCATTAACTTATTTTGGAATGAATTACAGAGATTTCTACCAAAGGAGGTTTACTTTGGTGAGGAAAATCGCAGTTTTTAGTGTCTTGTTCTTTATCCTTCCCGCGGGATGTTCCCAAGAGCCAAATAACCAAGAAGAAAATAAGGAATCATTGGAAGCTGGAACAGTGATTACGCCTGAGGATGATGAAACACAAAAGGAACAAGATGAGTCAGAAGTACCTGAGGAAGAAAAAAATGAAACAAGTTCTTCTAAAGAGTTTGAAACAGATCCATTACCATCAACGGTAGAGGAATTGGCGGCACTAGAACAAGGAAAATATGCTCGAAAAGTTTTTAATAATAAAGATGGAGCAGAACGAGAAGGACAGGAATTACTAGAATATCTTGGTGAAGACATGCCTGAGATAAGCAACAACCCTAGTGAGGAAGAGCTTCATTATTTTTATCGGGAAACCCTGAAATTGGTACAGGACGATTACGTGGGTGAGGAAGAAATTTTGAAAGAATTAAAATTCCAATTATTAGGCTCTCCTGAAATAGAAGACCCTAGATACCAATTTAAAGAACAATTAAATATAGCAATTTTATTGGATGCATCTGGAAGCATGGCGGCGCAAATAGATGGTAAATCGAAAATGGCTGCAGCAAAAGAGACGATTACAGCCTTTATGGAAGAATTACCCGAAGATACCAATGTGGCACTAAGAGTATATGGACATAAAGGAACAGGAGCAGACAGTGATAAGGAATTATCCTGCAATAGTTCTGATAAAATTTATGGGTTCGACTCTTATAAAGAAGATGCTTTTGCGAAGGCTTTGAATAGTGTTCAACCTGCCGGGTGGACACCAAATGGATTAGCTCTCTCCAAAGCGCAGGAAGATTTGGCAGAATTTAATGGAAAAGAAAACACCAATATTGTGTATTTGGTAAGTGATGGCATTGAGACATGTGAATCGGAGCCTGTGAAGGTAGCAGAGCAATTCTATGATTCCAATATTCAGCCAATCATTAATGTCATTGGTTATGATGTGGACAGTGAGGGACAGAATCATTTGAAAGAAATTGCAAATGCGGCAGAAGGACTCTATCAAACTGTAAAAGATGAAAATGAACTGGCAAACGAGTTTGATAAGATCAATGAAATGGCGGAAGCGTGGGAAAAGTGGAAAGAACAAGGCAAGCAAGAAATTGATCTTCAGGAAACACAAAACAGTCTCGATATTTTTGGTTATACCACAGAAAATTTAGTCAATCTAACACAAGAGGAAAGATCACTAGACTATATTTATCAAGCGTTGAAGTCAACAGAAGAAATTTCAAGAGAAACTTACTTCAGATTAATAGAGTTAAACGATGAATATCACGATTCAATGAGAGGTAAAGTTGAAGAGCTGGATAAAGAGCTAGAAGACTGGAATGAAAACGCCTATCAGGAAGCTATACAAAAGTTGGAAGAAAAATATGAGGGAAATCAAACAAATAACGGTTAATGGTAGAAGTACACGGAGGACATTTTAAGCTGTTATTCGTGTATGGAAAGGAGATGTCATGAAACAAAGAAAATACAATCGGCGTATTTCCATTGTATTAATCAGCATCATCCTGTTCTGGAATGTATTGCCTATAATGAGTGTGTCGGCGAGTTTTATCACTCCTGGTCAGCCGATTACACCAGGGGAATCCATCACTCCGGGAGAACCGATCACTGGTGGGGAGTTTATCACGCCGGGGGAAGTATATGAATATGGTGAATCCTATAATGATGGGTCTGCACCTGAGTCAGGCGACAGTTTCAACTCTGGAGAACCAATCATTGAAGGAAATCCTGGTACATTTGGTCAATTTATCACACCAAATGCTCCACCAACTTTTTCCACGATAGTTGGTGGTAATGCGATTCAACCAGGTAATAATGTGCAAAGTGGTAACCAGATTGATGCTGGAAATACAGGGGCTGGTGGGACTGCAGTAGAGCAAGGTCAATTTGGATCTGATGGAACGAATGTAGAAGGCGGACAGGCACTTAATGGTGGTAACAGTGGAAATGCAGGCAATGTCGATGAAAATGGCAATCCCATTAATGGCGGAAATAGTGATGCAAACGGAAACGCTGTGGGAGGCAACAATGCAGATTCCAATGGTAACATAATTAATGGCGGCAATGTGGATGGGTCTGGAGAAGGACTTGCCGGTGGAGATGCTGCGAATGGTAATGCAATAGAAGGAAGTGGATTGACTAGTAATGGAAATGCAACTCAAGGAAATGGTATCCAAGGCGGCAATGGTGCGAATAGTGATGCAGGCAAACCACCCTCTTTGTGGAATATCATTTTTAATTCAACAAAAGATAGCGATAATTTTATAGATACGGCTGTTAGTATTGCCAAAGATGCTAAAAAATATGTGCTGGGTTTTGCTGATGATGTTGCACAAGGTTTGATTGCAACGTATGCTGGTTTTGATTTTAGGCAGTTAGCAGACGGCAATTATGCTGTTTATGGGAAAGAAAGTTTAAACAGCTCCATTGGAAATTGGTTTTATGAAAGGTATAAATCCTATGATTATAGTGGAAGTAATGCGGAATTTGGCCCAAAAGTCCGACGCGTAGGTGAGGCTAGATACAACGCTTTTATGGAATCAAAGAAAATTGGTGGAAGCGGCGGTATGATGGGAACAGTAGCGAATGCTACCAAATCATCGCTAAATAGTTCTTGGAATGTAGCTTCCTCAAGCTTTTGGAAGCCGTCAAACATGATGAAATTAGGTGGACCGGTTGGAGTTGGATTAACTTCGGTGGGTTCGGTTTCAAAGCATTCCGATGGTTTTTCTGATTTTAGTGGGTTAGCATCGACGGATTTTGCCGCGTCTTTAACAACAGATGTTGGAATCGGCATAGCATCCACCGCTGTTGGAAGTGTAGCATCGAGTGCTGCTGCTGGTGCTGTGGCAGGTTCTGTTGTTCCGGGTTTAGGTACGATTATAGGGGCAGGATTTGGATTGTTTGCAGGTATAGCAACAACTACTCTAATCAATGGTACAGCAACCGGTAGAAGGTTAAAGTCAACTGTGACTAAAACCGTTAAGAAAGGTTATGACGGTATAGTTAATGGAGCAAAGGCGATAAAGGATGGCACATTATCAGGTTTTTCAAAACTAGGTAGTCTTTTTGGAGGATGATGCTATCCTCCTCTCCTTCTTTAAAATCTAAAAAGGTAAGCACTATATAATATTTAACTAAAAGAGAATCTATACAACGAAAGTTAGGTGCTTTTATGAAGAAAGAAGTAACTTTTAAAGAAAGTCGAATCATCGGAACTACCATTCTATTATTGGGTACAGGTTTTTTAACTAGTGCAATTCCCAAGGGGAGCATCCCATTATTTCTATTTAATTCGCTATTAGCTTTAATAGCTGGAGCATTATTTTATTATTTCTGGAAAACGACGAAACATAATAGCAAGCGGTATTTTTCGTTGTTATCATTTGTCATGTTAAATACCGCATCTATTCATTTAGCTATTCCATTATTACGGATTTACTATTTAACAACGACGTTTTGGGTTGGTGTTATTATGTTAACGATTATGCTTATTTTGCCCTATATATTTTCAAGAGAGATAGCATTTGGTATTCAACAGCCTAGTAAATCAAAGTTAGGAAAAATTTATTCGATTTATGTGGTATTAATTATTGGTTTTGGTACTGTAGCTTATATTGGATCATTATCTATTTCGACAGATATGATCGTGCTTGCAATATTTGCTTTTTTATTAGCCTTATTTTGCCTATTTATTGCTCCAGTAATGTTAATTAAGCCTAAAAAAATGAATGAGATTATGAATGAATAGTGTTTGTTGTGGTTTAGGAAAAAATGAAATGGTTAAAGGTCAGGTGCTTATATGAGTAAAGAAGTTTCGTTTAAAGAGAGTCAAATAATTAGAATAACTCTATTGTTGCTGGGTATGGGCTTTTTAGCAAGTGTGGTTCCCACAATTAGCCTCCCACTCTTCCTATTTAATGCTTTATTAGCTTTAATCGCAGGTGCATTATTTTATTATTTCTGGAAAACAACGAAACACCAAAGTAAGAGGTATTTTTCGTTGTTATCCTATGTCATGATAAATGTGCTTGCAATTTATTTTACGATACCTTTGTTGCGTATGTATTTTTTGACAATGACATTTTGGATCGGTGTTGTGATGTTAATCATTATGATAGTTTTACCTTATTTCTTTTCGAGATAAATAGCTTTTGGTGTTCAAAAGCCTAGAAAATCAAGATTAGGGAAGATTTATTCTATTTATTTGATATTAGTTTTTAGTTTTGGAGGAGCTGCGTACGCGGGATCATTATCTACTTCAAATCCAGATGCATTAGGTATTGCTATACTAGGATTTTGCTTAGATCTATTGTTTTTTTTCCTTGCTCCAATCATGTTAATTAAACCGTCCGAAGTAGATGAAATCAGGAATGAAAATATGAATCAAAAGTAATCGGTTTTAGTGGAGGGATATATGTTTCATTTTAGAGGGTTAATTCAAGCTATAGGTGTTAGTTTGGTTTTTATTATTTTCTACAATTTTATCATTGGTGTTTTCAATCTCCTGCCGGTTGAGTGGGTCGTTCTTTCCACTTTCTTTGTATCTTATGGAAGTGTTGGTATCCTTGCTCCGTTATGGAATAAACAAGCTCCATATACTGCTGCATTTTTCGCTGCTGTTGTGCTGTCAGTTATCAATTTAATGTTTTCAATGATCGTCCTCAGGATTCCGGTATTATTTGAACCAAATACGGTGAATGAAAATTTACTTTCAAGTACCGTCTTTTCATTGATAACTGCATTTTTGTTTATACAAATAAATAAAAGAATGGGACGAGAACACGATGATTAAAACAAGTTTTGAAATTTATAACAGATATCTGATAAAAATCATGATGATTAGTGTAATTATCGTCATTCCCTTAACCTTGTTTCTGTATTTTGCAACCATATATCTGTATGACTTTATGGAAGCAGATCAATATCCCAATTTATATATGTTGTTTTTCATCATCATCAATTTTATTTGTCTTATTCCGATGTATCGTAAATTAGCGGAAAGTGATTTAGAAGATGAAGAAGATCCTACTATATGGGAGTTAATCAAAGAATTTCTAAAACATTTTGGAATGGTGCTGTTTATTAGCGTTCCCCTATTTCTCATTGGTTTGATTGGGATGTCTCTGGCATTTATACCAACCGCTATTTGCGGTGCAATTATGCTTGTTTTTCCATTTGCTGTTCATTATTTGGATATTAAAAAAATGCTGACTGCAACAGGCAGCATTTTAAAAAGAGAAAATATATTTATTTTATTAGATTTGGCCATCGTCGTGTCAGCGCAGATTTTAATATATAGCTTAATCATGCAGGCCTTTGCCAATTTTGAAAATAGCTACTATGTTTACGGTATTACGAGAGCACTTGTGAATGCTACCGTATTCCCTTTATTAATTTTTTATCTTACACAGCGCTATACTGTTGAATTGAATGAACAAAGGACGGAAGCCAGATGACAGATAACATACAAACATTGAAAAAGAAAAACGTATGGTTAGTCATATTGCTATCCATCATTACAGTCGGTATTTATATTGGATATTGGTTTTTATCTGCAAAGTCATCGTTTCAATTAATCAATAAAAATAATTATATCCCATTTAAATGGTGGATGGTCGCAACTATCTATTTAAGTCTTTCCGTTATTCTCAGTCTAATTGGTGAATTCATATTATCCATTTATGGGTTATATATACTTGATTCCATTGACCTGATCTTTGCTTATTTTTTCCTTGGATTACTTTATTATTCTATTTTTCGTATAAAAGAATTATTGGAAAAGCACGATGATGAAATGAAAATGAACAAATATTTACTATTTTTCTTCCATATATGGTATATCCAATACAAAATAAATCAATCCATAAAAAGGGAGGGTGGCAAATGAAAAAGTTTAAAAATGAAAAAGGTGCAATAAGCATTGAGTTTTTAGGTATTTTGCCATTCTTTTTCATGTTCTTCCTTTTATTATGGCAGGTAGTTGCATCGGGATATGCCGTTCATACAGTTAAAATGGCTTCCAATGCAGGGGCGAAAACTTATGCAGCGACGACGGATATTAATGAAGCAAAGGATACCATTACCGATGCAATCGGAAGTTCATCGGTTATCGATTACCAGGGTATGAATGTGACGCTGCTGGATAGTAATGGTAAATTTGAACTCAATGTACAAGTAAGCCATTCTCTAATTTTTGTTCCTGATCAATGGAAACCCAGTACTTCTATTACTTTGGATGAAAAAGTAGTGAGTCAGGTGCTGGTAGAATGAGAAAGTCATTGGATGATGAGAGAGGGAATGCAGCAATCTACTTGATTTGGTTGTTAGGTATCGTTTCTATTATTTTTTTGATTGTCATCAATATCTCTAAAGTATATATTACAGGTGCCCAGTCTTCCAATGCTACAGAACAAGCTGCAATAGCTGGTACGTCCGTTATTGTAAGTGAAACAAAAACAGCGATAGAAAAATTTGATGCTAATCCACTATCCGATCTCACAAGAGCGCACCATAATATGAAATCAATGGGAGATGTGATAGAAGATCAAAAAGATTCATATGAGGATACCGGATTATCAGAAGACCAAGCATATATTAAGGCATTAAATCATGTTTTGCCTGAAGAAATAGATGCACATCCTTTATTAGAGAATACAATAAAAGAACATTTCATAAGTGTGGGTTTAAATAACAGAATCTATTCGACAGTAACTTCTATTATCGAGGAAAACCATGGGAATGCCGCAGATACGCAAGTAATACTGTCTGATGAAGATTGGCGGCTTGAAGTGGAATCATCCGTGGATTATAACAGTATCTCAGATCAAAAATACATTCCTGAAATAACAGAAAAAATAGAAGGGGAAGGTTTCGGGCCAACATTGGAATATTTAAGCAGGTTATACTAGATGTTACCAATGTCGTGGTAACAAACTTTACCGCAAACGGGCTTTATGCTAAAAAAGGGACTGACCCCAACAGCTTAGAAACCTATCTCTTGTTTTTTCACTATATTTTATGTAAACTACGTATAAAATTAAATTTATTCGGGGGCTGGTGGAAACCGGCTGAGATTGCAACTATTCCGTTGCTGACCGTAGAACCTGTTGGATAATGCCAGCGTAGGGAATGTGATTAGTGATCCTAAGAGCACTTTGCGTTAGCATGTGCTCTTTTTTATTGTTCCAAATTCAGATTTACATGAGAGGATATGAGGAAAATTGACACAAGAAATAGTAAACAGCGTCCTTCAGTTTATAGACCATGGAGATACCTCAGATGAAGCATTTAACGAGCAAGCACTGCGTTTGTTCCGTTATCAATACAAGCATAACCTTCCATTCCAAATGTTTTGTCGCCAAAAAGGGAAAACCCCAAGAATGGTGAAAACGTGGAAGGATATACCGGCAGTACCGATTAATGGGTTTAAAGAACTCACCCTTAGTTCGAGTGATCCGGAAACGGCTGAAGATGTATTTATGACAAGTGGTACAACTAAAGGGATAAGAGGCAAGCATTATCATCCCACTTTAACAGTCTATGATCGATCCATGTACGTAAATTTTAAAGAGCGTTTTATGAATGGAAAAGACAGGATGAAAATGGGAATTTTATATCCAACAGAAGAAGAAATGCCGAATTCTTCCTTATCTCATTATCTTGCATTGGCTTTCAAAGAATTTGGGTCAAAGGACAGTCAGTACTTTGTCAGTAATGATGGATTGCTGGTCGAACCATTATTGAAGGAATTAGAACATGCTGAAAAGAGTGGCGAACCGTTGGCACTTTTAGGTGCATCCTTTAGCTTTGTCCATCTGTTCGAAGCAATGCAAACGCGAGGAATCTCTTTTCAATTACCAAAAGGAAGCAGGATTTTGGATACTGGGGGATTTAAAAATAAATCCAAGGAATTAGATTTGGAAACCTTTTATTCAAAGCTGTATGAGTTATTGGGTGTCGATCCAGCAAACTGTATTAATATGTATGGAATGACGGAGCTTAGTACCCAATTTTATGATTCCGGCAATGACATTGTTCCTTCGGTTAAATCCGGTCCACACTGGATTCGGACAAGGGTGATTAATCCACTGACCGGAGAAGAGGTAGTGAAAGGGGAACGCGGTGTTCTTGTTCACTGTGATTTGGCCAATTTCAACTCGGTGACAACGATTTTAACGGAGGATGTAGGCAAGGAAAAAGCAGAAGGATTTCTGTTATTAGGAAGGGTTCAAGGGGCGGAAGCAAAAGGTTGCTCCATCGCTGTTGATGAATTCCTTCAAGCTGCAAAGGGGTCTTCACGATGAAGGAAAAGGCAGGGTATCTCCCAAATATCGGGGAGGAATTGGCATATAAAACCGTCACATTTGCAGGAAAACAGGAAAACCTGGAAGTTGAGCTTCCATTACTAACACAAGAACAGACTAATCTGGTTTTGGAAAATGTAAGGAAGGCAAGCTCTGATGTCTTAAAATCAATGACCATTTCCGAAATTGTCCAAGTTATCGATGCAGTCATCGAACAGCTGCTGGATAGGACTAATTATTATCGCCAAAAAGCAGAACGGCTGTTACCCATCATTACAGGGTATGATGAAGAAGTGATTCGAACAGGGTTAACTACTTTTTTAAAGATATTTCGCAAACATCATTTGCAGCGGTTCCTTGTGGAAGACTTCGGAAATCCGCTGATTCTTGACGATTTTCAGCCCCGAACAAAACGAGGCTTTTCCAAAGCAGTTGGTCCTGATGTAACGGTTCAAATATGGTCCGGGAATGTCCCAGCGCTTCCATTATGGAGCTTGATTTCCAGTCTGATGGTGAAATCAGGTAGTATCGGGAAAGTTCCCAGTGCCGAACCACTATTTGCAGGTTGGTTTGCCCAAATGCTGGTCGACGTCGAACCGAAGCTTGCTGATTGCCTGGCGGTAGTTTGGTGGAAGGGCGGCGATGAAGAGAGGGAGCGGCACCTGTTTAAACAAGCCGATGTTGTGCTTGCCTATGGTGGAAATGAATCGCTGGAATCAATCAAAAGTCGTGTTCCGATAACTACCCGTTTTCTTCCATTTGGGCATAAAATCAGCTTTGGCATTGTCTCAAGCATGAGTCTTGACTCTCGGAAAGCCATAAAGACCGTTCATCAGGCTGCGAATGACGTCATTCGCTATGATCAGCAGGGTTGTTATTCCCCGCATGTGTTTTACGTACAAAAAGGCGGAAATGTTTCGCCAAGAGAATTTGCCCAATTGTTAGCCCATGAATTGGAGGCTTTTGAAAAAAGGTATCCGCGCAGGTCCCTTTCCATGGAAGAAGGAGCGAGCTTGGCCGAGTGGAGACAAAAAGAAGAGCTTAGCATGTTGACCAATCATAACAAAGAAGTGTTAGGTGAAACAAATGGGGCCTGGACGGTCGTTTTTTCTGGAAACGAAGGGGAACTCGCACCGACTAGCTTAAATCGGACCATTAAAGTAATGGAAATAAATGATTTGGAAGATGTGGTCCCGTTTATAGAGCCTTATCGTTCGTATTTGCAAACGGTTGGCATTGCAGCGGCTCCAAGTGAACTTTTTGCCATTGCGAACGTATTGGCGAATGCTGGGGTGACAAGGATAACTGCGCTGGGTTCGATGAATTCCCCGGAGGCAGGCTGGCATCATGACGGGCGTTTCAACCTGTCTGATCTAGTTCATATGGTTGATATCGAACATAGTGCCGAGGATTATGCGGAAAGTTTCGCTTCTTACACAGATTAGGAGGTAACAGCATGAGTTATTTAATGCTGGATGGGGTGACCTATTCGTACGAAGATAAAAAGCAGATCGTCCAAGGAATTACCTGGAAAATAAACAAAGGGGAGTTTCATAGTCTTGTAGGCAGAAGTGGATGTGGCAAAACCACTTTATTAAAAATTGCAGCAGGATTATTACAGCCTGATGAAGGGGCTGTTTACCTAGGAAACGAGAAAATAGTAAAGCCATCACTTGAGATTGGCTATGTGTTCCAAGCACCAACCTTGCTTGAATGGAAGTCAGTTATGGACAATGTGCTCCTTCCCGTTTCGCTGAAAAGAAAGCCGACAAAAGAGGACTGTGAACGGGCCAGTGCATTACTAGCAAGCATGAGACTTGGTGACTATCAATACCATTACCCTACAGAGCTTTCAGGAGGACAGCAAAGTCGGGTAGCCATTGCCCGTGCACTGATAACCAATCCATCGTTACTGTTTTTGGATGAGCCGTTTGCCGCATTAGATGCCCTGACAAGGGAAGAGCTGCAGGATGATTTGCTGACACTTTGTCAAAAAAATAGGATGACGGTTCTCTTTATTACCCACGATATTTCAGAAGCAATTTACCTATCCGATCGTGTTGCTGTCATGGAGGAAGGAAACATGATTTATGATCTAGAGGTAAACCTGCCCAAACCACGGACCGGTGAAATAAAATATGGTGATTCATTCAATCAGCTTTGTTTGCAGGTGCGTCACGAGATGAATGGAGGGAGAGTATGAAAAACGATAAAATATATTCCATCCTTCTGTTCCTTTGTATCATTATCGGGTGGGAGCTTCTGGCAAGCAGGATGTCTGAGCTTGTTTTGCCAGCTCCATCCGTTATTCTTGCGGTGTTATGGGACGGACTTTCCACAGGCTATTTATTTCCGCATCTATACCGAACAATGCTGGAAATAAGTATCGGACTATTTTTCGGAAGTGTATTCGGGCTCTTCATAGGTATTTTAATGGGTGAAATCGCGTTTTTACGTCGCCTACTCCTCCCATATGTGATCGCGAGTCAGGCTGTTCCAAAACTGGCATTGGCCCCGCTGTTTATATTATGGTTTGGATTTGGTATGACATCGAAAGTGGTCATTACGGCCCTGGTTTGTTTTTTTCCGTTACTGGAAAATACGGTTACAGCTATCAGACAAACAGATCCAAAGAAGCTGGAGTTATTTCGGATTTTAAATGCAACCCGCCTGCAAACACTCTTCCGTCTGAAACTGCCGGCGAGTTTGCCTAGTATCATGGCTGGGTTCCGGGTAGCCGTGATTTTAGCGGTTGTCGGAGCGGTCGTCGGAGAATTTATCGGAGGCAGTGAAGGGCTGGGAGCGCTGATTATTGCTACCCAAGGAATGATGGACACACCACTAATGTTTGCCGTCCTGATTGTCCTGACTGTGATAGGGATGATTCTTTATCAATTAGTAAATGTAGTGGAATGGTGGTTATTAAAAGCATATCGAAAGGAGAAGAAAAGATGAATGCTAAAAGAGGCTTCACGGGATTCATGGTCCTATTGCTTGTACTATTAACTGCGTGCACTGCCGAAACGGAACAAGATCAAGCTTCCACCGATAAGAAGCTGGAGAACATCCGCGTCGCAAGCTGGAGTCAGCCGATTTCTGAACAAACCAATTTACTGGCGGAGGAAGAGAAAAATTTCTTCCGTGATCAGGGAATACAACTGACCTTTATTCCTGGTGCAGGTGGGGCAGACGCGATCAAAAACATTCTTACGGATAAAGCGGATATTGCCTATACCGATTCTGGTTCATTGTTCTTTGCATTGGATAAAGGGGAAAAGCTTCGGGTGATATATAATATTTATCCACAAAACGTTTTTAATATTGTGTCTTTAAAGGAAAATAACATTACCCAACCAGAGGATTTAAAAGGAAAGACCATTGGCGTTTACAGTTTATCAAGCGGAACTCGTCAGAATTTACTGCTCTTGTTGCATGAAGCAGGTCTCACGGAGGAGGATGTAACGATTGTGGAAACGGGCATCTCCAATTTCGCTCCGCTAATTCAAGGGCAGGTTGATGCGACTGCGGCTACAGATACAGGGCTCTATACGGCGAAACAAAAAGATCTTGGCGAAGTGAATGTGATGGAAGTAAAGGATTATTTAAACTTTCCAAGTGATGTTTTTGTGGTCACAGAGGAAACCTTTCAAGAGAAAAAGGAAATTTTAGAGAAGTTTTTACTTGGTTTTCGAAATAGTACGCAATGGATGATGGATAATCCAGAAGAAGCTGCCAAACTTGCTGTAACGTATGCGATTGATGGAAAAGATGAAGCGATTAATCTTGAAATTATCAAATTGCGTAATGCCGCAAGTGTTTCAGAAGCAACCGAAGAAAAGGGGCTCGGTGCGTTTCAAGTAGATGCCCTTCAGCAGGCTGCCGATACTTATAAACGATTGGGTTTAATTGAAAACACCCTTGATATGGAAGCTGTTGTCAGTGAGGATCTTATTCCTAATAAAGAATGAGGAGTGTTTCGATGAATTTTAAAAATAAAGTGGTTCTTGTAACCGGTTCGAGCCGTGGAATTGGTGCTTCTCTTGCCCGTGGGTTTGCACGCGAGGGTGCGACAGTTGTTGTTAATTACCTCCAAAACAAAAGGGCCGCAGAGGAGGTAGTCACTTCCTGTATAGAGCTTGGCGGTGATGCGTGGGCAATTGGTGCGGATGTTACGGATGAGAGTGCTGTGAACGAGATGGTTGAGGAAATTCTCCTGGAGGCGGGAAAAATCGATGTTGTCGTAAATAATGCGTTTAAGTCATTTATGTTTAACCCTGAACAGCGGAAATTAGCCTGGCAATTAAATTGGGACGATTATCAAGGACAAATCGATGGAGCCGTTCGCTCTATTCACCATGTTTGCCAAGCTGTCATACCCGCAATGAAAAAGCAAAGTAGTGGCAGTATTATTAATATGGTCAGTAATTTAGTGGAAAGACCGATTGTTCCATACCATGAATATACAACAGCAAAGACAGCCGTGGTTGGCTATAGCCGGAATTTGGCAGCAGAACTTGGCCTTTTCGGTATCCGTGTTAATTGCGTAGCTCCTGGACTGGTTTATCCGACAGATACTACCCGAGATACAAAAGAAGAGGTCAAAGATATAATCATTTCACAAACCCCGTTACGAAGGCTCACAACACCTCGTGATGTGGAAGGACCCGTGCTGTTTTTGGCATCGGAATGGAGTGAATTTATGACAGGCCAAACCCTTTATGTTGATGGCGGATTTGTCATGAAATAATCAATAGATAGGGATGGGTATCCAAACAAATGGCTACAGAGTGGATTACACAAACATTGGAACGAGTGAAAACAGCATATCCGCTTGGGAAAACCCTCCAGTAATACTTAATACATTGAAATATGGTAGTTCTGTAGCTACATGTGGTTTAACGGGTGGAATAGAAGTTTCCACTACCGTTTTTCCTTAATTTCAAGAGGTGTCAATTGACTTGGCATTGACTCGGTCGAATATCCAATGAAGAAGCGTGTAAAAGTTTGGGAACGTCTTGGTGATGATTTGAAACCAACAACGCTAAATGAAGATATGGTCAATGAAATCTCATTAAATGAACTACCGGGAGTATTAGCAGATATTTTAGAAGGAAAAGTACGTGGAAGAATGCTTGTTAAACTATAAAAGATGATATTCTAATGTCTTAAGCAGGTATTTCATAAGTTAAGCTATCAATTATAAATAAAGTTGTGCCGATTTCTCCCTTTTGGATAAATTCTTATCTAAGGGGAGATTTTGTGTTGTTGAAAAGAATCAAAAGTTGTTTAAGGCAAAATGGTTCTGTTAAAGGGTGTGATAGGTGAAGATTGTTATAAAGTATTTCCAAATACAATGAATTTGTATCTTGAAAAATATTTTATTATATAACATAATAAAATGTATTGTCAATAATTAATTTGTGATTCTTCAAAATAAATGTTACAATAATCATACAATTACTTTTTTAAATCGTATTTCATATTCTGGATGTATTTCTATACAGATAGAAGGATGGATGCGTTTTTTTAATTTCCTTTTTAGTATGATGAAAAAGAAAATGTGTTATAGAATCTAGGTGTTAAATGGTGAATCTCACTGTTGAAGGGCGACTACAGAGAGTCATTTCAAAAAAGTCGGATTCAAACAAAGGAGTAGCTCTAAAGGTAAGTTGGTTGGGTAAGGGAACCAGTTTTTTAACTATAAGGAGGACTAAAATATTGAATCTTATCAATAAGAAAGTTACACATGAGCAATTTGGCGTCGGTAGTATCGTTAAGTATAATGATTCTTTTATTGAAATACATTTCACATCGGAAAATAAAAAGTTTGTTTTCCCCGACGTATTTGAAAAGCACTTAGAACTGCATGATCAAAGTGCTGCACATTCCCTTGAAGAAATGATACAAAAAAAGGAAATGGAACGAAAGAAAGAAGAATGGAAGAGGGAAGAGGAGAAAAAAGTTCAACGTCATGAACAGCAACTTCGATTAGAACATGAAAAACTGATGAAAAATCATAAACTTCATCCCAAATCACAAATGGTTTTCTGGTGTGATTCAGAAGAACAGAATCGTGCTTTTTCAGACTGGAAGGTTTTTTCAGCTGTCATAAAAAGTGGTACTAACAAAGGGAAGCCAAACAAACCCATCCGCATGCACCAAAATAGTGCTTGCCTTTTAACAGCAAGGGATTCCAGTGTGCCTGAAAAAGATAGACGTATCTTAGGTGTCTACATGGTGAATGAAGATTTTATTGGTAAGCTTTGTGAAGATGGATATATACCTGCTCATTCCAAATTCAGACTCCAACTTACAGAAGAAGAATCGGATCAAATGCTCTTTTGGAACTATTATGTAAATGAAAAACTCCCCCATAAAATGGCATGGAATACAGGGAAATACCGTTATTTTGATAATGTATGGATGGCTCAAATTTTACTTGATATGGTTTCTTTAAAACGTGATTCAGAGGAACGAGAGACTGCGCAACGATTTTTTGACCATTTTTGTAAAATGAATCAGATAAAAGAACAAGATTTACCAAAGCCTGATGGCGCGTTAATGCGTATTGGTTAAAAGGAAAAAAGGGTCAGTCCCTCACTGCGCTAAATTGATAGCGTGGCAGGGGGCTGACCCTGTATATTAGTAAACGCCCGATTCGTTCAACTAACAATCAGTGGGGAAAGTGCACCCCAATAAAGTGAAGTTTCCCTTTATTCAAGAGTGATTAGGTTCATATTGTATCTAATGGCCAATCATCAACACGGAGAAAATAGTTGCTGAAGGAAAATTAAAAATCGTCTTCTTTAAACTCCCTAGGCAAGTGATATAATGGAAATATGCAATAATCGTGTTTTCCTTAAGGGAGGTCGGCGCATTCCTGTCGGTTGTAGTGTCATACGATACGCTATAACGGAAGGGGGTGTTGCCCTTGTCTGTTTTTGAGACACTGGTTTTAATGATTGCTTTTGCAACGCTCGTTGTGACGATTATTAACCAAAAAAAATAGACCTCCCTTAGTTTGACAGCCGAGTGAGGTCTATTCCTTACCTGCGCTGACCCCTCTTAAAGGGGAGCGATTTATTGCTGACCGGAGATATTGACGTATCTTCGGTCTTTATTAGTTTATGTCTTTTTCCTGTCTCTATGTTTATTATAACACGAAAAGCAGTTTGCAAACCAAAAATAAGTGATTGTTATTGTTAGCTTTCTGGGAAAAGGATCAGTCCTCCTACTGCGCTAAAGTGCTAGCGTGGCAGGGAACTGACCCTATATATTCTACTGTAATTAGAAAAAGCGTTTTATCATATCCCAACGAGATGCTTATCCTGTTCGTATTATTTATGGAAAAAGACCAGCATTAATCGCTGGTCTTTTCACCTCTTAATAAATAAGAAAGATATATCTCTGCCACTTTTTCAACAGACGAAAGCTCTATACATTCATTTGTTTGGTGGGCCATTTCTTCTTTTCCAGGACCTAGTATGACAAATGGAATGTTTAGGTAAGGGATTAACTGTGATGCGTCTGTGTAAAATTGTAGCCCTTTGACTGTTGAATCATAGGATAATTCACGGTAAACTTGTTGCATTTCTAATACAAATGTTTCACTTTTATTTGTTGAAACAGGAGGACGGTTGTTCTCAATTTCAAGATTAATAGTGAGACCGGGCTTATTATTCATTTGTTCTCTAGCTATTTCATTTGCACTCCCGATGATTCTCTCATGATCTTGATCAGGCGTTGTTCGAATATCCATCGTGGCCATCGCCTGATTTGGAATGATATTTGTTTTTACTCCTCCTTTAAACTGGGTGATGGAGCAGGTGGTTTTACCCAACAAGGGATCATCATAAGAGGTGTTAATGGTTTGTTTTAATTTTTCCAGAAAAAGTGTTACTTCTTCTACTGCGTTTATGCCAAGATCTGGGCGTGAACCGTGTGCAGCTTTTCCAGTAGCCTGAACATTCAGCCAAAGGGCACCTTTTTCACTTATTCCAATCCCTTCCTTTGTGGGCTCGGGAATGATCATTGCTTCTACATCATCTAAATATCCTTGCTCACGTAAACTGATGGCACCTATTCCACCTGATTCTTCATCGGCAGTGAAGCAGAACTTCAATGTTTTCTGTGGTGTGATTTCCTTTTCAATAAAATAAAGTGCAGTGACAATCATTGCAGTGACACCGCCCTTCATGTCAGCAGAACCACGGCCATGTAAGAAGCCATTCTCATCAACTACTGCATCAAAAGGAGGATAGTTCCAGTCCTCCGCATCGGAAACCGGAACTGTATCAATATGGCCAACAAATGCGAGGGAGCGGTCTTGCTGGACACCTGGAATGGTGATCACAAGAGAGCCTCTATTTTCACCATGATCAATGACGTTATAAGTAATTTTTTCTCTTGGGAAAAAATCAAGAATAGCGTTTACGACATCCATTTCGTTTCCTGGAAGATTGGTTGTATTGGTTTGAACAAGTGATTTTAAAATCTGCCTGTACTTATTATGAGAAAGGTACTCTTTTATCTCAGCATGCATTAGTTAACATCCTCTCTATTAAGTATTATTGTTTCTTCTTCCATTTCATTAATATTTACATAGCGATCGGCAATTTCCATATTTTGTGGTTTGGTTAAATAGCTAACAGCAATAAAGACGATAATATTAGCAATTAAACCAAGGGTACCAGCATGGATATCAAATGGAGTATCTGTGTTAATCATTTGGTAATAGACATTTACTGCAAAACCAGTTATAAGCCCGGTAATTACCCCTGGTCCGGTTGCTCGTTTCCAATACAGTGCACTATAGACCCCTGGTGCAAATTGGACAATTGATCCATATGCTCCGGCAAGTAAGGCAATTAAACCCTGTCCTCCAAATACGGCAACGAAATAAGCAAGTGCACCGACTGTAACAACGGCAATTCTCATAATGAACAATACTTCTTTATCTGAAAGGTCTTTTTTCATATTACGTATTACACCATCCGTAAATTCAAGGGATGCACTGTGTGTAATGACGTCAGATGATGACATAGCCGCCGCTAAAGCTGCTGCCCCTACAAGACCATAAACAATGCCAGGTAAATCTAATATAGTTGTCACTAGATACGGTAAGATTTGGTCAGGATCACCGAGTTCTTCCACACTAATCACACTTACCCCAGCAAAACCAACGAGTAATAATGGAATGAGAAACAGAGTGAAAATTGGATATGCAATAACGGTTTGTTTTATTGCTTTACTTTTGGAAGAATACGAACGTGAAAAGAGATGCGGCCACATCAGTAAGCCGATTGCAGATACAATAATCAACGTTGTAAAAGCCATTGGTGACATCGTTGATCCTTCCGCACCAATTTCCAGAAAACCAGGTTTATCTGCTATAATGTTTTCGAACATGGAATTTGTACCATTATTCAATTTATTTACTATCATAAGTCCAACAGTCCATGAAACAACAATCATTAATAACCCCTGAAAAACATCCGACCAAGCCGCTGCACGTAGCCCACCTGTTGCTACATAGATGACAACTATGGCGTATGCAATCAATGCGCCAAGCCAGAAAGGAATTCTTCCTTCTGTCATTACATCGAAAATAATGGCCATACCTTTTAATTGGATAGCTAAATATTGAATGAATGCAAAGAAGGAAATAACACCAATTATAATTGCGAGTGCCTTACTGTTAAAACGTTTTTTGAGAAATCCTACAAGCGAATATAGCCCAAACGTTCTACCGATTTTTCCAATTTTAGGACCAATAAAATACCATGGAAGAATACCTAACGCTAAATAGGCGAGTATATATAATGCTGGAGCACCACGAGAGAAAGCCCAACCCGGTGCACCAAGGAATGCAAAGGCACTAAATATGGCTCCACCCATTAAAAACCATGTAACAAATAAATTTAAATTTCTTCCTGCCACAGTAAATTCAGTTAGTGATTCTTTATCTCTGCCTCGGCCAGAAAAAATCCCTATAGCCAAAGCGATAGCTAAATAACCAATCATCATGATCAAAGCAATTTGCCATTGTTCCAAGACTATTCCTCCCTTTTGTTATCCGGATCGATAAAGTGAAAAATGATAACGGCTATAAATATAATGAACGTCCACAAACAAACCCAAAAGAAAGAAAATGGTAGTCCCATTATTATCGGGTAAGGTTTATTTGCTAATTCAAACACTGGAAAGATAAAAGATGAGAGTAATAATAACACCGTAATCCAGTAAGCTCGTTGAAATTTTTTTCGACTCATTCTTTCACCTCCTTCTATAAGGTCCATATACTTGTTATGGTGCCTCATCCTCCTATAAATCCCAGGATGTTAATCCATCCCCTCCTTCGTCCTGGATATAGACAGGGTGAAGGTCGGAAAGATTCTGCTATCCCAATAGGTGGGTGCGCTTACATATGTTGTTGAAAGGTACTTTAGGCAGAGACCCCAATTTAGTGAAAATATAACTGCACGTTCATGGTTTACTTTTATCCTCCTCCAACCTTCACGATAGTCGCAGTTTGGTTTGGAATATTTTATAATTATGAATTATTCTGTAAAATAGAGGGTTTTTTAAAGTGTATCACGAATTAAATTGTAATAAGGAATAAAGATTTCTATTAAACTTTGTTCTTTTGTACAAAGAAATGAATTTATTTATAAAAATTTATAGCTGAATATTAAATGGGGGATGATTTATGAATATTACTGAAATGATTAAACTAAAAGTATTTACAGATTCAGAGATATTAGCTGGAAATGAGGGATTAAGTAATCTTGTACTTAACGCAACATTCATCGATGCTCCAGATGGATATCAATGGTGTAAAGAAGGGGACTTTGTACTTTCGACTGGGTATCCTTTTATCAACAATAATCAGTGGGAAGAAGGCCTAATGAATTTACTTGAAATACTTGTTGAAAAAAAATGTTCCGGTCTTGGTGTAAAATTAGGTAGGTATATTCCGAAATTACCAAGTAAAGCCATCGTGTATGCAAATTCAAATGGCTTTCCAATTATATCGCTGCCAAACCATATTTCTTGGGCAGATATGATTGTTCCTATATTTACTCAAATCAATAAAAAAAATCAACAGGAGTTAGAAAAGACGCATCAAGTATATGAGCAATTCCATATCCATCTTAAAAATCAGGAAGATATTCAAGAACTTGCCGAGTTACTCCATAAAATTACAAATTCACCTGTTACCATCTATATTAGAAAAAATAATAGAATAGTAAACTCAGCTACCTCTATACTATCACAACACGATATTGAAAAATTGATTTTAGAGCTGTATTACAACCACGAACAAACCATTCAACGATTACAATGGAATAACCTAGACTGTACTGTCAGGTGGATTTATAATTCGGAGCGTATAGAAGGAGGCGTTTTCCTATGGCGGGAGAAATCAAATCTTCAAACATGGGAAAAAGCCGCCTTAGAGCAGGCAGCAGTGATTACTGCTCTTGAAATTGAACGTCTAAAAACACTCTCTACCAAAATACAGCATTTTAAGAATGACTTCTTACTCATGTTATTAGATACAAACAACAATAAAACGCGAGAAGTTCTATTTAGAAACGCGAAAGAAGTTAACTGGGATTTGGAGGAACAATATAAGGTAGTTTTATTGGATTTATATTCAAAAAGTGATTGGAATAGTGAACTATCATTATGGAGTAAAAAAGAAGAACTTTTAGAAATCATGGAAAATGAAATAGAATGGTTATTCCCCAAAACCCCTATTGGCTTTGATTCACAATCACGTTTTACCTTATTAATCTCACAGGAAGTAAATACAGATACACTTAAATATAAGTTAGAGAAATTAATATCAAAATTGGATAGTACTACCTTCTATGGAGGTATTGGGAGATTAAGTTCAGTTAACAAATTATCAACCAGTTATAACGAAGCAAAATTAGCTTTAAAAATATCGTATGAAAATATGTTAAAAGACTCAAATCACAGTAAAGGAGTTCAATTATATATTCGAGATTTCTCTAAATTAAATATAGAACGTATACTTTTTTCTGATGATCCAAAACAGGAGGCCAAGAATCTTGTTACTGAATGCCTTAGTGAAATTATAAATTATGATAAAAAGAAAAACAGTGAACTTTTAGATACATTAAAGCAATTTTTAAAACACAATGGAAACTATGATAAGACAGCGGATTCTTTATTTATACACAAAAATACTGTGCGATATAGAATGAATATAATTCGTGATTTAACAAATCTCAATCCAGGGAATGTTAAAGATCAATTACTTTTCCAAATTGCATTAGCTACACTTAACTCATTTCCCGTTTCTACGAATAAGTAATTTAATAGTCCATTGTTTCTTAGTTATTCCAGAAAGGAAATGGGTCTTATGGAAGAAGGAAAAGTAAGACCAGTTATGGATAGAAGCTATTCCTTAGAAAAGGTTCCAGAAGCACTTCAATACCTTGCACAGGGACATTCACGAGGGAAAGTTGTGATAACCACTTAATACTCTCGATTAAAGTATCCGTTAACCATTCTTGCTGCGCAAAAACAGTGTTGTACGAAAAACCGCCAATAATACTATATTGGCGGTTTTAAAATGTAAAGTCCTAGCTACCTATCTCCTGCCTTAAACAAACTCAGTTCAACAAATCGCCCACTTAAGAGGAAATAGTCTTTGGCTGTGCCTTCCGATTCGACGTTTGATTCCTATTCCTCCATAACCCTACCGCTATCCATATACAACCAAGGGAAACTAACAGTCCGTGGGTTATTCTTAACGGTTGTCCAGCTAAAAATTGAGGAATATACAGACTCATCCCGATTGCAAATGGAAGACCCATCCATTTCGGATATTTTCCAGATTTCCAAATGGCAATTGCAAGTATAATAGAGGCAATGGCGAGCAGCAGGAGTCCAATAAGAAACATAACAAGACCTGCTCCAGAACGAACGATGTCTGCTTGACTAAGCAAGGCGGCTGACTGTTGTTTAATCGCTTCCTGCCCTATCGCATGTAAACCAAATGTTTCCCCTCCGTAAAACGGTAAGGTTAATCCAATCCCTAATAAACACAATACTAACGCCCAATACGTAAATGAGCGTACATTCGTGCCTTGTAATGAGTTGTGAAACCCAAGTAAACCAAGCGGAAGAAGGGTGAAAGCGACAATGGCGAGCATATGTGCTACTAACCATTCTGTTGAAGCGAAAGCTGTAGCACCCTCCATGGATATTTCATCAGAATACGGACGTAACGCTGGATAAATGACAAACAAAATTCCTGAAATCACGAGAGATAAAGCACTTAGGTGAATACGATATTCCTTCTTAAATAATGGCATGGTTTTTCCTCCTTGATTTGATAGTGCTAAAGGGGAGGGGAGTAATACAAGATTAACGGAAAATTAATCGCATACTGAGTCAAAGCTTTCATACTGATTTTATTTTACTTTAACAATATATAGAGGTACGTGGTTTTATGTAAAAGTTCTATTAAGTTTTTTATGGATAAACGAATGAAGGTTTGGCAATTGCATCCATATTCATGTGTATTTTTATAAGATACAAATTTTTACAATACTATATGATGTTCCGAAGACTCTCGTAGGTTTGTCCTTTGTGAAGGTACTAAAATATTAAAAAATAACGAAACCCCTGTCTTTAAGAAGTGGGGGGGTTTAAAATAATAGCTTATTAATGATTGACCTTGAATTAATTCTGGACCACTGTAAAAGGGATTGGACTCGAATATTGAACTGTAGCGCACCACAAAAGTTAGAGTAGAAATCTAACTTTTGTGGTGCGCTACAAACACAAGTGTTTTCTGTATAAAATTCAAGTTAGAAATTAGGCTGATTTTCTTATTTACGTTTAACGCGGTGGAAATTCATACTACATATACGTTTCCGTTTCATTAATAGAAATGAAATATTTTTCGATGGCTTAAATCACGTGATTAACTGGCTGTAAGACCCCCACTTCAAAAATTATAAGTGGACGACCAACAGACGTAAATTCTTGATTTGTTCAGAGGCCTTTAGGTCATCTTTTAGGGTTTACAATCAATGGTGATGAAAAAACCACTGATTGAAGATTCACTTTATTATTTTTTACAAATCCTAACAAGCGAATTACCAGACTTAACAAGAGTGGATGCCTGTCCCCATGGACCTGTAATATAATGGGACTCACTGATTAGGTGAATCCTATGATATTACTTATACTTCTCATTAGTAATAAGGTAAAAGAAGGTTACCTTTCCGTTATCTGCATGTGCACTAAGCTCATAATAACCACCTATACCTTCCCATCTATTAGTAAATTCGTTTTCAAAATCAGGCTTTATCTCATCAAAACCAACCATTTTAGCCAATTTAGATTTCTCATCAATTTTAACCTCTTCTTGTGGAGTGAATGTAATTCTTGCTGGGTTCCCATTAATATACATAATTTCCAATCCATTTTCATATTTTTCTGTAGGTGCTTCAGCTGAATCAAACGTAGTGTTTTCTGTAGTTGAAGGCTCACCATATTTAGAATGAATCTCTTCCTTTGTTAAACTTCCAATTGTATTTAAGTCAATTATAACCTCTTGCTTTTCTTCTCTATTCTCTTCAGTGTTTTGTTGTGCATTTTTTTCTTCATTTTCATTGTTGGCTTCAGTTCCACTACATGCAGATAGAATTAGCGTGAGCACCAAAATAACCGAATATGAAAGGTTCTTCATATCTTTCGCCTCCTGCTTTTATTTAATCAGTTATTTATTATTTACATGCATGGACTTAAAATATTCAAAAAGGCCACCGGTAGGTATTGTGAAAAATGTGAGTTTTCAGTAAATAAATTCCCACATTTTTAATCCATATTCAATGTTTGTTTTATACTTACAGGGAATATGGCCATAGCTCACTGTATCTCCAAAACCAACTAGACTCTGGGATTTCAAAAAATTTACGCATGTCTATGGATTGATTCACTAATTCTCACTTGTTACATGCAATAATTGTAGTATTGCCCTATATTGACGGAAATGGTACATCACAATTATTATTAAATTTAGAACTAGCGAAAGATAGCTTCCGCCGATAGTCATCTGAGTAGAAAACTGTTTACATGATTAAGCACTACTAGATAAAGCACATACCCAAGAAGATTATGATGATTCTATTCGGTTGGTCGTAAAGGAAGTAGAAGATTCGATGTTGAATTTAAATGTAATGGAATAATGGTTATAACAGAATAATAAAAGTGAAGTAACCTAACTACGCTTAAGTTCATCATACCCACAAATCAAGTATAAATTTTAGTACAGTATAAAAGTTCCTCTAATAACAAATGTGATACTTTCCTTTTTATTTGTGGGATCGCCTGTAAAGGTCAAGAAAATCAAAAATGGATTGTGAACTATACTCAAATAAAGAGAGAATATAACGATTCGAGGCAATTAATCTTTAAACCATTATAAAACAATAAGGGAGAAACGAATATGTCAAAGAACAACAAGGAGTTGCCACTCGAAAAACGTAAAGAATTACTCAATACATTGAAAGCCCGTTTTGAGAAAAACAAGAACCGCCACCAAAGTCTTGAATGGGCGAAAATTCAAGCAAAGCTAGAAGCTAATCCTGAAAAACTATGGTCGCTCTATGAAATGGAAAGAACTGGTGGTGAACCGGATGTTATTGGTCATGATAAAAAGAGGGGCGAATACATTTTTTATGACTGTTCAGCGGAAAGTCCTAAAGGTCGCAGAAGTGTTTGTTATGACCGTGAAGCACTGGAGTCAAGGAAGAAACATAAACCGGAAAATAACGCTATGGAAATGGCTGCGGACATGGGCATTGAGCTTTTAACGGAAGAACAATACCGGGAGTTGCAAGAACTTGGAAACTTTGATACGAAAACATCGAGCTGGGTGAAAACACCTGCTACCATTAGGAAACTCGGCGGTGCACTCTTTTGTGATCGTCGTTACGACACTGTCTTTGTGTACCACAATGGAGCAGAATCCTACTATGCTGCTAGGGGATTTCGTGGCTTGTTAAGGGTTTGAATGTTGCGCAGACAACTAAATTTAGATGTAAGAACGGTTACTAGAGAATTTCTTCTACAGGGATTGACATATTCGTATAAATTAACATTTTAATCTAGAAATTGGAAACTATAAAGAATAGATTCATTTTTAAAAGGTATTCTATAGTTTTCTATGAAAAGATACAGTCTTTCTCCTAGTTTATATATTAATAATCAAGAAGAAGCCATAGATTAAAAATCTATGGCTTCTACTATTAGATAATTTCTTTTCCAGTCACACCATTAATCGAGTAAGTAGACGTAATAGGGACATTTATCGAATGTGCAACGGAGCAGTATTTTTCATGGGTGAGCTTGATTGCACGTACTACTTTTTCTTCGGGTAACTCTCCTTCAAAAGCGAAGTGTAGTTGTAGGTTCTTGAAGTTCTTGGGTGGATGTTCTTCCCGGTCTCCATTTACTTCTATGTTAAAAGATATTGGCTCTAAACGCATTTTTTGTAAGATGGAGACGACATGTATTCCGGAACAACCCGCAACGGAATGCAATAGTAGTTCCATCGGTCTTACACCAGCATGTTGACCACCGATTTCTTCTGCGCCATCCATTTTTATTTCGTGACCTGAAGCCGCAATCCCTGAGAATAAAACATTGTTATTCCATGTAATATTTGCTTTCATTTGTTATTCATCCCTTTCTTCACGTCTTGGAACGAAGAAGTTGTGATTAACATGATTATCCATGTAAAGCTTCTCTTTGTAGCGTAGTTTGATGCTCTTGTTTCGGTTTGCAGAATTGAATCGTTGCAATAAAGAAAGACAAAATCGCTGCAAATCCAAATAATCCAGTCAAACCATTTTGATAGAATACATCAAAGAAAATAATATTTAGCGAAGTTAACAAAAATGCAAGAAGCAACCCAATATAACCGAGTTTTGCATGTTTCTGAATCACCCACTGTGCATTTTTATCTATCAAAGTTACGATGATGATAGTGATAACATTTACGGAACTTCCTATCCAAACAGGATGAATGTTTAAGAAAAACTGATCTGGTTGCCATCCGCCTAAATGGTACCATAATAGTCCACTAGAAAATCCGGTAAGTAAGGAAGCGATAACGGCATTTTTCGTAACGACCGGCCAGAATAATGCAGCAATCACTGGCGCAAAGGTTGCACTGTTACGAATCGTCCAGGCAAGTACATTCCACCAGGCAGATTGTTCCGTACGTAGCATTCCAAATATAATCATAAGACCAGTTAGCAATAATAAAGATATTTTCGTATATTTAATAAGTTGTGCTTCTGTTGCTTTTGGATAAATCGCACGAGCTGTATCGCGTCCAAGGCTAGTTGCACCAGAAAACTGGCAAGGCCCTCCCCAACCTAGTGCACATGCCCATACTCCTAAGAAAAATAATCCAACTAATGGAGCTGGCAATACTTCCATTAAGTAGTGTGGGATGGCAATTAAACCAGTTGTCGCATTCGGTACGACAATTGCTGCACCGACTCCAAATAATACTCCACAAACAATAAATGGGATTGCCATGACACCAGCGATTACCATTCCTTTTTGACCTTCTTCCGGAGATCTAGATGATAATGCCATTTGAAAGGCAGCTTGTGCAAGAATGACATTAACCAAGAACGTACCAAACCAAGCGACAATTACTTGTAGTCCAACATTATCTAAGTCAAACATCGCTGGGGAAGCACTGGCATACGCCTTTAGTCCCTCTACCCCAGGATTGATGAAAAAAGCGATTAATCCAACAACAAACATGGCAATAAATAGGAAAAAATTAATGGTTTGTGTAAATGCCACCGACCACATCCCACCCCCCTGTAAATAGATGAACAAAAGAATAGCCGTAATCGCAACGGAAAGGGTTAGTGATATTCCGGTGAAAACGTGAATGGCTGACGCAAATGCAATTGCTGTAGCGACCGACCACATCGGAAAGGCAAAAGCTGTAATAGCACCTGAGATTCCAAGTGCAGTTCTCCCATATTTGTCTCCGATTAACCCTGAAATGGTAACCAACATTTTCTTTCGGAATGGTCGAATGATTAAAAATGCGATAATTAAAATCTGAACGATTTCAGCCACACCATACCAGATTGCAGATACCCCAGTTAAATAAGAAAGTTCTAATATCGAGATATAGGTTGATCCTGAGAATAATCCGGTAATACAAAAAGCAACAATCCATTTATTAAAATTTCTTCCCGCCACAAAATAACTTCCGGTTTTTGTTATTTTCCGTTTTGCTAATTGCCCTGCAATAATAAGGGCTATTGTATATCCAACTGCTAGGACTAAAATCCAAATTCCATATTCACTCATTAAAATTCTCCTCTATATAGTTTGATAGATGGCTGTTTAAATCTATTCATTTACTTGGAATTAGATAGGGTAAGTACCTCCTTTCCTATTGGTGGAAAGGGAACATAAAAAACCCCCTTCCTAAGAAGAGGGTAATAAATTTTTATACTTGTCCTCTTCTTATCTTTCAAACAGTTATATCTGTTTGCTGGAATTGGCACAGTACTCGATACGAGCCCGCTGCCGAGGTTTCAAAGGGCCATTCCCCTCCACCTCTCTTAATAAGAAGTTGCATATGTAATTGTTAAATAAGATACAATACTTTGGAAATTACGTCAATAGTATTTTTGGATTATTAGGAGTTTTCCTGGAAAACTGTTGAAAGAATATCACCTATTTTACAGATTGTAATTGCAAAACTTTATCACGTGAATAACTAGCTGTAAGACGCTTAACGAGAAGAATTCAAGATTCTTCAAGAATGGTAAGTGGGGGCGGGGAGCCAGTAAACCACTCCTGATTAGTTCCCAGTGGGGGATGAAAAAACTACTGATTGAAGATTCCCTTCATCAATACGAAAAATTCTTGTTCAATTAAGTTAGGTTACTAATTAATTTTAAAATAATTTATTGCGTGTTTTTGTTGACGGTGGTACTATATAAAGTGTTGTTTTATTAGGGAGGTAAGTATTTTGGGGAGAGGTATTGAAGAAAAGATTGGCTATCAAATCGGGGTGGTGGCCCATTTATTTCAAAATCATTATAATCAGCAGCTTGCTAAATACGATGTGACGATTGCTCAAGCAAGGGTTTTATACTTATTAGTTGAGCAGGGGCCGCAGTCGCAAGGTGAATTACAGCAGCAATTATATATAAAAGGTTCGACGATGAATGGGATTATCGAGTCCTTGTTAAATAAAGAGTTGATTGAAAAAAGTGAGAATCAACATGATAAACGGTCTAAAATGATCAGCTTAACCGAAAAAGGTAGATTCATAGACCAACGCTTATGGGATGATATGGCTACCACAGAGGATCGTGTATTAAAAGGATTTACGAAAGAGGAAATAGCTTTAATGAGGCTTTGGCTTGGAAGGATAAAATCAAATATAGTTAAAATAAAGGAGGAGGAGTAAATGGAAGTGAGAGAACAGACAGAATTACTTGGCAAGCAAAAAATTTCCACCTTACTCCGTAATTTATCGATTCCGGCGATGATCGGAATGTTTGTGATGACTTTATACAATGTGGTCGATACTGTCTTCATTTCCTATGGGGTCGGAATGGATGCCGTTGCTGGAACGACAATTGCTTTTCCTTTGATGATGATCGTAATGGCCGTTTCGGCTGCATTAGGTATGGGGGGAGCTTCTGTTATTTCCCGTCGTTTAGGTGAGCAGCGGGGGAATGAGGCAAACCAAATATTTGGAAATATCATCTCCATGATAGTAATTGTAAGTATTGTAGGTCTAATCATCGCCTTCTTTGGATTAGAGTCGATACTTGTATTGTTTGGTGCAACACCATCCACGTTAGGATATGCGATGGACTATATGTTTCCAATTATGTTAGGAACATTCTTCTTTTCGTTTGGGTTCGCAACAAATAATATCGTACGTTCTGAGGGAAATGCTCGATTCGCCATGATGACGATGGTGATACCAGCAGTTATTAATATTATATTAGACCCTATTTTTATCTTTGGGTTAAATATGGGAGTACAGGGAGCAGCGATTGCTACCATTATTTCACAATCTATTGTTTCCCTGATGATTTTTCAATATTACTTAAGTGGAAAAAGCTCGTTAAGTGTAACGATAGAGGACTTATCGCTTAAATGGAAAATTGTAAAAGAAGTATTAGCAATTGGCATGCCGGCATTTGTTCAACAAGCGGCAAGCAGTATAATGATGATTGCGATTAATACGATGCTCATTCAGTTCGGTAGTGAGTTTTATGTAGGGATCTATGGTCTGATTCAACGGATTATCATGTTTACGATTATCCCGATTATTGGGGTCATGCAAGGAATGATGCCGATTATTGGTTATAACTATGGTGCAAAACATTTTGAGCGAATGAGAGAGACCATTTGGCTCACATTTAAAATCGTGACCATTTGTACCGTAGTCATTACCTTATTATTAGTGTTCATTCCATCACCGTTTCTACGCATTTTTACGTCTGATCCGGAAGTAATCAAAGAAGGTTCAGCAGCGATGCAAATATTATTCTTAACCTTCTTTGTTGTTGGTGTTCAAGTGGTTGCTGGTGGTATTTATCAAGCACTAGGAAAACCGAAGCAGGCATTAATTCTATCTCTATCCAGACAGATTTTAATCTTAATTCCATTAGTGTTAATTTTACCGCACTTCTTTGGAGTTATTGGAGTGTGGATGGCATTTCCGATTTCAGACGTACTAGCTTTCACCTTAGCTTCTGCTCTGCTTTACCGGGATCGGGATACGATTTTGGTGAAGGGGAAGAATGAAGATAAAGAAAATCCTAACGTTGTTCCCACCGTTTCATCGTAAATATAGCCTCGGGCACTAAACTGGGGTCAGACCTATTAATAGTCTGACCCCGTTTAATTTCTATCAATCTGAAACCTTAGGTATAATAACTTTAGTTAAGCTGAACAAAAGGACCACACATAGTAGAGATGTCTATAATGTGTGGTCCTTTAATTTTCGGTTTAAGTCAACTATGGTGCATTAGCAAATATTGATGTTCGTTTTGTCTTAGTATAGGTATATCCACTTTGTGCTGCCATAAAAGAGCATGGATTAATAGTGCTAAATGGAAATAGCTATTATTCTTTTGGATGTAAATCTTCAATAGAATTAATGTCCATATAAGATGGGACAGCTAATCCAATCTTGGCACCTTCTACGTTCGGTCCTAAATCTTCAAATTCACCTTCATACTCAGCATATAATTCTCCATGCGTAGCTGGCATCCATGGTGCTAGAGATGCATCCGCATCACTTGTTGCTATAGCCTTAAACAATATAGCTGGATCAACTGGTGTAAGAGTGACACTAAAACCTTGTTGTTCCAATACAATTTTTGCTACATTTGTTGTAAACGTTTCAGCATCCCAAGGAGTTAAAACTAGTTCTATAGAAGTACCATCTACAGGTTCTATTCCTTCTGTCCATTCTGCAACTGTATCCTGATTTTCATCTACCCAATCCTGTGCTACTTCTTCAAATTCTTTTTCTTGTGCTTCTAACAAGGCTGCTTCCACATCTGATAGTTCCCAATTGATTCGGTCAAGTATTGTATAAGCTTCAGGCATGTCATCCTTTAAGCCTTTTCTTGTGATAGTTGTGATGGCTTCTTCTTCCCCAAATATACCTTTAGGATCTTCCAAGTATTTTATATCCCAATTGGCAAACATATAATGAGGGGACCAAGCACTAACGACAATTGGCTCTTCATTATCTATAGCCTCGCTTAATTCTGATAACATGGCGCCTGTTGAAGACAATTCCTGTTCCCAGCCATTAAGGCTATCATAAGCAGATATAGCCTCTTCATTTGTTTCAGATTGTCCAGCACCAGGCTCAATACCAGTAATTGTATACTCCATTTCTTCGCTAACATTGGCTTCCGTTTGTGCGTTTCCTTCATCGGATCCACAACCTGCAGCTATTAGGGATAAGGATAAACCAGCAATTACCCCGAATTTTTTCCATTTAAAGTTAAACATGTTGTATAACTCTCCTCTGTTGTATATTGCTGTTCTCCTGTTCATGAATGGTGTATACCATTTTCGTCAAGAACAACATATTTAATGTTATAGGTTTTATTTGTTCTAATCAAACAGTAAAAACAGTTATTCCTGTACAAATAGTACAAACAGTTTCGAATAAAACGCTTTATTTAAGATAATAAGTCGATATTGTTTGATTTACTCCCAATTACAACCATTCTTGCGCATTTTGCTAAAACTTAGTCCCTTTATGTCTGAAGGGGACACTAGGACAGTGACCCCTCTACGTTCCCTTTTGAGTGGTTCCCGAGCACATTGAGTCACGTAGAACCTGTCTACGTGCCCTTATGAATGATTGCAGACAAATTGGGTCACGTAGAACCCATCTACGTGCCCTTATGAATGATTGCAGATCGAATTGGGTCACGTAGAACCTGTCCGAGACCACTTGAAAAAGCACCTTCTTAAAAAAAGGTGCTTTTTAGATCAATCCTGCTTTCTCAAACTGAAACGATAAACCTGGCTCTCTGATTCAAGCTTTCTATGATGTCAACATCATTCTACAATAATCCGGATCCATGCTATATTTGTTGTAGAAGAATATTAGGCTCATTTAGAACATAGAAAGGATGGATAAGTATGCAATCCCTACGAGGCAAAAAAGCGTTAATTACAGGGGGAAGTAGAGGAATTGGACGGGCAACAGCATTGGAACTTGCAAAAGAAGGGGTAGAGATTGGTCTCATTGCCTGGTCGGAGAGCAGCTTTGATAACGTTCGAAGAGAATTAACTGAATTAGGTGTGAGATTTTCTACGGCTGCTGCTGATGTATCGAACGAAGCTGATGTGGAACGTGCTGTGAAAAAAATAGAAAAAGAGATTGGTGCAATTGATATTCTTATCAACAATGCAGGGGTTGGGGCCTATGGATCATTTCTGGAGCTTACAACCGAAACGTGGAAAAAGCTATTGGATACGAATTTGATGGGGATGGTTTATGTTACAAAAGCGGTCTTACCAACCATGTTAGAGAAAAATAAAGGTGATATTATCAACATTTCCTCCATGTCCGGACTAAAAGGGACAGAAGGATCAAGTGCCTATAGTGCGTCCAAATTTGCTGTTATTGGCATGAGTGAAGCCCTAATGCAGGAGGTTCGCCGTCATAATATTCGCGTGAGTGTTCTGACACCAAGCCTCGTGGAAACAGACCTGACAAGGGATAATGCTCAGCGGGACCCGGATAGATTTACTCAGCCAGAAGACCTTGCTCAATATATGGTAAGCCTGCTTAAGCTTGAACAACGCTCGTTTATTAAGACTTCCGCAATTTGGGCGACGAATCCGTTTTAGAGGAAGAGGGATGAATGCCTATCTGAATATTTTTTTGGGTATATAATGGAATATTTAGTAGAATTTACGATTATTTGTCTCTCCGTATGGACATTCAATAAGACATCCATTAAATAGTAAATCTCTCAATTAAAAACTCTAGCATTTTGGCACAGAGGTTTAGATTATAGTGTATAATAGGGAAGTAATCGAGAATAAGGTTATACTGGATAAAGACATTCCGGTATATTTTGATTTGTGTTATGGGCTACAATGGAGGGGTTGTAATGTCGCATTCAGAGAGTAACTGTGTCTGCCCCTTTAGTTTTTGAATTTTTTAATAGACGTTTTCAGAAAAGACGAACAATATTCCTTAAAAAAATAAACATTATTCGTGTTTTCAAGGTATTATTTATTTTTGAAATTATTAAATAAATATAAGTTTGATTGAATGAAATATTTGTTTGATGTGTTTAAAATTAATGTTCATAAGGGATTCGAGGTGTTTCTATTTTAACTCATGTTTCGATTCTCATAAAAAAACATTTGCATTATGAGAAAAGGGTGATATACTAAAAAACGAACATTTTTCATATAATCGCAGGAATATGGCCTGCAAGTTTCTACCGGTTTACCGTAAATAAACTGACTATGGAAGGCGAGTCCGGATAACGTTTATTTTTTTACTATCAGCATCTATAAATTTGCAGACGATAGTTAAAAGTAAAACATCGACTTTCTCCCAAATGGACGATAAGTTGTGTTTTTTAATAGATGTTTATCTTATTTCGGTCTATTAAGCTCGAAATACATGCTTGTACATAGTACGCATGTGTTTCGGGCTTTTTCTATAGGATTATATGAAAATAGAATACATCCATCAAAGTAGGAGGAGTTTAATAGATTAGTTTTTTCGCTTTTTCGAATAGGAACATGAAGTTGTCATGATGAATATTTTATCATCGTTTATGAAAAACTACGAGAAATTAAATTATTATTCTAATAAAAGAAAATAGGAGGGTAATCGATGAAAAATCGTATATTTTTACTTTTTGTTTTATTTCTATCAATAGGTTTGTTCCTGGCGGCATGTGGTGGAGCAACGGAAGATAATAATGCTGGAACAGAAGGAAATGGAGACAATGCATCTGAAAATGAAGAAGCTTCTTCAGACTATCAAGTTGCGATGGTTACAGATGAAGGTGGTGTAGATGATAAATCATTTAACCAATCAGCTTGGGAAGGTATCCAAGGTTGGGGAGAAGAACTTGGTTTATCAAAAGGTGAAGGTTTTGACTATGCACAGTCAGATGAGAAAGCAGATTATATGCCTAACATCACTCGCTTTGTCCGTGACGAATATGATCTTGTGTTTGGTGTTGGATTTAAATTAAAAGAAGATCTTCAATCAGCAGCAGAACAATTTCCAGATACTAATTTTGCATTAGTTGATGAAGTAATTGATGCTCCAAATGCGGTTAGTATTTTATTTAAAGAACATGAAGGCTCATTCTTAGTTGGCGTAGCGGCTGCTATGAAGACGAAAACGAATAATGTTGGATTTGTTGGTGGAATTGACTCTCCGTTAATCAAGAAATTTGAATCTGGATTTATCGCAGGAGTTAAATCTGTGAATCCTGACATAGAAGTCGATGTACAATATGCTGAATCTTTCACGGATTCCGCAAAGGGAAAATTAATAGCAACGAACATGTATGACAGTGGGGTAGATGTCATTTACCATGCCGCTGGTGGAACAGGAAATGGTGTATTTAACCAAGCTAAAGACATTAAACAAAATGATTCTGATCGTGAAATCTGGGTAATCGGTGTAGATCGTGACCAGCATGATGAAGGTCAAATTGGAGAACATAATGTTACATTAACGTCTATGGTGAAACGTGTGGATGTAGCCGTTCAAGACGTGATCAACAGAGGAATCAATGGTGAATTCCCTGAAGGAGAACAAATAGAATACGGTATCGAAGAAAATGGGATATCTGTTGCTACAACCAATGAAGAAGCAATGACAGAAGAAATCATTTCTGCTGTTGAAGATTGGCAAGAAAAAATTCTTAACGGTGAAGTGGAAGTACCACAGACTATGGATGAATTAGAGGCATTTGTTGACTCATTATAAACAAAAGTAGGGAAGGCTTATGTAGCCTTCTCTACTTCATTTGGTAGACCAGCAAAAATCTTCAACGAAAGAGGGGTTGAATAAAAGCCTTCTTTCGTTGGTGATTTTTGTTTCACAGCCAAATTCAATGAAAGAAGTCATATAGATAAAGGGTGAACAAACTTGGAGTATGCAATTGAAATGTTAAATATAAGGAAAGAGTTTCCTGGTATTGTTGCAAATGATAACATTACAATCCAATTAAAAAAAGGCGAGATTCATGCTCTATTAGGTGAGAATGGGGCAGGGAAATCAACATTAATGAATGTATTATTTGGTTTATATCAGCCCGAAAAAGGTGAAATTCGGGTAAAAGATAGAAAAGTCAACATAACGAACCCTAACATTGCAAATGATTTAGGCATTGGCATGGTCCATCAGCACTTTATGCTGGTAGAGCCATTTACCGTAACGCAAAATATCGTGTTAGGAAAGGAACCAACCAATAAATTTGGGAAGATCGATATTGCAAAAGCAAGGAAAGAGATTCAAGAATTATCAGATCGTTACGGATTAAAAGTAGACCCTGATTCAAAAATTAGTGATATCTCTGTAGGGATGCAGCAGCGTGTCGAAATACTGAAAACACTCTATCGTGGTGCGGAAGTTTTAATATTTGATGAACCAACTGCTGTTCTAACCCCCCAGGAGATTAGTGAATTAATGGAAATCATGCGATCCCTTGTTAAAGAAGGTAAATCTATCATTCTTATTACACACAAATTGAAGGAAATTATGGAAGTTTGTGATCGATGTACGGTTATTCGTAAAGGGAAGGGGATTGGAACGGTCAATGTTTCAGAAACGAATGCGACAGAACTCGCATCATTGATGGTTGGTCGTGAGGTTCATTTTAAAACAGAGAAGAAAGAAGCTCAGCCAGGAGAAAATGTTCTTCAAATTAAAAATTTATATGTGAAAGATTCCAGAAAAGTGGATTTAGTCAAAGGCTTAGATTTAGAAGTCAAAGCTGGTGAAATAGTTGGTATAGCTGGTGTGGATGGTAACGGTCAATCTGAATTGATTGAGGCAATTACTGGCTTAGCCAAAACGAACTCGGGATCGATTAGAGTAAATAACAAAGAAATATCCAATTTTTCCCCAAGGAAAATAACGGAAAGTGGTGTAGGTCATATACCTCAGGATCGCCACAAATATGGTCTCGTTTTAGACTACTCTATTGGCGAAAATATCGTATTACAAACCTACTATAAGAAACCTTACTCTAAAGCAAAAGTATTAAATTATAAAGAAATCTTTCGTAAAGCCGAAGATTTAATTAAAGAATATGATGTTCGTACTCCAAGTGTATATACGAAGGCTCGTGCCCTGTCTGGTGGGAATCAGCAGAAAGCGATAATTGGGCGGGAAGTCGATCGTTCTCCAGATTTACTTATTGCTGCTCAACCAACGCGAGGGCTTGATGTTGGAGCAATTGAATCTATTCATAAAAAGTTAATTGAGGAACGTGATAAAGGGAAAGCAATTCTCCTGATATCCTTTGAACTTGATGAAATTATGAATGTCAGTGATCGTGTAGCCGTAATGTTTGATGGCAAGATTGTTGCTAATGTAAAACCGGAAGAAACGAATGAACAGGAGCTTGGGCTGTTAATGGCTGGTAGCAGGGTGAAGGCAGGTGAGCGTAATCAATGATATCTAATAATAAAATGTTTGGAATCTTAGTACCTATCATTTCCGTACTTCTTGGATTGATTGCGGGTGCCATTATTATGTTAGGTTCAGGCCATAATCCAATTCGGGGATATGTGGCATTGTGGAATGGAGCATTTGGGGATGGTTATACGCTCGGAGAAACGATTAGGCGAACGACCCCATTAATTTTAACGGGACTTGCTGTTGCATTTGCTTTTAAAACGGGCCTTTTTAACATTGGTGCGGAAGGCCAGGTTATCATTGGATGGCTGGCTGCCGTATGGGTTGGTTTAGTCATCGATGCGCCAATGATTATCCATTTACCTCTTAGTGTACTTGCTGGAGCAATTGCAGGTGGTCTTTGGGGATTTTTACCGGGTATACTGAAAGCCAAACTCGGAGTTCACGAAGTAATTGTAACCATTATGATGAATTACATTGCCTTATTCACGACAAATGAGATCATTAGAAGTGTCTTGACGGACGGGAAAACGACGACGGAATCAATACCGCAAACAGCATCATTAGCATCCGCCTGGTTACAAGGTCTTACCTTATACTCCAGAGTCCATTATGGTATCTTGATTGCTTTGTTTGCTGCATTTCTTATGTGGTTTATCATTGAACGGACGACATATGGCTATGAATTAAAGGCAGTAGGTTTTAATCAGCATGCTTCTAACTATTCAGGAATGAACGTTAGTAAGAATATTATCTTGTCCATGGTTATTGCTGGTGCGTTTGCTGGGCTTGCTGGTGCAATGGAAGGGCTTGGTACGTATGGTTCAATATCTGTTATGTCCGGATTTACCAATCTTGGGTTTGATGGTATTGCGGTAGCACTATTAGGATCTAATCATGCATTTGGTATTGTAATAGCGGCCTTATTATTTGGTGCATTAAAAGAAGGTGCTGGGGAAATGCCTACTACAGCGGGAGTCCCCACTGAGCTTGTAGATATCATCATTGCTCTTATTATCTTTTTCGTTGCTTCCAGTTACATGATCCGCTGGGCAATACTTCGCTTTAAAAAGGAGGAAAAATAGATGTTTGATGCACTGCAGTCGATTATTCCTACTGTTCTGTTCTATTCCGCACCTCTTATTTTGACAGCTTTAGGCGGAGTATTTAGTGAAAGATCCGGTGTTGTCAACATTGGATTGGAAGGACTCATGGTAATGGGTGCTTTTACAGGGATTGTTTTTAATCTTACTTTTTCAGATGTCCTAGGTTCATGGACCCCTTGGATATCTATTGTAGTCGCAACCATAGTTGGAGCTATTTTTTCCATTATTCATGCAGTAGCTTCTGTATCCTTTAACGCCAATCAGGTCGTTAGTGGGGTTGCTATCAATATGCTCGCTTTAGGAATAGGGGTTTATCTAACCAAAGTTTGGTATGGGAAAGGACAAACCGATATGGTGGATCAACCATTTTATACAACAAGTATTCCTGTGTTGTCTGATATTCCAATCATCGGTCCTATATTCTTTGAAGGAATTTATGTCACTTCTTATCTTGCTATTATTTTAGCGTTTGTTGCTTGGTATGTCCTATATAAAACACCATTTGGCTTACGTTTGAGAGCGGTTGGAGAGCATCCAATGGCTGCTGACACGAATGGGATTAAAGTATATAAAATGCGTTATATTGCTGTTATCCTGTCCGGTGCATTCGGTGGATTGGGTGGATCTGTATTCGCCCTTACCATAGTATCGAATTTTTCTGGTTCAACCATTGTCGGACAAGGGTTCATGGCTTTAGCAGCTGTTATTTTTGGTAAATGGCATCCACTTGGTGCAATGGGAGCTGCCTTGTTTTTCGGGTTAGCGCAAAGCTTAAGTGTGGTTAGTGCGGGGATACCTTTATTAGAAAATGTCCCACAGGTGTATTTATTAATTGCTCCTTATGTTCTAACCATTCTTGCCTTAGCAGGGTTTATTGGGCGGGCCGAGGCTCCTCAGGCAAATGGGGAGCCTTATATTAAGGGGAGTAGATAATCACCTAAGTTTCTAATCCTGGATTATCATACTAAATAATAAAGAGTTCATCTTTCACTTTACTTTGGAAAAGGTAAGTGAGGGATGAACTCTTTTTTTGATTATCGGGATGAAGGCTGAATTATCGAAATGCAGGCTGAATTATTGGAATGAATCAGGGTCAAAATAAAAATCAAGTGTTAATCCATTAAATGACAGTGGTATTCGACACCTTTTTCTTTGTATCATACTTTTTGTCGAAAACGATAATTCACTTTAGGTTCTATTTGGTTCTTTTCATGTAATATAATGAGGTATATAATGGGTAGTATGTACTGATAAATTAAAATAAGGTGATATAAAGTGAAGGAAAAAATTACTATCTTAAAGGATCGATTAAATGACTTAAGCCGTCGAAATAGGTCGATTCGTATGTTGAAATGTTATAACAAGTGGTCTTTTGATTTAAGTGATTTAGAGAAGATTAATAAAAATCCTCAAGCTATCTTAGATGGTATTATCCTCAATGATGAAAAAATTGAACTGTTGAAGCAGAATGTAAATAATAACGAAACTTTACATTTATCTGGGAAATTAACTACACTATATCGCAATCTTAAAGCCATTGAGGATGAGACTGGGCTTTATGATTTGTATATAGGTTACCCATTCATTAGCGGTTCGATGTTAGATGGAACTTACGTGAGAGCCCCATTATTTTTACACCCTGTCAAATTAGAAAGGTTAAAGAGTCATGGTACAAAGTGGATGTTAAACCCTGTTGCTGATTCTGAACCTATGTTAAATCGCTCCTTATTTTTAGCCATGCAGAAAATGAGTGATCTTCATGTACCAGAGGAAATGTTTGATGAAGCGGTAGATAAATCAACTGAAATGAAGTTTCTAAGTTGGTATACCTGGCTTAAAAAGTATGAAATCAATATTTCCTGGTCCAACACTTCAGACATACAATCATTCGTAGATTATAACAGAGATACCATCCCGGAATTTCAAAAAGGTGAATTCCAGTTAGATAATTATGCAGTGTTAGGGCATTTTCCCCAAGGTGATTCCGCGCTATTAAAAGATTATGAAGATTTTATCCAACAAATAGAAGAGGGCAACATAGATCTTGGGATTGCCGGTGAATTAATTAACGTGGGGGAAGTGGACTCCAACGATACTGCTGATAATCTTGAAGCTGATGATAATCATGTGAAATCTTCCACTAAGGAAGAAAAAGAAAAGATTTTTGTGCTGGATACGGATGCTTCTCAGGAAGAAATAATTGATTCACTTGAAAATACAGAAGGCCTGGTTATTCATGGACCACCTGGGACGGGTAAATCGCAGGTCATAGTTAATATCATAGCAAATGCCATTGCAGAAAATAAAAAGGTTTTATTGGTTTGTCAGAAGCGTGCAGCGTTAGACGTTGTTTATCAAAGATTAGACGGATTAGGATTATCGTCAAGTGTAAGTCTTTTACATGATGAGAAAACCGATAGAAAAGGGCTTTACAGAAAACTGCACAGCAGATTAACAAGAGATGAGTACTCTCAGGATCTGGAAGTGGAGTATGAACAACTGTCAAATAAAGTTAAAAAATGTGAAGATGAACTGAATGCTATCGCGAAAGGTTTATATGAGACGCAACCCCATGGATATAGAGCTTATGATATTTATGGATTAGCTAAGCCCAGAACAGAACAGGAAGTGATTCTGGACTTATCAAACGTTATTAAAGCTCTAAATAAGCACAATCTAGAAGAAGTTCTAACTACTATCTTTTCTTATGGGGACAACTATAGCCGGTTTGGGCAGGAAAATTATCCATTAAAAGATAGAACATCATTTGCTATGCTTGAGATTAAGGATCAATTAACGATTGTGGAGATATTGAAGAAAGTCTCTGAAAAGGCTGAGAAGAGTATTGATTATCTGGAACATTTTGAACAAGAGGATATTACACCGGAGTATAGTTGGGAAGTTGGTGGCAAGTTAGAAAAAATATATGAAGACTTAAATCCGGAAGAGAAAAAATCATTACAAAAACTACGACTTTGGTGGTGGACATCTTTTACAGGAAAAACAATTGTAGAAGAGTTGTTGGATAGAGATAAATTCAAAGGTTTATCTTCAAAAGAATGGCCAAAACTCCGGGAAAGCTTAAGAATCTTATATGAGCTTTCAAACGTTTCAGATGATATGTCAAAAGAAGTTCAGCAATTGTCTTCCTATTTTAAGGAAGAGAAAATCCAACGTTATCGCGATCAGATTTCTAAGGGAGATATTCCATTATCTGAGTTCCAAAAACAACAGGAATATGTCATTCAGGACTTTGAGGATTTACGTAACATGGATAGGATTTATGATGAAAGCCTGCCATTTATCAAAACTATCATTGATCGGTTAAAAGATAAAAGTAAAGATCATATCCATAAAGAGTTGGCTCACCAATGGGTAGATATTGTGAAACAATCCGTATATATTCATTGGATAGATGAGTTGGAAAGGAAACATCGAGAGTTAACCAAAATAGGAACAGAAGAATTTAAACGTTTAAGAGGGAACTTTAAAGAGCTGTTACAGGAGAAGAAAGAACTTTCCTCTAAAGTGTTAAAAAATCGGTTAATCAAAACACTTGATCAGGTGAAGCAAAATCATTCTAAGGCTATAAAGGATATCATTCACCAAACAGGGAAGAAAAGACAAATTTGGCCAGTAAGGAAACTGGTTCAGCAATATTCCTTGCATGGATTATTAGATACTATGCCAGTTTGGCTTGTTTCACCAGAAACTGCTTCTGCTATATTTCCGTTAGAAAGAGATTTGTTTGATATGGTTATTTTTGACGAAGCATCACAATTAACTGTAGAAAATGGCATTCCAGCAGTTTATCGGGCATCCAAAGTAGTAGTTGCGGGTGATGAAAAACAATTGCCACCATCCAACCTGTTTAGAGGAACCGTACAGGTTGATGAAGATGAGGAAGACGAAGGGGATATGACGGAATCTGAAAGTCTTCTAAACTTATCCAAGCGAATATTTCCAAGTAAAATGCTTCAGTGGCATTATCGCTCGAAGTCTGAGGAGTTAATTAATTTTTCTAATCATGCCTATTATAACGGAAGTATTCAAATCGCACCTAATGTGGAACATCTAAAAGAGCCGTCTTCTATTCAGTGGCGGAAAGTCGATGGTAGGTGGATAAACCAATGTAATGAAAAAGAGGCTCAGGAAGTTGTTCTATTGTTGAAGGAATTATTAGTAAAAGACGCCAATAAATCAATTGGTATAATTACTTTTAATGCGAAGCAACAAGATAAAATTAATGATTATATAGATAAGTTAACAGAGGAAGATACTGAATTTAATGTAGTCTATCAACAAGTGATGGGAAAAGATTTAGATGAGCAAATTTTTGTGAAAAATATCGAAAATGTTCAAGGTGATGAACGAGACATCATTATATTCTCTGTTGGATATGCTCGGAACAAAGAGGGACGTGTATATAACCGCTTTGGAACTTTAGGACAGGAAGGTGGAGAAAACCGCCTGAATGTGGCAGTGACACGTGCTAAGGAAGCAATCTATGTTGTTTCCAGTATAGAACCACACGAGCTCGATGTATCCAGCACTAAAAATGATGGACCTAAGTTCTTGAAGAGCTATTTAGAGTATGCGCGTGCTGTATCCAATGTGCAAAAAAGCACTATAGAAGCCGTTCTCTCCAATTTAAATGAAGAAATGAACACGAAACGTCAGGAGAATGAACTTCATTTTGATTCACCGTTTGAAACTCAGGTATACGAACAATTAATTGATATGGGATACAAAGTGGATACTCAAGTGGGGATGTCGAATTACCGTATAGATTTAGCGGTTGTTCATCCTGATAATCCCGGGAAGTATATTTTAGGGATTGAATGTGATGGTGCAATGTATCATAGTTCTCCATCAGCAAAAGAGAGAGATGTATACCGTCAAAGATTCCTGGAAAATAAGGGCTGGAAAATACATCGTATATGGAGCAGGAATTGGTGGAAAGATCCAAGTTCTGAATTAGAAAAAGTAGACCAGTTAATTAAGGAGATATTAGAAAGAGAAGCTAGCCTGAATAAAGTGAAACATATGGTTTAGAATGAACAACGGTAAAGGTGCCTGTCACTTCCCGGATTTTGTCGAATGAAAGTAAACAGCTGTAACCCTTGTCTGTCAAGGTTTACAGCTATATTTTCTTTGGAATCTATTCGACAAGTATAAACAAAGTGGATGAGGAATTTAAGTAATTGAACCCTTGTGGTGCTAACAATGAGTGGGGGATGAAAAAAACCCCACTGATTGAAGGTTCACTTTATGTTAATTTACCTTTAAAATGATCTTTCCTATATTTTTGTTGCTCTCCATATGTTCATGAGCTTGTTGGATTTGTTCAAGTGTAAATACTTGGTCGACAATTGGACGAAGCTTATGATGACGGAAAAGCTCCATGGTTTTAGAAGAAAATTCAGATGTTAATGCTGTCTTGTATTCATCACTTCTAGGAGTGAGAAGCGTTCCAGTCATCTGGATTCGTTTCGATATCACGTCCATTAAATTGAACTTTTCGATTTGTGTACCACCTAAAACCCCTATCAATACCCATCGTCCATCCACTTTTATACTGGCAAGATTTTTATCCCAATAGGATGCACCGATGAAATCAAGAATCAAATCTACCCCTTGATTATTGGTTGCGCGCAATACTTCCTCATCAAAATTTTGTTCTTTATAGTTAATACAAACATCCGCACCTAATGACCGGCAAAAGTCTAATTTTTGTTTGGAACCGGCTGTTGTTATGACATTCGCTTGTCCGATTTGTTTGGCAAGCTGAATCGCTGCCGTTCCAACTCCACTTCCGCCAGCATGAATCAGTACATTTTCATCCGTTCGTAATTGACCTATCCAAAATAATGTTTGATAAGCAGTCAAAAATACTTCAGGAATCGCCGCAGCTTCTTCAAAGGAAAGGTTTTCTGGAATCACCATCGCTCGATCATCCGGCATCACGGCGTATTCCGCATAACCCCCCCCATTGACAAGTCCCATAACGTGTGTACCAATTGGAGTCTTTGCATCTGTGCCCGCTTCTTCCACAATTCCAGCCACTTCGACACCTAAAATCGGATTGTCTAAATACCCCGAACTACTTTCCCTATTAACAATATCGGTTCGATTAACAGCCGCTGCTTTTACCTTAATTAATAATTCTCCGTCCTTTGGAGTAGGTTTATCTACTTCTTCCAACTGTAATTGTTCCGCACCACCTGGTTGTTTAACAGTGATCGCTTTCATGTACATCCTCCTCTTAAGCTCTGAAGCAAAAGTGAAACGGAGAGGCGGTTCTTTTGCTTCATGATAGTTTGAGTTCAACATCCAATATTATAACGTAGTAGTGTGTTAAAAGGGTAAAAATCGTCTTCCACTGATTGTTATTTAAAGGAATCAGCAGTGAGAATTCCCATATTACTATGGTTTTTAATACAGTCTTGGTCTATGGGTGCCTGGTACTTGTCGAATAGATATCAATGAGGAAGCTGACTAGGCCTGTTTCATTCGACAAAATTCGGGAAGTAACAGGCACCGTTCTAATTTCCCTAATAAATATGCTACAAATTTAAATGTTATTTATGTAACGCTAATAATATTTATTAAATAAAACGGAACCAGAGCTTTCCCCTGATTCCGTGAGAATATTATTCCGAATAAACCGAATCCACGATTGTCCGATTAAAAGCATTTCCTTCCTTTGTTTTTCCTTGAATGTCGATAGTAATGTTGTAGACTTTATGTTTATTCTTAAATTTCAGCTGCTGTGAAAGATCTGATTTCCCTCGAACGGTCCATGTTTGTTTCGTATTTGGTTTGCCGGATTCGGTTACTTGGTAGATAGCGGATAAACTGTCCTTGTTTAGTTTCTCCTCATCTAGCTCTAGTTGGTAAGTCTGATTTTGTTCATTATAGTTGGAGGTTGTATGATCCTCTAAGTAAGATTCTGTGTCAAAATCAATGACTGCTAGGTAGGCATTTTCATTGGGAGTTGAGCGCATTTCGATACTCCATTGTCCTATTTTCGGAGTATTGATGGAAACGGTGTAGCTTATCGCATCTTTAAATACTCCCTCTTCAATTGGTGTGGATTGGACATCTGCTTTGGTCGGCTTTCCGGATGGGTCAATTACTTTCAAGTTCGCTAATGGTTCAGCTGTTAATATATTTATCTGGATTTGTTTTACCCCTTCCTCAACATCCACCGGAAGCATTTCTTTTTTACTTAAAGGGCCGCCAGTGACATATTGGTTGGGAGAAGGTGTTTGTATAAATTCATTTTCCGTGTTTTGTACGGAAGTGGTGCTTGCGAAATGATCACCTGCTAAGTAGTCATCAAATACTGGAAAAGTAACCCCCGTTCGTACGGTACCATGATCCCAAGGGCCAATTGCTAATTCATGACCGCCTGGTAAATTAGTGCTTACGGTCGTCACCATTCCATCGTTTGGACCATAGGAGGATAAGTACATGCCGCCAAACCAATATGAAGAAAACGTTTTCCCCCAATCGGTGCCTCCCAAGGTGAAGTAATCATTGATGTAGGCATTTGGGTGGGCGTCCGTTTGCGAGCGGAAGTTTTCCATATAAGCCATCTGCAAGGAAGCTGTTCCTTCCCCTTGTGCCCCGATGACATCAGCGAGCCATCCGCCCCATGAACTGTACGCCAAGTCTGCAAGCTGTGAGCCATGATGTGGACTTGATAAAGTAATCACATTATCGACATAGGGGGCTCCTCCATAATAGGTCAAGGCGGCTTGGGAGTCCACGCCACCTTTACTGTGCGCGACAATGGTAATGTCTTTTCCGCCATAGTAATTGGAGATCTCCTTAATTTTGCTGGCAAGCAATTGACCGTTTTTCCACATATCTTCGTTTTGACCACCGGCATCATAAAGCTGAACAAAGGCTGTCTGATAACCGGCGTCATGGGCGGTTTGGTAGAGGTCATTATTTTCCCAAAATACTTGTGCTGTACTATTCAGCCCGTGAACAAACAACAGGACCGGGGAATTTGAAACAAGATTACTAGGTGTTGCCCCTCTATACCACACTCCTGGGGTTTCAGTGTTTCCATTATCTACTTTTCCCATAATCGAAAACGTTGGTGATTCAGATTCGACTAGCATTGGTGGTGATGGAACTTCTGCAAAAATAGGTGCTGCCGGACAAAGTACTATTGCCAAAATGATTGCAAAAACTGGAGTGGTCATATGTTGGAATGCTCTCATCTTTTCATCTCCCTTTTTATTATTTGTATAAATAACATCATGGAACGAACCATGATGGAAATGTAGGGAATCATGATGAAAATCGTGATGATACATTCTTGGGGCTCTTGGTGTGAATTTGATAGGTGAGAGGATAAGTAAGTTACGCTATCTATTATACGTTGTAATTGTAAAAATTGTATAAGGTAGGTGTTAAGTTATTATGTTTTAATGGGGATAGGTTAGGGTAATTTGTCTCGGAAAAACCCTCAAGCTAAAAGTAGCAGTTTCCTGTTTTTATAAAATAGGATGATTTGTATTTAGCTTACACAATTTCCGGATCATCTTCTTACATAATCAGACAAAATTCCCCAGGAAATAATTAAGCAAATGTTTATTAAAACGCTCTTTGAATTTTGTAATGATAATTCTAAAGGACGGCGGGGATAGACAGCAGTGATTCTACAAAAAATTTATTTTAGAAGTTATATGAAGTGGGAATTTTAAAAGGATAACCACAAAAATAATAAAGCCTGCGAAGAAGAAATTAACTTCTTTGCAAGCTTTACTAATGGATTAAATTCTATTTATAAATTAATAACCATAAGCCCAGTCGATCTTATCTTCATACCAAACTACCTTACTAAAGGGATTAAATTGAACTTCTTTGTTATTAATAGTACATTTTATGTTCTTAGAATCCTCCTGGCTAACTAATTTTTCATACACATGATGCTCGACGTTCTCTAATACGGTAACCGAGTGATCCTTATTGATTAATAATGCTGTACCTTTCATTTTCGCACCTTCCTTGGAAGACTTATTCTTAAATCAGTTACATTATAACGCCATTTAGTATTTTGACAACATCTTTGTGCCAGTTTTAACAAATTATTCATATTTACGTATTGATATTGTAATACATTCACACCTGAAACCGGGGTGCAAAAGAACAAAGACTTTATTACATGATTAACTGGCTGTAAGCCCCTTAACGAGGAGAATTCGAGATATATCAGGAATTATAAGCGGGGGCGGGCAGCCAGTAAACTCCTGATTCGTTCAGAGGCCCGCGGGTCTCCTTGTGGTACTAACAAACAGTGGGGGATGAAAAAAACACTGATTGAAGATTCACTTTATTACACCCATTCCTATTAACAACTTTTTAGCATCTTTGGTAAATGAGTTTGTTATGTCTTCGCGTATAAATAGTTCTGGTTTTTCTCTCACAATTATCCGTATTTCCCGAACATTTAAATTGCGAGCGTAATCATTAATCGTATTTATTGAAATGAATTCATTACGTGTCAATGGTTTATAGCCAGTTTGGAATCTACCAAAGATAAAGTCAAATATTTCTCTAGCATTACGATTTAATAAATGTCTGTAGTCTTCTAATAAGTTAATATTACCCTCAATATATTTTCTTGTTGATACAAAATCAAGCTCATCTGTACATGTATTTATTTTGTTTATCAATTCTGTAAGTTGCATATGACTTTTCAGTATCCTCCTATGTATTTATATAATCCTGAAAAACATTGTATCAATAATTTGTTAAGGTGATGTAAATTTTGTCATTGTATTAACGGTATATTGTTACTATGCTATAGGCATGGATGGAACAGTCACGGCAAATCATAAAGGCATTATCCGAAATATACATAAGAAACAAAAATAGGTATAAATGACAAGCTTTTCACTCTAACTGGAATAACTTATTTATAAATCAAATCATCATAAACTACTTAAAGATTCGAACTCTCATGTTTAATCTTTAAAACATTATAAGCAATAAGGGGGAAAACGAATATGACAAAGAAAAATAAGGAATTGTCACACGAACAACGTGAAGAATTACTCAGAGCATTGAAAGGCCGTTTTGAGAAAAATATGGATCGCCATAGTTGTATTGAGTGGCCTACCATTCAAGGGAAGCTGGAAGCAAATACGGGAAAACTCTTGTCACTTTATAAAATGGAAAGAACTGGCGGTGAACCGGACGTTGTGGGTCATGATAAGGAGACGGGCGAATATATATTTTATGACTGTTCTGCGGAAAGTCCTAAAGGTCGCAGAAGTGTTTGTTACGACCGTGAAGCGCTGGAGTCAAGGAAAAAATATAAATCAGCAAATAACGTTATGGATATGGCTGCTGACATGGGCATTGAGCTTTTAACAACAATACCGGGAGTTGCAAAAGCTTGGAAATTTCGATACGAAAACATCGAGCTGGGTGAAAACCCCTGTTAGGATTAGATCTCGGTGGTGCCCTTTTTGATGATGTCGTTAAGACACGGTCTTCTTGTATCACAATGGGGCAGAATCCTACTATGTTGTCAGGGGTTTCCGTGGCTCGCTAAGGGTCTGAATTTTGCTGAAAACTATTTGGAAAAGCAATAAGGTCTTGGAATCGTATGCTTAAAGATGTATTTATGAGAACTGAAGTAAAATGGTGTCAAAGTTGCGGGAACTGTCCATACGGAAAGGTATAATCAAGATAGGAGTGAATGTTTACTTCTTGATCAAGTAAAAACTATTTTCTCTCTCATACAATGGGAAATGCTATTTAACCATAATTATTCTTTTAAAGCCAAGAGGACTCCATTCCTCAAAAGTAAACAGGTGATTGTTTAATAAAATAGTGATTAATTAGCGTTCTGTTTTAACTGGACGTTTTTTTTTTAGTTAGAAAAGAATTCTCTTTCCTTTTTAGGGGATTATAAAAGATAAAGGAAACCTAAATCAACGGGGGATTTTACATCCTCCACTGATTGTTTGCAACAAATGGAGAGAACCGCAGATCATTAATTGAATCGTTTTTCCTTTACCGATTTTAACCATTCTTCAACCAGATATTATACAATAACCAGAAAATGTTAGAGGTGGAATAGATGAGTCAAAAGAAGTCCAAAATTAACGTCATGCTAATTGCCTCCATTATGCTTGGATATGCATTGACTTATATGGATAAAAATATGATCGCCGCAGCAATCATCCCAATGGAAGCGGAATTAAGCCTAACTGCTAGCCAATCAGGCCTATTAATGAGTATGTTCTTTATTGGATATACTGTCATGCAATTCCCAAGTGGATGGCTCTCTGACAAAATTGGGCCAAAAAAAGTTTTAATCATTTCAATTGGTACCATTCTTGTAGCAACTCTTTTCTTTGGACTAGTTAGCGCATTAGTATTGCTTATGATTATCCGATTAGTTGCAGGGCTTGGTCATGCTGGAGTACCAACAAGTTCGGCAAAGGTAGTAGCAAATAACATTGAACCCAAACAAAAAATGTTTGTCCAGTCATTAATCTTGGCCACTTCTGGTATTGGTGGTATTCTTGCTTTTACATTAGGTTCCACGTTAATTAATATGAACTGGCGTTATGCATATTACGGATTAGCTGCATTATATGCGGTTTCTATTCTCATGATTTTTATCTTTTTTCCGAAAGAGAAGAAAGATGCTAATGGAGATCAAGAGAAAAAGGAGGATAAGGTTCCAATCAGTGCAGTGTTTAAAGATAAAAATGTATTTATATTATTTGCTGCACTACTATTTCTAAATATTGTATTATACGGTTACCTTTCCTGGTTGCCATCACACTATGAGGCTAATTTTGGATTTGATTTAAGGGCAATCAGTATTGTCTTGGGTATCAATGCGGTTTTAATGAGTGCTGGTGCTCTGAGCTCAAGCTTTATGGTCAAAAAGGTTTTTAAAGGAAATGATAAAGGGTTTGCTTTAACTGGTATTATTATATGTGGACTTGCGTGTATCGTTTTTGCTATAACCAATAGCTTAGTTATGTCGATTAGCATGATGTTTATCTTTACACTTACATCGAATGCAGTCTATGTTACTTTATTTAGCTGGCCACATAAATTGATTAAGCAAGAGGTGATTGGCACGTCGATTGCCATTATAAATATGGGTTCTACTGTTGGAGGCTTTTTATCTCCTACTATTACCGGATATTTAATTACTGCTTTCGGTGGTAATTATAATGTGGCCTTTACTGCAATGGGAATAAGTGCATTTGTAGGTGGTTTAGTTATTCTTTTAGTAAGAACAAAACCGGTAAAGGCTGGGTAAATATAAATTTGATTTAGTTTAATGTGCAGGACCATTGTTTTATAAGCTTGCGTTACAAAACGGTTTCCATCACTGTAGGTAGGAAGCATAGAAACGTACTTTTATGGTTGTGACAAGATAGCCCGCATCCAGTTCTATGGCTAGGCTTGAGCGAATCTTCTCTCTGTTGAAATACGCGCGCTATTTTAATGGGCCACGCGTTATGAAGATGTCGCGCGAATTGAGTTGAAGCTCTCACGAATTGAAGTGAATATCGCTCGATTTGGATTGAACTCACGTAAATTGAAGTGAATGTCGCGCGATCTGGATTAGAGTTCGCGCTCGTTTACTTTCGAGTGGACAGGGGTAGCTCTCTCTATGGCCTACTGGAAATGCTAGACACCTTTATTAGTTTTGCAAGTGATGTTTAAGACACAAGAACCTTGATCCACCTGCCACCGGGAGATTCTAAAAGAAAAAATCCACCGAACCTTTAGAGATTACTGCGTTCGGTGGTAATGTTTTTTTCCCTTCATTTCATTCTTGTATTTCTACAACTCCAACCCGTCAATCTCCTCAACTTCATCTCCAGGCTTTTGGGAAGCATCCTCCTCGTAGAACTGTTCCCCAAGTTCTGCTAAAGTACCGTCATCACGCATTTGATCTAAGGCATGGTTAATTTCTTCGGTAAGCTGATCTGCTCCCTTTAAAATGGCGATAGCCTGTTCAGTTGGGTTGAATTTTAATTCGGGATGTTGATGGATATCGAAATCCGGGAATTCAGCTATTCCAAATTTTTGTAAATAGTAATCATTAATAACAACATCGGTTCTGCCGTTATGTACATCACGAAGGTAGGCTTCATTTGGCGCGTTTCCATAAGTTACTACTTCAGCACCGAAATGTTCCGCAATTTGGCTATAGACGGTAGTTGCTCCACCACCAGCTTTTTTACCATTCAAATCTTCCAGGGAATCTATCCCAGAATTATCTTCTTTTCGAACCACCATGGTTGTGTAGGAATATTTATAAGGTTCACTAAAGTTAAATGCTTCTTTCCTTGAAGCGGTTGGCTCAATGTCATTAATTGCAATGTCGATTCTGCCACTTTTAATAGCTGATAGCATGCTGTCGATACCCATTATTTCAAATTCAACATCTACTCCCAGACGCTTTGCAATTTCTCTTACCACTTCCACGTCGTAGCCTGTTAAATTGTCTTCATTGCCTTCGCTTCCCTCATAATAAGAAGCTGGAAATAATGTTCCAGATGTTCCAACGGTGATTTTTCCGGAATCTTTTATTTCTGTCCATACCTCATCCGTATTTTCCTGGTCTGTTCCATTGTTTGAATCCTCATTTTCGCTCGAACATGCACTTAAAAAAGTAAACGAAAGAAGCAGAATCAAAAGGAAGTTAATTTTCTTCATTTACATACACTCCTAAAAATTTTAATCTATTACACTATAATAAGGCTAAAGAGACTTTATTTCAAAGTAATTCACTTGGAATAGAATGGATACACAAAAAAATTTCTCCTATACACTACTGAGGAAGGAAATGGTCTAAGGCTTGTCATTTAGTAAACAATAGAGAAACCTTATCTGGAACAGGAATTATAACTCTTTCTCATACCCTAAAAACGGCAACTCCCGCTCCTCCATATAATATTCCCCAACCTTCTCATAACCAAGCCGTGTAAACAGCCGTTGAGCTTTTTCATTAATAGAATATGTATCTATCTTCATACCACGTAGTCCTAACTTTTGAAAATGCCCCTCAACAAATTTAATCAGTTCTGAAGCAACGTTTGTTTTACGACGCTCAGGATCTACTATCAATCTGTGAAAGGTTCCTACTTCATCGTTGGAAAGACTCCAATTCAAATTATTATATTCTTTGGCTATGTTCTGGACGGCGGTGATAAAACCATAAATAATGCTATCTACCTCGTAAATAAACAGAGAAGAATGCTTTATATCCTCTGAAAAGTGATGAATGGTAGGATAGGTTTCATCCCACTGGTCACTTCCTTCTGCCTTCATTACTTTTACAGTTTTCTCTGCAGTAGTTGCAATCGTATTTAAGTCCTTGCTGGTGGCAAGTCGAATCATGGTGTTACTCCTCCTTTTAAGAATGAACATAATCGGCAAACCACAAATCATTATAATACAACGATAGAATAAATGAAAACTGTCTGACTAAACATGGACCACATGTTAAATCTGACAGTAAAGTTTGTAGAAACATGGGGCGGGGTAGTCTGTTTATATTTTCTATCTGAACAGTTTATTTTGTTTCTATCACAAATAGAAATATTAATTGTAATAAATTTATAACAGATTAGTGGTATATTCTAAAAGGGTGACAACATGACTATTAGATTATATAAAAATACAAAACTGGATAAATTGGTAGATATTTGATGCAAAGGATCTTTAATGGCGCATGATTTTATTGATCAGGATTATTGGAGATTACAGCAAATGAAGATGAAAGAAAAATATATCCACATGTCTGAAACTTATGTGATAGCTAGTGAAACAGAGATAGTCGGCTTCATTTCCATGGATGATTATTTGGCTGCATTGTTTATTGGTATGAATCACCAAGGTAATGGCTACGGAAAGAAATTGCCAGAATTTATAAAAGAACGAAGGGAACATATACATTTAAAAGTGTACCAAAAAAATAACAATACTGTTCATTTTTATTTGAGAAATGGATTTGTAGTAAAGGAAAAATTAATTGATGAGAAACTGCAGAGGAAGAGTTTTTTATGGAATGGCAAAAAGATTAAGTGCCCCATACAATTCGATGTATTAGGACAGCTATGAGAAAAAGTACTCGTGGTTTGAATCTGAGCATGCGCGTTTTGAAGTGAATGACGCACTATTTGAAATGGACTACGCGCGTTTTGATATGCCCATTACATTAATGAAAATTTAAATCTTAGGTTGACGTAAAGTTAATTTTAGACTATTATTAAAATAAATAAAATATTTGCGGTTGAATATTGTGAGAGAGACTAATATTTGTTTAGCACCGAAGGAGCAAGTATCCATAAAGTTGGATATCAATCTCTCAGGTAAAAGGATCACAATAGGACGCACCTCTGGAGAGCGCGTACATACAGCAAAGCAATACGCCACCAAAGGAGTTAAACTCTCAGGTAAAAGGACAGAGAATAATAGGATAACGCCTATTTTTCTGTCTTTTTTTATTGGAAAAAGGCAGTATATTTTGGTGGGTAATGTAAGCGTTTCCTGTGTGAGTTAACTAATAATGGAAAAAGCATCAAGAAGTACAATACATAGAATGCGATTAGATTCTGAGGCAGTCATTTTAGCTTAAGACCAATCTTTCCATTTGAAATCGTCTGTTTCCTTTTACAATGAAACAATAGGCTTTTAATATGCCCTATTGTATGGTGCTAAATAAGTATGAAGTAAAGCGCAAATAGAAAGTTGTAAGGAGAGTGAAAGAATGGAAGAAGCTATGAAACTTGCTGGTAGTCAGATAGTTTGGGGAATTGCTTTACTGATATTAGCTGTCGTTATTTTTCAAGCTATAAAATTTATTCTATTAGCTAAGAAAACAAGTAAAGAAATTGGGATGACGAATAAAGAAGTAAACAGTGCACTTAAAACAGGAGCCATTGCAGCGATTGGCCCCTCATTTGCCATTATTATTGTTGCGGTATCACTGGTCCCATTTATAGGAGAAGCTTTAACGTTAATGCGTATCGGGATTATTGGTTCTGCCCCAATCGAGTCAACAGGTGCAAGTCTAAGTGCGAATGCCTATGGAACGGAACTAGGAAGTGCTGGCTTTACTGCACAAGCATTTACAGCAGTCGTATGGACATTATGTATCGGTGGGATAGGTTGGTTGGTTTTTGTTGCCTTGGCCACGAAGTCCATGGACAATATTCAAAAAAAGATCGTAAATAGAAATGAAAAAAGTAAACAGATAATGGGAGTTATTACAACAGCTGCAATCGTAGCGGCGTTCGGAAATTTAGCAAGTGCTGAAATGGTGAAAGGGTTTGAATATATTGTAGCTGCGCTAACGGCAAGTATTACAATGATCGCTGTAACAGCATTAGCAAACAAAAGTCCCCGTATGGGATGGTTACGGGAATGGTCACTTGGAATTGCAATTCTTGTTAGTTTAGTGATAGGTTATTTTACTATTTAATCATAGGGAGGTAAAACAGTGAGTGTAAACCTACAGAAGGAGATACCGGTTAGAGATACTAATATTAGTAGTAATTCCCCCATGGAACAATTTCATGCAAAATCCCACTTTTGGGGACGGTTAACCATATGGCCTGTTATTTTATTAAGTATTTCATTACCACTGATTCTTTCATTTGTTCTCGGATATCACCCTGGTTGGAATGTTGTTCTTAGTGGATTCTTCGCATATGCAAGTATTGTTGCTGTCGTATGGGTACTTGAACCTCTCATGTATTATCCGATTTTAGGTGCATCGGGTACTTATATAGGTTTCTTAACAGGTAATATCGGAAATATGTGTTTGCCATCTGCAGCTGCGGCTCAAAATGCCATTGGCGCACAACCTGGGACAGAGAAGGGAGAAATAACGGCAACACTTGCAATTGGTGCTGCATCAATAGTCAATAAGGTGCTTCTGATTCCAATGATTCTTGGTGGGGCTATCCTTGTCGCAAATATTCCTGAGCATATTCAACAAGTATTTCCACTAATTTTACCTGCTATATTTGGTGGCGTACTAGCTCAGTTTGCAATAAAAAAACCAATTTATGGTGTCATTGCACTAGTTATAGGATTTATTATTAATCTTACAGCACTTGCTGTATATATCAAAATGTTACTTTGTATCGTGCTTACCATTGGCATCTGTTTATTGTTGGAGCAAAGAAATGGGAAAGCACAGGTATAAGATTAATCGGAAAAAGAGAGCAACGGATTTGGAGTAACAACCAATCCATAAAAAATTATAAAGGTAGGGGAGTAGAATATGAAAGATCAATTAATGCCCATGCTGGAAGAAAGAAAAGATGAAATCATCGAAATTAGACGCTATTTGCACGAACATCCGGAAATATCTTTTAAAGAAGAATCTACAGCCAATTTTATTGCCAGTTTTTATAAGGAAAAAGATGTGGAAATCGAACGTAATGTTGGAAATGGATATGGAATCGTTGTTACCATTAAAGGAGAGAAGCCAGGGAAAACAATTGCTTTAAGGGCCGATTTTGATGCATTGCCCATTAAGGAAGAAACTGGATTGCCATTTCAGTCGAAAAATGAAGGGGTAATGCATGCGTGTGGACATGATGGCCATACTGCCTACTTAATGGTTCTTGCAGATTGTTTGATTCAATTGAAATCATCTTTTTCAGGTACAATCAAAATTATCCATCAGCATGCGGAGGAAACGCCGCCGGGTGGAGCAAAAAGTATTATGGATTCAGGTGTTCTCGATGATGTGGATCATATTTTTGGAGTTCATTTATTCCCGACAGAGCCTGCTGGAACGGTAGGATACCATACAGGCTATTCCATGGCTGGAAGAAGCAATTTTGATTTAGGTATTCAAGGAGCTGGCGGACATGGTTCTTCCCCACATATGGCAAATGATCCGATTGTTGCTGCTGCCCACTTTATAACAGCCGTGCAAACAATCGTTAGTCGCAGGTTAAACCCGTTTGATACAGGAGTTATCACCATTGGATCTTTTGATGGAAAAGGATCACGTAATGTTATTAAAGACCGCGTTGAGCTTGAAGGTGATGTTCGGTATATGTCTAATGAGGTTCGGGATATCATCGAAAGTGAGATGCATCGTATTGTAAAAGGGATCGAAGAAGAATTTGGTGTGAAGTGTGAATTGACGTACGAAAATGATTATCCACCATTATACAATCATCCTGAAACTACTGATTTTGTAAAAACAAGTTTAGAAAATATGAATGATCCGGATGTAGAACAGATCATTGAATTTCCTAAGTTTTCAGGTTCAGAGGATTTTGCTTACTACCTGGAAAAAATCCCCGGAACGTTCTTTTATATTGGAGCGAAACCAAAAGGTGTAGAGAAAGCCTATTTTAATCATCATCCAAAGTTTGATATTGACGAAGCTGCCCTTTTAGTTGCAGCAAAAGCAGTCGGTCAAGTTGTTTGTAATTATTTGGAATCAATAAAGTAAGATGTTATTACGTGATTAACTGGCTGTAAGACCCTTAACGGAAGAATTCGAGATGCCTCAAGAATTATAAGTGGAGGTCGGGCAGCCAGTAAACTCCTGATTCGATCAGAGGCCTTTAGGGCTAACAATCAGTGGGGGATGAAAAAAACCCCACTGATTGAAGATTCACTTTATCATATTGAGGCACTCAGAAGCATAAAATAATTTTTGAAAGCCCTTTAAAAAAGGGATTGACATTTACTCTTTTAACAATTATTCTAAAAATAGGTAAAATTAAATATGAGCGGATGACCGTTGTGGGAGAGCGCGAAGTTAAAGGCCACCGAAGGAGCAAGTTCCAAAAATACCCTTGGAATAAATCTCTCAGGTAGATGGAACCACAACATGACGCAACTCTGGAGAGCGCGTATTGAGAGCAATACGCCACCAAAGGGGTAGACTCTTAAATAAAGAGTTAAACTCTCAGGTAAAAGGACAGAGAAGGGTTGAGAACACTTATTACCCTTTTCTGTCCTTTTTTGTGTGCAAATTTCTAAATAATAATCTTTGCCATTTAAAAGTTGGATTGTACGGTAGAAAGAGGTGTTAGTGCTTCTCGCTAAGCTATATGTTTAATTAATGTTCGAGCTTTTGTAAAGACTTACACATAGGGAGGAGTAATAAAATGGGGTTACAACAAAATGATTCAACTATTTTTAAAGCGATTGAGAGTGAGCGACAACGTCAACACCAAACACTTGAGTTGATTGCATCAGAAAACTTTGTTAGTGAAGATGTATTAGAAGCAATGGGAAGTGTAATGACAAATAAATACGCAGAAGGCTATCCAGGAAAGCGCTATTATGGTGGGTGTGAGTTTGTCGATGTAGCAGAAAATACAGCTATCGATCGACTAAAGAAGCTATTTGGAGCCAAGTATGCCAACGTTCAACCACACTCAGGTGCACAAGCAAACTTAGCGGTTTTCTATGCATTACTTCAACCTGGTGATAAGGTGATGGGCATGAACCTTTCCCATGGGGGACACTTAACGCACGGCAGTCCTGTCAGCATTTCAGGTAAATGGTTTGACATCGTGTCCTATGGGGTAAGAGAAGATACACAAATGATTGACTATGATGAGCTAGAAGCTATTGCAAAAAAAGAGAAGCCAAAATTAATTATAGCAGGGGCAAGTGCCTATCCAAGAACCATTGACTTTGAACGATTCAGAAAAATTGCCGACCAAGTTGGAGCGAAATTTATGGTGGATATGGCTCACATTGCTGGACTTGTAGCGGCAGGTCTTCACCCATCCCCACTACCTTATGCAGATGTAGTGACAAGTACAACACATAAAACATTAAGAGGTCCACGTGGTGGTATTATCTTAACGAATGATGAAGAGATGGCGAAAGCGGTGAATAAAGCTGTATTCCCTGGAATTCAGGGTGGACCGTTGATGCATATCATTGCAGCTAAAGCTGTTGCATTTAATGAAGCATTACAGCCAAGTTTTAAGGAATATGCAGAGCAGGTCATTACGAATGCTAAAGCCCTTGGCGAAGTTCTAAATGAAGAAGGTGCCACACTTGTGTCGGGAGGTACCGATAATCATCTTGTTCTTTTAGATGTACGTCCATGGAGCTTAACAGGAAAAGAAGCAGAGAAGTTACTAGAAGAAGCGGGAATTACCGTTAATAAAAACACGATTCCATATGATCCTGAAAGCCCGTTTGTTACAAGCGGAATCCGCATCGGAACAGCGGCCTTAACAACTCGAGGCATGAAGCAGGATGAAATGGTGAAAATTGGGAAAGTAATTGCTTCTGTTCTGAAGAGCAATGGGGATAAGGATGTCCTTGAAAAAGCAAAAGAAACAACGAAGGAAATTTGCGAAAGTTATCCGCTATTTCAACAGCCAGTAAATGCATAAATGTTTAATAGCTTCTCAGAATTTTAGAGACATATATAATAGTAGATTCATTCAGTTCAGTAAGAAATTGAAAGTAGGGGTGTAAAAATAGATGAGTACAGAAGCAGTGTTAAAGCGAACACCACTTTTTGAAGTATATAAAAATTATGGTGCAAAAGTCATCGATTTTGGAGGATGGGAACTTCCGGTACAGTTTTCAGGCATTATAGAAGAGCATGAGGCGGTTCGACAGGAAGCAGGTCTTTTCGATGTTTCCCATATGGGAGAGATAGTTGTTGAAGGAAAGGATGCAGAGAGCTTTATCGATTCTTTAGTGACAAATGACGTAACAAAGATTGATATTAACCAATGCCAATATACAGCTATGTGTTATCCAGATGGTGGTACAATTGATGATTTTCTTGTTTATAAGTTAGCGGATGAAAAGTACCTACTAGTGGTGAACGCAGCAAATATTGAAAAAGATTATGAATGGATTGAGCAGCACGCAAAAGGTGAGGTAACATTAAAAAATATTTCAAGTGATGTTGCACAGGTTGCAATCCAAGGACCAAAGGCAGAAAGTATACTGCAAAAATTAACAGAGAAGGATTTAACAGGCATTGGCCTTTTCCGTTTTGCCGAGCATGTCAATCTAGATGGAGTTAAAGATGTTCTTGTATCCCGTACAGGTTATACAGGCGAAGATGGCTTTGAACTTTACTTAGCTGCTGACGATGCAAAAGCACTCTGGGAGAAGCTTTTGCAAGTGGGAGAAGAAGATGGGTTAAAACCGTGTGGACTTGGTGCGCGTGATACTCTTCGTTTTGAAGCACGTCTTGCCCTTTATGGCCAGGAGCTTACGAAAGAAATCAGCCCGCTTGAAGCTGGAATTGGTTTTGCCGTTAAAACGAACAAAGAGAGTGACTTTATCGGTAAATCAAGCCTTCTAAATCAAAAAGAAGAAGGGTTAAAGCGGAAATTAGTAGGGGTTGAAGTAACAGGAAGAGGCATTCCACGTCACGGATACAAAGTGTTTTCAGAGGAAGGAGAGGAAATTGGTTTCATCACATCCGGAACCCGTTCTCCTTCATTAAAGAAAAATTTGGGTCTTGCCATTATATCTATGGAACATGCCAAAGCAGAGACACCGTTAAAAGTGGAAATCCGTAAGAAATTGATTGACGCCGTTGTTGTTAAAACACCTTTTTATAAAAGGGGATAACATCCTAGCTTCATAGAACCTGCAATGACTGTAGCCACGACATGCGATCAACTTGTGGATGTATAATTGCTGGTTCTATGATTCTCCTTAAAATAATAGACAAATAGATGCAGAAAGGAAGTAAAAAAATGACAAACGCTACAACAAATTTACTATATAGCAAAGAACATGAGTGGGTATTACAATTAGAAGGAAATCGTGTTCGAATCGGAATCTCTGCCTATGCTCAAGAGGAGTTAGGAGATATCGTCTTTGTTGAAAATCCGGAAGAGGACGATGAAGTAACTGCGAATGAATTAATGGGATCCATTGAGTCTGTGAAAGCCGTTTCTGAACTCTATTCTCCTGTATCAGGTGTAGTTGTTCAAGTAAACGAAGAGTTAGAGGATGCCCCTGAGATGATTAATGAACAACCATATGATGCGGGTTGGTTAGTGGAAGTCGAGCTATCAGACCCAGAGGAGTTAGAATCGCTATTAAGTGAGGAAGAGTACCAAGCATTTCTTAAAGAAGGAGAGGAATAACATGACCAATACGTATAGATATCTGCCAGATACAAAGCAAGATCAAAAAGAAATGTTAGATTTTTTAAATGTCTCTTCTGTTGAGGAGTTATTTGCTGACATCCCATCTAGTATTCGAGTAAAAGGGGGACTGGACATTCCAGAAGCGGATCCAGAACCTGTTCTTGTAAAAAAATTAAATAAACTTGCTGATCGTAATATAAATGTGGATCAATATCCAACCTTTCTTGGTGCGGGTACGTATGACCACTACATTCCAAGTGTTGTGGATCATATGATTTCACGTTCTGAATTTTATACAGCATATACACCGTACCAACCCGAAATTAGTCAAGGCGAACTACAAGGCATGTTTGAATTCCAAACGATGGTTTGTGAACTCACTGGAATGGATGTAGCCAACTCTTCCATGTATGACGGCTTTACATCCTTAGCGGAAGCAGCATCCCTTGCTGTTGCTTCAAAAAAACGTTCCAAAGTCCTTGTATCAAGAGGGGTACACCCTGAATCCCGTGCCATTTTAAATACCAATGCAAAAGGCCAAGGTTATTCGGTGGAAGAGGTAAGTTTAGATACGGATATTACGGATTTAAAACAATTAAAGTCCCAATTGGATAAAGACACTGCAGCCGTTATTATTCAATACCCAAACTTCTTTGGTTCGATTGAGGATCTGGCGGAAATTAAGGAATACGCGAAGGAACAAGGTGCGCTATTTATTGTTAGTGCCAATCCATTAGCCTTAGCACTTTTACAATCACCTGGTAAGCTAGGTGCCGATATGGTTGTCGGTGACATGCAGCCACTGGGAATACCAATGGCCTTTGGTGGTCCACATTGCGGATATTTTGCCGTAAATAAAAAGTTTATGCGTAAGATACCTGGCCGAATTGTAGGGGAAACAAATGATGAACAAGGTAATCGCGGATTTGTATTAACCTTACAAGCACGGGAACAGCATATCCGTCGTGACAAAGCGACATCCAATATTTGTTCCAACCAGGCATTAAACGCACTTGCTTCTTCCATTTGTATGTCAGCACTAGGAAAGCAGGGAATCCGTAAAATGGCACAGCAAAATTTTGAAAAAGCGGATTATACGGCAAAAGTTCTCCAAAGCAAAGGCTTTACTGTTATAAATAAATCAGCATTCTTTAATGAATTTGTCATTGAACTGCCACGCCCGGCCAAAGAAGTTAACGAAAGACTGCTAGATTTAGGTATTATTGGTGGCTATGACTTAGGGGAAGCGTATGGTAATGATAAACAAATGCTTATCGCTGTTACAGAGCAGCGATCAAAAGAAGAGATTGATAAATTTGTAGAATTATTGGAGGCGGTTGTAAATGGTTGAATATAATGATCTTATTTTTGAAATCAGTCGTCCAGGACGTGTAGGATACAGCCTTCCGAAGAGTGATGTAGAAAGTGTTGATCTACAGGAAAAATTACCAAAACATTTAATCCGTGACGAAGAAGAGGCAGCAGACCTTCCAGAGGTTTCTGAACTTCAACTCGTTCGTCATTATACAGCTCTATCAAATAAAAATCATGGAATTGATAATGGCTTTTATCCATTAGGGTCTTGTACGATGAAATATAATCCAAAAATAAATGAGGATATCGCACGTCTTCCAGGATTTAGCCGCATTCATCCATATCAGCAGGCGGAAACAACACAAGGGGCATTCGAACTTCTGTATAACTTACAAGAAGAATTGGCTGTTATCACTGGGATGGACGCGATATCGCTTCAGCCTTCTGCAGGAGCCCAAGGGGAATGGACCGGTTTAATGATGGTAAGAGCCTATCATGAACAGAAAGGAGAGAGCAGGAATAAGGTACTAGTCCCAGATTCCGCACATGGTACCAATCCTGCCAGTGCTTCCGTAGCCGGGTTTGATACAGCTACGATTCCATCTGATGAGAATGGGTTAGTTGATTTGGAGGAATTAAAGAAACATGTTGATAGTGATACAGCTGCTCTAATGTTAACAAACCCTAATACACTTGGACTCTTTGAAACAGAAATTGAAGAAATTGCAAAAGTTGTTCATGATGCTGGCGGTTTACTCTATTATGATGGTGCGAACGCGAACGCAATATTAGGTAAAACAACACCAGGGGCAATGGGATTTGACATCGTGCATTTAAATCTCCATAAGACATTTACGACGCCACATGGTGGTGGAGGACCTGGTGCTGGTCCAGTGGGTGTGAAAGAGGATCTTATTCCTTATTTACCAGTACCACGTATTGAAAAAGATGGGGAAAGCTATGTATTAAATTCTGATTACCCATTATCGATCGGTCGTGTGAAAGGATATCACGGAAACTTTGGTATTTTGGTCCGTGCTTACACTTATATTCGCACAATGGGAGCAGAAGGATTAAGTGAAGTATCAGAAGGGGCAGTACTTCATGCAAACTACCTCCGTAAGAGACTGGAAGAGCATTTTGAATCACCATATAAACAACTTTGCAAGCATGAATTTGTGTTATCCGGATCCAGACAGAAAAAACTGGGAGTTCGTACGCTTGATATGGCAAAACGTCTGCTTGACTTTGGTTACCATCCGCCTACCATCTACTTCCCTCTAAATGTCGAGGAAGGTTTAATGATTGAGCCGACGGAAACAGAATCCAAAGAAACAATGGACGCATTTGCAGACGCCATGATACAAATTGCCAAAGAAGTAGAAGAAAATCCAGGAATTGTTTTAGAAGCTCCACATACAACCGTTGTTGGCCGATTGGATGAAGTTCAAGCAGCAAGGAAACCAATCGTACGTTATACAAAAGAGAAAGATGCACAGAAGAAAAAAGACACTGTTAAAGCTTAAAAGATATTTTCCATTGGTGGGGAGAAAACCCACCAATGGCTTGCACTATTTTTCGTGGATAGATAGATACATGGGCAGAATGGATCTTCATATTTCACAAAGGTATAAGGTGATAAAGAAGTGATTTGTTTCTTTTCCCATTATGCAGAAGTGCAGGTTCTAAGCCAATATGGAGGGGTTATCAGAATAAGGTAGAAGGGGGTAGGTGAATTTGGTTGTTACCTTAACAGAATCAGCGCTAGATAAGCTGAAAACAACGGAAATAAAAGAAGAGCAATATCCGCGCATTGATGCTGATATTGCTGGTGGTTGCGGAATATCTGTTAAATTCACACTTGTTTTTGATGAGCCGCGTAGAAATGATTCAGTGATTGAATATGATGGAATTCAAATTCATATAGACCTTTTTACAAAGCGTTATTTAGATGAAGAAACGCAAATTGATTATAACGATGAACAGGGCTTTCTTGTCGGAGAGAGTTTTGCATCAAGTGCATGTGCAATTGAATTGCATTAACAGGATCATGAAGAAAGCAATTATACAAATGGTGTAATGGGAGAAAGTTTGACGTAACTATCTTTTGTTTACTAGTAGACTATGTAAATGGTATAGATATTTGCGGAATAAGTGATGGTTGATTCAAACAACGGTTAGGTATTTTTGATAATAGAAATATAACGAAAATTGCGAAGACGGTATTTATTCATGTCATAACGTATTACGGTTTGATAAAGCTGCTCTCTGTCCCCTTTATTCTTTATTACGGAATTAACTGGCTGTAAGACCCTGAACGAGAAGCATTCAATATACTTCCAGAATGATAAGTGGAATGTAGGTAGCCAGTAGACTCTTGATTCCATCAAGGGTCATCCCCCTTTTCAGTGGGGGATAAAATCCTCCACTCAGTAATGTTTCACTTTTTTTAACGTTAAGCAAGAAGTTGATGAACTAGTAAATATTTTAGTGTACCAAGTATAAGAAAAGCTTCGATATTCGCTAAAGGGCGAGATGAGTGCTGTGTATTTCTAAAAAGTATTTTTCAATGAAAAAGGAGAGGTTTCCGATGAAAGAGGAGTATGATGTTATTATCATTGGAGGTGGGCCAGGAGGATATGTTACAGGTATTCGTGCAACTCAATTAGGCTTAAAGACGGCAATTGTGGAAAAAGAAAAATTGGGTGGAACATGTCTTCATGCTGGTTGTATTCCAAGTAAAGCATTATTAAGAAGTGCAGAAATATATTCGAACACAAAAGACGGAGAAAAATATGGCGTGATTGCCCCTGAGGTTGGACTTGATTTTTCAAAGGTGCAATCCCGGAAAGAAGATATTGTGACTCGTTTATATAAAGGTATTCAACATTTAATGAAAAAAGGGAAAATCGATGTTTATGAGGGAACGGGAAGTATTTTAGAATCCAAAGACGTAGCTGTTCAAAGAAATAATGAAGAAGAGCAGCAGATATTAAGTTCCAAAAATGTTATCATTGCTACAGGTTCCCGTCCTAAAACACTTCCAGGCCTGGAAGTAGATGGAGAATATGTTATGACATCCGAAGAAGCCCTGGCATTAGAAACGTTACCAGATTCTATTATTATTGTTGGCGGTGGTGTTATAGGAATAGAATGGGCATCGATGCTTGCTGACTTCGGTTTACAAGTAACCGTAATTGAATATGCGGATCGGATTTTACCGACAGAGGATAAAGATATTTCAAAAGAAGTACAAAGGTTAATGAAGAAAAAAGGTATTAAGATTGTAACAGGGGCAAAAGTGCTTCCAGAAACATTGGAAAAGGGTGATGGTGTTTCGATTAAAGCAGAACGTAAAGGTAAAGAAACCTTATATTCTGCCGGTAAGTTATTTGTATCCGTCGGCCGTTCACCAAACACTGAAGGACTTGGCCTTGAAAATACGGAAGTTGAAATAGACCGTGGTTTTATTCAAACCAATGAATACTACCAAACAAATGAAGGTAACATTTATGCAATCGGTGATGTAATCGGTGGTCTGCAACTTGCTCATGTTGCTTCACATGAAGGAATCGTTGCAATCGAGCATATCGCGGGTAGTGATCCTGCACTATTTGATTATCCGATGGTTCCGAGGTGTATATACAGTAATCCGGAAGTAGCGAGTGTAGGTCTTACAGAAGATGAGGCAAAAGAGAAAGGTTATCAAGTAAAAATAGGTAAATTCCCGTTTCGTGCTATAGGGAAGGCGCTTGTTTTTGGTGAGTCAGACGGTTTTATTAAACTCGTTGTGGAAGAAGGGTCTAATAAGCTGTTAGGAGCACATATGGTAGGTCCACATGTTACCGAAATGATTACAGAAGCAGGTTTAGCCCAAGTATTAAGTGCAACATCCATGGATATTGCTCACAATATTCACCCGCATCCAACATTATCTGAAGCAGTTGGTGAAGCAGCGTTAGCAGTAGATGGTATGGAAATTCATGCTTAGAATCTAGCATAATGTTTTAAATGAAGATACAAATGATATGACAGATTATTAGTTTAAGTATGATTAAATGATAGATAAAAAAGAAATGATAAGTATAACTTAATTTGGAGGAAGAACATTGCATACGGAAAATGAGAACCGTGCGAAATTATTAATTACTTGTCCAGAAAAGCCAGGTATCATCTCGACGGTAACAAATTTTTTATCGGAACATAAAGCGAATATTATAGATTTTGATCAACATACAACAGACCCACAAGCTGGTATATTTTTTATGAGGATTGAGTTTAATTTAGAGAATGATAAACTTGAACAACTTGAACAGGATCTGCACGTGCTCGCCAAGGATTACGCGATGGACTGGTGGCTGAGCAGTAACAAAAAAAGAAAGAGAATGGCTATCTTTGTTTCCAAGGCGGATCACTGCTTAATGGAGCTTATTTGGAGATGGAAGACGAATGAAATTCCAGTTGACATACCTTTAGTCATTAGTAATCATGCAGATTTAAAAGAAGTAGTGGAAAGTTATGGAATCCCTTATTATCATATTCCATTAACGAAGGATACGAAAGAAGATGCCGAACAGAAAGCATTGGAATTATTGGAAGGGAAAGTGGACTTTATTGTTCTTGCCCGATACATGCAAATTCTTTCCCCTAATTTCATTTCTAAGTATCCTAATAAAATCATAAATATTCATCACTCATTTTTACCAGCCTTTGTTGGTGCCAATCCATATGTCAGGGCGTTTAATCGAGGAGTGAAATTAATTGGTGCAACTGCGCATTATGTAACCAATGATCTCGATGAAGGACCAATTATAGAGCAGGATGTCCAGCGAATTAATCATCAGTATACAGCAGAGGATTTAAAAGTTGCTGGACGGCATGTGGAAAGAAGTGTTCTTGCTCAAGCTGTTTCCTGGCATGTGGAAGATAAAGTACTTGTTCACGGTAATAAAACAATCGTATTTGCGTGAGGTAAGGCAACTTCTCTTTAAATGACATCTTTCCAATTTGTCGTATGTTTTGTTGTTATTTAATGTATAACGACTGCCCGGAGCGGAAATCAACGGAGCACTATACTAGTTCGCGGTTTGTACATTTTGCGCAAAAACAATAATCTTTTAGAAAATAACGATTCAATAATTAGCATGCTTTTGTTCATTTGTTTGTGTCGAAATTTACGTTCAAGGCGGTGATTTTTATGAAATATAATTCAGTATTCGATATTATTGGTCCGGTCATGATTGGACCATCAAGCTCTCATACTGCAGGAGCAGCAAAAATTGGGAAAGCTGCACGAAATTTATTAGGTAGTGAACCAAGTTGGGCAAAAATCCATTTATATGAGTCCTTTGCTAAAACGTATAAAGGCCATGGAACAGACTTTGCCCTCGCTGGGGGATTACTAGGTTTTGAAACAGATGATCCTAGAATGAGTAAAGCACTTGAAATAGCAAAAGAACGTGGGTTAACAATTGAATTTATGGAAGATACAAGTGCAGTAAGCCATCCAAATACTGCCCGTTTAATTATTGGTAATGGTGAAGACCAGGTAGAATTAGTAGGAATATCTATTGGTGGTGGGAAAGTTGAAATCACGGAATTAAATGGTTTTGAACTGCGTTTGTCCGGAAATCACCCAGCGATTCTTGTTACGCATAATGATCGTTTTGGTGCCATCGCCTCCATTACCTCGATTTTAGCCAAAAACCAAATAAATATTGGGCACATGGAAGTAAACCGGAAAGACCTTGGTAAGGAAGCGTTAATGGTCATCGAAACCGATCAAAATGTGGAGGAAGCAGTGCTGCAGGAGCTAACAAAAGCCCAAAACATTATTCAAGTTTCGACGATTGTTAGTTAAAGAGGAGGTTATCATATGTTTCGAACAGTAGCAGAATTAGTAGAGATAGCAGAAAAAGAAAACATATCGATTTCAGAAGTGATGATTCGTCAAGAAATGGAAGTAAAAGAAAAAACGAGAGAAGAAATTTTTTCTGAGATGGAAAAGAACTTGGAAGTGATGGAAAAGGCTATTGAAGACAGCCTAAAAGGAGTCGAATCTGTAACCGGTTTGACTGGAGGAGACGCTGTTAAAATTCAGGAATATATGAAAGAAAAAACACCGTTATCTGGTGACTTACTTTTAGATGCAGTAAGCAAAGCGATGGGAACAAATGAAGTAAATGCAGCGATGGGTACCATTTGTGCTACTCCAACAGCCGGTAGCGCAGGAGTTGTTCCAGGGACCCTATTTGCAGTGAAAAATCGACTTAACCCTACACGTGAGCAGATGGTACGCTATTTGTTAACAGCTGGTGCTTTTGGATTTGTAGTCGCCAACAACGCTTTTATCTCGGGAGCTGCGGGAGGCTGTCAGGCAGAGGTAGGTTCAGCGGGAGCAATGGCATCTGCTGCGATTGTGGAAATGGCCGGAGGAACACCTCAAGCTTCAGCAGAGGCGTTTGCTATGACGTTAAAAAATATGCTTGGACTTGTTTGTGATCCAGTAGCAGGGCTTGTGGAAGTTCCGTGCGTGAAACGTAATGCAGCAGGCTCATCCCTCGCGATTGTATCAGCAGATATGGCGTTAGCAGGTGTTACAAGCCGCATTCCGTGTGATGAAGTGATTGGTGCGATGTACCGTATTGGTCAAACGATGCCGTCTACTTTGAGAGAAACGGGTGAAGGTGGCTTAGCTGCTACACCTACAGGGCAGTTATTGAAGGAAAAAATATTTGGTTCGTTGGCATAACTTGGTTTTGTGTGAAAAGTGGAGGATATCCAGTTAATAGGATACCCGAACAATTACCTTCTCTGTCGATATATAGTCAGTTACAAACATAGCAAACCCTAGTCATCTATAGGTTTGCTATTTTCTTTTCTATATCCTTAACGGCTTGACTGTCATTTGCTTTTTCAAAAGCATCAAGTGCATACTTATAATGATTCATTGCCTTCTCCCTCTCACCAAATCGTTGAAAAATATCCCCAAGATCTCGATATGCGCAACCAACGACAATCACATCTTCTGTTCGTTTTCCGTGATACAAGGAATCTTCCATCAAATTCTGGGCCTCCTTTAGCTTGTTTTGTAACAAGTAAGTTGTTCCGCGCTCATATAAATTAGTGGCAAATCCTAAATGAAATGTTGGTAAAAAGCTATTGTATATTTCATATTCCTCTGCAAAAAAATAAAGTGCTTTGTCGGGATTTCCATTCAAACGATCGCCCATACCTAGTTGATGATTGGCAATCGCTTCCCCTTGTTTATCTCCCTCTTTCCTGGCAAGGTGTAATAGTTCTGTGTATATTTCCTTTGCTTCATTAAAATGATTTAATTCCAATTTTACAAATCCAAGACCGTGCATTGCCTGTTTATATAGATTGGAATTCTGTTCGTCCATTTTATCCAGGCATTCCAAATATAGAATTTCAGCTTGCTTAAAATAGCCTTTATTCACAAATTCAAACGCATTATGTAACTTATTTTTTATATTTTTCATAATTCTCACCACCTATTGACTTGGACAAAATGTAAAGGGTATCAGATAGGATAGTTTAGCTAACTGGTTAGACACTATTATTATATAATTTATCGGTAATCATTACCAAATATCTAAGTTCGACTAGCTAATTTATCCCGTAATTAATTGGCTGTAAGACTCTTAACGAGAAGAGTTAAAGGGAATATGAGAATGTTAAGTGGGGAACGCAGCCAGTAAACGTCCGACTCATCCAAGGGCCTTTAGGTCATCCCCTTGTGGTACTTATATTCAGTGGGAAAGTAAGGAAGCACTACTGAACGAGATTTCACTTTATTAAAAAGACTTTGAATGGTAATTAAAAAATTAGTTTTCTAATTTATCATCAACGCAGAGGTTGTATAACTGAAGAAATAGCAAAAGAACATCCAACCTATGTGGTTAGATGTTCCTATGAATTACTACGCTGACTGCTCAAAAACCCGGAATCCAAGTGGTTTAATATGGACTGCTGATAAGTTACCAACTGAATCTTTTTGAATCGTTTCTTCAATATTCCATTCTAATAAATCTTGATCACTAGTTCCACGTAAATCAACTTGAATCGCATTCGAGCTGTTATTTACAACAAAAATCAGCTTCTTCTCAGCATTAAATTTTTCATAGATGACATAGTTTTGTGCATTATTGAATTCAATCATCCGGAAATCTGCTTTATTTCCAAAAACAGGCTCATTTTTACGTAGTTTAATTAACGTTTGAACAAACTTAAATAATTCCCGGTCCTGATTCTGTTCATCCCACTCCATGCATGCGCGACATTCTGGATCTTGTCCACCAGCCATCCCAATTTCATTGCCATAGTAAATGCATGGGGAGCCAATGAAACTAAGTTGGAATAGATAGAGTAATTTTACTCGATCAGTATTATTACCGGCTAATGTTAAAATTCTCGGTGTATCATGACTATCTAATAGGTTGAAAGCAACTTCGTTCACATGCTTTGGATACATGTGCAATACATTGGTAATGGTACTTGCAAAATCTTCTGCATTCATTTCATTTTTGGCAAAATATTCGATGGCGGCATTTGTAAATGGATAGTTCATCACGGCGTCAAATTGATCCCCTTGAAGCCATGGCATGGAGTCGTGCCAAATTTCTCCTAATATATACGCATCTGGTTTAGCGTTTTTGACTACTTTGCGGAAATCACGCCAAAAGGCATGATCTACTTCATTAGCAACATCTAAACGCCAACCGTCAATATCGAATTCTTCTATCCAGTAGCGGGCTACCTTTAGCAAGTATTCTTTTACTTCTGGGTTTTCTGTGTTTAGCTTTGGCATGGAACCTACAAAACCAAAGGTATCATAATTTGGCCTTGGCTCTGATTTGACAGGGAAATCCCACAAATGGAACCAATCTTTGTACTTAGATTTTTTTTGTTTTTCCAGTACGTCCTGGAAAGGAGGGAAGTAATAACCGCTGTGATTAAAGACGGCATCCAACATAACACGAATTCCTCGCTTATGACTCTCTTTCACTAAACGTTTAAATGTTTCCTTACTTCCAAACTGTGGATCAATTTTCATATAATCCATTGTATCGTACTTATGATTGGAATAAGCTTTAAATATTGGTGTGAAATAGATTCCACTTATTCCAAGCTCAACTAGGTAATCAAGGTGATCAATCACACCTTGGAAGTCACCTCCGAAATAGTTAGTTGGAGTAGGTTCAGTAGATCCCCAAGGTAATGTGCCCTCTGGATTTAAACTAGCATCGCCGTTTCCGAAGCGCTCTGGGAAAATTTGATACCATACGGTGTCCTTTACCCAGGATGGTGCATTAAAAACGTCCACTTTATTTAGATAGGGGAAGCAGAAATAGTTTGCAATTTCACTTGGTGGAATGTCGAATATTCCCCTTTCTGAGTAAATAAAAGATTCTTTTTTATCCGTACAGCGGAAGGCATAACGCATTCGATGAAACTTCGGTTTTATTGAAAGGAACCAGTAATCATGTAAATTAGTAGAACCCGATTTTACCATTGTTTCCGTCTTGGTAAGCCATTGTTCATTTTCCCAATCATAAGGATCTCCATAGATAAGCTCTACCGAATCCATATCTCCTTTTTTGGTTTGTAGTACAATGTGTAGCGTGTCTTTATCATATGCATAAGCAAAATTATCTTTTGGCCGATGAAAGATTGCTTCTTTAATCATTAAATATTCTCCTTTCATAATAAAAACCCCGTTTTCCATAGGAAAACGGGGTTGTTGTAACAATACAAAGCATTGCCCTTATTTGTATATTATTAAATTACTGCAAACGCTTTAAATTGTCAATATTTGATTACTGCCAATTTACAATAACTGTATCGGTTCCTTGGGTAGGTGTAGTATACATATGGTTAGTACCACTTTCCCATTCTACGTTGCCTAAACTATCTTTTTTGATAAACTTAAACTCAATGGTTGTACTTGCAGGTACGCTTAGATCAAAGTACCATGTGGGATATTGATAGACTACTTGATTAAACATTGGGCCAATAGCTTTGTTCGGATCCCAATTACCAAGTTCGGAAACATTACCTACAACATAAACATTTGATCCATAATCAGTATAGGCATTATGGACTACAAATCTTATTGGTATTTGTTTATCAGTAAGCACTTCAAATTCTTCATAGTTGTTACTAGCTACATTATCTCCATTCTTAACAGTAATATCATATTTTCCAGCAGGTACAGATGGAACCTCTACTTTTATTTCAGTGTCAGACCGTGATTGAACAGCAGCATTTGCAGAATTAAATTGAACAGTACCTTTAATACCTCCAAATCCTTCCCCGTTAATTGTAATGGTGTTTTCTGCAATACCATCCATCGGTCCTACATGGCCAATTATTGGAGTAGTGGATTTTTTCGAATACTGCCAAATAGCAACTCCTCTAGCATTAAGTGTAAATGAGTCAACAAAACCATCTGTATTAACGGTTATATTATTTCCGCTTAAAATAGAATCTAATTCATCCTCATAGATTCCAGCAGGTAGGGAGGTGCTTAAGTTAGTTATAGAATAGTTAGAATGCCCTCGGTTAATTGCTGTAACAACAACATTATCACCAAATTCTCTTTCGTATATATAAACATCGGAGTTTATCCATCGCTGTTCTGTATCACCATACCCAAGTGCAGGATTCGATTGTCTTAGAGATGCAAGCTTACTAATAATTTGATAAGCTGTTGTGGACCGATCAAAACTTGGCATTGGTTTGCGGTTTTCAGGATCAATATTTCCTGTCATGTATTGTTCAGTTCCGTAATAAATTGTTGGAACCCCTCTTGAAGTAAGTAATACGGCTAACGCCATGTCTGTTTGTCTATTAGTAGAGCCTTCAACAGAGAAACGAGCCATATCATGATTATCAATGAATGTTACTTGGTCTATTACCTCTTTATATTCATTTGAGGTACTTTGAATCATATCATGAAATCCATTCCAGTCCATTGTACCATCTCTTAAAACTTCTCGGATTGTTTGACCATATTGGAAATCAAGTAAACTCATGCCACTTTCATTTGCAAAATGATGATTTTGGGGGTCAATCTTACCTGTTCCCAAGAACCATTCCCCAAATGTAAATACAGGACGGTGATTATATATTTCACTCATTAATGACTTTTGCCACCCCTGAGACATGTGTTTAACTGCATCGATCCTTATTCCATCAATCCCCTTATCTAACCATAGTTTTATAGAGTCCTTTAAATAGGTATCGATTCCCCCATTATTTAAATTATAGTCTGCTAGATCATATAAATTACGGTAGATACCATCTTCATAGGAAGAGAAGTCTGTTCCACCAAAATGATCAAAGATGTTCAGTGGATCATTGGAATAGGTACCTAGTAAATTACCGTCATTATAGAGTGCACCGTTTTCTGCATAGGATGGATCCGTTTCTAAAGCAGGTGATGAATGATTTGGTGTGAAATCCATAATAACTTTAATCCCATTAGAATGAGCAGCTTCAATCAATCTATCAAAATCAGAATAACTACCGTAAAATGGATTTGTTCTTTTATAATCTCTAGCCCAATATCCATGATAGGATGTGTAACCACTAGGGTGTAAAGCGTATACATTTTCTACCGGTTGTGAAATCCAAATAGCAGTTACCCCCATGTCAGTTAAGTATCCATCAGTGATTTTGTCAATAATACCTTGCCAATCCCCACCACAGTATTTATGAAGGTTGCTACAATCTGAACTATATATACTACCAGTTGGATTATTATTAGAGTTTCCGTCATAAAATCGATCTGTAACAATTTGGTAGATTACATCTTTTGAATAGTCTACATCGTTAGCTGGATTAGCATGTGTGGTACCCAATGGTTTTACATAAAAAATTAGCAAAACCAAAAGTAATAAAGCAAACGTTTTCCCTAAAAAGTGTTTAAAGTTAAACAAATTGCTTTCCTCCTTTTCACCTTGTTCTTTAAACCAAAAAGAAACCATCCTCCTTTCATAAAAAAACCCCCAACCTTTTAATAAAAAAGCCGGGGTTGTCTGAAAAGCCAAAGCATTGCCCTCGAAATGTTATTATACCTAATAAATAATTAGAGTATAAGTCTATTAATACGATAATGAGCAAAAAAAACAATAGGTATAAGGGCTTATTTATTGTTTAATCAATAAAATAAGAGAAAAAAAAGTCAAATATTTGAAAACGGTTGCATTTTATTTGAGATAGGTGTAAAATATAATCAAATCTAGTGAAAACGTTTGCACAAATTTAAAAGAAAGCTAATGTTATAGGCTAGATTTATTACTTTAATTAAAAAGGGGAGAATCAAGGTGAAAAAGAAATTTTCGTTTTTATTACTGACAGCAATCTTGGCTTTATTTATGTTATTAGCAGCATGTGCTCCAGATCGTGAAGAAAATACTACTGATTCCGGTAACGATGATGCAACTAATGAGGAAACAGACACTTCGGAGAAACCAGAAGAGTTGACTATTTGGGTAAATGATGTGGAAGAGCAATTAGCAGCAATTGAAAAAATTGCAGCTGACTATGAAGAACAAGAAGGAATTAAAGTTAATGTTGTAGCAAAATCAATGTTAGACCAATTACAAGAATTATCACTTGCTGGTCCTGAAGGTAATGGTCCGGATTTGTTTTTTCAACCACATGATCAAATTGGGAATATTGTGGCCCAGGGTCTTATAGAACCTCTTAATATATCAGATGAAGAATTAAGTGGTTACAGTGATGCAGCTGTGGCAGCGGTGACATATCAATTTGACGGACAAACTGATGTATATGGTGTTCCACAAGCAATTGAAACTTATGGAATTTTTTACAATAAAGGTATTGTGCCAGAAGCGCCAGAAACAATAGATGATCTCAAATCATATTTAGAAGATTATTCTGATCCATCAAATGATCAGTATGGCTTTTTAATGAAACCAAATGACTTATATTTTGCATATCCATTCTTTAGTAACTTTGGGGGTTACATTTTTGGTGGAGATATCGGTGAATATGATACTACAGACATTGGTTTAAATACGGAAGGTGCAGTTGAAGGTGGAGAATTATTCCAGTCATTCTTTGGTGCTGGTAAGATACCTGCTGCAACAACTGTAGACGTAGTAGACGGCTTATTTACAGAAGGTAAAGTCGGTGCCGTGATAAACGGTCCTTGGAGTATTCCCACTTATAAAGAAGCAATCGGAGAGGAAAACCTTGGATTTGCTCCATTCCCACAAATCAATGGAGAACCTAGTAAAACACTTGTTGGGGTTAAATCTTGGATGGTTTCTTATTATTCTGAGAGCAAAGATTGGGCGACAAACTTAGCATTATTTATGACAAATGAAGAGAACCTTTCTCATTACTTTGAAACAGCTGGAGAACTTCCTCCGAACCCAAATGCATTAGAGGCAATTGATGACCCAATTTATGCTGCATTTGCTGAACAAATTGAGTATGGTGTACCTATGCCAAGTACTCCACAAATGTCTCAAGTTTGGGAACCGATGAACAATGCTTTGCAATTCCTTGCTGAAGGAGAAGATGCTAAATCTGTACTAGATGAGGCTGTTCAACAAATAAAAGATAATATTGCAGCGAGCGGTCAATAAATAGAAATGGGAAGATTATTTCTTCCCTTTATCTCTTTTACTTTAAAGAAAAATTCTATTGGTAAATAAATAGAGGTAGAGGCTTAGGGATAGTAATAATTTTTTCAAAAAATGGTATAAGGGGGGATAGTAAATGACTATACCTAATAATAGTGAATCAATGAATAATAATCCTAAGAAGCGAAAAAAACATAATCCCACTATTGCTATGGTTTTATCCATACTATTTGCTGGTTTGGGGCAATTTTATAACCGCAGATATATAAAGGGATTTATATTTGTTCTAGTCGAAGTATCTTTTCTAGTTACAATGCTTGAATCCCTTAATTTTGGACTTTGGGGATTGAGGACACTCGGTACAATTCCTGGTACCGATCACTCTATTAGACTTTTAGTATTCGGGGTACTCGCATTAATTGGTCTTTTCTTTGCTATAACTCTATACGTTTTTAACGTTTTAGATGCTAGAAAACAGGCTGTTAAAATAAAAAATGGATGGAAACCGTTGAAATTTAGAGATACAATTCGAGAGTTTTACGATAAATCATTTCCATATTTAATGACATTTCCTGGTTTAGTTTTAATGATTTTTGTAGTGATATTTCCGTTATTATTTTCGGTATTACTTGCATTTACAAACTACAACCTATATAACTCCCCACCAAGAAACTTAGTTGATTGGGTTGGATTTGAAAACTTTAGTAACCTGATTAATGTTGGAATTTGGCAAGAAACATTTCTCAGTGTTTTTGCTTGGACCGTAGTTTGGACTATTGTAGCTACTACATTACAAATAGCTGTCGGCTTATTCCTTGCCTTAATGGTAAATGATCCACGGGTGAAATTCAAAAAAATAATACGTACCATTCTTATTTTACCTTGGGCAGTACCAGCATTTGTAACCATTTTAATTTTTTCAGCGATGTTCAATGATGATTTCGGTGCGATTAATAGAGACATCATTATTCCTTTATTTGGTGGAGATGGATTACCGTGGTTGAGTGATCCATTTTACGCTCGTATAGCTATTATTATGATTCAGACTTGGCTTGGTTTTCCATTTATTTTTGCATTATTTACTGGTGTATTGCAAAGTATTTCAAAAGATTGGTATGAGGCAGCTGATGTGGATGGAGGAACTCGTTTTCAGAAGTTCCGACATATTACATTACCACACGTAATGTTTGCAACTGCTCCATTATTAATCATGCAGTATGCACAGAATTTCAATAACTTTAATGTTATTTATCTATTTAATGAAGGTGGACCTCCAGTACGGGGACAGAATGCAGGTGGTACTGACATTCTTATTTCTTGGGTATATAAATTAACATTTGATACAAATAATTACAGTATGGCCGCGGTAATATCAATAATCATGGGTCTTATTGTTTCGGCATTTGCATTCTACCAGTTTAGGAAGACTAGATCTTTTAAGGAAGAAGGTGAAATTTAATGAGTCAAAAATTCAAATCAAAATTAGAAGTTACTACTATTTATATAATATTAGCGATTGTGTCTATTATTATATTTTATCCCTTACTTTGGACAATTGGAATGTCATTTAATCAGGGAACAAGTTTATACTCATCTTCATTAATCCCAGAGAATTTTTCATTAGAACACTATAGATGGTTATTTAGCGAGGGAAGTGATTATTTAATATGGTATAAAAATTCACTGATAGTATCTCTAGCAACTGCTATAGGTAGTGTTGTTATAACATCCCTTGTTGCTTATGCTTTTTCTAGATATAAGTTTGTAGGAAGAAAAAACGGTCTATATGTATTTTTACTTCTACAAATGTTTCCTGTAATGATGGCAATGGTTGCCTTATACATCTTCCTTAATATGATAGGACTTTTAGATACATTAACCGGTTTGATCCTTATTTATCTTGGAGGGCAGATTCCATTTAATGCCTGGTTGGTTAAAGGTTACTTTGATACCATTCCTCGTGAACTTGACCAGGCAGCCAGAATTGATGGTGCAGGTCACCTAAGAGTATTTTGGAGTATTATGCTTCCGTTAGCTAAACCGATTTTGGCAGTTGTTGCATTATTTAACTTCATGATGCCTTTATTTGACTTTTTGTTACCAACAATCGTTCTGTCTAGTCAAGAGAACTATACATTAGCAGTAGGTTTATATAACTTTATTAATGATCAATTTGCTAATAACTTTACAAGATTTGCTGCCGGCTCCATTTTAGTAGCGATGCCAATAGCAGCTGTATACCTATACCTTCAACGTTATCTAATATCCGGGTTAACAAGTGGTGGTACAAAAGGATAAGAAAACTTAAATGCACTTTTTTTGACAGGAGGCAAATCAATGCTTGAAGATACTAGCTTTGCAATCCACCCCGGAAAAGAACAACAATCTGGGGCAGTGGTATACCGAGATATCGGTAGGTTATTAAACTATGAAGCAAAAGAAAACACGTACTTTTTCAATTGTGAAAATGGAAATGTAGCAATACAATTTTTTACAGACCTTATTGTACGAATAGTTATGAACCAACATCATGAACCAAAGCTAACTGGCTCTAAAGCTGTCATTGTAGATCCAGAATTGGTAAGTATAGAAGAAACAAATGGTAATGAAAAACTAACATTTTCAACTGAAAAAATCGAACTTCATATCACTAAAAATCCTTTTCGTTTATCTGTTTATGATAAAGATGGGCATGAGATTGTTACAGAAGGAAAACGTGGAATGGCTTACCGTGAAAACGGGGAGGTTATTTCTTTTAAAACCATGCATGAAGACGATCATTTTTATGGGTTTGGAGAAAAAGCTGGCCATTTAGATAAACGTGGTGAATCGTATGAGATGTGGAATTCAGACGTTTATGCGCCACATAATCCTGAAACAGATCCTTTATATGAATCGATACCATATTTCATGACGTTGCGTGATGGTAAGGCACATGGTGTATTTTTTGATAATACTTTCCGTTCCAAGTTTGATATGAAAACAACATCCAACTATTACACGTTCTCTGCTGAAGGTGGCCAATTAGATTATTATATATTTGCAGGACCAGAACCAAAAGCGGTGTTAGAACAATATACACATATTACTGGAAGAATTCCACTTCCACCAAAATGGTCTTTAGGTTACCATCAATCACGTTATAGCTATGAAACAGAAGAAGAAGTACGTGAGTTAGCTAAGAACTTTGTGGAAAAAGATATTCCAGTAGATGTGATTCACTTGGATATCCACTATATGAATGGCTACCGTGTATTTACGTTTGATAAAGAACGTTTCCCCAATCCTGAGAAGCTGATCGCTGATTTAAAAGAAATGGGAATTCGTGTGGTACCGATTGTTGATCCAGGGGTAAAAAAGGACTCGGAGTATCATATTTATCAAGAGGGTGTTAGACAGGAACAGTTCTGTAAGTATATTGAAGGAGAAATCTATTTTGGTGAAGTTTGGCCTGGAATTAGTGCATTTCCGGATTTCACAGATGAGAAGGTTCGTAAGTGGTGGGGAGAAAAGCATGAGTTCTATACAAACCTTGGCATCGAAGGTATTTGGAATGACATGAATGAACCCGCTGTTTTTAACGAGACGAAAACAATGGATGTTAATGTTATGCATCGTAATGATGGAGAGCCAACAACCCATCGCGAATTGCACAATGTGTATGGTTTATTAATGGGTCAAGCAACATACGAAGGTATGAAGGAAAAGCTTAATGGTAAACGCCCATTCTTACTAACGCGTGCTGGTTATGCTGGTGTTCAGCGTTATGCATCTGTATGGACAGGGGATAACCGTAGTTTCTGGGAGCATCTGCAAATGTCACTGCCAATGGTAATGAACCTAGGTTTATCAGGTGTAGCCTTTACCGGTCCAGATGTAGGTGGTTTTGCTCATGATACGAATGCAGAGTTATTAACTCGTTGGACACAAGTGGGAGCATTTACACCTTTTTTCCGTAATCACTCTGCAATTGGATTCCGTTACCAGGAGCCGTGGCAGTTTGGTGACAAACACGAGGATATCATGAAGAATTATATCCAAATGCGTTACGAGTGGATGCCACAACTGTACTCCTTATTCTATGAGGCAAGCAAAACGGGGCTTCCAGTCATGCGTCCATTGCTAATGGAATTCCCAATGGATGCAAAAACATATAACCTAAATGATCAGTTCATGCTTGGGGATAATGTTATTTTCGCACCAATTTTACAACCGTCTGTTACCGATCGTGCGGTATATTTACCAAAAGGTGAATGGGTTGAGTTTTCAACTGGTGAAGTATATGAAGGGGAAAAAACGCATTTGATTCATGCGGAAATAGATGAATTACCGATCTTTGTTAAAAATGGAACAGTCATTATGCAAGGTGAATGGAACTCCAATAAGGATAAAACTCCAAAACACGTAAGCATGAACGTTTACGCAAGTAGTCAAGGCGAAAATTATTGCTTTACATACTACGATGATGATGGGGAAACTTTTGCTTATGAAGGTGGAGCTTTCATAGAATTAGATGTTGAAGTTGTATCAAATGAAAATTCTGTTAAAATTAATGTTCTAGAGCAAAAAGGTGATTTTAAACCAGCATATCAAGAAATAAATATTAATGTTGTAGGCCAAAGTGAAGGTCAAGATATTATAATCAATGGTGAAAAGAATAAAACCATTCAATTATAAAAATAAAATTGTAGGGGGTGGGAGTTATGGTAAACATTAAAGATGTAGCAAAGGCTAGTGGGGTTTCGCCCTCTACAGTATCGCGTGTAATCGCAGATAATCCGAGAATTACTGAAGAAACGAAGAAAAAAGTGCGAAAAGCAATGAAACAATTAGGCTACCATCCGAACATTAGCGCTCGAAATCTAGTAGCGAAATCTACTAAAGCAATCGGAGTTATTATGCCATCTTCGGCAAATACTGCTTTACAAAATCCATTCTTCCCGGAGATTTTGCGGGGGATTGGCTCTGTTATTCATCATATGCAGTATTCGATGTCACTTTCAACAGGTGAAACAGAGGAAGAAATTTTCTCGGAAGTTAAGCGCATGGTATTTGGTAGTTATGTGGATGGGGTGATCTTACTTTATTCCCGTATCAATGACCGAGTAACTAATTTCTTACGGAAAAACGACTTTCCTTTTGTTATCGTTGGTAAACCACATGATCATGAAACTGAAATAACTCATGTTGATAATGATAACTTCAAAGCCGGTAAAGAGATTACTAGACATCTAATTGATAAAGGACATGAAAAAATTGCATTTATCGGTGGATCACGTGAATTATTCGTTACGATGGATCGTGAAGCTGGTTATGTTACAGCTTTAGAAGAAGCTGGCTTAGAAGTTTGTGATGAATATAAAATTCATACCGAATTCCTTAAATCTGGTGGACGAGAAGCAGTGGAGTATTTGCTCTCACTTGAAATGCGTCCTACTGCATTAGTTGTGAGTGACGACTTAATTAGTCTAGGTATTTTAGGGCGTTTAGAGGAAGCTGGAATTAAGGTGCCAGGTGACATTTCACTCGTCAGCTTTAATAATGTGTATTTATCTGAAATTACACGTCCAGCTTTAACAACAGTTGATGTTCAAATCTATGAATTAGGTGCACAATCAGCCAAAATCTTAATAGAGAAAACACAAAATAAAGATGAACCTGTTAAACGGATCATTATCCCGTATAACATTGTATACCGGGATTCCGTTATGGAACTAAAATAGAACTCTAGGAGCTAACCAAAGTTTCAGTTTGTAGATTATTAAATCCCTGTAGCAACATTTCTATTTTTATTGGTCTCTGCCCCCCTTTTTTTAAGATAAGAAAATACAAAAAAATTGCCCCTACCACAGTGCACAGTGTTCAGCGCTGTGGTAGATTTCATATATTGGAAAAAAATTTGGAAAAAAATTTGGAGACGTATATTTTGTGATGATTACAATACATAGAAGTATTTACTGTCAGTTATACAATTTGCGAAAGTAATCAATATTCAGTAGTACTTGGGGATTTGATGTTTTAAAGAGGTGTACCGGGTGTTATTGAGATTTTTAAAAGAAAGAAATAATAGTATTTAATAGCCATTTTACAATATAAGAAATTAATCTATCAACCTAATGGCCATGTAGCCGATGGCTATCATTTACATTCTCTAGCTTGCGGAACTTTGTATAAGAAGCGGTACCACGGCCTAAATGCGGGGTCTTCCCTCCAAACCGGCGGGACCAGCACATAAATTGAAGTGTGATTGATTTGTGGGTTAGAGTCTAGGAGTTAAATATAACAATCTACTAGAAATTATCCTGATTAAAACAGATGGAGGAATTTACATGGCACATAAAGCGTGGTGGAAAGAAAGTGTTGTATATCAAATTTATCCAAGGAGCTTTAATGACAGCAATGGGGATGGAATAGGTGATATCAAAGGAATCACAGAAAAATTGGATTACTTAAGAAATCTCGGGGTCGATGTCATTTGGTTATCTCCTGTTTATAAATCCCCAAATGACGATAATGGATATGACATCTCGGATTATCAAGCCATTATGGATGAATTCGGAACAATGGAAGACTGGGAAGAGTTATTAGATGAAATACATATACGTGACATGAAACTGATCATGGACCTTGTGGTTAACCATTCTTCGGATGAACATAAATGGTTTCAAGAATCCAGAAAATCAAAAGACAATCCTTATCGTGATTATTACATATGGCGCCCTGGGAAAGATGGGAAAGAGCCAAATAACTGGGAATCAACCTTTAGTGGTTCCGCATGGCAGTATGACAAAAGGACAGAAGAGTACTACTTACATCTTTTCAGTAAGAAGCAACCAGACTTAAATTGGGAAAATCCGAAGCTTCGTCAGGAAGTTTATAACATGATAAAGTGGTGGTTGGATAAAGGGATTGATGGCTTCCGCATGGACGTAATCAACTTCATTTCGAAAGTATCCGGACTGCCGGATGCACCTAATCCGGAAGGCAGGAAATATGTTGGTGGTGGAAAATACTACATTAACGGACCTCGCGTCCATGAATTTTTATACGAAATGAACGAAGAAGCTCTTTCAAAGTATGACATTATGACAGTTGGAGAAATGCCTGGTGTTGATGTAGAAGAGGCGAAAAAATATACAGATCCAGAACGTAAAGAGTTACAGATGGTCTTCCAGTTTGAACATATGGATTTAGATTCTGGACCAAATGGTAAATGGGATTTAAAACCACTAGATTTAAGAGATTTGAAAACAAATATCTCCAGATGGCAGACAGGCTTAAATGGTATTGGCTGGAATAGTTTGTATTTGAATAACCATGATCAACCGCGAATCGTATCTCGTTTCGGTAATGAAAAAGAATATCGTGTGGTGTCAGCAAAAATGCTTGGTACTTTCCTGCATATGCTGCAAGGGACACCTTATATTTATCAAGGAGAAGAAATTGGCATGACGAATGTAAAATTTGACTCAATTGATGACTACAGGGATATTGAAATTTTAAATATGTACCAAGAAAAAGTAGTAGAAGGTAATCAAGATCTATCGAAGGTCATGGAATCCATCTATGTGAAAGGCCGTGACAACGCCAGAACACCTTTCCAATGGGATGCTTCAGTTAATGCGGGTTTTACAACTGGAAAGCCATGGATTAAGATAAATCCAAACTACAAGGAAATTAACGCAGAACAAGCAGTTTCCGATGATGAATCAATTTATCATTACTATCGTCAGTTGATTGAACTACGCAAAAAACATGAGCTTATCGTGCATGGGGATTATAAATTAATTTTACCGAAACATGATAAGATTTATGCATATACTCGTACATTTGAAGGGCAAAAACTACTCGTCGTAACAAACTTCAGCGAAGAAAACGTTGAATTTAGGCTTCCAGAAGGTATTGCATTTGAAGGAAAAGAAAAATTAATTGGTAACTATCCTGATGCAAATGACAATTATCAAGTGTTTACCTTAAGACCGTACGAAGCAAGAGTATATAAGGGAGTATAAGTTGGAAGCGGTTAGCGGAATACTAGGTGTATCATTGAATGAGAGTTTAAGGAACAATTAAAATGCGTTAGATAAATAAATTATTTTAAGAAAATCTTAACATTGAATCCTCCACTCAAGGATTTGCCAGTCAAAAATAGAAGACCTTGCAACTAAGAAAAATGAGCATTACAAAGAATTGATTCAAAAATGAACACACCAGGATATTTTATCAGTATCAATTGTGATATATAAATTGCCCTAGGTTCTGCCGGCTTTTGCAGGAACATTCTTTTTTCAAGAATTCAGTGTGCAATATAATTTCTTTACGTTAAGTACATGAGAAAAAATGAAACTGGAAAGGGTGAAGTGTAGAAAACCTCGCTTCCTTACGAATATTACATGATGAATTCCAATATAAAAATGGCAAACCTTCCATTTTATCTATTTATAGGGTTTGCTGTTTTTTTATCCTTGATAGCTTGATTATAAAGGTACTTTCTGTCCAAGGTTTCATAACAAATGATTACTCTCCACTAACATTCTTTTTTTTAATATTGCATATAAATTCACCCCGCTCATTATCTCTGTAATTTAAATTAAGTAAAAATTGGAATACACCAGTATTAAAAATTAAGTTGGTATTCTCCTTTTTACACAAAATTTAAACTATATAAACATTCCTCTTGTATAATTTGTAATGAATAGTTTAGAAGGAGGATAAAAAGTGAAGAAAAAATTAATTTTATGCACGCTAGCAATGACAACATTTGCTTCTTTCATAATCACTAGTTCATTGGTAACAACAGGTGCAGCTTCTAAACAAGACGTAGAACAAGTTAGTCAACAATCAACATTACGTGAACCAGAAACAGGCTTCCGTGTATTACCATACTTACAATCTCCAACTAGCACCTCTGTAACTATTAACTGGATATCTGAGTTAAATGAACCTGGTAGAGTCACCGTAGCAGGCCCTGGAGTGCGGGCGCAAAAAGAAACTTCGATACCACAGTACATGGAATTAATGGAGTATACAGAACAAGAACTAGAACAAGAACTATCATATGACAGTGGTAATGGAGTAATAGAAACTATTCCACAGGGCTCATGGCTGGAATCAAACGCTAACTACAAACATTCTGTAACTATTGACGGGTTAAAACCCAATACAAAATATCAATATACAGTAAAGCAAGGGAAGAAAACACATACCTCATCTTTTGTAACTTATCCGGAGCCTGAAAATTGGGACGAGCTCACATTAATTGCTTTTTCTGATACGGAAACAGAACCACGTGGCGCGCTGGAACATCGCGAGTGGGAATTACACACAGTAAATTCTTATGCTCCAGGTTCAGAGGAACGTCCAGGTGAGGGATCTGCTTTTGATGAAAAATATGGAAATCAAACTCGTAATGATATGTTTTTAGTACGTTATCCACTCGATCAGCAAACGGCTTTAAATGAAAATCTTGCTCATATTGAAGCAGCTAATCCGGATGCTTTAATTATTGCGGGAGACTTAGCACAAGGTTCAGGATACCAACCTGCCTGGGATGAGTTTTGGCGACACTTTGCAGGTGAATTTTCAGACATAGCATCGCAAACGGCATTATTACCTGCAGTAGGAAACTGGGAAACTTATGCATCTATTAATGGTGGGTATGGGAGTGCTGAAGATCGTACACCAACTGTAATTTCCCGTAATAGATATCATGAATATTTTGATACTCCTGGAGATCCGGAGAATCCTCAGTATAAGGATTCATATTATAGAACAGATATCGGTCCGGTTACATTATTAACATTGGATTCAACCAATGGAATTCCTGATGAATCTACTAAAACAGAGACATTTACTGGAGAAGTTTATAGTGGTGATGATTCTGTATTAAACGAGTCGGTATGGGCAGAACAAGGTGTGGATGGTGATCCTTACATAACGACAGATACACAAGGTGAGTTTACAGCTGAAGACTATAATCGTGCTTATACAGAGGTTTTCGAAGGGGCAACAACCGATGATTCTGATTTACCAAACTTTAATACAGGTACGGATCAATATAAGTGGGTAGAAGAACAATTACAGGATGCACGTGAAAAAGGCCAAATCATTCTCGTGCAATTCCATCATGCGGCATATTCAAGTGGTGTTCACGGTGCACCACCAAATCATGAAAACGCAGATAACCAATCTGGTGTTGCAATGCGCGTATATTCGCCTTTATTCGAAAAATATGGTGTTGCTGCTGTTATTTCTGGACATGATGAAATGTTTGAACGCAGCTGGGTAGATTTGGATGGGGATGGCAATGGTTTCCATTCTTATGATGTTGGTGTAGCGGCAGATGGTTTACGTGGTGAAAAAATGATAAAAGATGAAAATGGTAATTATGTACCGCAAAATTATAATACTTACTCGCAATGGAGTGCAACCAAAGATCAGCCAGAACTTTGGGAAACGAATGAAAATGGAGTAAAACACCTAATTGATGGTGGTTTACATTATGGACATTTGCAAATGGACTTTGTCAATACACTAAATGGAGCGGAATTAACATTAACACCCGTATATATCTTCCCAATTCTGGATGATAACTATGACTTAGTTCGTACAGAACGTCGTGTTTATGATGATGTTCAAACGATTTATTTTGATGAGATGGGAAATGTAATACAAAAATAATGGAGTCTATTTCAAACTGAGGTTGGAAGGTTTGAAGAAAAAGAAAATAAGGCATAGGGATAACTCAGGACTTTCCCTATGCTTTTTCTGTTCAATATTTTAATATTGGAAGTGTGGCTTCATGATAGGCAGCTTAAAGTAGTCAGATGGATAGAGCATGATAGACAAAAAACAGCCCTTATTTTTAGAAGAGAAGACTTCTATGTAATTTCTTTGAAAATTACTATTATAAAATACTTATTGAAGAAATTAATGAAATTCTTAATAGAGTACAGAAATTTAAAACATCCGATCCCTTTTTTAAACACTAAATAAAGTCCGTTCCTCCCGATTTGATGGGGCGGGTTTTGCAGTTTATGGGTCAGTAATATTAGCAATAAACTCTCCAGTAACAGTACCTAAATAATAGGCCCCTAACCAAATTTCAATTGTAATAAGAACACCTAGCATAGGGTTTTTATCGATAAATTTTTTAAATAGTTCAGAGGTTGTCATTTTCTTATCCTCCTTGTTTTACATTAAATAGTATTCTCCAGTACATCCTGCATAACACCTACAACAATCTACGCGCTTCAACACCATATTTCCTTGTTTCATTATATAGGATGGTGGTACCTTCTTATATTAATTTTTTGTAAAAACTTGTATCAAAGCACTCATAATTGGAAGAAGAACGGTCAAAGGTACCTGTCACTTCCCGGATTTTGTCGAAAAATGTATTAATTGAACTGAGCTTCCATTTTGTAGAACGGCTGCCCTAAGAAGATATCGGTTAAATTTCCATTCCATTTTTAACAACAAAAGATACGCAGGGTAAATGATCAGATGTGACAGTCTCTTCGGATTCAAAAACATTCACTAAATCATAGGCTTGTCCATTGGAGGGAAGGATATATTGTTCGATGGTCTTATTGTGATAATCCACAATCCAATATACTGGTATTCTAAAGTGAGCATAGCTTTCTTTATTTATGATGCGATCACGTCTTGCGCTGTTAGGGGAGAGAATTTCAATAACTAAATCGGGTGGACCTGTAACCGCATGTTCCTCGATAATGTGTTCCCTACTGCGGTGAATCATAAGGATATCTGGTTGTCTTGTTTCTGTTTCAGAAAGAATAACGTCTACAGGTGCTCCTAAAATAATGTAGTCGTTCTCGCATGAATCAGCTAGTACAAGTTCCAACTGGTAACTAACGCGCTGGTGTGTTGTTGTTGGGGATGGCTTTAATTCGAATTTTCCAGTAATCACTTCATATTGGTTTCAATCTTCAGGAAGTCTAAAATAATCTTCCGTTGTCCACCCTGATTCCTTTATTGTGGTCTTGTTCTTCGTGTTTCTTTTAACCATTTTTTCTTGCCTTCTTTGGGTTAACTGTCTTGCTGCCTATATTATCACACCTTTATGGACAAGCATCCAGAATATACTTAATCGTTTTTAAAAATGCGCTCCATCTATGAGGAGAAACTAAATAGGAACGGTAACTAAGTAAATAACAACGTTTAAAGTTGTTAAAGATATTTTATATACTCTGCAGTTGGGCTAATTTTGCTTCCGGTATAAGTTTATGTTGAGAGACATGTATCTTAAGAATCACCAGGGGTAAACTAAACCCAAATTAAAACCCGGGAGGATTCATATGGGAGCCATAAATCAAACATTATCAGTTTTTGCCCTTGGTGGCTTAAATGAGATTGGAAAAAATATGTACGCGATCGAATATGGAAACGATATTGTACTTATCGACTGTGGAAATAAGTTTCCTGATGAAAGTTTATTAGGAATTGATTTAATCATCCCCGATATTTCCTATTTAATCGAAAATAAGGACCGGGTACGTGCGTTAATTGTGACACATGGCCATGAGGATCATATTGGCGGGGTACCTTTCTTCCTAAAAAAAGTAAATGTCCCTGTGTATGCAACAAGATTTACAATGGGACTCATTGAAATCAAATTAAAGGAACATCGATTTTTACGGGAAAGTGAACTTATTGAAATTAATTCAGATTCAGAAGTACATATCGGTGAAATGAATATTAACTTTTTTAAAGTGAATCATAGTATTCCGGATTGTTTAGGGATTGTATTCAACACTCCAGAGGGTACGATTGTACATACGGGAGACTTCAAATTTGATTTGACTCCTGCGAATGATGAGCGACCTGATATTCACAAAATGGCTGATATTGGGAACAAAGGAGTACTGCTCTTATTATCGGAAAGTACCAATGCAGAGCGCCCGGGATATACTCCATCTGAACAAATGGTAGGGAAAAATTTGGAACAGATATTTATAAGAGCTAAACGAAAAGTATTTGTATCCACTTTCGCTTCCAATGTTAGCCGGATCCAACAGGTTGTCCATGCGGCTGAGAAAACGAATCGAAAACTGGCTTTACTTGGCAGGTCGATGGTGAATGTCGTAAAGGTTGCGATGGAGCGTGGGTATTTAACGGTTCCTAAAGGGATGTTAATTGAAGCCCGTGATATCAATGAATTCCCTCCAGAAAGGCTTGCTATTTTATGTACGGGGAGTCAAGGGGAGACGATGGCAGCCCTTAGCCGTTTGTCCACGGGAAACTATCGTGATGCTGAGATTTTAGACGAAGATACAGTGATTCTTGCAGCAGGTCCAATTCCCGGGAATGAAAAGAGTGTAACCAGTATTGTCGATAACTTATATAAACTTGGAGCTCATGTTATTTATGGGCCAGGAAGTAGTTCCGGTATGCATGTTTCCGGCCATGGGTATCAAGAAGATTTAAGGCTCATGCTTACCCTAATGAAGCCAAAATATTTTATCCCAATTCATGGTGAGTATCGAATGCTGTATCACCACCGAATGCTCGCAGAATCGGTAGGCGTAGAAGACGGAAACACATTTATCTTAAAAAATGGGGATGTAGTCGATATTGAAAACTCGATTGCTCGTAGTACGAGAAGTATACCGAGTGGAAATACTTATGTCGATGGAATGGATATCGGGGATATGGAATTTGTATTACGTGACCGCAAGCGGATTTCCGAGGATGGAATGCTCATGATTATTATCCCAATGAATAAACAGGAGGAAAAAGTCCTCTCCGAACCCGAATTTGTCTCGCGTGGATTCGTCGATCAGAATTTCTCTGAACTTCGAAAAGGAATGAATCGGATAACGATGGAAACGATTAATGAGCTACATGAAGCAAATCGAAATTCGTGGAATGTCATGAAGAAGCAGATAAAAAGGGCCATTGCAAAATATGTAAAAGAACGTACAAGGAAAGAGCCTATGATTGTTCCTATTTTGATGGATATTTGAATAGGTGCACCGTCCTGGCTTTGTAAAGTCTTACTATACGTACCTATTTGATACTTAAGATGTCAAAGATGAAAACAGCTGTAACCCAAAACAAACACGGGTGCAGCTGTATTTTATTTCGACAAAATTCGGGAAGTGACAGGCACCTTAAAGAAGCAAATGAACCATCCCTGTGCTTCCTTTATGATAAAATGAGAAGATGTATATGTGATGAATACATGCTGATAACCAACGTAGGGGTGAAACAAGATTGAACAAAAAAGACATAGCCAATATTCGCAAACAATTCAAAGTTAATAATGATTTATTAAAAATTCATGAAATCTTTAATGTGTACATCATGAAAGAATCGAGTGAAATTTATCATCAGCAAAGTGTCCCATTTGAATTGCTGGAACAGGAACAGAAAGAGTTGTTTTTGGATAACTTTAAAAAAGTACTATCAGGCCAGCTCGACGAAAAATTATTTGAATTAAAGTTCCAGCGTGATGTGGAAAATAACAGTCAGCTCATTCTTCACCAAGGTTTATTAAGTAACGATACCGAAGAATGGAAGGGACATATGCTTCAGCTCGTGGAGAAAATGCTCAAAGATAAACAGTATGAGATGGATATTGTCGTTACCTTTATTCGTGGAGAATATATGAAACCAATGAAACGCCGCAATGAAGAAGCAGAAGAAAGTGAACGAGATACAGTTTATTCCCATTCCTTTATTTTATGTAGTATGAATAGGACGCAAGATCCGAAAAAAGAATTACTGTTTGACTATGTGGAAAAGGAGTTTAAGTATAATTTTATCGTGGACCCTATTATCAATCTGAAAAAACCGATATCAGGGTTCCTATATCCTTGCTTTACAGATAATGCTGCGGATGTCAATCATGTCCTATATTCGGCACAGAAAGCGTATGAGCTGAATTATCATTTTATAGAGGAAGTTTTAAATGCGGAAGAAACCATGACTGCTCAAGAGGATAAAATTGTTTTTGAGGAAATTGTGAGAAATGTAGCTGGTGACCAAATCAATACATCGACCCTTTCGAATGTATATGAAGAGATTCATCGTGTGGTGGAAGAGAATGAAGAAGAGGAAGAGATACCGAAATTAGACTACAAAGATGTAGAAAAAGTGTTGAAAAGCAGTGGAGTAGAGGATATCGATCCGGAAAAGGTAGAGACGGCGTTTAAGACAGTAATCGATGATGAATCATATGAAATAAAAGCGAGCAATATCGTACCAAAATATACGTCAAAGTCCATCAAAATAAAGACAAAGGTAGCGGACATTTCCATTAGCCCACAAGACTTACGGTTTGTACGTCAAGTCCAATTAAACGGAAAGCTTTGCTTAATGATAGAAGTGGAAGAAAATACAGTGATTGAAGGATTTGAAATGATTCCAGAGGCATTGTTTCATAAAGCCAAGGATCATGACAATGACGAATAATTTTTCAAGGAAGCATGGGGACATTTCTCCTGCTTCCTTTTATGTAGCACTTTAAACTAGGAGAAACATCCATGTGCTTCCTGCTGGTTAAATTCTTTTCCAAATGGGAATTGTATAGGAAAAGGAGGGAATGAAAATTGCGTTATGTAATTATTGGCGGTATAGCTGCTGGAATGAGTGCAGCAATGGAAATTATTCGTACGGATGAATCTGCTGAGGTTACAGTTCTGGAACGTGGGGAAGATTATTCGTATGGACAATGTGGTTTGCCCTATGTAATAGGCGGCGTCATTCCTTCAGTAAAGGATGTTATTGCTCGGAGTGTGGAGACGTTTCGGGAAAAATATCATATCGATGCTAGAATAAATACAGAAGTAACCGACATTAATGTAAAAGAACAGATAGTCAGTGGTATTCAAACAGAAAGGAACGAGCATTTTCAAATTTCTTATGATCGTTTGCTTATTGCATTAGGATCTGATCCGATAGTTCCGGACTGGAATGGCATTTATTTAGAAGGAATTCATACATTAAAAACCATTTCTGATACGAAAGATATTATGACGGATATGACGGATGATATGAAGCATGTCACGGTTGTTGGTGGAGGATATGTTGGATTGGAAATAGCGGAAAATTTCCATAGATTAGGTAAGAAAGTTACCCTTATTCAACGTGGCGAACAGGTTGCTAACATCTTTGATCCGGATATGGCCGAATTGATTCATGAAGAAGCACAGAAAAATGGGATTGAATTGATATTAGGCGAGTCGGTCGTGGGCTTTTCCGGTGAGAAACGGGTGGACACCGTTATTACGGAAAAGCAATCATATCCGACAGATTTCGTATTACTAGGAATCGGTGTACGGCCAAATACCGCGTTTTTGAAAGATACAGGTATCTATATGAATGGACAAGGTGCCATCCATGTGAATGCCTATATGGAGACATCTGTTGAGAATGTGTATGCTGCAGGTAATTGTGCCACACAATATCATCGGATCAAACAAGTGGATGACTATATTCCACTTGGTACGACCGCAAACAAACAGGGACGGATTGCAGGTGCCAACATGGCTGGTAAATCTTTAACCTTTAAGGGAATTGTCGGAACAGCCATCATGAAATTTTTTGACCTAACTTTGGGACGGACAGGATTAAACGAAAAAGAAGCGCAACGATATAAAATTCCATATGAGGTGCAAACAGGAAAAGGGAGTTCCCATGCAGGGTACTATCCAGGCAAGGAAGCATTGAATATCAAACTCCTATATCATAAACAGACGAAGCAATTGCTTGGAGGACAAATAATCGGTAAAAAGGGCGTAGACAAACGAATCGACGTATTATCCACTGCTCTATACAATAAAATGACCGTTCATCAATTACTGGATTTAGATCTAGCCTATGCTCCACCATATAATGGTGTCTGGGATCCGGTGCAGCAGATGGCGAGGAAAATGTAATTGATGTGGTGTATTTTTTCTGGTGAGTTGGAGTTGAAATCCTCGAAAATGTTGTTAATTCAGCATTTGCGGGGATTTTTCGTTTTGAATGATGTGTAAAGTGCTGAGATTTTGTGTTTTCTAGAGGGAATTGGAAAGTTTATGTGAGAGGTTGCTGGAGTAGGAAAGGTCACGTAGAATCGTTCTAGGTGCCCGAACGAAGCAGAAGGAAGCAGGAAAGGTCACGTAGAATCGTTCTAGGTTCCCGAACGAAGCAGGAGAAAGCGTGAAAGGTCACGTAGAATCGTTCTAGGTGCCCGAACGAAGCAGGAGAAAGCGTGAGAGGTCACGTAGAATCGTTCTAGGTGCCCGAACGAAGCAGGAGAAAGCGTGAGAGGTCACGTAGAATCGTTCTAGGTGCCCGAACGAAGCAGAAGGAAGCGGGAGAGGTCACGTAGAAACGTTCTAGGTGCCCGAATGAAGCAGGAAAAAGCGGTAAAGGTCATGTAGAGTCGTTCTAGGTGCCCGAACGAAACAGGAGGGAGCAGAAAAAGTCACGTAGAATCAATCTAGATGCCCGAAAGAATCAGGAAGAAACCAATATAGTAATCTTGAAGGAAACTAGAGTACCAAAATCAAAGTAACAACGAATCAACGAATCGCCTCCAGCAGAAAGGTTCTGCGATTTATCTATACAAAGGACAAAAAGCCCTTCATTTACATGCATGAAGGGCAGATTTTTTATAAGATTATTCGTAGTAGGCCCACCGACCGAATCCTAACATGTTAAAATGTTGATTCAGTACCGAGCGTATATTTTTAGGGATTCGATTACTTGGCACCATTCAGATATATAGCTTGTTGTAATTTTTTTCTCAGGAAATAGAAGTTTAAACTCCTGAACACCTCGCATAATGGCTGTTGCAACTTTTTCTTGATAACCGCATTCGCTGCAAATGCATTTCCTTCCTTGAACGAAGACGGCAAATGAATGGCATTTTCCACAAGTGATTCCTTTACGTAGTTGGTCATAGGTATAATTTGGCAGCTGCATAAAAGGCGATTCGTTAATGTGCAAAGAAATTAATTTGTCTGCCAGTCTTTTATGATTTAGGTTTAATGGGGAAGATATTGCATTTAGTTTGTGTAGGTGTTGGCTAATCTGTGTTGGGAGAATGATTGATTTATCCAGAGGAGCCTGATACAGGGTGAAAGCGGGATTGATGAAGAGAACAAAAGCTTCAATTGGGAGATGAAAACCGTGCTTTTGAAGGAGCTGACGCAGAAGAGAATGGCTTCTTTCCAATTGGTTTAGTGGATTGTTAATTTCAGAATTCGGTTTTTTAAAGAGCTTCTCTGATTGGTAGTAATAATCTCCCTCATAATTTTTGATCTCATAAAAGTAAATTTTTTCTGATGCTATAATCAGGGAATCAATTTGGAAAATAGTATTACCTATTTTTAGCAGTAAATCGTTTAATATGTAGCAATCACTCTGAAGATTTTCTGTCATGGAATCAAATAAAGTTTCTCCTTCATAGCCCTTTTGAAGGTTGAAATAATACTGTTTGTTATCTCTGGACAAATTCATTCGTTTTTCTAAACGGTGTAGTATAAGTAATTCTCTGGATTTTTTACGAGTTTTATAGAACATAATCCACATCCTTTTTTTATAATTTGATTTACTTTTTTAATTATACTAAAAATATTGATAGGATGGTATATTAAAAAATAATAAAGCGTGAAGGAGAAAACATAGATCGCTACGAATAACACAAGGGATGGAAAAACATGGAGTGTGACTTTTGAAGTAACTGGGAGCTTCATAAGAAAAAAGGCACACCTAATAAATTTAGATGTGCCTTTTACCTACGTAGTCGAGAACGAAAGCCTTTATGCGATATAATCTTCTTTATCTATATCATTTGCTTCTCTTTTGATATAGTATTTTCCTTTCGTATAAATAGCTAGGATGATTGTAAGAATTGCGGCTAATATTGCTGCAAAGAATGCTGCGGTACTTTGCAGGAATTCTCCCATAAAACCTAATGCAGCAATCGTACCTAACCCACTAGCGATAAGGAGTGAAGCAACCCCAATTGGGTTCCATTTATGCAAATTTTGTTGCCTAGCCTCATAATACTTCGGTCCAATTTTTAATATTTTTTTAACTATGACAGCATCGACGACTAAAATAGCCGCCCAAGTCATAAGAAAGACCCCTTGGAAGGTCAACGCCAATTCCAGATGATTGACAATTCCACCAAGCATTAGAGCCATGGCCGATACACCGGTAACGACTACCCAGAAACGTCTTCCTGGCGTAAATTTAAACACATTTTCAAAAAAGGTTGATAAGGAAAGAGAGCCACTATATATATTAGTTATGTTGATTCTTACCTGGGTTAGCATTGTAAATAAAGCTCCCCAAATACCGAGAAGTAACACTATATATACTCCAGGGTTCGGTTCTCCTAATCGGACACCAAACCAAATACCAAGACCGCCCATGACACCGAAGCAAAAAAATTGTGGAACAAATCCAATTGCAAAGATACCAATCTTCGTATCTTTAGGTTTAAGGAAACGGGCGTAATCAGAAGCTAGTAATGGGGTTAATCCCATGATTCCGTGCTGCATCCCTATACAAAGCAATAGGGCTGTTCCACCGGCTTGAACTCCTTCTGGCATATAGGACCAAAAGCTTCCTTGATATTCAGAAGGCGTCATGGCAGCCATAATAATCGCTGCGATTAGAAAGACGAAAAATAGCGGAAGTGACCATTTTTGTAGTTTATCTAGTTGTTTAATCCCAAACCAGTTGAGTGGTATAACAATCGTTCCGAAGAAAAGGATTAAAACCCATTCAGGAATAACAGGGAAAAATTCATGAACGGCAGCAACTAATATCATTCCTTCAAGAGCACAATACATAATGAAATTAGTAGCATATATAAATGAGGTCAAAGATGCTCCGATATAGCCAAATCCGCCACCTCTGGAAAGCAGATTTACGTTCATCCCTGATTTTGCGGAAAGATAGGCAATAAATGTTCCTAAAATACCAGCAACAATTATGGCATACACGGCAGAAATAATGGCATTGATAGCGCCGAATTGAAGTGCCATCACACTTCCCATTTGAAAGTAAAAGATGGCTGTAGCAATACCAAAAGTAATATTGGTAATACTGAGCCACCCCATATTTCTCTTGTCACGAGGAACCCTGTCTAAAGAATAATCATCCCCTAAATTTTCAGTAGGCTTATTTTCTGTGTGATCAACAGCTTCCATAGTAAACAACTCCTTGTTCAAAATTTCACATGGTGATACTAAATTTAGCGACTACTAATTGAAAATTGATTAAATTTACGCATGTATAACTATATCATTAGAATTAGGATAAAACAAACTCGATAATTTGCGATAGATTGTTGTTAACCTTGAAAATAGTGGGTTTTTATAAATAAATCTGTCTCTATCTTAGTTATCTTAGCTATTAGAGGCTGATACTGAAACATGGGGTGCTTCTTCACTTCAGTTTGCCGTCCCCTAAAAGCTATCGTTAAAAATTGTCTTTTGGAAGTGTTTTTTTCAAATGTTTTACCATTTCCTAGTAGGGTTGTTTGCTGAATTTTTAGTAGACACCGTTATATACTTCCATAATGTCAAGAGTGGGGAGGGTTGCATATGACTTAGAATATAATAAAACGTACTGCTTATAATCAATCATGGTAAAGTGGAACACACTCTATGATAAGCTTTCGGATACCAGCAAAGAATGTGTGGGTTGAAGGAAGTGATAGATAACACTTGTTGAGGATTCCCTACATTAGAAAGGTAGTGCCTCTATATGATAAAACACGTAATTTTTGACTTTGATGGGACTCTTGTTGATTCCGAAAAAGTACTTGTATCAAGCTGGAATCTACTGGCAAAGAGATATCGTCTCAGAGAAATAGGACCTGATGAAATTAAAGTGATTAAAAAACTACCTATTAGAGGAAAAATTAGACGAATAAATTTTCCGATATATAAAGTACCGATCCTAGCACCTGAAATGTATAAATTATATCGAGATTCAATAAATGAAATGAAGTTATTTCACGGAATCAAGGAAGTGCTACATCAACTGGAGAAAAAAGGCTATAAGATTACCATCATATCTTCCAATTCAAAAGAAAATATTCTTACTTTTTTAAAGCGCAACAAGATAACAAGTATAACAAAAGTTATTAGTTCAAGCAGTATATTTGGAAAAGATAAGCTAATATATAGGTATCTTAGAGAAAATAACTTGAAAGCCTCAGAGGTAGTTTATGTCGGAGACGAACAAAGAGATATTATAGCTTCCAAAAAAACAGGAGTTAAAATGATTTGGGTTGGTTGGGGGTATGATTCCGTTGAGGCGGTAGTAAAAATGAAACCTGACTTTACAGTGTATACACCCGAAGAAATATTAAACATTCTTTAGGAAAAACATGGGTCATGTAAAAAGTGAATCTTACTTTTTAGTACTGGAGCAATTACAGAATGCTTTGGAGAATGCCAACACCACATTTAGAACATGACAGATACCTTTTCCCATCCGGTTTATTAGTATATTCACACGATGAAGCTTTCTCTCTACCCTCTTTTTCTTTTCGGATTAGCAAACGAGATATTCGCCTCCTTCTTCATCGAATTCCACAGTTTACTTATTTTTATCGTGTTAAAATTATAACTGGTTGCTGAATTCTTTCTTTCTTGCCAACATCAAAAGAGGAAGTTCCATAAAAGGAACTTCCTCTTTTAGTTTGCTTATGTTATTGCGAGTTATTTTGTTGTGCTTGTGTAACTTGTTGTTGAGCTTGCTGTAATTGCTGCTGTGCTTGTTGAAGCTGCTGACTTTGCTGAGCGTTAGCACCAGCTTGCTGTTGAGCCTGCTGAACTTGCTGCTCTGCTTGCTGTAATTGCTGTTGAGCCTGCTGTAGTTGTTGTGGATCAGCACTAGCCTGTGCTTGTTGTACAGCTTGCTGAGCTTGTTGTGCTGCTTGAACAGCCTGCTGTAATTGTTGTTGATTTTGTTGTGCCATAATTGAATTACCTCCCAAAATTTTGAATTACTTACAGAACTTAGGGTGTGTAAATGAATCAATTTTACTCATAAAAAAGTGGATTTTTTTGCAAAGTTTTCCTAACAATGGTAACCAAAAACGTGAATTAACACGATGCTCATGCTGGTTTTATCACGTGATGATGGCTGTATGCTCCTTAACGAAAAGAGTTCAAGGTACTTTGAATGATAAGTGGGTGGCGGGGAACCAGTAAAATCCTGACCAATCAGTAGTGGGGGATGAAATAACACTGATTGAAGATTCACTTTATCTCCTGAAGTTTCCTATTACCTCAACCGTTTCACTAATGCTGACAAACGCTTTCGGGTCCACTTTTGTAATAAGAGGTTTAACAATTGCTAGTTCATAACGGGAAATAACCGTATATAATACTTTCCGTTCCGTATTGGAATAGCCACCTTGTCCATCCATGACGGTAATCCCTCTAATTAAATTTTTGATAAGCTCACCTTTTAGCTCTTCTCCTCGATCCGTTACGACCATTAGATTTAGTTTGATATGTCGGGTATGGACACGGTCAATTAAAATTCCAGTAATATAGATGGAAGCCATCGTATATAATGCTAAATCCCAACCAAAAACAAACCCGGATATAAACACAACGACACTATTTAAACCGAAGATTAATCCTCCCAGCGGAATATCCCGCTTTTGAGTAAGTAAAAGCCCAATAATATCAAACCCACCAGTTGATCCGTAAAATCGGACAATAAATCCAATTGCTATCCCTGCAATAACTCCACCAAATACAGCAGATAACAGCACATCCTCTGTTACTTTAATTACTGGAATATACTGCATCGCAATAGAAGTAGTAAGGACAGAAAAGATACTGTTCCCTATAAATTCCTTCCCGAGTTTCATCCAACCGATAATCAAAATCGGGATGTTTAAAATCACAAGCCAAATACCAGTGTTTATTGGAGAAAGCAGTCCGAATACCATAGCAAGTCCAGTTACTCCACCTGTTAATACTTCATGAGGCAACAGGAACATATTAAAAGCAAATCCTAAAACAATAGAAGACACAAACAATACGACCAATTTATTTAAAAAGTTTATTTAAAAAACCTCCGATAACTATATAGTAGAAACACCTAATGAATTCTAGTGGCTACCAAAATAAAAGTCAATACTTTTTTTGTTAAATCATTTGTTTTCAAAAAATAAAAAGGTCCGGGATGTCAAAGTTAATGTAAGTCCCTACGAAGCAGGCTTACAGTGGAGGTCGTGATTTCTGCATTGCCCACAAAGTATGTCAAAAGTGTGTCATTACTAAGTCGAAAACGCCAAATCTCAGGTGTATCTTTTTGACTGGTCCGTTTGAACTTCACTAATGGGAATATTTTACTTGTATGCACCATTTCTGTATCCAAATACATATAGATTAATCATTAAGAATCGTGTATTCTATATAAGGTAATAGAGTAGCGAATGGATAGAGTAAAAAGAGAGGTCAAATATATGCAGAATATAAATGTTAACAGGAAACCGATTGTTGCACTGCTGCTTGCAGGGGCATTTATTGCCATATTGAATCAAACGTTAATGATTACAGCAACTCCACCGGTTATGGAAGAAATGGGAATTACAGCGAATACAGGTCAGTGGCTAACAACAGTGTTTATGCTCGTTAATGGTATCATGATTCCAGTTAGTGCATTTTTGTTAGAGCGATTTACAACTAGACAGCTGTTCATAACGGCAATGAGTATTTTTGCTGTTGGTACACTAGTTGCTGGGATTGCGCCTAATTTTTCCATGTTGTTAGTCGGAAGGGTCATCCAGTCTGCTGGTGCAGGGATTATGCTCCCATTGATGCAGACCGTGTTTTTAATGATTTTCCCTGTCCATAAACGTGGTGCGGCAATGGGGTTAATTGGACTAGTTATTTCATTTGCACCGGCAATTGGTCCAGCTTTATCTGGTTGGGTTACAGAGCATTATTCATGGAGGTTGTTATTCTTTATTATTCTACCGATTGCAATTATTGATATCATTATCGCCTTTTTTGCTTTAAAAAATGTAACGGAAATAACAAAGCCAAAATTAGATGTTTTATCGGTTATTTTATCTTCGTTTGGTTTTGGTGGTTTACTGTATGGATTTACGTCAGCCGGAAATAACGGCTGGTTAGCTAGTTTGACCATATTGTCACTTGCTGTTGGGGTAATAGCGCTTGTGTTATTTATCCTTAGACAGCTAAAATTAAAGCACCCAATGCTTGAGTTCAGGGTATTTACTTATTCGATTTTCCCATTAGCTGTTGCCATTGGGATGATTACCTTCATGGGATTAATTGGAGTAGAAACATTGATTCCCCTTTACATGCAAACGATGCGTGACTTTACCGCCTTTGAAGCAGGGCTGGTTTTGTTGCCAGGTGCATTAATCACAGGATTTATGTCTCCTATTACGGGAAGAATATTTGATAGATTTGGTGCAAGAAAATTAGTAATGGTTGGTTTAACCATCATTACCGTTTCATCATTTGCCTTTATAAGATTAGATACCTCCACATCATTAACATTCTTGACTGTTATGTTTGGCATCAGAATGTTTGGGTTATCGATGGTGATGATGCCAATTGCGACGGCAGGATTGAATCAATTACCAAAACGATTAATCCCCCACGGAGCAGCGATGGATAACACAATGAGACAAATTGCAGCTTCTGTTGGAACGGCAATTCTCGTCACAGTCATGACAACAACAGAGGAATCTGCAGCAAATAGGGAAATTGTCAATCCGGATATTTATGGTGCCAATGTTGCATTTACAGTGGTTGCTGCCCTATCACTCGTTGGTTTAATTATTTCCTATTTCGTTAAAGACAGTAGGACGTCACCGGAAGATTTGGAAAAAAGAGATCAAGAGAGAATGAGAGAGAAGGAACAAGGGCAGGAGAGGGTGCCTCAGAATATGTAAATAAACCTGGGAGATGGCCCCACATTTATTTAATCCTTATTAGTTAAAGGTTCTTCCAGTGTTTATAAATACTATTTGTCCATTAACTATAAATTAGTAGCCTAAATCACTCAGTGATTTAGGCTTTTCTAATCCTTGTTACATCTATGTTACTTAGTACTAAAATTATATAACAACTACTATACTGAATTCATTTGGGACAATAATTGTTGGCTAATTGAAAACGCTCCTCTCTACGATAGCAAGATTGTGATAGTCTAATTTGAACGCCAATGATTCTCTCTGAAAAATCATTATAGAATAAAGGAAAGCGTATCAAAAGAAGAATAAGTGGTTAAACTATTTACTAATGTTTTTTAATAGAGATACTACACAAGGAAATTCTGAAAGGGCAGTCGATCTTACTAGTGTCCCTGATATATAGTAGATTGGAAAAAGTGGATAAAAATGTCACAAAATGTTCACTTTATTAATAATGATTTTTATGAAATAATTTTTACAAAGCGATATTTATTTTATAATGCAGAAGCTTTGAATATTTGTCCCAAACTAGCTATAATTTTAGTAGATTAACTAATAGGAGGAATTAAATTATGTCAATTATTGGAAAAACAGTAGAAGAATTTACGCTTCAAGCTTACAAAAATGGTGACTTTATCGAGGTGACAGACAAAGACTTTAAAGGACACTGGAGCATTGTTTGTTTCTATCCAGCTGATTTTACCTTCGTTTGTCCAACTGAATTAGAAGATTTACAAGAGCAGTATCAAGAATTACAATCTCTTGGAACGGAAGTATTCTCTGTTTCTGCAGATACTCACTTTGTTCATAAAGCATGGCATGATCATTCCGATGCTATTGGTAAAATTACGTATACCATGATTGGTGATCCTTCACATAAACTTATCAATATGTTTGATGTATTGAGAGAAGAAGAAGGTGTCGCTGACCGCGGTACATTTATCATTGATCCAGATGGCGTAATCCAAGCAGCAGAAATCAATGCAGATGGTATTGGCCGTGATGCAAGCACACTTGTTAACAAAATCAAAGCAGCACAATATGTTCGCGAACATCCAGGTGAAGTTTGCCCAGCTAAATGGGAAGAAGGATCTGAAACATTGAAACCAAGTCTTGATTTAGTAGGCAAAATTTAAGGGAGAGCGATAATTCATGCTAGACGCAGATATAAAAGCACAATTAGACCAGTATCTTCAGCTTTTGGAAGGCGATGTTCTTCTAAAAGTTAGTGCAGGGTCTGATAAAGTATCAAAGGAAACACTTGAACTTGTTGACGAATTAGCAACAATGTCTACGAAGATTAAGGTAGAGAAAGCCGAGTTAGAGCGTACACCAAGTTTTAGTGTGAATCGTGTTGGGGAAGATACAGGAATTACCTTTGCCGGGATTCCTCTAGGTCACGAATTTACTTCCCTTGTCCTAGCTTTATTGCAGGTCAGTGGAAGACCGCCAAAAGAAGAGCAAAGCATCATTGATCAAATTAAAAATATTAAAGGCGAATACCATTTTGAAACATATGTCAGTCTGACTTGCAACAATTGTCCTGATGTGGTTCAGGCCTTGAACTTAATGAGCCTGCTTAATCCTAATATTACCCATACGATGATTGAAGGCGGAGCATACAAAGATGAAGTGGACAGCAAAAATATCATGGCTGTTCCGACCGTTTATCTAAATGGTGAATTCTTTGAAAGCGGACGGATGTCCATGAAAGATATTCTTTCTAAATTGGGTAGTGCGCAAGACCCGTCCGAATTTAATAATAAGGATCCGTTCGATGTCCTTGTTGTCGGTGGTGGGGCAGCTGGTGCTTCTTCAGCTATTTATGCTGCACGTAAAGGAATTCGCACAGGGATTGTTACAGAACGATTTGGCGGTCAGATGCTTGACACGGTAGGCATTGAGAACTTTATTAGTGTGAAATACACGGAAGGTGAGAAGCTTGCCGCTCATCTGGAAGAGCATGTCAATGAATATGATATTGATGTGATGGATTCCCAGCGTGTGAAAGGCATCGAAAAGAAAGCTCTTGTTGAAGTGGAACTTGAAAATGGGGCAGTTTTAAAGAGTAAAACGGCAATCATTGCAACAGGTGCCCGTTGGCGTAATGTTGGTGTACCTGGAGAACAAGAATTCAGAAACAAAGGTGTAACGTACTGTCCGCACTGTGATGGACCATTGTTTGAAGGAAAAGATGTTGCCGTTATTGGTGGCGGAAATTCCGGTATTGAGGCAGCTATCGATTTGGCGGGTGTCGTAAAACATGTCACGGTTCTTGAGTTTCTTCCAGAACTAAAAGCAGATTCTGTATTGCAGGATCGCCTGAACAGCCTTCCAAATGTAACAGTTATTAAGAATGCTCAAACTACAGAAATTACTGGTAATGACAGTGTGGAAGGAATTTCGTACAAGGATCGTGAAACTGGTGAAACACACCACGTAGAATTACAAGGTGTATTTGTTCAGATTGGCCTTGTACCAAATACGGAATGGTTGGAAGGTACTATTGAAACCGAACGTGGCCATATTGTTGTAGACAGCAGTGGCGCTACGAACATACCTGGTGTATTTGCAGCAGGTGACTGTACGAACAGCCCATATAAGCAGATTATCATTTCGATGGGATCTGGTGCAACCGCAGCTTTAGGTGCATTTGATTATTTAATCCGTAATTAATGAATATTATCATGCTATCACAAATGTTGAAAGTGGCTCTGACTGTAGAGCCACTTTTTTTGTAGAACCTATGGAAAACGATAATTATTACAAAATTTAGTATTTATTTTCCCAGCAATTTATTGTAGGATAGAAAAATAGCATAGTAAGGAAAGGAATTACTTGATGACTTATAAAATGGTTGTACTAGATTTAGATGATACATTGCTTCGTGATGATGGTTCGATTTCTGAACGAACGAAACAGGATCTTATGGAAGCACAGGAAATGGGGGTGAAAGTAGTACTAGCATCTGGCCGTCCTACTTTTGGAATGCTACCTATTGCTGAACAGCTTTCCCTAGCAGAATATGGAAGTTATATTCTCTCTTTCAATGGGGGAAAAATCATCAACTGCGGTACGAATGAAGAAATGTTCAGCAGTACACTTTCCCTGGAAAATATCCGCCAATTATATGAGATAAGCCGCCGGGAAGGTGTTCATATTCATACGTATGTAGGGGATGAAATCATTACTGATCAAGCAAATCCATACACAGATATGGAATCGACCTTAACAGGTTTACCTATCCATCTCGTGGAGGATTATATCGAAACGGTCCAGGTACCGGTCGTGAAAGTCTTGATGGTGGATGAACCAGAAAAAATAAAAACAGTGGAAGCTAAGCTTTTACCTGAACTGGGCGAAAAATATAGTATTTTAACATCCAAACCATATTTCCTGGAGTTTACCGAAAAGGGAATTACGAAGGGGGAAAGCTTAAATCAGCTTATTCAACGTCTCGGTATGAAACGGGAAGAAGTTATTGCTATAGGAGATAGCTATAATGATGTAACGATGATTGAATTTGCTGGGCTTGGTGTGGCCATGGAAAATGCCCCAGACGACATTAAAGAAAAGGCGGACTATGTCACCGACACGAATATGAATGATGGTGTCGCAAAAGTCGTTGAGAAATTTGTGTTGAATAGAGAAGTTTTAGTTTAGGGCAAGCAAGTATTCTGTTTGAAAAAGCTGAAAAAAATATTCTTTTTACCAGTCCAAATTATTAACCATTTGGGCTTTTTTTATAGATTGAACTAAGGTTACAGACCATACATGGCCGTCCATGAACTAATTTTACAGGATGACATGATCCCTTGCCACGCTAAAGTAAGAATCAACCTAGGTTACCGAATGAAGCAGAATCATTTTGGGAAAGTCACGTAGAAGCATCCTAGGTTCCTGAACGAAAGAGAGTCCCGCCTGAAAAGTTACGTAGAAGCATTCTAGGTTACCGAATGAAGCAGAATCCCGCCTGAAAAGTCACGTAGAAGCGTTCTAGGTTCCCGAATGAAGCAGAGTCGCGTATGAAAAGTCACGTAGAAGCGTTCTAGGTTCCCGAATGAAGCAGAATTCCGCCTGGAAAGTCACGTAGAAGCGTTCTAGGTTACCGAATGAAGCAGAGTCGCGTATGAAAAGTCACGTAGAAGCGTTCTAGGTTCCCGAATGAAGCAGAATTCCGCCTGAAAAGTCACGTAGAAGCGCTCTAGGTTCCCGAATGAAGCAGAACTGCGTATGAAAAGTTGTGTAGAAGCGCTCTAGGTTACCAAATGAAGCAGAATCCCGGATGGTTCCCAAAAAATTAAACAATCCGAAAAAAGTATCGAACAGGCTTATCATGGTACAGTCATTAAATTTAAAGCGATTGTCTCTTTGAATTCCCCGACTATTCACCTAATTTTACAAAAATCCTAAATTTCTGTTGACAGATTTTGGGACTGTCGTGTATGATGTTATCAATTCCTACTAATTGAATATGATTTTTCTTATCAAGAGTCGGGGGAGGAACCTGGTCCAGTGATCCCGCAGCAACCGTTACAATGTAACAAGGTGCTAATTCCAGCAAGCGGATGCTTGAAAGATGAGTATGGGACATACATATTGCCTCTTCCTCATCTGGAAGAGGTTTTTTCATCTTTAAGAGCTGGATGGAATCGGGTTTAGGAATGGATCTGATACTGACCCTTATGCATTACCAACAGAATCTTTGTTATGTTTCTCATTATATTTTAATCTGAGTAATACAATATGGAAAATCATATTAAAGTAGGTAAAACTAAAGGGAAAGTTCCTGTGTAATGCGTCGTTTTCTAACTGCAGCAGAACGGTCCCAGAAAAAAGGAGAGGGTATGTATGGCAAACACAAAAACAGATAGCTTGTACAAAAAGGAGTATTTTGGAAGAATTACTGAATTGAAGAAGTATGCACCAGAAGCATTTGAGACGTTTTTTAAATTTAATGATCAGGCGTTAGAAGCAGGCGAACTTTCCGTGAAACAGAAAGAATTAATTGCGGTAGCGGTCGCACATATTACTGGATGTCCATATTGCATTGATTTGCATGTTGGAAATGCGAAAAAAAATGATTCAAGCAAAGAAGAAGTTGCAGAAGCTATATTTGTAGCGACGGCACTTAAAGCGGGGTCCTCTGCAGCTCATGGGGTAAATGCATTAAATGCGTTTGATGGACAAGGGGATGAAGAACTTTATAAAGCATCCTATTTTGCTAGAATCAAGGAATTTGCCGAGCTTAATGGGGAAACATTTAAGGCATTTATGGATTTTGATCAGAAGTCAATTAAAGCGCAAAACTTAACAGAGAAAGAAAAAGAACTGATTGCAGTAGCGTGTGCACATACGACTGGATGTGCATATTGCATCAACCTTCATACGAAAAATGCGAAGAAAACGGGTGCTAGCTTAGAGGAAATTTCGGAAGCTATTTTTGTTGCAACGGCATTAAAGGCTGGATCAGCCATTGCGCATAGTGTGAATGCATTGAACGCTTATGATGAAAATTAATTAAACAAACAAGAAAAGGGCAGTTTTTTTAAGACTTTGGTTCGATAAGCGGGGCACAGGGGAGATGGACGTTTCAATGTTGGAATCAGAAGAACCGTCTGCCCCTCGTATCCGTACTCAGACAGCCGAATTCAAAGTATCGCCTCATTAAAGGAGAGTGTTTGAAGAATGGCAAAAAAACAAATACATTTGAATGGTTTTGTACAGAATTCACCTTCTCCGCATTCGACAGTCTTGCCGCGACAGGATAGTAATCTTGTAAAGGTATTTAACCCCGATTCACTTCACTTCTACTCTGTGGGAGCAGTCATTGATGCGAACACGATTCAATAGGCATTTGCTTCGGCACCACATTTGTTTAACAAGGAGACGTTTTGATTCGGAAGCATGTGGACGGTTCTTTTGCTTCCTTTTGTGAGGAGCAGAAGAACCTAATCAGGAAGCAGGACACAAGTTAGAAATATCCTTCTTGTAATAATGAACGTTTCGTTTAAATGTATTTTTGCTTTTACTGAAGGACGCGACTTCATTCTTCTAAGGCAATCAAAAATTTTGTGGATAGCAATTACATAAGATATAGAGATGGTACAACGAGCAGATAAAATCCGCTAGTTGTGCTTTCTTTCGCACAAAACTTCGGATTGTCCCCTTAAAGAATCATCCCCGTGCTTCTCAGTTACTTATTTTTTACAAAATTTACCAATAAATAAAAAATGTTGGATGAAAGTATAACTTAAGGACTAGTTATGAATTATCGTCCAGCATGCTGATTCGTTTTTCCGTTTAAGCAATGAGGGAAATGGGGTTATGTATTGATATAACAGCATATTGCAGAAATATTTGCTGGCCAAAAACACGAGAATTAGACATTTCTCCCCAACCTTTATCCTATTTACATTGTCGGGAATACAAGCAAATCCAAGTCCCGGTCTTTCACTCTCTTATGTGACTATTTGATTATATTTAACTACATTATTCGTAATTTACAGATTTTTAAATTGAATAAACAGTAATTACATAAAGTTTCTTTAAAATAGAATTAAATCGGAAGGAGGGAAAAATGTCAAATTAAAATGAATCTGGGAAAAAGATAGCCAACACAACGGTAGATGCACTCACATTATTAAACTATCAAATAAGTATAATGGAGGGATTTACAATGAAAAATCTATTAAAGAAGGCAATGATGCTTTTAAGTTTAGTACTATTAACGGCTCCATCCCTAGCAGGCCCGGTTGAGGCTTCCGCAAAAAATAGACAAGTGGAAGGTCTCGATTTAAACGTAATGACATTTAATTTAAGGTATCTAAACAGCTTTGATGAATCACCACATTCCTGGGAAGAAAGACGACCTACTGTACGCCAGGTTATCCGCACCAATCAGCCTGATATCTTTGGAACCCAGGAAGCGGTCTATCAACAAGTAAAAGATATGGATGCTGATTTACCTAACTATGACTGGATTGGATTGGGCCGGGAAGGTGGCGATCAAGGAGAATTCATGGCTATCTATTATAATCAAAACCAATTTACACCAATGGAATATGACCATTTCTGGTTATCTGATACTCCTGAAGTGATTGGTTCAACTTCCTGGGGAAACACAATCCCGCGTATGGTGACATGGGTTAAGTTTCTTGATAACAATTCTGGAAAAGAATTTTATTTTGTAAATACTCATTTCGATCATATGTCTGCTGAATCAAGAGAAAAAAGTGCAGAATTGGTTTCTGAGAAGGTAAAGGAATTCGATCCTGATTTACCTGTCATTTTAACTGGTGATTTTAATACGAGCCCAGGTAGCAAACCATATGAAATTCTGATTAAAGAAGGAAACTTTGTCGACACATGGGTGGCAGCAGATACAAGGATTAATGAAGACTTAGGTACATTCAATGGATTCAATAACCCGTCTGGTGGAGGGGCGGATAATCGAATCGACTGGATTCTATCAAAAGGAAATGTCACTACTACTCAGAGTGAAATCATCAATTATCAAAAGAACGGTCAATTTCCTAGTGATCACTATCCGGTAATGTCCGAGATTATTCTTCACTACTAACTTCAGAGTATGGGGACGGTTTCTTGCTTCCTTTTTTGTGACTGTGAAAGGAGAAACCGTCCCCGTGCCTTATTCCTTCTTCTTCTGACATTTTATACTAAATAAGCTCTCCTTCATATATCTTCATTTTATCATGAAATAAGAAAGTATAAATTTGCTAGCTCCATCGCCCATCGACTAGCGGGCTTCCTCACCTCCGTACGATAAAGAAGACTTGCCGATTGGTGAAACCAGAGGCTTAGTCGCACTTATACCCTTGCAGTGAAAGTCAACATCGACTCAGTTTTTTTAGGAAGGCCGACTAAAAGCGGGCTAGCGCTCAGGCGTTGGCATACCCCTATGAAGGGGCATGTTTCCTTTATCTCCTACGGCAGTGGAATGTCCGATTAAGACCGCTGCTTTGCGCAGCAACATCGAACCACCTGACATGGCCAGGCGCAGTCCGTACGTCGCTAAACGGGCGCTTACGCTTTTCTTATGTATAAAGGAAATGCTTTCTTTGTGCTTCCACATGATCTATATTTTCTCTCCAAAGCTTTCAAGGCGTTACATGAAATGGTTTACCTCCACTTTTTTCACCAGGCAATTGCTTGTGTTTATTAGCATATTACGCTAGCTTCTCATACTTATTATTGCCTTTTGTCTTTTCGGTTCATTTGCTCTGTACGTCGCGGAAAAACGGATTCAAACACGATGTCTTAAGAAATTCTTCATATAGGTCTCAAGTCGTATACAAATTCTGGCTCAAGTACAATGTTAAAAATTTTTTAATAACATACTATTAATGGTAGTTAATCATTCGGAAAGGAGGATATAAGTCTTTAATTTTATATTCTTTGTAAAATTTCCATAAAATTCTAGTTATTGTTATTCTTTTCTTTTATACTTAAAACGGCTTACAGATGGATAAAAAAATAGTAAAAAAGATGCAGGGGGAGAGAAGGTTGTTAAACTTTATTTTGAACCGAAAAATACTTGTTGCTTTGGCGGCAGTGTTTGTACTAATTTTAGGGGTGTATTCAATAACGAAGCTTGATGAAGAGCTGCTTCCACCAGTAGAATTCGATGGAGCTTATGTCGTTGTTAGTGCTGGGGATATGGCGGCGATTGAAGTGGAACGTTCCATTACCACTCCACTTGAACAGAGTATTCAAGGGATTGATGGGGTGGAGGAAATTTACTCAACAACCACCGTTGGCCAGAGCAGTTTACAAGTTATGATTGAAAAGGGCCGTGGTGAGGAGGTTTCACGGGAAATTGAATCTACTGCCAAATCCATGACTTCCAATATATCTGGTGTCAACGAAGTCATTGCAGAGCAAATGAGCTTGAGTGCGAGCTATGAATTTTTTATGGATATTTCAAATGGGGATATGGACACCATTACAGCATTTGCAAAGGATGTTCTGGAACCTCGCTTAGAAGACCTGCCTGAGGTGAAAGATGTTTCTTTAATGGGAATCCAGGAATATGAGATGGTCGTTGAATTGGACCGGGATAAAATGATGGAACATGGACTGAATGCTTCACAGGTCACATCCATTATTCAGCAGACAAATACAGATGAAACATTGGGAGAATTTTCAGAGGAAGAAGAAAAACCATCCCTTCGTTGGGAAACGAGCCTAGCTTTAGCAGAGGATTTAGAAAATAGTAGAATTCCAGCACAATCGGGATTTATTTCACTGAAAGAAATTGCAGATGTTTCCTTGCAGCCGTTAGAAAATGCGTCCACTGTTTGGAAAGATGGTACAAAGGATTTTATTTTTGTTCAAGTTGGTCGAACTTCTGATGTCACACAAATCGAAATGGCGGATGCTATTCGTGAAGAGGTTCAAAATATACGGGATGAAGGGTTAGTAACGGATTTTGATTTAAATGAGCTTGTTGCACAGGCAGACTACGTAGAAGAATCCATCAATGGGGTATCTAGTAATATCCTTATTGGAGGGATCATTGCTATTGTTATCTTGCTACTATTTTTACGCAATATTCGTGCAACGATTATTATCGGTATCTCCATTCCAACTTCTATTTTATTAACCTTTATTACGATGTGGGTTTTAGATTACAGCTTTAATATGCTTTCCCTCATCGCCTTAGGGTTAGGTGTTGGGATGATGGTGGATTCTTCCATTGTCATACTGGAGTCCATTTACAAGAAAAAAGAACACGGATTTAGCCCGGTAGAAGCGGTACTCAAGGGAACGAAGGAAGTAGCTTCAGCAGTCATAGCTTCTATATTAACGACAATTGTTGTCTTTCTACCGATTGGAATCATGGGCGGTGATGTTGGAGAGTTTATGATTATTTTATCTGTAGTTGTGGCGATTACCTTAATTAGTTCGGTTATTGTTTCCTTTACCCTCATTCCTTCTTTATCTGAGAAGTTTCTCAAGATTCGTAAAAAGCGTGCTGGGAAAGAAGGGAAAATAGTCAAGACCTACGGGGGATTTGTTTTATGGGTGGTGAAGAAGAAACGCAACAGCATTGCCGTTATTTTTATCTTCTTCCTCATGTTTGTTGGATCTATGTTTCTGATATTTAAAATTCCAATGACTGTCATGCCGGATATGATGAATCGATATGCGGAGTTAATGATTGATTTAGAAACAGGAGTTTCTGCTAATGAGAAAGAACAGGCTGCCATCCAAATAAGTGAATCATTATCCAATATTGATGATGTGGAAACGAGTTACATTATAGATGATGGTACGATGTTTTATACTCTAATTAACATGACAAAGGGAGATGAAGTTACAAGAGAGCAAAAGGACGTGAATGAGGAGATATTACGTTCTTTACGTGAATTGGAAGAAGACTATCCGATTCGGAGTGTTCAAAGTGCCATTTCTGTAAGTACTGGTATGCCTGTTCAAATACAGGTGAAGGGGGATAGCTACGAGGAGCTGCAAACCTTGGTGAGTGAATTGGCGGAGGAACTAAAAGAGGTTGACGGCCTTGTTGGTATAACCAACTCCATTGAGCGAACCTCGGTGGAAAAAGTAGTTGAATTGAAGGAAGATGCGATAGAAGATGCTGGTTTAACGGAAATACAGATTCGTCAATTTATACAAGAAGCATTTCTCCATATGCCAATTGGAGAAGTAACCACGAATGAAGAAAATGTTCCGCTTGTCGTGAAATGGAATGAAAAGGTAACGAAGGAAGAAGCTCTACTTGATTGGACCATTCCTACTATTGAGGGGGAAGGGAGCTTATCAGAGTTTGTTGAATTGCGAAGTGTTCATATGCCAAATGAAATTTCGCATCTTGATGGGGATAGATATGTAACGATTTCTGCGGATATTGAAGATACGGATTTAGGAACTGTTAATAGAGAAGTCCAGAATCTTATCCGTGATTTTGAAACACCATTAGGATACACAATTTCTACAGGAGGGGATTTGGAGACACAGCAGGAGCTTATTTACGATATGATTCTCATTTTGATCCTATCCATATTCCTTGTCTATTTGGTTATGGCGGTTCAATTTAATCATTTAGTACACCCTGTGATTGTCATGTCTGTTATTCCAATGACTATCGTTGGTGTGATACTTGGTTTGTTTATTACACAGCGGGAGCTTAGTGTGATGTCTGGAATGGGAATCATCATGCTCATTGGTATTGTGCTAAATAATGCGATTCTTTTAATTGACCGAACGAACCAATTGCGTCGTGAACAGGCTTCGGTAAACGAAGCAGTCATTCAAGCAGGAAAGGATCGGCTCCGTCCTATATTTATGACAACCTTTACGACAGCGGGTGGAATGCTGCCACTGGCGTTAGCAACAGGAACAACAGGTAATTATCAAGCACCGATGGCTACTGCAATTATTTCCGGCCTGCTATTTGCAACGATCATCACGCTTGTCTTAATCCCTGCAGTCTACCGATTGTTTCATGCACTAGGCAATGGATTAAGCCGCTTATTCATAAAGAGAAAGAAGAAGAAGATAACAGAGGTTAACGAGCAAGTTGGTTAAGAAGCATGGGATCGGTTAGGGAAGATTAACATTTTTACAAGTAGTAGATCAGTTTATATTAAAATAAGAAAAGCTTCGGCACTCGCTAATGGCGAAATCAATGTGGTTTTTTTCTAACTTAGTTCAGCAGGTAATGAAAGTGCGATACGTACTTAAAGCAAAAGTACAAACTTGGCTATCACCAAAAGTCCCGGTGATAGCCAAGTTTTCTAACGTTATAAAAGCGTAAAATTAACGGAGCAAATTATCGAAAATAAAAAAATGAACACGTTCACAAAAGGAAAAAGCGAATGTGATTATTTCAAATGAACAAGGAAATGGAAGAAGGTACCTATTTAACTACAATTATTAAGTGAAAATAAAGTTTTTAAGTGGATGTGGATAGATGAATTATACTTAAGGTAGAGAAGAGGGGGATATATGGCTGAGAGAGAAAAAAGCAAAATTCTTATTATCGAGGATGACTATGAGATTGCCCGCATTATGAGGGACCATTTAAATAGAGAAGGTTTTCGGGTGACATGGGCATCGACAGGTATGGAAGGATGGGAAGATTTCAAACAGGAATCCTTTTCATTGGTGATTGTGGATTTAATGCTGCCGGAAATGGATGGCTTTACGTTATGTAAAACGATTCGCTTAGAAAGTGACGTGCCATTGTTAATTGTAAGTGCAAAAAATGAAGATGAGAGCAAGATTCTGGGGCTGGATCTTGGAGCGGATGATTATTTAACAAAACCATTTAGTTTAAAGGAGTTAACTGCCCGGGTTCAATCTCATCTTAGAAGGTACCACCGATATACAAAGAAGCACGAGACAGAGCAAATCGATTATTACAAGCATGGATTAGCCATCGATTTCTTAAATGAAGCAGTGTTTATCGATGAGGAACTACTTTTTTTAACAGCAAAAGAGCGGGATATTTTGTTCCTGCTTGCGAAAAATCCATTTATTACTTTTAAAAAGTCTGAGTTATATGAGCACGTTTGGCAGCTGATGAATGTAGATGGGAATAATACGGTAACTGTACATATTAAAAGCTTGCGTACCAAAATGAAGGATAATCAAAAGCAAGCTAAATTCATTCAAACGATTTGGGGTGTCGGCTACCGGTTTATAGGGGAAGCCTTGGAATGAAAATAAAGAATTGGCTGATGATCAGCTATCTTATTGTCATGTTGCTGCCTATTGCAGCGATTTATCTATTATATATCAGTCTAAGTCATTATGATCAACAGCAGGATATAAAGGAATACTTTGAATTTCAGGGGTTAGTAAATTCCTTGGAAAGCCATCTACAGGATGTAACCTTGTATGAAATCCAGCCTGAAGAAAATTATGAGCATCTACGGAATCTAGCAGACGATCATATGAAAATAGATTTATATCGTTATGATGGTGTCTTGTTGTTTTCCACGCTGGACACACCTGGAACCATAAGGCTTTTTCAGGTGAATCAACATAACTTATATCAAAATTTAAATGAATATCAAAAAAATCCACGTACATATTCGACGAAAAGGCTGGTTTTTAATCAAGAGGAAAATCAGTTAGTGGGTTTATATGAAATTACGATTGGAAGAAGTGCGTGGGTCGAAACAACGAATCAGCGTACCATTGTCATGTTTGTACTTTTAGGAGTATTTTTCATTGCACTCTATGTGGTCGTGATCATGTCGTTAAATTACAAGTTAAATCGTCCACTCTATCAACTGCAGGAGCATATGAAGGCCTTTGCAGAAGGGAAGGAACTGAATCAACCACTGGTTCCATCCAAGGATGAAATAGGGGGGCTAATATCCCATTTTGAACAGATGAAAGCGCAAATTAAAGAAACAAGGGAAGCTCTTGCTCAGCAGCAGAAGGAAAAGGAGTATATGGTCGCCTCCTTATCTCACGATTTAAAAACGCCTTTAACCGTTATTCGAACGTACACCGAGGCATTGGAAAATCATCATTTATCCGAAAAGGAGCGGGAAGAATATCAGTCCATTCTCATTGATAAATTAGATCATATGAAACAGATGATTGATGATTTATCCGTATTTACTGCTCTGCAATCATCAGGGAATATCTTAAATCCTGTACTGGTAAACGGGAATGAGTTTTTTGAAATGCTGTTTTCCGGTTATGAGGAGCCATGTTCAAGAAAAGGTATCACATTAACAACCGATCTCTATGTCAAAAATTCCTATCTTCTTGACCCGAAGCAAATGATTCGAGTGGTTGATAATTTAATGGATAACAGCATTCGCTATACTCCTAACAATCACAAGATTTGGCTGGCTGCTGTCTCCTCGCAAAAGACATTGCCTCATTGGATTTTTTCGGAGTTTAAGGGGAAAGTGGATGAATGGCGAAAAGATGGGACGATTATTCTTATTCAAAACGAAGGGAATGGTATCAAACAAAGTCAGCTGGAAAAAGTGTTTCAGCCCTTCTTTCAGGATGATACATCAAGAGGGAAAGGGGCAACGTCAGGTTTGGGGCTAAGCATTGCTAAAATTATTATGTATAAACATGCTGGAAAAATAAAAATTTGGTCAACGGAAAAGAAAGGGACATTAATTGCCTGCTGGATCAAGGAGAGGGGATAACGATGAAGTTGGTGGAAAGAAGAAGCGTGATTTTATTAAGTGTAATTATATTCATGTTAGGAGGTTGTTCACAAGAAATGAATGTTTCTGCAAAGGAAATCATCCATAATGCGATTGAGTCGGATAAGGATGTATCTACTTATCATGGGGAATCTGAAATGAAGCTTTATGACGGAGAAGAATTTATGGAGCATGTTATATTACAGGAATATGTAACGAATGGGAAGAGGAAGGTTGTTACAAAGGATCAACTGCTCAATCAGGAAATCGAGGTCCTAAATGATGGAAAGAAAATGCTTATGTATGATAGGAGCAAACAGGAAGTACATGAAATGGATGTTAGTGAATTGGAGGAGATGGTCAGTTTAAGTCCGAAAGATCAATTTAAAACGATGATGGAATCGATGCAGGATACCCATACGTATGAAATCGCTGGGGAAGAAAAGGTACTTGATTTGAATACGTACCATATTGAAGTGAAAGCAAATGATACAGATAATTTACTTGGCGATATGGAGATTTGGGTTGAACAGAAAACGTGGTTTGTCGTAAAAGTGGTCTCGGAAACTGGAGATATGCGAACAGAATTTGAATATACAATGCTGGACTTCTCTCCGAATTTTACGGAAGAAACGTTTGCCATCGATATTCCAGATGATGTCGAGATTGCTAGTTTAGATGATATGTTTGGTCCCAATCCAGTAACACTAGATGAGGCAGAAGAAGCGCTCGGTCAAGCGTTCCTCGTTTTTAAAGAAGATGATATCTATCTGTCTGACGTGCAGATGTATGATTTTTCAAGCGAATTGGATAGGTATGAAGTGGAACTTACCTATAGATCAAAAGAAGATATCCCAATGTTTTCATTGTCGATTTTTCAAACTCCTGAGGATATGCGGATAGAGGATGGGAATTTCGAAATCCGAGGAAATATAGCAGAATATGAGGAAGTCATGAATGGATTTCTTTGGGATGAAGATGGTCTGCGCTATTCGCTCTTGATAACAAATCCAGATATCGATCAGGATGAAATAGTGAAGTTAACCGAAGCGATGTCCTTAAGCTCGGAAAGGGAATAACGAGCTTGGTATTTTTTAACACTTTCGGAAAGTATAAATTTTTAGTCGAGAAGAGAACATGACGTAGCTAAGATTTTAATGTCCAAAGTATAGGAAAAACGTCACATTTGCTAAAGGATGAGCGGATGCGAGTTTTTCTAAGGGGGATAAGGGATGAGGGAGATAAGGCAGCGTGTCATTCGACAAGTGAAAAAGGGGAAAAGTAGTGCTTTTAAGAAACTGGTGCAGCACTATCAGCAACCGGTTTATCAAATCTGCTACACTACGATGGGAAACAGGAAAAAGGCCGAGGAACTGGCCAAAGATACTTTCTTATATGTTTATTCCCACATTGGTGAGTATGATGCTGCGAACCGAAAATTCTCGTTGTGGCTGTATCAGACAACTGTAGCTCTTGCGCAGTGCCGGTTAAGAGAGGGGAAGCTTAGCGAAGGGGTGGAGCATAGCCATTCTTTTGATGGGTGTTCAATCCTTCATCCGTATCTACATGCGGATATAGAAGCCTGTTTGATGGGTGTGTCTATAAAAGAGAGATTATCTCTAATCTTGCAATCTAGCAATCATTTTCAATTATCTGTTCAGGAGATTTGTGAAGTACTGGACACCCCCAAATCGGAAATTCTAACGCATATTTGGCAAGGACGAGAGACATTACGCAAAAAATTTAGTCAATCTGGAAGCTAGGGAAGCATGGGGACAGTTCTCTTGCTTCCCTTTATTTATGTTTTTTGTTGAAGCGGTGTGGCTGCTATCCACTGAAATCGAGTAACGAGGGAAGGGAGCTGCAAATCAAGCGCTTGGAAGGAAACCCGCGCGAGAGTCTGTGCAAATCGAGAGACAAGTAGGAAACCCGTGCAAGAGTCCGTGCAAATCGAGCGGCAAGGAGGAAACCCGCGCGAGAGTCCATCCAAATCGCGCGCCAAGACCAAAAGATCGTACGACAGGAAGAAGGAACCTGCTCGCGAACACCACCAAATCCAGCCACAAGCTATTAAAATCTATTTCCGAAGCATAGCCCTTATAATCCCGCTTCCTTTTTCGCGACTCTGAAAGCAGAAGAACCACCCCATGCTTCCTACCAAAGATTCCAAGGGTAGTGATTTGGTGGAAGGGAGTGTATTTTAATTTCTTCTTTTTTTGTTGGGTGCTCAATAGCGAGTTCCTGTGACCATAAGGCGATTTGCTCTCCTGGTGTGTTCACTTTTTCACCATATTTCTGATCCCCGTAAATCGGAATATTGCGGGAGGAAAGCTGAACACGTATTTGATGGGGTCTTCCGGTATGAAGTTGGATGGAAAGTAGACTCATGCCTTTCTTTTTGCCGATGACTTGATATTCCAGTACCGCCTTCTTTGCTTTTTTGTGATTTGGCTGTGTGGTATACACTTTATTTTTGCTGCGATCTTTAACTAGATAATCCTTCAGCACACCATAGTCTTTTGGGGGAATTCCTCTGACGACAGCCAGGTACTTTTTATCGACGGAATTTCTGCGGATGGCATCGGATAAACGAGAAGCGGCTTTTGACGTTTTCGAAAACACCATCACCCCACCGACAGGACGGTCTAAGCGATGAATGAGGGCAAGGTAGACATTTCCTGGCTTTTGATGACGTACCTTCAAATCTTTCTTCAAGTGTGTTAGTAAGTCCTCATCCTTGGAACGATCCTCCTGCACCGGTATATTAACGGGTTTTTCTACAAACAGTAAGTGATTGTCCTCATAAAGAATCGGAACATTCATAGGTTAAAACTCCTTTAAAAATGACTGTCATTCAATGTTAACATACTGGGCTAGGTAATGGAACAAGGTGGCGATTCACTTACTTTGCATTTCGCAAATTGGTAGCAAGAACCGTCTCCATGATTATCCGTGCATTTCAAGAAGAAGGACTGGGAACTGCCCCAGTCCTTCTCATTAGTCCTTATGTTTCTTTTTTTTATGCTTTTCAACATGAAAAAAAGCCAACCGTTTTGGTTGACTTATCATTACCAGCTCGCTTTCTTTACTCCGGGAATTTGCCCTTTATAAGCTAATTCACGGAAACAGATACGGCATAATTTAAACTTGCGAAGGACAGAATGTGGACGCCCGCAGCGCTCACAGCGTGTGTACTCCTGAACTTTATATTTTGGTTGACGCTTTTGTTTAGCAACCATTGATTTCTTAGCCATGCTTTCAACCTCCTTATTAAAAAGTAATATCTATAGTAAATGATTTTATTAATCTAAAAGAGTTATTTTACCATGGATGCTTTAAAAAGTTAATGGTAAATAAAGGTGATGGGGCCTAAATTAACTTATTTGTGGAAATGATTAGCAAGGTATTGCCAGTCATCCAAAAATAGAGACCATAGGTTAGGCCTCCTTCTGACAGCAAGGGGATGGTATGCTACGGTTGTTTTCATACCTCTTATATTGTGCATGGTACCGCGCAAGGATTTTACCTCTGCCTCTTCATCTTGAAAAAAGGACTGGACAGCTACATTTCCGAGACAAAGGATGAATGCAGGCTTCTTTTCTTGTAACTGATCGTCGAGGTGCATCATACAGATTTCTCTTGTTTTTTCCTTATCATATGCACGAGTAGGTTTTCGTTTTAAAATATAGGTTACGTATAGATCATCTGTCCTAAATCCCACTTTCGAAGCAGCTTTTTGTAATGTTTGTCTTGTACCACAAACAAACGGGTTGCCATCTCGGTCTTCACGTGCACCAGGGTTATCGAGGATTACCATAATTCGAGCGTTTGGATTTCCTTCTCCCCAAATCATTCGTGAGCCATGTTCAATCAGACCACACTTATCGCAAGTTTTCACTTTATTAGGAACTGGTTCTTCAGGCCATATATTTGGGCAAAAATTTGACATCTTTCCGATCATCTCCCTTAATTGATAGTTTTTTTATCACGTGATGAACTGGCTGTAAGACCCTTAACGAGAAGAATTCAAGATATTTCAAGAATGATAAGTGGGGAACGGGCAGCCAGTAAATTCCTCATTGGTTTAGAGGCCTTTAGGTCATCCTTTAGGACTAACAATCAGTGGGAGATGATATAATTCCACTGATTGAAGATTCCCTTTCTGGAAATGATGAGCAAAATATTCTTCGGGACAGGAACTATTCCAAAACTTCCTGGATTATTACCCATATTTCCCTTTAATAAAGCCCCACAGTCCATTAAACACCTTTGCATCATATAAAGAAACGAAAAGCACAAGCAATACGGGCCCAATGACCAGCCCCATTAAACCGAACAGCTGGAGTCCGGCAAATAGGGATATAAGAATGGCTAGCGGGTTTAGTTTCAGGCTAGTTGATAATACTTTTGGTTCCGCTATTTGACGAACAGTTACCGTTGCCGCATAGAGGATGAGGAGACCAATCCCCATAAAGAGATTCCCTGTGAAAAAGCTATAAACACTCCAGGGAATTAAGACTATTCCCGGTCCTACATACGGAATCAAATCAATGAATCCCAGGATGAATGCGATAGTTAATGCCTGGTCTACGCGGAGAATCAGTAAACCAATCAGGCTGACAATAGCGGTTAAGCCCATAAGAATGATTTGTGATTTTAGAAAACCAAAGATTTTTGTTTTCAAGTCATCTATAACATCCATGGTCTGTTTTTGGATAAAAAAAGGCAGTTTATTTCTGTAAAGCTGTGTATATTTATGCCAGTCTTTACTGATAAAGTAAATAGCTAGAATAGTAAAAATAATAACTGTAAATGTGATGGGAAGGGCACTGACAATCGATGAAAGTCCATTGGCAATTCCTTGACCTAAATTTCCAAGCATTGCAGCCAAGTTATCTCCAATTAATAGAATCCCTTCTTGAAGGGCTCTCTGGTGAGAAGGTTCTAAGTTATCCATCAAGCCAATCCCCTGGTCCCAAAGCGGTAATATGTAATGGTTAACATAATCTTGAATCGTCACAGATATTTGTTCAATCTGTGAGGGAACGTATTCCGATAAATGTCGAAACCCATCAATAATTTTTATAATCGTGATGGCCACGATACCACCCACTAAACCAATGAGCAAGATAATGCTCGTCAGTACAGCAATCAGCCGGGGGATTCGCACATACTTTTCTAATACACGAACCATTGGATTGATCAGAAAGGCAAACAGTGCAGCAAGAAGAAATGGGTATGTAAGCCTTAACAATTGATAGATAAAGAAAATTCCAATAGCTGCAAGGAATAGTGCAAGCAGTATTCGAAAGATTAGCTTGATTATAGGATGGTTCACATTCAGGCACTCCTCTCGACAACAATACGGAAATTAATATAAATCTAGTTTAGACAAGAAGTGAAGATAGAGCAAGCAAACGGAGGAACATTTTCCAATGAGATGCAAAGGATGCTTATATGTTTCCATCTCCTCCATGCAGTAGTGCTTGGAAAAAGCTTTGCCAACCTCGATGATTGCAAATTTCTTCCATATCCCGGTTAAATCGACTATGATTAGTAAAAATACTTACAAATAATAAGAGGAGGCAATCATATGGAGATTGGAATTACAACGTTTGTCGAAACAACTCCGGATGTAAAAACAGGAAAAGTGCTTAGTCATGCCGAGCGAATTCGTGAGGTTGTAGAAGAAATCGTCTTAGCGGATCAAGTGGGGTTAGATGTCTTTGGTGTAGGAGAACATCACCGGGAAGATTATGCAAGTTCGGCTCCGGCGGTGGTGTTAGCTGCGGCGGCTTCACAAACCAAACAAATCCGCCTCACCAGTGCGGTAACGGTATTATCCTCAGATGACCCGGTTCGTGTGTTTCAGGAATTTGCCACGGTAGATGCCATTTCGAATGGACGTGCAGAGATTATGGCAGGACGGGGTTCCTTTATTGAGTCTTTTCCGCTATTTGGTTATGACTTAAATGACTATCATGAACTATTTGAGGAGAAATTGGAGTTGCTGCTTCAAATCCGTGATTCCGAAATCGTGAATTGGACCGGGAAGCATCGACCTGCCATACAAAATCGTGGGGTATATCCTCGGCCTGTTCAAGATCCTTTACCAATTTGGATTGCCAGTGGTGGCACACCTGAATCCGTCGCTCGAGCTGGTGTCCTAGGTTTGCCTCTTGTTCTTGCTATTATTGGCGGCAGTCCGCTTCAGTTTGCTCCACTCGTTAAATTGTACAAGCGTGCGGCAGAGAAAAATGGACATGATCCATCGAAACTGACGGTTGCCTCTCACTCTCATGGGTTTGTTGCCGAGAGTACGGATGTGGCTGTGGAGAAATTTTTCCCACCTACTCAACAGGCTATGAGCGTTATAGGCAGAGAGCGGGGATGGGGGCCATATACACGTGCCACCTTTGATCATGCGCGTAGTTTGGAAGGAGCTTTATATGTAGGGGATGTACAAACCGTAGCGGAAAAAATTATCTTTTTACGTAAAAACGTTGGAATAACTCGCTTTATGCTTCATGTCCCAGTTGGTTCCATGCCGCATGAAGATGTAATGCGTGCTATTGAATTGTTAGGAACAGAAGTGGCACCGATTGTTCGAGAAGAAGTAAAAAAATGGGAAACAGAGGAACAAGCGGAGTTGTGAGTTTATCACGTGATTAACTGGCTGTGGGACCTCTCCACGTCAAGAGTACGAGATACTAAGAATGATAAAAGTGGAGTCGGGCAGCTAATAAACTCTTATTCCATCAGTGGGAGGAGAAAAAACTTGGATGGAAGATTCACTTTTTGATGAAACAACACCTGCAGGCCAACGCAGGTGTTGTTTTTTTGCACGTTAGTAAAGTATAAAATTTTAGCAAAGAAGTTTTTCGACGTAGCTAAAATTTTAACGTCCTAAGTATAAGAAAAACTACCCATTCGCTAAAGGACGAGCGAATGCGAGTTTTGCTAACCTTTTCAAGAGATGCGGGAAAATCATGGTTCAAGACAGGAGTTTTGCTTATCACCAATAATTCGCTCTGTAAAATTTGTTCATTGAAAATACTTCAGATAAAAAAGGCAGTTCTTTCTTCCAGTAATATAGGGGCTACTATTTTAGATTACGGTATGAACGGAAGCGAAAAGAACCGTCCAGTATTGGTGAAAAAGTTCTTTTTAAATTTGTTAACTAATTTTTCGAGGAATCCAAGAAAGAGACTAGGTGCCCGAATGAACACGGTTGGGAGTCAAAAGGTAACGTAGAAAGGTTCTAGGTGCCCGAATGAACGCGGTTGGGAGTCAAAAGGTAACGTAGAGAGGTTCTAGGTGCCCGAACGAACTCGGTTGGGAGTCAAAAGGTCGCGTAGAAGATTCTATAACATTCCGAATATAATCCTGAATCCTTGTATATGGTAATTTAAAAGTGAACCACCATAGCAATTGAAAACTGAACCACTTTTGATAGAAAATAACCCTAATGATGAAAAATCCTTCTTGCAATTGTGAACACTTTATTACGGTTTAATATAATAATATTCTATACTGGAAGACGTAAATACTGAGACAATGAAAAACTTTGCGGATAGTGAATACATAAGAAAAGAAAAAGGCACAACTAGCAGAGGAAATCCGCTAGTTGTGCCTTCTAATGCGTAAGTTCTCTTAAAGAATCGTCCTCATGCTTCCTACTCATACCACTCCTGAACCTTCTCATCTGTAGGTAAGAAAAAGGTTAGAAGGCCCAACAAAGGTAACAGGGATGCCAAAATCATCGTTGTGGTTAGCCCAAAGAAATCGATAAATGATCCAAGAGCAACGGAACCGATAGCACCCATGCCAAAGGCTAAGCCAACAATGAGTCCGGACATGGTACCGATTTTCCCCGGGACAAGCTCTTGTGCGTACACGACAGTTACGGAAAAGCTGGACATTAGGATGATACCAATAACAGCCAATAAAATCATAGCAGCAATTGGGCCAGCATATGGTAATAAAATGGCAAGCGGACTGGAGGCGACGAGTGAAAATAAAATAACATTTCTTCTACCAAAGCGATCGGCAAAAGGGCCGCCTAAAAAAGTGCCGAGTGCTCCCATTGCTAGAAATATGAATATGTATACTTGTGAATTGGCAATGGTAAGCTGATATGTATCGATAGCGTAAAAGGCATAGAAATTAGAAATTGCTGCCGCGTACCAGGACCTGGCAAATACGATGAATATAAGAATAATTAGTGCACTTTTAATAGCTTTGGATACGAATTTGTTCTCCTTTTTGTCATGGGTCTTTTTCTGTTTCATGGCTATATGTTTCATTTGCCCCGCATACCATCTGGAAATATATGACAGAACACCAACCGCTAAAGCCGCAATCAAGGTAAACCAAAGTGCTCCCTTCTGTCCGAGGGGAACGAGAATCAGGGCAGTTATAACTGGTGCTAGTGCCTGACCAGAATTTCCTCCAACCTGAAAAATCGATTGTGCAAGTCCTCTTTTATTTCCCGCTGCAAGATAAGCGACACGGGATCCCTCTGGATGAAAGATGGCAGATCCTAAGCCGATAAATATAACACTTATCAGGATCATCCAGAAATTAGGTGCCAACGCTAAACCGAGCATACCAACCATGCTGCTCGTGAGCCCAATAGGAAGCGCATAAGGAATGGGATGCCTATCGGTAAATGTACCGACAAAAGGCTGAATGACGGAAGAAACCATATTTAAGGTGAAGGCAATAAGCCCAAGCTGTGTAAATGTAAGTCCCATCGAATTTTCCAAAATAGGAAACATCGCAGGGATAACAGCCTGAAGCGAATCGTTTAGTAGGTGACAGGTTCCGATCAGAAACAGTATCCGATATATCGTCTGATTGTCATCATGGGTTGTAACAGCTTGCTTTGGTAGAGCTTTTTCCATTTGAGGGCCTTCTTTCATAGGATTCTTATATTGCTATTTTACATTTGATTAAATAAAATTCAATATCTTTTTAAACAGTGAACAAGGAAATAAAAGAGCTGAGATAATTGGCCATTCAGGGGGGGGAAGCGGACGCTATTTTTATCACAGATTAACTGGTTGTAAGAACTCACTTCAAGAATTTGAGATACTTCAAGAATGATAAGTAGGGGGACGGTCAGCCAGTTAATTCCGGGTTCATCTAACCATAAGTGGGGATGAAAAAAATCCCACTGATTAATAGTTGTATTTGTAAATTAATATAAAAAGATAAAACCGTTTTATAAATAAAACATAAAAGTGAAGATATGTATGCATGGTGTAATAAGAATGTTTCACAGCTAATAAGCTGCTTTATATTTGGAGAGCATAATAATATTCTTCTTTTTAAAGGATTGGTATTATGTATATTTTAATTAATGTTATCTATACCATAGCGGCGCTGAAATGGGGGGATTGGAGGAATTGGAAACAGTATCATCCGACAATCCTTTTCTACTGCATAGGGGATTTTTTATATAACTTTATACTCTATAATAAACCAATGTGGTTATTTCGAGATTTAATCTTACCTAATCATACTTTAGCGGAGGAAATATACGTAGACTCCTGCGGGAGGAAAGGCATCGGTGAGACCCCGCAGTGCGTTAGCACGAGGAGGCTCACCAGCCGCCCGCGGAAAGCGAAGTGTATTTCCGGAGCGGTTTATATCCACCAATCAAAATTTCAAGTTCGGATTTTTCTTTGAATAAAACACTTTTGTCCCAGCCTCTTTATAATGGTAACGATTATATGCAATTTAGAGAACACATTTTTCAAGCAGTTGATTAGAGGATAGAATTATATTAAATATAACTAACCGATTATACTCAACTAATAGAATTATTAAGAAATTATCGGAATGGTCTAGTTCACTATGAGCTGGCTGTTTTTTTTATGTCGACATAATAATCTAGCTGGTAAAATGAAAGGGTTATTAGAAAAGTTTACTTTTACACGTCTTTTTAAGGAAGTGGTTTTTCCTTGGGACTAAAATATTAGCTACGTTCACTTCTTGGCTAATATTTTATATTTTCCACTCCTAACGTGTGAAAAGTTTTTGAAATCCTGAAACTCTTTTTAATCGGCTTTCGTCAAAAGGGCAAATATTAAAATAGGTTAGGGAAGAGGGGAGTTATGGAGAAAGAAAAGAAAAAAGATATATTAGAAGAAATGATGATTGAACATGGGAGTGATTTAGTTAGACTGGCATTCTATTATGTAAAAGACAGAGAAACTGCGAAGGATATGGTTCAGAATACCTTTATTAAATGCTATGAAAACATGGATACATTTCGTTATGATTCCTCCATAAAAACATGGCTATATCGAATCACCATTAATCAGTCCAAGGATTATTTAAAAAGCTGGCATTACAGGAAGGTGCAAACGAAAAATATTTTAGAGAGTGCTGTTAACACTTTTTTACCTTTAACAGAAGAAAAAGTAATCAAAGAATCAGAATCTGAAGAGATGAAAGACATTATCCTATCCTTGCCTAAAAATTATCAGGAAGTGATCTATTTATATTACTACAAGTCCTTATCTATCACAGAAATTGCCGAAGTTACTGATTTGAATACTAATACGGTAAAAACAAGGTTAAGAAGAGCAAAGCAAAGGTTAAAAATTTTATTGGAGGAGGCTGGTATTTATGGATAACAAATTTAATCAGAGGTCCTCTTTAGATGAGCACGATTTAATATTTACGAAAGAAGACAGAATCGAAACGTTCAAAAAAATTCAAGAAAAGTATCAAAAAAAACAAAAACATAATACGAACTTTTTGCGTAATGGGAAACGTTACACTGGTCCCATATTAGGTACTGTCATGGTTTTACTATTAGCGATTGGATTAGTTTTACCGCACCTGTATTCAGGTAATAAAACAGGTCAGTTGAATACAAAACAGGCCTCTCAGCAAGAAGATATATCCTTTTCAGTCTTACTCCTGGGGGAGGATTCATTGGAAAATAGTAACCATAGAACTACGATTCATATTTTACTTACATATAATAGCAGGGACCACAGTATGAAATTAGTACCAATTCCTCGTGAAGCATATGTTCAAATATTTAATTCAGAAGGAAAAGTGATAGGAGAGGATAAATTAACACATGCATATGCTATCAATTCAACTCCTGTACCAGTCTTGGCATCTGTGTCGGATCTCGTTGATGTTTCTATTGATTACTATTCTGTCATTCCAGAAGAAGAGATATATGCAGAAATAGGAATTGATAAAGAGGAAGCAAGGGAAAATCGTATTCAAATATATGATATTGCTGAATTAATAAAGGAACGTCTATCCTTTTCTCAAATTAAAAACCTCATAAAAGAAAGTGAAACGAATATTCCAAGTGACATATTTAATCAATTCCAAACAGACGAAAGTAACTCTAAATCTATTCAGGTTATAAATATGGAAGATGGAGTAGAAGAAAAATTTATTGATGGAATCTATTACCTGGATATTAATCCAAATCTATTAGAAACGACAACTAGTACGTTAAAGCAGCATTTGGGTGAAAAATAGTGGGTTCTGCTGCTTCCATGTGTGGCGTGTATAGTTACTAAGAGCAGCATACCTTCCGATGTCGAACAAGTTGTCAGTAATCTGCTATCGAATGCAATAAAACATACTCAAGCTGATGGTTCGGGATCAGGGCTCTGGTATTCCTGAGTTAGAGCTGCCACATGTTTTTCAGCGTTTTTATACAAAGGAAAACAATAGCAATAGCGGTAGCTATGGTTTAGGCCTAGCTATTTGCAAAGAGATTATTGAAGCACATAAAGGAAAAATATGGGTCGAAAGTAAAGAGGGAGAAGGGTCCACATTCGGCTTCACTCTTCCCACATTTGATATTTGAGGGGGAAGAATGGGGCGGTTTAAGAGAGCTTAAAATGTCAGAAAGGGAACATAGAGCTCATCTATGTTTCCGAAGAAAAATCGAGAATCGTAGAAAGAGCTATAAGATATTTTATTTTAGTCTGTTTTCTAAAAGGTTGGGACTACAGTTACTCGTCCCACCGAAGAGGTTTGTTGCCTTTTAAATGAAAATTATATGTCACGGGTCGCCCGCGGAAAGCGTAGTGTATTTCCGTAGCGGTCGATTAATCTCTGATATCATTTAAAGTTAGTCCGTCGTTTATATCAATTCATAATAACAAACTATGTGAAAAGAGCTGATTTTATCAAGTATCAACAGTATTAAAAAACGGGAGAGCTAATATGTAGCAATCCCGTTTTTCTAAGTGTTTAAGGTCACTTGTGTAAGTGTACCAGATTCCAAATACTTGGAAGCCCAAATCCTTCCTACTTCTTATACCCAAAATTAGGAATGTTTTTCCAGCGGTCACTTAGATAGCGTACGACCATTTTGGGTTCTCTTTCTCTAGTGAAGACACCTTTCTTGTTTCCTTGAACACGCATAATACCAAATTTCGTTTGGAAATCAGCGAAGTTCCATAATTGCTCCCCTACAAAGTTTGGAATTTCATCAAATACTTTGCTGTTCATTCTGTAGTAATCTTCCTGATATTCTTCAGAGAATGGCTCACCGTATATACTGTGGAAACCGGCAACCGTATCTGCACCATATTCGGTATACATGATTGGTTTTTCAGGATATTTTTCCTGCCATTCCAACAGCTCATTACGAGTGGCCACTTCACCTGCTGCCAAATCACCATTTTGTACATACCAGCCATAGTAGCGGTTTAGGGCAATGACATCAGCAAGGTCTGAACATTTATCCGTTTTAGGTGTAGCCATCATGATACTGACATAGGTTAATGGACGATTTTGGGGATCCAATTCACGTGCCAGATTGAATAATGGCTCGAAATATTCATGTGCACCTTTAGAGTAAGTCGCCGCCTCATTCGCAATCGACCACATGACTACAGAAGGATGGTTTTTATCTCTGTCAATTAATTCATGAATAACTTGTTCATGCGCTTCTGACGTTTTCATTTGTTTCCATGTTTCGTCTTCAAAATCATCTTTTTCTAAAATGGATACATCAAAGTTAAAGGATGCCATTAATCCTACAGCAGGTGTCTCATCGATGACAACTATTCCTTCACGGTCACATAGACGCATCATTTCCTCTGAATATGGATAATGGGACGTACGGAAGGAGTTAGCTCCCATTTCTTTCATTAAATTGATATCTAAGACATTATATGCTTCGTTTAGTCCACGGCCATTGACAAATGTATCTTCATGCTTTCCGAATCCTTTGAAGTAGAATGGCTCTCCATTAATTAAAAATTTGCCATCCTTCACTTCTATTTTACGAACACCAAATGCTTCTTCATAGACATCCTCTACTTGTCCATCTTTCATCCCTTCCACTTTTGCAGTATAAAGATATGCATTCAGTGGCTGCCATAATTGGACCTCATTGATTACAGTAGTAATGTCAGTTCCGGTTTCCTGTGTCACTTGATTTCCTTGTTCATCCAGAATCGTCACACGTACTTCATCAAATGTACCTGCAGTTTTAACAGAAATTTGAACATCTGCCTTTTGAGCTGCTAAATCGGCATTTGGAACAATCGTAATGTCCTCGATATAGTTAGTAGGCGTAGAGTAAATTTTTACCGGACGATGTAAACCTGCATAGTTGAAAAAGTCAAAGTTCTCATCAACTTTACGGATAACTTTACCGTTTTCATCTTTCTTCTCAGAATAATTTCCCACAGGTAATGTCGTAAAATCTAAAATGTTGCTTAAGCGAACCGTTAGACGATTTTCTCCAGGAACTAGAAACTCATTGATTTCTACTTCAAATGGGGTAAATCCGCCTTTATGATGTACGGCAAATTCTCCATTAATATATACCCATGCTTCATGGGTGGCAGAACCGAATCGTAAAACTAATCTTTCATCACGCAAAGCTTTGGCAACGGAAAATTCCTTTTCATACCAAAAATAGCCATTATGCTCGCGTATTTCCTGGGAAGCAGCCTGGTCATTGAACGAAGCGGGAACGGCCATAAGTTGACTGGTTGGCAATGGCTGCTTCACATTTACTTCTTCTGTTTCTTTATCAATCATAAATTTCCAGGTGCCGCTTAAATCCATCACGACACGACTTTCTGTAGCTATAGGATATAACATGTTGTCTTTTCCTCCATATCTAAAAATTCATTTTACAGTTCAATTTCTATTAGAATGATTTCCTTAAGCTTCCAATGATATAATAACATCGTTACAATTTTTATAAATAACATTTATTGCTATAAAACATTGCAGTTATTGCTTATTTTTTAAGGTGGTATGATTCATGAGTAAAACCTATTTTTTGCCAATGTTAACGCAGGATTTTGAAATCTATCATATGGGTCCAACTATAGAGACGAGTATACTGCGGAAACATAATGAAAGTGCATGGGGAGGATTGGAAAGTACAGAGCCCTTTTATCAGCTCCATAGTCATGAGGTGTTTGAAATTTTTATTTTGGTGGATGGGGAATGTGAGTATTTCTGCGAGGGAATGACCTATAATTTAAAAAAGGGGGATGTCGTGGTGATTCCACCTTATGCGGTACATCGAGTGATCGCCAATAGTCTTGATCAGTATGAACGCTTCGTTGTTACCATCAGCCAGCATTTAATGAATGATTTTGAGTACAGTTCTCCACTTTTAAAAGAAAATACGACGTTTCAAAAAGCGAACGGGATTTATATGTACCATTTAGATTCCAAAAGCTTTCAGCATATGGTCTCTTTATTAAAAAGTATTATTAAAAAGATTAAGGAGGGCAAAGAGAAATATTCCTTTACCCTACAGTATCAATTGTTTCAAGCACTGGAGCTTATTTTTAATCCGACGAAAAGTGCGGCTGGTTTAAGTAAAAAAAATGAGTTGGATGAACGGCTAGTATCAATATTGGAGTACATTGAAGAACATTTAACAGACCCTGCATTAACTTTAGAGCATGTATCGGAGCGATTTTACTTAAGTAAATATTATTTTTCCCACTACTTTAAGGAAAAAATGAATTTACCTTTTTACCGTTATGTGACCTTAAAGCGGCTTTCTCTAGCATTAAGCATGATTAAACAGAACGAGATTTCCATCAAAGAAATTGCCGTCCAATGCGGTTTTGTGGACTACTCCAGCTTCTATCGTCTTTTCAAAAAGGAGTACAATATGTCCCCTAAAACATTGCAGAAGGAATTTAAGCTTTGAGGTGGGGTGGCTTGATGGGAGTGAAAAACTGTTGAAGAAAAATTTAAAAGGTTCCTCTTTTTATCAACCCCCAATTATTCTTGACTCAAAAGTTTAAGACGCGGGGTGTCGCAATCAGTTTAAATGAAGATACTTACAAAATATCCCTTGTGAATTTTTCTGGGTGAATTTGCAATAGTTGTTATGTCGTAAATCTTAGAATATTTTGATGGTGATATGTTAAGATAAAGTTACACTGAAAAGTCTTGATAATATAGGGTATTAATAGGTTTAATGACATTAGGTTTCTGGTTAGTTGGACAATCCATACTATTAAAACAGTGATTGATGGTTACTGATGGAAAATCTCAATGAAAGCAGGAGGTGATGAAGAATGGACCCATTCATGAAACGAGCAGTAGAATTAGCTGTCAATAATGTGAGGGACGGGGGACAGCCTTTTGGTGCAGTACTTGTGAAAGATAATAAAGTTACGGCGGAAGGGGTAAATGAATTACATAAAACATATGATATAAGCGGACATGCGGAAATGCTGGCTATACGAAAGGCACAGAAAGAATTGCGAACACATGATTTATCAGATTATACGATGTATGCTAGTGGAGAGCCATGCCCAATGTGTCTGACAGTGATGTACTTTGCAGGGATTAAAAAGGTGTATTATTGCCAGTCTGTAGAGGATGCTGTTGCAGCAGGGTTAGGGAAATCGCAAATTATTTATAAAGAGTTAGGAAAACGTAAAGAAGATCGTAAACTAAAGATGGTACAAATGGGATTAAAGGACGAGCAAACCGACCCAATGAACCTCTGGAAAAAGAACAATGACCTTTAGGTGTGGAGTACTAGACATCGTCTATATTTCTATTTACACTTTAAAAAAGTATAAAATTTTAGCGAAGAAGAGGATTCGGCGTAGCCAAAATTTAAATGTCCAAAGCAAAAAAAAATACTACACATTTGCTAAAAGGCGAACGAATGCGAGTTTTTCTAACGATAATTGAAGGAAGAGATCTGTAATAGGATTAAAATGTTAGTAGATCTCTTAAATTACTTAGAAAGGATGGATAAAATGAAAGTTCTTGTAGTTGGGGCAAATGGTCAAATTGGAAAACATCTCGTTTCATTCATTCAGGATAGTGATAGCCTGGAAGCAAAGGCAATGATTCGTAAACAGGAGCAAGCTGACTTTTTCGAAAATCTAGGTGCGGATACGGCAGTGGTAGATCTGGAACAAGACATTGATGCTATTGCGAAAGCTGCTGAGGGAGTTGATGCCATCGTATTCACAGCAGGTTCTGGGCCACATACAGGAAAAGACAAAACCATTATGGTGGACTTGGATGGTGCTGTGAAAACGGTCGAGGCAGCTAAAGCTGCGGGTGTAAAACGGTTCGTCATGATCAGTTCGTTTGATACGAGACGTGAAGCAATTCAAGCGGCTCCAGAATCCTTTGCGCCATATGTTGCAGCAAAGCATTATGCGGATAAATGGTTAAAGGGAACGGATTTGGATTATACAATTATCCACCCTGGTATTCTGACCAATGATAAAGGAACAGCTCAAGTAAATGCAGGTGTAGAAGTAGAACGAGGTGAAATTCCGAGAGAAGATGTAGCAAGGGTCGTCGTCGCCAGCTTGGAAAATGAGAATACTATTGGGAAAGAATTTCAACTAGTAGCTGGATCTGTTCCTGTTAAGGAAGCTATACGTTCCATCTGACGGATTTGCTGTTAAGTGTCGACTTAAAAGAAGGTAATAGGGCCATAAAATGAATGGCTTTTTCTTTGCTTAGCGTACAATGTCAAATACTTTTTTCAAGTTTT
>NZ_WOFB01000049.1 GCF_009733865.1 Oceanobacillus salinisoli | reverse complement strand
TCCATCGCCCAGCGACTAGCGGACTTCCCTCACCTCCGTACGATAAAGAAGACTTGCCGATTGGTGAAACCAGAGGCTTAGTCGCACTTATACCCTTGCGGTGAAAGTCAACATCGACTCACTCCGTTCGTCGTGTTTCCTTTATCTCCTACGGCAGTGGAATGTTCAATTAAGACCGCTGCTTTGCATCAGCAACATTGAACCACCTGGCATGGCCAGGCGCAGTCCGTACGTCGCTAAACGGGCAATTGCGCTTTTCTAAAGAAAAGTGCAATTCTATAAGGGAATTGTACTTTTTGGATTAATGCTTGGTTTCATTTTTAGTTGGTCTATGAACTCTTTTCTCTAATTGATTGGCTAGCTTATTATCCACTAATGCTCTTTCTATAATATTTCGGATTTTCACAGTAATACCTCCAATGCATTGTATTTTTTCTTAGGTTTTGCTTTACGCTTTTCTTTATTCTTTATATTTAATTATTTCTGGTATTCGCTGTGTGGTCTGTTTCGATTTATCTGATTAAATGTAATGGAAATCAACATGACTGTTGAAACCTTTTAGGGTGTTATCCGTAATAGTTTAAGAAAGTGAGAAAAGACAGGAGGATTTCACATGTTATGGGAGAAGCCAAAATGCATAAAGTGTGATAAAGAGATTAAAGGAGAGGACATGGTTTTTGTCAAAATGCGTTATCCGAAACGAAAAGGATTCACAGAAATAAAAGCTTACTTAAGAAATGCGGGTAAATTTATTTGCGAGGATTGTTTTGAGCATAAAAATACATAGAATTGAAATTAACAGAACATATGTGGTTGTTGAAGTGGTGACAAGGGGATAATCAAATCATGAGAAACCATGTGAATTAGTGATACAGCTTTATTTTAAGAATTTAAAAGTAGTATAGTAATGTAGTTACAGTATAGGAACAAAGGAAGAAATGCAGGAGGTATATATGAAATCAGAGAAACAAAAAATGCTCGATGGAGAGTTATACAAGCCGTGGGACAGCGAATTAGTAAAGGAGCGGGAGCAAGCAAGGTATTTAACTCGTCTGTTCAACCAAATTATAGAAACGGATAACGATAATCGGGTTCAGACAATTAAACAATTATTTGGTACAGCTGGTAAAAGCGTTTATATAGAGCCGGATTTCCGCTGTGATTACGGCTATAATATTCATGTTAGAGATAATTTCTTTGCTAATTTTTATTGTGTCATATTGGATGTTTGTGAAGTACGCTTTGGAGAAAACTGCATGCTTGGACCTGGTGTACATATTTATACTGCAGCTCATCCAGTGAATCCATTTGAGCGGAATTAAGGCCTTGAATACGGGAAACCGGTAGTTATAGGAGATAATGTATGGATTGGCGGTGGGGCCATCATCAACCCAGGGGTTACGCTTGGAGATAATGTGGTTGTTGCATCTGGTGCTGTAGTAACAAAAGATGTTCCTTCCAATACCATTGTAGGTGGAAATCCTGCAAAAGTGATCAGGGAGATTGATTTACAAGACAGAAGTCGGTAAATCGACATCTGCATGTCAACTAATCTCGCGTTTCCACTGCAAAAAGCGGAAACGCACTTTTTTAATCATTGGATAAAAAGGGGGAAATCACTTTGATCGAGCTTAAATACTTTGAACGATCAGATTTTAACCAACTGATTGACTGGATTGAAACTCCGCAGTTCATGCTCCAATGGGGAGGACCTGTATTTGATTTTCCTTTAACGAATAACCAACTGGAAAAGTACATAGAAAATGCGAATAAGGAAGATGCGGATAGTTTGATTTACAAAGTGATGGACAAGGAAACGGGAAATGTGGTTGGCCATATTTCCTTGGGGAGAATTGATAGGAAACACAAATCAGCAAGAGTGGGTAAAGTATTAATTGGTGATAAAAGCGTGAGGGGAAAAGGAATTGGTCAGCAAATGATAAAGGGAATTTTAAATATTGCCTTTGATGAACTACATTTGCATCGGGTGAGTCTCGGAGTTTTTGACTTTAATACGCCTGCGATTGCCTGCTACGAAAAGGCTGGTTTTACGAAAGAAGGCTATCTTAGGGATACAGTTAAAAATGGAGATGAATACTGGAGCTTGTTGGAAATGAGTATTTTGGAGAAAGAATGGCTGGAAATTAAAAATGCTTAGCCTGATCAAACAAATGACATAAGTGTTCTTATTTCTCTTGGGCGGATTTGATAGTTAAAGGTCGCGTCCAAGCCCCTGTTTTTTTGAAGAAGACAAGGTAGAATAGGAGCAGGATAAGTTATTTGATCTACTTAATAAATCGGATAGTTTTATCACGTGATTAACTGGCTGTAAGACCCCCACTGATTGAAGATTCACTTTGTTTTTACAGAAATAGATCAGCAAATACAGAAAAGTAAGTTAGCGGGCAGAACGACTTTCGATTATGCTACTGATTGGGGTATTGTTTATGGGGGGTGGAATATATTTGATAGAGAGAAAAGCTTAATTAGAGGTGCTGGGCACTGTCGTTTTGTTGAACATGGTTCTGTTGTCTAATCTCCTTATCTATTAAGGTTTTCGAATAGACAACATTATTCGACAAAAATCGGGAAGTGCCAGGCACCGTTATTAGGCACCGTAATAATCTAAGATTCTCTTTTTTCTTAGGTAAGTGACGATTAACTGGGCTGCTTCACTTACTGTGTATTTTTCCGTATTAATGGTTAGGTCAGGATTTTATCGGGGGTTCATAAGGAGAATCGATACCGGTAAAGTTATTGATTTCTCCGTTTCTAGCTTTTTTGTATAACCCTTTTGGATCACGTTTCTCACAAATTTCGATGGGGCACTCAATAAACACTTCTATAAATTCACCTTCCTCAAAAAGCTTCCTAACCTGTTCGCGGTCTTTTCTATAGGGTGAAATAAAAGCAGTTATGACAATTTGCCCGCCATCCACAAAGAGTTTAGCCACTTCGCCAACTCTTCTTATGTTCTCTACCCGATCAGCAGGACTAAACCCCAGCTCCTTGTTCAGTCCGTGTCTAACATTATCTCCGTCCAATACATAGCTTCTGATTCCTGATGAATAGAGCTGATAGTCCAGTTCGCTGGCAAGAGTGGACTTACCCGATCCTGAATATCCAGTAAACCAAAGGACACAGGTTTTATGATTATTTAATTTTTGCCTATCCTTCTTAGTTATCTTCGTTGGATGCCATATAATATAGTTTTGTACCATGTTTATTGCCCCGTTTCCACTAGAATTTTTGACATACCTTCACTAAGTTTTTTCGCCACTTCAGGTCGGCTGAACTGCTTAGGAGGGATTTTTCCTTCCCTTAACATAGCTCTAACCTTCGTTCCGGAAAGGGAGATGTGATCTGTTTTATCGTGTGGACAGGTTTTTGCTGTTCCCATGCTCTCACACTTAAGACAATAGAAACTATTTTCAAAGCATAGTATTTCTATCCCGATTTCTTCTTCTGAAAAATGACGGAAGATTTTCTGTGCATCGTATGTTCCGTAATAGTCACCCACACCTGCATGATCACGACCGACTATAAAATGGGTGCAGCCATAATTTTTACGAACGAGTGCATGGAATATTGCTTCTCTCGGACCGGCATATCGCATTGCAGCTGGAAATACCGATAAGAAAACCCGATTTTTAGGATAATAGTTTTCTAGTAAGGTTTGGTAACATTCCATACGTAACTCACTAGGTATATCTCCCTTTTTAGTTTCGCCGACCAATGGATGCAGTAGTAACCCATCTACCGTTTCCAATGCTGATTTTTGAATATATTCATGTGCTCGGTGTACTGGATTTCGGGTTTGAAACCCTACAATAGTTTTCCACCCTAACCGTTGAAATGATTCTCTAGTTTGTTTAGGTTCTAAATAATATTCTTGGAAATTTTCCTTTTGGGGAAATTTTATTAGAGTAATAGGTCCACCAAGATTAATATCAGGACGTTCATAAAGTTTCTTTACGCCAGGGTGTGATGAGTATGTGGTTTGATAAACTTGTTTTGCTTCTTCTTTCTTATCAGGTACAAACTTCTCCTGAACGGTCATCACACCATAAATGACGTTTTCGTGAACAAGGTTTACTGTACTCCCCAAGTTAATCAACCCCGCCTTATCTTGGTCAACAGGAAGTGTAATGGGTATACTCCATGGCAGCTTATTGTCAAGCCGCATTTTTTGTACTACAGATTGATAATTCTTTTTGTCCATGAATCCGGTTAAGGGACTGTACGCCCCAGTTGCGATTAATTCCAAATCACTTAGTGCAGTTGTATCTAGTTGAACCATTATATTTTTTTCATCTATCTTATAATTTGTATCTACTCTATTGATTAGAAATCCACCGTGTGGCTTATTCACAATAATTTCCCCCTGTATTTTTAGTTACTATTTTTTTCGCCCGAACTGGCTGATTTTTACTCGGTTTCCATTGACTAATAACATATACAAAAACAATAAAAAGAAATAAAACTGCTATTCCGGAAAAATCAAAGTAAATAAATATTTTGACTAAATTATAGGAAATAACTAGGGAAAAAACGGGTGAAATGACCCAAGTTTTGATTAACTTTACAACGATTGCTTTTTTCCATAATTCCTTTCCTTTATCCGAAGCACCAATCCCTAAAATGCTGCAGGTGGTTACTTGAGTATGGGGGATTGGAATTCCAAAAATAGAAGCAATAATAACCAATATTCCACCAATTCCAGAAACAGCTGTTCCTTGCAATAAACTTAAGTCAGTAATTCTTTTTCCGTTCGTTTCGATGACATTTGCCCCAAGGAAATATGCACCTAAAGCGACAACCATTCCTCCGAACAACATACCTTCATGAATATTAATGATACCAGCAGCAATAATTGGACCAACTGCATTGGCTACATTATTCATTCCGGAAGAGAAAGCTTCAAAAAATCCTGTAAGAATGACTAGAATAGCCAAGACTTTCGTGCTTTTCTCTTTGGAAAGAAACGGATATTTTTGACGGATAATTTTAATCACACTATTAGCAGCATAGGCCAGTAAAAAGGCAATCAAAGGTACGAGTATCCAGAACATGATAATGACAGCTAATGTTTTAATAAACAGTGCTTGATAAGCGATACCAACACCAACTATTGCTCCGACAGTAACTTCACTTGTAGATAGAGGAATGCCGCTTAGATTTGCAAAAAATAAAGATATAGCTGCAGATGCCAGGATGATAAGGGCAATGTAAATGGAGATGGTATTTTCAGGGACAATCCCTGAACTAATCGTTTTTGCGACGTTTCCTCCCCCTATTGTTGCTCCAAGAAAGATACCAATTGCACAAAATAGCAGCGCATTTTTTTTGCTTTTTACTACACCAGAACCATAAGCTATTCCCATCGATGCTGCCGCACCACTGGCCCCAATATTAGCAGCAAAAAAGAAGGATATGACACACGCCAGTAAGATGAACACGTTAAATAGCTCCTCGTCAGGCCTGGTGCAGACCGCATTCAATTTTCTCGAAATTAGCCCACCGGCCTGAACGCTGGTCACCTTTGGTTACTGGAAGTGTACACATGGCACAACCGATACTGGGATAGTTATGGTCATGGAGTTCATTATAGGGCAGGTTATTTAACTTAATATATTTCCAGACATTATCCCAAGTCCAATGAATTAGTGGACAAATTTTTACTCGTTTGAACCGGTGATCTTTGTTAATATATTCCATGGATTTTCGAGTAGGGGATTGTTCCCGTCTTAACCCGGAAATCCAGGCATCCACATTTTCCAGTTCTTTTTCCAACGGTATAATTTTTCTAATCTGACAGCATTGATTTGGATTATGTTCCCAAAGTTTTTTTTCATATTTTTTAGCCTGTTGTTCTAGAGTGAAGGCAGGTTCAACTATCTTTATATTCAATTTTGGGTATTTTTTCTTTACTTTATCTAAAAGGGAATAGGTTTCTTTGAAATGCAAATTTGTATCCAAAAATACTATCTTTGCTTCTGGATTCACTTTAGAGATGAGGTCAATCAGCACTATTCCCTCTGCCCCAAAGCTGCAGGAGTATAAAATTTTTTCTTTATATGCTTGATAAGCCCATTTAATGACTTCCATGAAATCTCTTAACTCATAGTTCAAACGGTTCTGTAGTTGTTTATCCCATTTTTCATAGGTTAACATGTTCTCCATCGTATTCCCCCCGTTTAATATAATTTAGTTCATTCATACTAGGTATTTGCCTTAAATTAAATGTATTCAATATGCTAATATATTGTTAAAATAAAATTCTAATAATTCGAAATGTAGTGTAACCAAAATGAACTAGGCGAATATACATACAATAGTTCACCTAAGGAGTTTGAATTTACTAGTAAAAATTTATAACAAGGGGACTAAAAGGATGCAGGCTCGTATTTATCAAGGCAGAGAGTCTCCGCCAGTAAAAGCAGATATTACGGTTGTTATTGATGTAATCAGAGCTTTTACCGTTTCCCATTATGCCTTTATGAAAGGAATACGAAGAATATTTCTTGTAGAGTCGGTAAAGCAAGCATTTCAGGTTAAGAAGCAGCACCCAGAATATCTGCTGGCAGGGGAGGTAGATGCTTTAAAGATTGAGGGGTTTGATTTAGATAACTCTCCATATTATATTCAACAAAAAGATCTAGAAGGAAAGGTTCTTGTTCAGAAGACCACAAATGGAGTACGTGCAACATTAAATAACCTCTCATCTGAACATGTATTTGTTACAGGGTTTACGAATGCGAGAAAAACAGCGGAATTTATTAGAGAGAGAATATTCAGATGTAATGGTGCGACTATAAATATCATTGCATCTCATCCATGCGGCGACGATGATCTTGCTTGTGCAAAGTATGTAAAAAGTATATTAGAGGATTCAGCCTCCATTTCAGAAGAAGAGGTAATTAGTAGAATACAGCAAAGTCATGTAGCGGAAAAATTTTTTGATAAAGACAAGAAGGATTTTAAACGTGAGGATATTTACTGCTGTACCCAAGAGTTAAATACAGATTTTGTCATGAAAGTGAATAAAACAGGCAGAATTCCTGTGATTGAGAGGGTTAACGCATGTTAGAATCGGGATTAGTCTTACCATCTAGAGAAACCAAGCCAAGAGAAAATGGGTTAACGATTTTAATTGACAATGGAGCACCGAAGAACTTATTCATGGACACGATCCATAGTTCAAGTGCGTTTATTGATTTTGTGAAATTTGGCTGGGGCACTTCGTTAGTTACACCATTTTTGGAACAAAAAATTGCCTGGTTACGGAAACATCATATTGATTTCTTCTTTGGTGGAACATTATTTGAAAAGTTTTTAAGCCAAGATAAGATTGAGGATTACTATAGGCTTTGTCAAAAGTTTGGCTGCGATTATGTAGAAATTTCAAATGGAACTGTTCCTATCAGCAATGGGGAAAAGGCAGTTTTTATTGAAGAGTTTTCTAGGGATTTTGTTATTTTTAGCGAAGTAGGGAATAAAGACACTTCCATATCAAATAGGCAGGATTCAACAGAATGGCTGGAAAATATTCACGAGGATCTTGAGGCTGGGGCAACGAAAGTAATCACAGAAGCAAGGGAAAGTGGAACCAGTGGGATGTGTCATGAAAATGGGGACGTTAGAAGTGATGTTTTTGACGAAATAATTGATTCGGGGATACCTCTGGAAAAACTCATATTTGAAGCACCAAATAAAAAAATGCAGACTTTCTTTATTAAACATGCTGGAGTAAATGTGAACCTCGCTAATATTGCTTTATCAGACGTGATTTCACTGGAGACACTTCGTTTAGGATTACGCTCTGATACGTTTCATATGTAATGAAAATTTTAAGGGGGAGAATATAGTGAGAGAGACAAATAAAGTATTTCATTTGGCGATTCCATGCAAGGATTTAGATGAGACCGTAGACTTTTATGAAAAATTAGGCTGCAAACTTGCCAGAAGATATGATGATCGCGTAACATTTGATTTTTTTGGAGATCAAGTAGTATGTCATTTAAGTCCGGACCATATTGATGAAGAACCAAAAATGTATCCAAGGCATTATGGAATCACCTTCTTGGATAAGGATGAATATAACCAGGCTTTGGAATTTGCCATTCACCAGAACCTTCCTTTTTTTGCTAAACCAATGGTGCGGTTTGAGGGGAAACAGGAGGAACACATGACATTTTTCCTGATTGATCCAGCAAATAATTTACTGGAATTCAAGTATTACCATGATATGGAAATGGTTTATTAGCGGGTTGAAAGAAGCGTGTATGTTCCATACACGCTTCTTCTCATGGTTTAAAGGAATTGTTCGACATAATTCAACAAAATCCGGGAAGTGACAGTGAACGCCCCCCTTATAATGGACAA
>NZ_WOFB01000048.1 GCF_009733865.1 Oceanobacillus salinisoli | reverse complement strand
TAGCGAGACTTCCTTCACCTCCGTACGATAAGTCAACATTGGATCAGTTTTTTGGGGAAGGCCGACTAAAAGCGGGCTAGCGATCAGGCGTCGACATCCCCTATGAAGGGGCATGTTTCCTTTATCTCCTGCGGCAGTGGAATGTTCGATTAAGACCGCTGCTTTGAGAAGCAACATCGAACCACCTGGCATTGCCAGGCGCAGTCCGTACGTCGCTAAAAGGGCGCTTGCGCTTTTGTTCTAAGTTAAGACTCTTTTCGCAAAGTCTTCGCTGGTTTTGCGCTATTCCACTTTCTATCTGATCATTACTAAGCATTTTTGATTGGGTCAGAGATTAATTTATTTCTCTTGAACTACGGACAGTCGCATTTTACAGTGGCCCTTTAAAACAGCCTTATATTTTATATAGAATACAAGCTTAAATTAAGATGGTTATGCACCAGAAAGAGTCAATAGAACCTATTAAACAAACTATATTATATTTGTAATCTATGATACAAACCTTTAAATAGGATGTAACCGCAGATATGGACTTACCATGGTACGATTAGCTTGTCAGTAAATAAAAGGGGGATTACTTAATGAGAAAATTGGCAATGGTCGTGTTTGTTTTAGTCATGATCTGCTCTTTTGGAAATTCAGTATCTGCTGGAGAATATGAAGTGAAAAAGGGAGATACCCTTTGGGATATAGCGAATGAGCATCATACGACGGTAGAAGAATTAACCCATAAAAATGAACTAAACTCTACAATTATTTATCCGAAACAAGTATTAACTGTGGATGAAAAGGAATTAGAATATTACACGGTTAAAAAAGGTGACACGTTAAGTGACATCAGTGACACATTTGGTGATGATGTAACAGTAGATAAATTAAAATCATGGAATAACCTTTCAAGTGATTTGATTCTGGTTGGGCAAGAACTGGTTGTAAGTGGCCCGGAACTGACAGAACAGGAAGCAATTAAGAATATGGAACAGGATGCAAGTACTGCAGTAATTAATAAACAGAATGATAAGGAAAAGCCAATCAAACAACAATCAAAAGAACAGAGCGGAGACCCACAAGGTAAAACATTCTCCGTGGAAGCTACTGCTTACACCGCATATTGTACGGGTTGTTCCGGTATTACCGCGACTGGTGTTAATCTAAAAGAAAACCCTAATGAGAAAGTAATCGCCGTAGACCCAACGATTATTCCATTGGGGACTAAAGTTCATGTAGAGGGGTATGGCTATGCGATTGCAGCAGATACGGGTGGAGCGATTAAAGGCAATAAAATAGATATTCATGTTCCAACGAAAGATGAAGCGTACAACTGGGGAAGAAGGACAGTAGACCTTACTATCCTTGATTGATATACAAAAACGCCTATGAAATCGAATTATTTCATAAGCGTTTCAGCGTTGTTATTATGGCACTCCAACTATAAATATTTCTTTGCTTTCTTTGTATTAGCAAAATGAACTTTAGCACATGAATTTAAAATATTTTCTCCTTTACTTCGGATGATATGGGCTATCGTACGATCTACTTTGCTGGAAGCACCTTTTGGCAGTTCAATTCCCATTTTATCAGACAGTTTATCCATTTCCTTTACAAAACTTGTTCTAGCAATAATCGAACCTGCAGCTACCGCAATCGAATAACTCTCCGCTTTTGTCATGAAGTGCGTTTTCTCCGGTAAGGATCGTTTTTCCGATTTTAAATAATTTATATACACTCCTGGTTCACAAAATTGATCTATTAATATTCCATCATAGGGGGCACTTCCAATTTTCCGCTTTAAATGATTTATCGCGGAATGGTGCAGCATGGCTTTCATCTTCCCTTGGGACCAGCCCTTTTCCTGAAGCTGATTGTATTTTTCATTATGTAAGATAACCAGCGAATATGGGATGTTTAATTGAACAATCTCCTTGGAAAGATCCTGGATAACGGAATCTGTTAAATTTTTAGAGTCTCTTATCCCCATTTCTTTCAGTAAAGCGATTTTCTCTTTTTCTACATATACTGCTCCAACCGTAATTGGGCCGAAATAATCTCCGGTTCCAGCTTCATCAGATCCGATGTGATTGCTCTTAAATAAGATGGGGGAAGGGGCATATGCTGTTGTTTTTGGTTGATTTCGATTTGAATTATTATGTTTAGTTTGTATACTATCCTTTAACCATTTGTTTGCTTCGGTGTCAGGAGAGCTGCCTTGGAAAAGAACCTTCCCTGATTTATAAGAGGTAATGACAGCATACTGTGTTTTTGCTCGGAATATTGCCCCCTGTGGTGTAGATGTGAGTGATTCCTGATAGTATTTTTTCATCTCATTGATTGTTTTTGTTGGAAATGTGTGAACAATTTGTCCCAAAATATCTCTCCTATTCATTCGTATGCTTTCAACATTCAGTAAGTCATTTATTCAATAACATTCACGAATTATATTATTGACTATAGCAAAATAAGGGGCAGAAAGAAATACTTCTTTTTAAAACAGCAACTTCATGTTAATATAAAGTGTAGAATTCTTAAGCGGGGGGCTTTTCGCGTGACGCAGGAGAACAAGGAACGTGTATCCGTAGAAATACATAATCGAACCTATACGGTAGTTGGAGATGACGAATCAGCCAGTCATGTTCGTTTAGTAGCAAGTCTAGTTGATCAGAAGATGAAAGATATCCAAAGTTCAAATAAACATCTTGATACAGCAAGTCTTGCTGTACTTACCGCATTAAATACGATGAATGATTACTTGAAATTAAAGGAAGAATACGCTAGATTGTTAGGTTCAATGAACAGGAAAGAGGATTAATAAAATATGTTTAATCTCATATTACTATTAATATTTATTTTCGGATTTTTAATGGGTCTGAAAAGGGGATTTATATTACAACTTTTACATTTATTAGGGTTTATCGCAGCGTTTATTGTTGCTGCGATGTATTATGATGAATTGGGGCCAAGGCTGGCATTATGGATTCCATATCCGGAATTACCAGATGAAAGTGCCTGGGCTGCATTTCTCCAAGCGTTACCATTAGAGAATGCTTTTTATAATGCGATTGCTTTTGCGATCATATTCTTTGCAGTGAAAATAATTTTACAAATCGTAGCTTCCATGCTTGATTTTGTAGCTTCAATTCCAATTATAAATTCCATTAATAAACTATTGGGTGCTATACTTGGATTTATCGAAGTATACTTACTTGCATTTATTATTTTATACATATTAGCATTAACGCCTGTTAACATGGTACAGGAGTGGATCAACGGTTCTTCTGTTGCATTATTTATTTTGGAGCAAACACCTTATTTCTCAGAAAAGATTCTGGAATTGTGGTTTTCATTCATGGGTGAAGAATAAGTTTGGAGAAATGATAGTTGAAAATCATTCAAGTTTATCACGTGATAAATGGGTAGTAAAATGCTCACAGCAATTATTTTGAGATATCTCTAGAATGTTAGTGGCGGAGAAAATCCCCATAGAGAAAAGATTTACATTATAAATATTCTATAAGTGCGTGTTCAAAAAGGAGGATGAAAAGGACCGAGAAGTTCGAGGCAGTGAAGCTTTGGGTAGCGGAACGTATGCAGTTAAAACGTGAGCAACA
>NZ_WOFB01000047.1 GCF_009733865.1 Oceanobacillus salinisoli | reverse complement strand
TATCTCTAGAATGTTAGTGGCGGAGAAAATCCCCATAGAGAAAAGATTTACATTATAAATATTCTATAAGTGCGTGTTCAAAAAGGAGGATGAAAAGGACCGAGAAGTTCGAGGCAGTGAAGCTTTGGGTAGCGGAACGTATGCAGTTAAAACGTGAGCAACAGAAAAGCGAGCCAACGAGCTTCCACAGGATGTGGTGACTTCTACTTTGCCCACAGGACGTGGGTGGTTTTAGTAGAAGGTCCTCTATAGATGTGTCATTTTCACCGGACTTTTTGAACATCCTCTATAAGGCTGGTTCATCTTATTAGTTATACAATTGTATGTCATGTACAATAGTATTAACATAAGGAATCAGTCTTTTAATATGGATAATAGATGAAAAGGTGAAATAGATGGCAGTGAATAAAAAAGATGTAATCAAGTTATTGGAAAAAATTGCAATATATTTGGAATTAAAGGGTGAAAATCCATTTAAAATATCCGCATATAGAAAAGCTGCACAAGCATTAGAACGAGATGACCGGTCTCTGTCGGATATAGAAGATTTTACGAAGATAAAAGGAATTGGGAAAGGGACAAGCGCAGTGATTGTGGAATTCATCGAAAGGGAACAATCGGAAGTGCTTCAGCAATTGGAAAAAGAAGTTCCTCAGGGTTTAGTTCCATTATTAAACCTCCCAGGAATGGGCGGAAAAAAGTTAGCTAAACTATATCAGGAACTCCATGTAACCGATGCTGAATCATTAAAAACGGCATGTGAGGCAGGTGAAGTGGAAAAGCTTTCCGGATTTGGAAAGAAAACCGCAGAAAAGATACTGGCTGCTTTACAGGAGGCGGGAAGCCGGCCGGAGAGGTTACCGATTTCCAATATGATACCTGTGGCAGAAAAAATAGAAGCATATTTAAAAACGTTGAAGGATGTGGAGACATTTTCGCTGGCGGGAAGTTTGCGCAGGATGAGGGAAACCATTAAAGACCTCGATTTTATCATTGCAACAAATAATCCAGAATCCGTTCGTGATCAATTACTTAATATTCCAGAAATAAAGGATGTTGTTGCAAAAGGAAGTACAAAGGTTTCCTTAACCATTGATGATGTATATGATATTAATGTGGATTTTAGACTCGTATCAATTAATGAATTTGCAACGACCCTTCATCATTTTACAGGTTCCAAAGACCATAACGTTGCCATGAGACAATTGGCGAAATCCCGGGGAGAAAAAATAAGTGAATACGGGGTTGAAAATGAAGAAACAGGTGAAATTGCAACTTTTTCCAGTGAAGAAGAGTTTTTTTACCATTTCGGTTTAACCTATATTCCTCCTGAAGTTCGGAAAAACACAGGAGAAGTAGAAGCCTTTCAGGAAAATTATCCTCTCATTGAGCTGGATGATATAAAGGGTGATCTCCACATGCATACGACATATAGTGATGGTGCTCAATCCTTAGAAGAAATGGTGCAACAAGCACGGCAGAAAGGCTATTCGTATTTGGCGATTACCGATCATTCGAAGTATTTGCGTGTTGCGAATGGGTTGGATGAAGTCCGTTTACGAAAACAGCGAGAAGAGATATACAAGTTAAATGAAAAGCATAGGGATATTCATATATTTGCAGGAGTTGAAATGGATATATTACCTGATGGAAGCTTAGATTTCTCTGATGAATTTCTAAGAGAAATGGACTTTGTCATTGGCGCTATTCATTCTAGTTTTAAGCAATCGGAAGAACAAATTATGGACAGACTATACGCAGCTCTAGAAAACCCGTATGTATCCTTAATTGCCCATCCGACCGGAAGATTAATTGGAAGACGTGATGGTTATCAAGTTGATGTCGAGAGACTTATTGAAAAGGCAAAGCAAACCAATACTGCTTTAGAGATTAATGCGAATCCTAATCGCCTGGATTTGTCGGCTGAATGGGTTAGAAAAGCACAAGAAGCCGGTGTTTTATTGGCAATTAATACAGATGCCCACAGTTATCAAATGCTCGGCCACATGAATTATGGGGTTGGAACAGCAAGAAGAGGCTGGATTCATAAAGATACAGTCATCAATACATGGGATAAAGAAAAATTAATCAGCTATTTCAACCGGAATAAATCGTTTTAAAGGAGTATATAAGCATGAACGAACGAGTTCTTCGTGTATTAGAATTTCATAAAGTTATAGAACAATTAATCAATCAGGCAGCTACATCCATAGGAAAAGACTATGCATCGAAATTAAAACCTTCCTCCAATATAGAAGAAGTAACAAGGCTGCAGGATGAAACGGATGAAGCTTCACAAATCATTCGGTTAAATAAAACGATACCCTTAGGCGGAATAACGGATATCCGTATGAGTGTGAAGCGAAGTGTTATTGGTGGCAGTCTATCAACAGAAGAGTGTCTTGATGTGGCAAATACGATTTATGGCGGCCGTCAAGTTAAAACATTTATTGAAAATCTGGAAGAAGGTTTGCCTATTTTAAAAGAACTCGTGGAACGCATTACCCCACTGCGCGAGCTGGAGCGGCAAATTAAAAATTGTATCGATGACCACGGTCAGGTGATGGACAGTGCATCCTCTGCATTACGAAGCATTCGTACTTCGATTCGAACACTGGAAGGAAGAGTTAGAGAAAAGCTGGATAGCTATACGAGAACGAATAGCAAAATGTTGTCGGATGCTATTGTAACCATTCGAAATGATCGTTATGTATTACCAGTGAAGCAAGAATATCGGGCTGCAATTGGTGGAATCGTGCACGATCAGTCCTCATCCGGCCAAACTCTTTTTATGGAACCAAAAGCAGTTGTGGACTTAAACAATCAATTACAGGCTGCCCGTGTAAAGGAAAAACAGGAAATTGACCGGATTTTAAAAGAACTCAGTGCATCCATTGCAGAACAAAGTGAATTTTTATTTGAAAATGTTTCGGTTTTAGCAAAAGTCGACTTTATTCATGCAAGAGCACTTCTGGGAAATCAGATGAAAGCATCCAAACCTGAAATGAATGACCAGGGAATCATTAAGATGAAGCAGGCACGCCACCCGTTAATTTCTTTTGATGAAGTCGTACCAAATGATATTGAAATTGGGGACTCCTACACATCTATCGTTATTACAGGTCCAAATACAGGGGGGAAAACCGTTACACTGAAAATGGTCGGTTTATGTACATTAATGGCTCAATCAGGATTACAAGTTCCTGCGCTCGATGGATGTGAACTTGCAGTCTTTAAAGAAGTGTTTGCGGATATTGGGGACGAACAGTCGATTGAACAGAACTTAAGTACTTTTTCATCCCATATGACAAATATAGTCGATATTATTAAACATGTTGACAATGAATCACTTGTCTTATTTGATGAATTGGGGTCAGGTACAGACCCTGGTGAAGGTGCAGCACTTGCCATGGCCATTTTAGATGAAGTCATTTTAAGAGATGCTCGTATCATTGCCACAACTCACTATCCTGAATTAAAGGCGTATGGTTATAATCGTGATCATGTGATTAATGCTTCCGTTGAATTTGATGTGGAAACTTTACAGCCGACATATCGGTTGTTAATAGGAGTTCCAGGAAGAAGTAATGCATTTGAGATTTCCAAACGATTAGGGTTAGATGAGCCAATTATCGAACGTGCGAAGGGACTTGTCGGAGTAGATTCGAAAAGTGTGGAAAACATGATTTCTTCTCTGGAACAATCGCAACTTTCTGCAGAAAAGGATTATCAAAAAGCTCACGAAGTATTGCTGGAAAGTGAAAATTTACGGGAGCAGCTGGAAAAGGAATGGAAACAATTCCAGAATAAACGCGAAGAACTTTTTAAAAAGGCCGAAGAAAAGGCTGAAAATGCGGTAGCGAAAGCCCGGGAAGAAGCAGAAATAATTGTTGATGAAATCAGGAAAATGAAATCCAATGTAGACATGAAGGAACATGAATGGATTGAAGCGAGAAAAATGCTGGAAGAGGCTAAGCCAAGCCTCACAAATAAAAAAGAACATCAACAGATTTCTCCGAAAGAAAGCAATGAACTTCAAGTTGGAGATGAAATAAAATTATTAACAGTAAATCAAAAGGGAGAAGTATTGGAAAAAGTAAGTGAAAATGAATATTTGGTGCAAGTAGGAATCATGAAGGTGAAAGTCAAGCGTAAAGACCTTCAATTATTAGGAAAGCCAAAACAAACCTTTGAAAAACCGGTTGCTACCATTAAAGGAACCAATTATCATGTAAAAACCGAATTGGATTTACGTGGAGAGCGATATGAAGATGCACTGTTAAAACTGGAAAAATATATTGATGATAGTTTACTTGCTGGTTATCCGAAAGTATCGATTATTCATGGGAAAGGAACCGGTGCCTTACGTAAAGGAGTACAGGATTTTGTGAAGAACCATCCTAATATTGCTTCGTCGAGACCAGGTTCTAGTGGTGAAGGCGGCAGTGGAGTAACGGTCATCGAATTTCGCTAACGCAATTTCTCTTCATTTTGTTAGTTTAGCTGTATATTGGTTTGACAAAGAAGAAAATTAGCCGCGTCCTTTACAATGCTAAGAATTGTGGATAGCATCTAAAAGTTCATTGTAACTGGGAAGTGGCTATTTTCATGCTAAGGTACAAGTGCTGTGGATGAAGGATTTGAATAAGAGATGCGATTATAAAGAAGGCTTAAGGCTTAGAGCAGAAGGGGGAGTTAGTTTATGGAGATGTTTTGGGAAAGTGTAGTCGTCATCACTGCAGCAAGGTATAGTGTTGTTGTATTATGTACATTAGTTTTTCTGGCCATTTTTGAAGTAGTTACGTCCTATAAAAATTGGGAAGAGATAAAAAATGGGAATTTAGCTGTTGCTATGGCAACAGGGGGGAAATTATTTGGAATTGCCACGATTTTTCGCTATTCCATTGAGCACAACGACACGATTTTTCAAAGTATCGGATGGGGAACGTTTGGTTTTATCTTGCTGCTGCTTGGTTATGTTATTTTTGAATTTTTAACCCCATCTATTAAGGTGGATGAAGAGATAGGGAAAGGAAATAAAGCAGTAGGATTCATATCCATGATGATATCTATTGGGCTTTCATTTGTTATTGGTGCAAGTATTTTATAAACAGAATGGTAGAGGAGAATAAAAATGGTCTTTGAAAGGTTAGCAAAGATTTTGATTGTTGTAGCAGTAGTTTTCTTTATCGCGGGTATTATTTATTTTCTATAAGAGGTTGTTCAAAAAGCCCGGTGAAAATGACACATCTATAGAGGACCTTCTACTAAAACCGCCCACGTCCTGTGGAAGCTCGTTGGCTCTCTTTTCCGCTCCTCATGTACCTTTTGATGTACATTCCGGTGCCGGGAGCTTTCACCGCCTCGAACTTCTCGGTCCTTTTCATCCTCCTTTTTGAATACGCACTATAATGATAAAAAAAATTAAATAAAATTTCTAAAAATAGAAATTTATCGGTATAATGATTATAATAAGACTAAAGGAGGAATGCAAATGGAGAAGAAAAGATGGCATGATCATTATCCGAGCGAAATACCTGTTAGCATAACATATGCTGAAAAGCCGTTGCATTTTTTTCTGAAGGAAAGCGCACAACGTGATGGGGAAGAAATTGCACTTCATTTTATGGGAAAGGAAATGACATATTCCGAACTTTACCTGCAATCTAAAAAAATGGCAAATTACTTTCAGTCACTTGGGTTAAAAAAGGGTGATAAAGTAGCTGTCATGCTTCCAAATTGTCCGCAATCCGTTATTAGCTATTATGCAGCTTTATTGGCTGGTGGTGTCGTTGTTCAAACGAATCCACTATATACCGAAAGGGAACTGGAATTTCAATTAATCGATTCGGAAGCAAAGTTTATGGTGTGTTTAGATATTTTATTGCCAAAGGTCAAGAAAGTACGAGGGAATACAGATGTCAAGCATACTATTGTAACGGGGATTAAAGATTATTTGCCTTTTCCAAAGAATTTGATTTATCCTTTCATACAAAAACGGGAGTATAATATGGTCGTTAAGGCAGAACAGACAGAGGAAACACATGTATGGACAAAAATGGAGACTGCCAGCGATGATTATTTAGAGGTGGAAATCAATTCAAAGGAAGATTTGGCGCTTCTCCAATATACAGGTGGGACAACTGGAAATCCTAAGGGTGTTATGCTGACTCATTATAATTTAGTTGCCAATGTACAAATGTGTAAAGCCTGGTTGTATAAAACAAAGAACAAACGTCAATCTGTATTAGCAGTCCTTCCATTTTTTCATGTGTACGGGATGACAACAGTAATGAATTTTTCAGTATTACAAGGATCTAAGATGATATTGATGCCTAAGTTTAATACGAACGACATTTTGAAAACGATTTCAAAGCAAAAGCCGACGCTTTTTCCTGGTGCGCCAACCATTTATATTGGACTGTTAAACCATCCGGAGTTGTATAAGTATGATTTATCGTCCATTGAGGCGTGTTTAAGTGGATCAGCCCCACTGCCCCTTGAAGTGCAGGAGGAATTTGAGAAATTAACCGGAGGAAAATTGGTGGAGGGCTATGGATTGACTGAATCATCGCCTGTTACCCATGCGAATTTTATATGGACGAAGAGAGTGAATGGTAGTATAGGAGTGCCATGGCCGGATACGGATGCTAAAATTTTTCGTGTGGATTCCGAATTGGAAGAAGCAGAGGTTGGTGAAGTGGGTGAAATAGCTGTAAAAGGTCCACAGATTATGAAGGGATACTGGAAAAACCCCGAAGAAACAGAGAAAGTATTAAAAGATGGCTGGCTATTTACTGGAGATTTAGGTTATATGGATGAGACTGGATATTTTTATATTGTCGATCGAAAAAAGGATATGATCATTGCAAGCGGCTATAATATCTATCCAAGGGAAGTAGAGGAAGTATTATATGAGCATAAGGCCATTCAAGAAGCAGTTGTTACTGGTGTTCCTGACCCATACCGTGGTGAAACCGTAAAAGCATATGTGGTGCTAAAAGAAGGATATCAAGTAAGTGAAGAAGAGTTGAATGCCTTTACAAGAGAAAATCTTGCTGCATATAAGGTTCCTAAAATATATGAATTTCGTGATGAATTGCCAAAGACTGCAGTTGGTAAAATTCTTAGAAGAAAATTAGTGGAAGAAGAAAAAGAAAGAGTCTAAAAAACCTGTATTGTTTCTTTTTTTACACTATTTTCGGACAAGCTTTGTATTGACATGATGAATTTGTTTCGTTTAGTATGAAAGTATGAATGATTATTCATTCATTGTATGCAGGATATAGGGGAGAAACCTCATGTTGAATAACTCTTTTAAAGTATAAGGAGAAAAAAAATGAAAAACAATCGGCCTAAGTATCATCAAATCATTGAAGCGGCTGTTAAAGTGATAGCTGAAAATGGGTATCATGGTTCACAAGTTTCTAAAATAGCAAAAGCAGCAGGAGTCGCAGATGGAACGATTTATCTTTATTTTAAAAATAAAGAAGATATATTAATTACGATGTTTAAAGAAAAGATGGGGCAGTTTATAGAGAAAATTGTAGATCAAACGAGTAAAAAGAAACATGCGGATGAAAAGCTATTAACATTAATCGAAATGCATTTCAGCCAGCTATCAAACGATCATCATCTGGCTATCGTCACACAGCTTGAATTAAGGCAATCGAATTACGAATTGCGTCTGGAAATCAATAAGGTCCTGAAACCTTATTTGACGGTGATTGATAACATTGTTGAGGATGGTATAGAAGAAAACATATTCCGGGAAGATTTGAAAACACCGTTAGTAAGACAAATGATATTCGGAACAATGGATGAAATGGTTACAAACTGGGTGATGAAGGAATGCAAGTATGATTTATTAGAAGAAATAGATCAAGTACATCAGTTATTACTTGGCGGAATTTGTCGAATAAAAAAATAAGTTTAAATTTTGACTAAATTCTATTACAATATAGAAAAGGGGGGAGAGTATTTGGGGAATTTCCGATTAGAACGTAGTAATCATGTTGCACACCTTACGATTCAAAGTCCTCCAGCTAATGCATTATCTAGTAAGCTATTAAGTGAACTAGATGAGAAACTGGATGAAATTGAAAAGGAAGAAACCATGAAGGCAATGGTTATCAAAGGAGAAGGGAAGTTTTTTTCTGCAGGAGCAGACATAAAAGAATTTACTTCTCTTCAGAACTCTTCTGATTATCAATCCTTTTCAGAACGAGGGCAGAAGTTATTTGATCGAATAGAGAATTTCTCTATTCCTGTGATTGCAGCTGTACACGGTGCTGCTTTAGGTGGAGGACTGGAACTGGCCATGTCCTGCCATATGCGGATCGTTACAGAAAATGCTAAATTGGGGCTGCCTGAAATTACACTTGGGATTATCCCTGGTTATGCCGGAACGCAACGTTTACCTAGATATGTCGGAAATGCAAAGGCTTACGAAATGGTGTTGACAGGTGAACCGATATCTGGTAAGGAGGCATATTCGTATGGTTTAGCTAATAAAGCGGTGAGTGAAGAAGAACTAGTTCCGGTAGCAACCAAATTAGCAGAAAGAATTGCTTCCATGAGTAAGCCTGCAACTCAACAATTGATGCATTTGGTTCTTTCTTCAAAATCAGAACCATTTGATCGAGGTGTGCAGGAGGAAGCAATTGCTTTCGGGAAGGTATTTGGATCTGCTGATGCGAAAGAAGGAGTTCAAGCATTTTTAGAAAAACGCAAACCTAATTTTCAGGACCAGTAACCATTTTGAACAGATAAAGGAGGATTTCTAGATGAATATTTACGTACTATTAAAAAAGACCTTTGATACGGAAGAAAAAATTGTTGTATCAAATGGAGCGATTGAAGAGGACGGCGCAGAATTCATTATTAACCCATATGATGAGTATGCGGTGGAAGAAGCTATAAAACAGCGTGATGAGCATGGCGGGGAAGTAACGGTTGTAACCATTGGCGATGAAGACTCTGAAAAACAATTGCGAACAGCATTAGCAATGGGTGCCGATAAAGCTGTGTTGATTAATATAGAGGAAGATTTGGAAGAAGGAGACCAATTTACAACATCGAAAATATTGGAAGCGTTTTTCAAAGATAGAGAAGTGGATCTAATTTTAGCTGGGAATGTTGCCATTGATGAAGCGAGTGGACAAGTAGGACCTAGAGTTGCTGAACTGCTGGGAATTCCATATGTGACGACCATAACGGATTTAAAGATAGATGGAAACAACGTTAATATAGAAAAGGATGTCGAAGGTGATGTAGAAGTCATTGAAACGAAATTACCGTTGCTCGTAACATGTCAGCAAGGTTTAAATGAACCACGGTATCCGTCATTACCAGGAATTATGAAAGCGAAGAAGAAGCCGCTGGAAGAACTGGAACTGGATGATTTAGATCTGGAGGAAGATGATGTGGAACCGAAAACAAAAACCATCCATGTATTCCTGCCCCCTGAAAAAGAAGCTGGAAAAGTTTTAGAAGGTGACGTACAAGACCAGGTGCAGGAATTAGTATCCCTGCTAAAAAATGAAGCGAAAGTACTTTAATAGTGAAGGTAGAAGGGAGAGAATGACATGAGTGAAAAAGTATTAGTTATTGCAGAAACGAAAGAAGGAGAAATTCGTAACGTAACATTTGAAGCAATTGCCGCTGCAAGAAAGATAAAACAGGATGCTGAGATTGTTGGTGTAGTAGGTGCCGATGATGATTTGGAGAATTTAGCTCAAGAACTTATTTACTATGGTGCAAACCGAGTGGTAACCGTAAAAAGCGATAAATTGAAATCGTATACATCAGAAGCTTTTGGTCAGGCGGTCCTTGCAGTAGTGGAACAGGAGTCCCCGGATGGTATTGTTATGGGGCACACTTCTATCGGCAAAGATTTATCACCAAAACTGGCCAGTAAATTAGATACCGGTTTAATATCCGATGCAGTGGATATTGAGGTGGATGGGGAACAGCCTGTATTCATAAGACCAATCTATTCCGGTAAGGCTTTTGAAAAGAAAGTGATTACTTCTGGAATGCCTTTTGTAACAATTAGACCGAATAATATTACTGCTTTAGATCGGGATGCTTCCCGTACTGGTGATATAAGTCAAGTTGAAGTGAATATTAAAGATTTACGTACAATTGTAAAAGAGGTTGTTCGTAAGACATCTGAGGGTGTTGACTTATCGGAAGCAAAAGTGATTGTTGCTGGTGGTCGAGGTGTGAAAAGTGCTGATGGGTTTAAGCCTCTTTATGAGTTAGCAGATGTATTAGGCGGGGCAGTCGGTGCTTCTCGTGGAGCATGTGACGCAGACTACTGTGATTACTCCTTGCAAATTGGGCAAACAGGTAAGGTTGTAACCCCGGACTTATATATAGCAGTTGGAATTTCCGGAGCTATTCAGCATCTTGCTGGTATGTCAAATTCCAAAGTAATCGTTGCAATTAACAAAGATCCAGAAGCAAATATCTTTAATATTGCTGATTATGGTATTGTTGGGGATTTGTTTGAAGTGATCCCAATGTTAATAGAAGAATTTAAAAAAGTAGCAGTTAGCTAACAACACATAGCAGCTCCATTATTATAGATAAAAAAATAGCATATAAATTTACAGCCTAAACAGTTTAGTGGTTTAGGCTTTTTTAATCAGGTTTTTTAAAGGTGTTTTTGCAAGTTTTCCAAAAAACGGGACTGTAGCAACTCACCCACCGAAAAGATTAGTTGCTTATTTCAGGATAACGTTATTAATATTTTATATAGACTTCTGATTTATTTAATTACAGGTATTCTATCACTACGGAAATACACTATTGTGTTGCTCTCGCTTGT
>NZ_WOFB01000046.1 GCF_009733865.1 Oceanobacillus salinisoli | reverse complement strand
GTGTCGGTACTTAGTCGAAGGTCCCCTTTCGATGTGTCATTTTCACCGGACTTTTTAAACATCCTCTAAAATAACTATTTTCAATCCTGGTCTATACGCTAGTGGAATCCTCTCAAAGGAGAAGGCAACATGTATTACATAACACTTTGATTTTGAACAAAAAAGATTTCATTTATAAAAAAGGAATAGAGTGCGGAAATGTAGAATTTTGAAGTAGGTAAATGAAAGAAAGGTAAAAATGAGAGGGGTCACTTTGCATGGAATGGAAAGAAACGTACGAGATTTTTCCTATCATGGTGGATGATTCAACCAATTTACGAACGGTTAACTTTTATCTCGTAAAGACAGATCAATCCCTTGTATTGGTTGATGCCGGAATTCATAATGAGGATTTCATGAATGCCTTACATAAAACATTATACGAGAACGGCTTTTCAGTGGAGGATATTGCGGAAATAATTCTAACACATAACCATTATGACCATGTCGGGTTAGTCAATCCGATTACTGAAAAACATCCAATCCCTGTTTTCGCCCATGAAGAAGCGATTCCGCGATTGAAAAGGGATCGTGCATTTATGGAGATGAGAGTGGAATTTTATATGAAATTATATAAAGAAATGGGATGTGGGGAAGCAGGGGATAAACGTGTTGCTTTTTTAAGAGAATCGATAGAAAAGAATCGCAATCAATCTATTCACGCCGATATAAATCCGATTGGATCGAGCCAGCTTGGATTTGAAGTACTGCATGTGCCTGGCCATGCTCCTGATCAAATTGCTTTATATAATGAAGCAAATCAAGAGATGATAGCTGGAGATTTGATTATTGATCACATATCCAGTAATGCATTAGTAGAACCAGATCATTCTGGAGAGCGGCTTCCGACTTTGATTCAGCATAAGAAATCATTGGAAAAGATACGAAATCTGAATTTGAAGCAAATTTATCCAGGTCATGGAGTTTTGATTAAGGAACCTAAGGTATTGATTGATAGAAGGTTAGGGGGAATCGAACGGAAAGCGGAGAAGTTCAAAAATCTTATCAGAGAAGGTATTTCAACAGGAAATGGTTTAGCAAAATCGTACTATAAGAAAATTTATGCTAAACAATTTTCACTCGTTATGTCCGAAATCATTGGTCATTTAGATTATTTGGAAGCGAACGAGCAAATAAAAAAGGAAATGAAAAACGGGGTATGGCATTACTCTGTTAAAGAGTAAAGGAAAAAGGAAACCGGACCGCAGTGAGGCAACATCCGGTCTTTTTCTGTTTGTAGCAAGGGGTGAGTATAGCACAAATTTCGACAAAAACCGGGAAGTGACAGGCACCATAAATTATCTCTGAATTGTTTGTATATTAGGATTAATTATGTTATTATTCTGGATGGACGTCGCAATATGGGAAAGTTTCCAAAAAAGAAAATGCCAGTAGTGATTATCCTGACTGATTTCAAGGAAGGAACTTGGAAGATCTAAAATCTTTATGAGGAGTGATTTTAATGGAAGATCTTTATCCTTCAAGAAAGAATGCGAAGGCTGAGATTCTGGAAAGGAAGGACCCGGTAATTTATACGGATCGATCCAAAGATAATTCATCACCTCTTACAAAAGAACAGGTGGACTCCTATGAACAAAACGGATTTTTGCAAATAAAAGATTTCTTTACTGAAAAAGAAGTTTCCCATTTGCAAAACGCTATTTTTGAATTGCAGGATTCCAATAAGAATTCAACTTCTGAGAAAGTGATCCGCGAACCAGAAAGTGATGATATTCGCTCGATTTTTCATGTCCATCAGGATGATAATTATTTTAAGGACGTGGCAAATGATCAGCGTATACTGGACATAGTAAACCATTTACTTGGCAGCGACGTTTATATACATCAATCCCGTATCAATTATAAACCCGGCTTTAAAGGGAAAGAATTTGATTGGCATTCCGATTTTGAAACATGGCATGTAGAAGATGGTATGCCAAGAATGAGGGCAGTTAGTGTGTCGATTGCCTTGTCTGATAATTACACGTTTAACGGGCCTTTGATGATGATACCTGGGTCCCAGAACTACTATGTGAGTTGTGTAGGGGAAACGCCGGATGATAATTATAAGGAATCATTGAAAAAACAAAAACTTGGAGTACCAGATCAAGACAGTCTGCGCTGGTTAACAGAGAAGTGTGGTGGAATTTCCGTTCCGACTGGACGTGCGGGCTCGATTACATTATTTGAGTGTAATACGATGCACGGTTCAACAAGTAATATGACACCATTTCCACGTAATAATTTATTTATGGTATATAACAGTGTAAAAAATCAATTGGTTGAACCTTTCTCCGGCAGAAAACCGCGTCCTGAATATATTGCGGTACGTGAAGGTGTGAAATCAGTAGTTACAAGTAGTTAGATATAGGACAGGAATAGGGAAACTTTCCCGAATATTAGCTGGCATAATAAATGAATGATTGAAATATCAAGATGTTCTAAAGTATACCTTTAGGGCATCTTATTTTATCACCTGGACATGAAGCGACACTTGAATGTTTTACACGAATGGTGCAAGAAACTGATTGGATTTAAAAATCTTTAATTATATAAGCAACAAATACATATATTTATCGACAAAATTCGGGAAGTGACAGGCACCAAAACCACATATTTCCTGTTTGGTTGGGGAATACTAATTTTCAAATATACTAAAAGGTTAGGTGATAATGTGGATGTAAATCAGGAATTTAGGGCGGGTGAGGTCGTTTATATGATTATTCGTAATCCCCATGCCCAGGATGTGGCTCATGTTCAACAAGCTGCTATTGTAGAGAATCCGGATAATCCAAATGAATTGGCGCTTTTTTTACATGAGAATTACTATCCATTGTCAGATGAGTTTGCTTTGTTTAAATCAGAAGAAGAGGCTGAAGCAGCATATAAAGAGGCATTTGGAGATTTAGAAACAGGGGAAACGAATTATTATGGTTAAGCCGTTTGTTCCTCAGCTGGTTTATGTTGAGCCGCGTGCACTAGAATATCCGCTTGGAAAAGAATTAATCGATAAATTTGATGAAATGGGAATCGAAATCAGGCAAACGACTTCCCACAATCAAATCCGTAATTTGCCAGGAGAAAATCATTTTCAAAAATATCGTACAGCAAAATCTACGTTAGTTGTTGGGGTTCGGAAAACATTAAAATTTGATACTTCCAAACCTTCCGCGGAGTATGCCATTCCGTTTGCTACCGGTTGTATGGGACATTGTCATTATTGCTATTTGCAAACGACAATGGGCAGCAAACCTTATATTCGTACATATGTAAACGTGGATGAGATTTTCGATGCTGCAGAAGGATATATGAGAGAGCGAGCACCTAAACCAACTCGTTTTGAAGCATCCTGTACATCTGACATTGTAGGGGTTGATCATTTAACCCATACATTAAAGAAGGCGATCGAATATTTTGGTGATTCGGATCATGGTAGGCTTCGGTTTGTGACAAAATTTGCTCATGTTGATCATTTGCTGGATGCCAAACATAATGGGCGGACACGTTTTCGTTTTAGTATTAATGACGACTATATTATAAAATATTTTGAACCTGGTACATCCCGATTAAATGAAAGAATTGAAGCAGCTGTGAAAGTGGCAGAGCGGGTTATCCATTGGGGTTTATTGTTGCTCCAATTTACTTACATGATGGATGGCAAGAGGGTTACCGGGAGATGTTTGAAAAATTGGAAGCTGCATTACCTGTATTTGCCAGAAAAGATTTAACGTTTGAAATGATTCAGCACCGATTTACAAAGCCGGCAAAGCGTGTCATTCAGGAAAATTACCCAATGACAAAACTAGAACTCGATGAATCAAAACGGAAAACAAAATGGGGGAAATATGGAATTTGGAAATATGTTTATCAGGATGAAGAACAAGAAGATATTAAAGATACATTGGGATCTTATATTTCTAAGTATTTTCCGGAATCAAAGATTGAATATTTCACTTAACCCGAATGGCTCAGAAACTGTTCGGGTTTTAAAATACAGTCCAAAAAACAGGTTGGAAATATAATCCGACATATTTCGGGAAGTGACAGGCACCAAACAATTAATTAGACTTGGGATGTGCGTGTTCAGTATAATATGGTTATAAGATGTTGTACTTTTAGTCTTGAACAAATGAAGGGAGCAGATTTACAATGTACAGAAAAGTAAATGATTTTTTACAGGATTGGACTCAAGCTTCCCAAGGTACTCTTAAGGTACTTGAGTCACTCACAGATGAAAAATTGGGACAAGCGATTGTGGAAGGACATAACACAGTAGGGTGGATAGGATGGCATTTAGCAACCGCTCCAGCATATTTTGCTGGGTTAGTAGGTTTAGATGTGAAGTCTAAAGTTGATCCGGGAACAGTTCCACAAAAAGCAAGTGAAATTGTCGTACAGTACAAAAATATTGCAGAAGATGTAAAAAGGGAAGTAGAACAAACTCTTACAGATGAAAAGCTGGAGGAGAATGTTGATAATCATGGTAATCCCGCTCCAAAAGGTGCTTTGCTTAGAGTTCTTATTGACCATCAAACACATCATAGAGGACAAATGACCGTATTGCTTCGTCAAGCAGGTTTGAATGTCCCGGGTGTCATGGGACCAACAAAAGAAGAACAAGGAAAATAAAGTGGGAAGAAACCGAATGTGTGCCAATTACAGGCATAGTTCGGTTTTTTTTCGTTTTAAAACATAGAATGAGTGAAATCGAGTGTAGATTTTAGTTCGACATAAAGTAACAAAATCCGGGAAGTGACAGGCACCTAGTTGGTAAAATTTAAGTATATACATGTTCATAGTTTTAGAGTATATTTATTTATGTGATGAACGAAATAGTTAAGGCAATCGTTCTCATTTGAAAAAGGCAAATCTATTGAAAGGTAGATACGCAAAGTCACAGGCCTAAGGTGATTACACTATGGTGGCTGGATTGCTGAAGAGTGGAGAGCGGCTCTTACATACAGAGTTGATTCAAGATTCTTCTGATTTCAAATATTTATTTGATTTTAGGAGGTTTTTTTATGTTCAAATTTAGCAGTATATTGGTAGCTGGTACAGCTGCATTCCTGATATCCATCCATTTAGGGACAGGTACAGCTCTTGCTGAAGAGAATGAGGGGATAGAACAGACGGAAGTGGATGTAACAGCTGAACAAGTTGAATCAGTAGAGGAAACAATGGCAGGTGAAGAAGTTCAAGAATTGCCATCTACAGAGGAAGCTGCAGAGCCGAGTGAAACAGATTTATATGAATTAGAAGAGGGAGAGGTAGTCGTTGATGAGGAAACTACTGAAATAGATTCAGAGGAAACAACAGTAGAAGACCCTTCTTTACTTCCTGGAGACTTTTTCTATTTTGCAAAAAAATTATGGGAAAATGTTCAACTCGCACTAACCTTAAATGAAGTAAAAGAAATGGAATTATTAGCAGAATTTGCGGAAGAACGTATTAGGGAAGCAGAAGCTTTACTTGCACAAGGGGAAGAAGAGTTAGCATCAGAAGTTTTACAGAAAGCATTGGAGCAACAAGAACAAGCTTTAGCAATATATGAAGAGAAACGTGCAGATAATGAAGGTTCCATTGAAGAAACTGCTGAAAATGAAGAAGTGGCTGAAGAATCTGCGAGTGATACAGATGTTGAAGAAGGCCCAATTGATCCAGTTCGTGAAGAATTAGAAGCAAAGTTTTCTGCAAACCTTCTTGCATTAACTACTGCAATGGATAAAGTAGAAAATCCAACTGCTAAAGCAGCATTACAAAATAATATTGTCAAAGCACAAGAGAGATTAGGAAAGAAAATTGAGAAGAAAATGCTACAGGCTGAGAAAAGGGCACAAAAATCAGTCGATGTGGAAAATACTGATACTGAAGAGAATTTAGAAAAGGTAGAGAAGGAAGCCGATGGAACAACAAAAGAAGTGGAAAAAGAAGAGAAAGCAACTTCCGTCAAGGTAGAAATTAAATCAGAACCTCAAGCAAAACCTAAAGTTCAAGAAAAAGTAAAAGAAAAAGTGGAAGAAGTGAAACAAGAAGAACCTCAGGCAAAAAAAGAAGCAGCTAAAGAAATAAAGACTGAAGTAAAGCAAGAAGTGGAAAAAGCTGTTCCACAAGCAAAAGAAGTAGCTAAAGAAAAAGCGGCTGAAAATAAACAGGCAGCAGAAGAAAAACAGCAAACAGGAAAACAAAAGCAGCAGGAAAATAAAGGCAAGAGAGAAAGCAAAACAGAAGAGGATTAATGCTTTAAAAAAACCGAACAGTAATATATACTGTTCGGGTTTTTTGCACTTAACAGAAAAAGGACAACCCCATTTGTTATTCGTTCGACAAATTTTAACAAAATCCGGGAAGTGACAGGCACCAAATGGCATCAACACCTAGAACTGTTTTCCGAAGATATTTAAATATCCAAAGTAGTAGGACATGCCGACAACGACTACAAATGTTCCTACAATCATTGCAAAAAAAAGCCAGTCTTTTTTTTCAACCGTCATCTTATGATAATGGGTACGATCTGTGTCCCCTGTAAATCCTTTCGATTCCATGGCTATCGCAACCCTTTCCGCTTTTCGGATCCCATTTGCCAGTAAAGGAATGGAATATCTGCGGAATTGATTCAACCTTCCTTTTATCCCTCGGGTTCTTCCTATGCCGCGAATGCGGTGAGCTTGCCTTAAAATCTGAAGCTCATGCTGAAATATAGGCAAGAACCGATATCCGGCCAAGACTCCATACGTAATTTTAGGGGGAAGTTTACACTGTTGCATTAAACTTAGCATGAATTTTGTTGAATCGGTTGTTAACGCAAACAGCAAGGAAAGTGCTACAAAACAAAGCGAACGAAAAGCAAGGCTGATTCCCGTTAGAATACTTCCTGTCGTTACTTCAATCCCCCACAGACTAAAAAGGACATCTCCATAGGAAAAGGTTTGATTTGCATAAAGGGTAGTCATCCATGCAAAGCCAAGGGCAACCAATAGAAATGGGCTAAATATTTTCATCCATTTTATTACAGGAATATCAGTTAAAGTAAAAGTAACCAAAAGGATAAAAATAAAGTAAACTAAGGGTGTAAAAACATCAAATGTGAAACCGAGCAATATTCCCGGGATTAACACGGCAAAGGCTTTTATCGTTGGATTAATGGACGAGATCATAAACAACACCTGCCTCTTGCTGTTTCCGAATTCGATATGGCAAACGTAATCGGGCCTGTTGTAAAATATGTTCTTGTTCCCATAGTTTATCTGGTTCCCCAGCAAAAGCAAACTCCTGGTTATAAAGGACAAAAGCTCGATCTGTCATATCAACAATATCCATATCATGGGTGATAAATACAATGGTCGTTCCATTTTCTTTTAATTGCCTAATCATATGCATGAGTTCCTGTGTTGTCGATGCATCTTGACCGAAAGTAGGCTCATCAAACAATAATAAATCTGGCGTTTCATCAAGCATGGTTGCCACACTTAGACGTCTTTTTTGTCCACCACTTAAAGAAAATGGATTGCTGTATCGATGTTTTTCCAGGTGATATTGTTTCATTAAATGAGCTGCGGTTACTTCTAGTTCTTCTTCGGTATATCCATTCAGTTTCATACCAAATGTAAGTTCGTCATAAACGGTATCAGTGATAAACTGATGTTCCGGATTTTGAAAAACATAGCCCATTCGTTTCCTTAGTTCATTTTCGTTCCACCGTTCAATCGGTTGATTCATAAAGGAAATATTGCCTTTTTTTGGAGTCAATAATCCAGCCATTAATTGGAGCAGTGTCGATTTTCCAGCCCCATTTTCCCCGATAACAGCAATAAATTCGCCACGGTATAATTCCATGTTAATCTCTTTTAGTATCGATTGGCCCTTTCGATTAAACGTCATGTTTTCCATGGATAGAATGATTTCATTTGTCGGCAGAGGGGGTGAATCTCCCTTCCACTCTAATCCGGAAGAATCGGTAAATTGTTTAGGTAAAAATACGCCTTCCTGCCTTAATAACTGCTGCTTCTCAGAAAAAAGAGCTTCTGCATCTTCATCTGCTATTACTTTTCCATCTTTCCCAATGACAATGACACGGTGAACGAGTTCCAGCCAGTCATCTGCCTGGTGCTCAATGATTAGGACAGACAGCCCCCGTTCTTTTTGAATCCTTTTTATTAGTCCGATAAATTCCAGACTGGAAACAGGGTCTAAGTTTGCCGTTGGTTCATCGAGGATTAGTAATTCCGGTTCAAGCAAAAGAACCGCAGCTAAAGCGATTTTTTGTTTTTGTCCGCCAGATAGCTCATGAATTTTATTATTTTTAAAATCTTCCATTCCAACAGCTTGTAAAGCCTCTGAAATGCAAGCAGACATTTCAGATCCAGGGATTTTTCTGTTTTCTAACGTAAAAGCAAGTTCATCTTCAACCGTAATCATACAAAATTGACTTTCCGGGTCCTGAAAAACGAACCCAATATGTTGATTTAATTCACCCTTTTTTAAATCGCGAATGTTTTTGCCGTGAAAATAAATATCACCAGAGGAAAATCCTTCAACAGCATCAGGATACAGCCCATTTAAACAAAGAGCCAGACTGCTTTTTCCGGAACCACTTGCACCCATCAATAAGGTAACTTCATTTTCGTATAAAGTCAGACATAGCTGATCCACCAATGGCTTTTCAATATTTTCATAGTCAAAGGAAAAATTTTCGACTTGAAGCATGGCTGTTCGATTATGCTGCTCCTGTCTCACGTTTCTTTTGCAGCTCCTTTCCTAATGCATAGCCGCGAAGTACCCCTGTTTTAGCGAGCTGGTCACTAATCCATTTTCCAAGTACACCGGCTAATAACGCTCCGCTAATTAGACGAACGATTAGCATGGCTATAAGTAAACCAGGTGCTAGCGCAATATTACCAGATGAATATAGGTTCCAAACGAAACTAATCAAAGCCGCTGACATTCCTGATAAAATTAAAATCCGTAATCTGTAGTCCTTCCATTTTGTTAAAGCAAATACAAGTTCTGCAGCCGCCCCTTGAATGATACCGGTAAGAATGAGAGCTGGCCCTGCAGCAGACCCAAGCAACACTTCCACAACTGCAGCAATCACTTCTGCTGTAAAAGCGACACCAGGTTTACGCAAAATATATGCTGCAATAATTGAAACGATAAACCAGACACCAAAGATAATTTCATAGCCAAACGGTGCAAGACCGAATGGGACAAGAATGTTACGGATTCCTTGACCAACAAGGAAGAAAAGCAAATATATAACCCCAAAAACAACACCTAAAATCGACATGAGGACTATTTCTTTTAATTTCCATTGATTTGTCATATGATCAACTCCTTATGATTGATTAGATGGACTGTTTGCTGAAATGCTAAACGTCATCGTTACATGCGATACTTTTTCCTGAACACTTTCAAACGATTGTTGGAGGGCTTGAAAAATATCGTGAACATCTCCATCCAATCTCGTTGCATAATGGGTAGAACTTACATGGACATTGCGATGTTTCGATAAATCAATCTGCTCATAAATTGCATCCATATAGTCTTCTCTTCCCATTGGATAGAGTGCGAATTTGCACCCGGCTTGCTGTGTAATGGATAAGGATTTTTCTTCGTTTAAAGGAGTGTCCGTTTCATCCATATATGCATCTGCTTCCGTATCCCCAGGGCACCCGATGGAGAACGTACCGCTCATGGCAACGTGTTCGCCTGTCTTGGCCGCATGAAGAAAAATAGCTTTTGTTACATCAAAAATATGAACCATTTTGCCGCGAATACAAGTACTAACATCATCTGTTTCCTTCCAAACCTTTGATGTATCCACTTCTTCCAGCGCGGAAAGGATAATGTCTACAAAGTGATCACTCATTGGATAAAGTGTAAACTGACAACCTGCAATTCTGCTTGTTCCACAATGATTATTACTCATCATATATCTCCTCCTAAATAATGGGAATTAAAAAAACTGCACTCCTCAGGGGAATGCAGTTTGCACGTATGTATTTATATAGATTAGATATGTAAGCTAACATACAGCGAACCGCACTTCCCCACGCTAGTATTATCTAGATCGGGTAATAAGGGTCAGACATCATCCTCTCAGCCACATTCTGCAGCTCCCCTAGTGCCAATTTTGGATATGCAATTTTATACATTAAGGATAAACATACTTACTTATTTTGTAAAGGGGTTAGATAGAATTTAAAAAAATTTATAGGAGTTAAGAAAATTAAAACTTTCTCACTCATCCATGATAAGGCTTGCGGAAGATAGTAAGACAAGTAAGTTTCACGTCAAAGCTTAACAGTGCATTTTATCGGACATTTGAACAACCTCTTTTACTTAGGACATTTAAATTTTTATCTGCGTCAAACCCACTTCCCGGCTAGAATGTTAGACGTTTTCCAATGTACAAAAAAGGCGGGAGATTATCCCGCCTGAAAGGTATCTTTTTTAGCTTCCTGAAGAAACATACAGGGTTTTCCTGATGATATCATTGTTAAATCATGCATTGCTCTTGTGCAAGCAGTATAGAATAGGGAGCGGTCAGTCTCCTGACTGTACTGTGTATCAGAAGAATCCGGTATAATGACGGCATCAAATTCAATTCCTTTTGCCAAATAGACAGGAAGCACCAGTAATCCCTTTTCAAAGGCATATGTTTCTTCATGAATTTGATATAGGCTGATTTTATCTTCCAACAGTTGATATATACGATTGCTTTCCTCTTTTGTTTTGCAAATTAATGCTATCGTTTCATGTCCTTTATTTCGAAGTCTTTGAATGTCAGAAAGCAGTATTTCAACAAATTCATCCTCATCCTTCAGCGTAATGAGGAGAGGTTTTTCGCCTTCCCTTTCAAAAGGTTCGATTAACGCCTGACCTGGTGCAAATTGTTTGGTAAACTCTACAATTTCTTTCGTGGAACGGTAACTTTTCGTTAACGTAATTCGTTCATGACGATGATACACAGCTTCCGGGATAAGCGGGTTCTTGCTAGTTGTGAAAGCATAAATTCCCTGATTGACATCACCTAATAATGTCATTCTAGTGTACGGGAAGATATGTCGGATAAAGGCAAACTGAAAAGCAGAATAATCTTGTGCTTCATCGATAAATAAATGGCGGATGGAGCGGTCTGCATCATCACCAAGCAGTCTCCCTTTAAAATACAGGTAAGGTGTCGCATCCTCCCACGTTAAATATTTCTGATTTAATCTGCTTATCGAATAGCTGCATATTTCCTCCCAATTGGAAGGCTTTTCTTTAGGTGTCCAATTCTCAAAAAGACTCCGAAAAGTTGCCAGCACATGAACAAATTTCATACGTTTGACTTGTTTTTTTATTGGGATAAAGGCGCGTCTAATGACCTCTTTTCGTAATAATGATTCTTCCAGGAGAGGGTCATTCTCATCAGCATAAGCATCTTGACTCTTGAAAAAGGCTTCCTGGTAATCTTCTTTATCCAGCAATTCAGCCTCTTCCAGTACCCAATCCTCGTAAATTTCCTTCAGTTGATGTTTACGAATTTCACTTAGGATCCATTTGGAAACAAGCTCCATTTTGTTTGGAATCGCTATTTCCGGGGAAAGAGAATAAAAATAATCTTGAATTTCCTCTTTGGAGATAAGAATCTCGCCGCGGAATTTAATATTTTTGAAAAGAATTCCGTTCTTCGTTAAATTTGCAATAAAGTCATCCAGTACTTGCTTAAAATCTAAACTCGACTTGTAATCCATATTTTTAATTCGAGCATCATATTGTTTCTCATCTTTTTCCGTAAGTGTGTATTCCATTTGTTCAAAAGGAGATTCAATGTATATATTTTTATCAATTCGTTTCCTTAAAAATTCCAGGAAAGTGGATTGACTAATGTTTGCTTCTCCTAATTCGGGCAGTACATTTGAAATGTAACTCGAAAATAACGGATTCGGTGAAAAGAGAAGAAGGTTATTCGCATTCAGCTCTTCACGAAAACGATACATCAAATAGGCGATCCGCTGCAATGCAGCAGAAGTTTTGCCGCTACCGGCAACGCCTTGTACAATTAATAGATTGCTGCGCTCATTTCGAATGATTTTATTTTGTTCCTTTTGGATGGTTGCAACGATGCTTTTCATCGTAGTACTGGCATTGTTTCCAAGCGCTTGCTGAAGGAGGCCATCACCAATGGTAAGTCCCGTATCAAACATACCTTTCATCTGACCTTGGCGAATGATGTACTGCCTTTTTAATGTAATTTCACCGGTTATCGTATTATCGGTGGTATCGTATTGTGCAGGACCTGGTGCGTAGTCATAATACATACTGGAAATAGGTGCACGCCAGTCATAAACTAAGAAGTTTTCATCCTTTTCATCCATTAGGGAAGCTGTACCAATATAAATTCTCTCTGTATTTTCTGATTGAGTTTCTTGAAAATCAATCCTTCCAAAATAGGGGGAGTCTTTTAACCGGTCTAGTATTTTTCGTTCTCGATCCATTTTTCCGTGAGATCGTTCACGCTCTGATAAAAATTCTGCTTGCTGTTTCAGACTTGCCTGGGTTTCTATTACGTCATCCGGTTCATCTAAATTAACCGTGACATCTTCCCAGAAATCTTTGCGTATATCAATAATGCTTTCCTTTAGTCCAGATGTGCTATGGTGTATGGCTTGCAGTTTTTTATGGATTACTTCGGTAACTTCATTTAGCCTGAGCTGTTCTTCCTGGCGATCTTTTATTTGACTTTCTGTTTGATTTTCTGTTTCTTGGTTCATTAAAAATCAACCCCGTTCAAAATACATTATATAGCTTTTTCTATGTGTTTCTTTCATATTTATTCATTAGAATGAACAATATCCATTTTTACCGGAATAATGAATTGCAAAACAGTGAATTTATTTCACTAATATTAATATCCCGTTTTCTGGGATTTTGTGACGATCTATTTGATGTTCTGGAAAAATAAATGTCCAGGGCATACTCGTTTTTTTCTCTATCCATAAAGAGGGGGTGGAAAAGACGTGCGTAGCTATAGTATGGCCGTTTTGTTGAAAGCTTATTTCATGCTGTAGAAAACTAAAACCCTCGCCGGTCGTGTTGTGAACGAGTGTCGTTACTAATAATTCACCTTTATGGTTCAATGCTGATTTTAACGGTGTAAATTGAATGCTCTCATCATCTGATAGCTGTTTCTTTGCCTGACTAAATGCCTGTTTAATTTTCTCTCGATCCTGTTCAGCTACGGTTCTGTCCCATGCGGATTCAAATTCTAATTTCTGAACCATTCTATCACCTCTGATAACCATATAAGTCTATACCCCTATCATACAGGAATAAACTACAATTCCCAACTCATTCATTCGACAAATTCCGGGAAGTGACAGGCACCCTTAAGGCACTTTCCTGTAAAATGTGGTGGCCTACTGGGGGGCTTTCAATGATATAATAAATTTATGCAGATTTTTGTAGTCTATTAATCTAAAAACAACTAGAGAGTTTCCATATATAGTAAAAATAAAGAGAGGGGTTTTACTTGATGAAGTTTTTTCATACGGCAGACTGGCATCTTGGGAAATTAGTTCAAGGTGTATACATGACAGAAGATCAGCGTTATGTACTAAGGCAATTTATTCAAGCGATTGAAGAAGAAGAACCGGATGCTGTTATTATTGCTGGAGATTTGTATGATAGAGCAGTTCCTCCTACAGAAGCAGTTCACTTATTAAATGAGGTGTTGGAGACAATCGTACTAAAATTGAAAACACCGGTTCTTGCAGTAGCTGGAAATCATGATAGTCCAGGCAGGTTAAATTTCGGTAGTGGCATTATGAAAAAAAACGGATTTCATATCGCAGGCAATTTTACGAAGGACATCCAACCGATTGTATTAGAGGATGAGCATGGAGAGGTTCATTTCCATCTTGTCCCATATTGTGACCCAAGTGTTGTTCGCACAGTATTGGAAGACGGTGAAATTCGCTCCCATAATGATGCTGCAGAGAAAATTACCAAGCAAATGAAACAAAACATGGATCAAAATGCCCGTCATGTATATATTGGACATGCGTTCGTTACACCATTTGGAGAAGAGAAGGAGAATACTAGTGATTCGGAAAGACCACTTTCTATTGGTGGATCAGAATACGTCGACGCCCAGCATTTTAAAGCCTTCCATTATACTGCGCTAGGCCACCTTCACCAGGCCCACTTTGTATTGGATGAAACAATTCGTTATTCCGGTTCTATTTTAAAGTATTCTGTGTCAGAAGAGCGTCATAAAAAAGGATTTCATGTTGTAGAAATGGACGCAGACGGGAATATATCCATTGAAAAGCGTCTTCTCACACCAAGGCGGGATATTCGAATCGTAGAAGCAACCATGGAAGAATTGCTGCAGCAGCCGGTGAATGAGGATTATGTTTTTGTAAGATTACTTGACGAAGCACCAGTTTTATCACCAATGGAAAAGGTTCGTTCCGTTTATCCCAATGCGATGCATGTGGAACGAAAAAATGTTGCTGTCCCCTTTATTCATGACGGAGAATCAGGCGAGGTAAGGCGTAGCAGTATGAGTGATTTTGACCTTTTCAAAGCGTTTTATAAGGAAGTGAAAGGAGCAGAACCTCATGCAGATACGGAAGGTCTCTTTAAAGAGGTTTTGGATGAAATGCTAAAAGAAGAGAATGAAGCAGTCCCACCAGTCAAATCGGAAACTGTACAGAAATAAGAATAAAGAAGGGAGAAAGCTTAATTGAGACCACTAAAATTAACAATGACAGCATTTGGACCTTATAAATACAGTGAAACGATCGATTTTGCAGAACTCGAACAAAACCATCTATTTGTTATCTCGGGAAATACAGGTGCTGGTAAAACAACGATTTTCGATGGGATCTCTTTTGCATTATATGGAAGTGCCAGTGGCTCAGACCGGGAAAATCAAGCGATGCTCCGCAGTGATTTTGCTGAGGATGATACCCATACATCTGTGGAACTGGAGTTTGAACTGCATGGCAGGGTGTATCGAATTTTACGACAATTGGGACACGTGAAAAAAGGAAATAAGTCAAAGACTGGGGAAAAATATGAGTTTTATGAAAAGCTGGATGACAAAGAGATTCCATGTGTTGACCGGCAAATAGTTACCGAGATTGATAAAAAGGTAGAGTCCATCATTGGTCTAACGAAGGATCAGTTTAAGCAAATTGTTATGCTGCCTCAGGGAGAGTTTCGAAAACTTCTTACCTCGGAAACGGAAAATAAAGAAGAAATCCTGCGCAGAATTTTTAAAACGGAGTCATATAAACAGATTGGTGAACGTCTAAAGCAACGAAAGCAGCAGGCACATCAGAATTTTAATCAGCAAAAACAATTGAGAGACCAGCATATCCAAAGTATTCACACCAGTTTGCCGGAGCGGGAAGGCTCTCAGTTATTTCAGGTGCTTTCCGAGGAACATTATAATGTGAATCAAGTTGTATCTGGGCTGGAAGAAGAAGTTAATTTTTACCTTCATCAAATTGAAATCGACCAGAAAAAATATGATGACGCCTATAAGTTGCATAATCAACAGCAGGACAAATACTATCAGGCAAAGGCTTTAAATGATCGGTTTATAGAATTAGATCAGAAAAAAGTACGCTTAAAGGAATTGGAGGAACAAATCCCTCGCCATGAAGAAAACGAAAAAAAATTAGCGGATGCAGAACGTGCAAGCACGATTGAAGTGTATGAAAGACAAGTGAATAACTGGCAACAGGAAGAAAAGCAAAAATCCATACTACTTGAGAAAGCCGGAACTGCCAAGAAACAAGCTGATGAACAGCTGCAGCTGGCACAGGAAACATATCGGGAACAAGAGGATAAAAAAGAAGAACGAGAGAATGTTCGTAATAAGCTGGATCGGTTGAAAGATATGTTGCCGATGGTTCAGGAACTGGATTCGTTAAAAAAACAGTTATTCTCGCTGAAGAACAAAGCAAAACAAGCACACACCAATTTTGAACAAATCAAAGCAGAAGTGGAGCAAAAAAATAAAGCAGCGGAAGATAATCGATTGAAAATTAAAGAGCTGGATGAACGGACAACGCAGTTTCATGTGAAGCAGCAGCAGTATACTGAGTTAAAGGAAAAGGGACGTCTGCTCCTGAGTTATATTCATTTAATCAACAAAATTGCTGAGCTTGAGAAGGATGCTGCCAATAAAGAAAAAGACTATGCGCAATGCAAAGAAGCTTATCGAGAAAAGGAAGACATTTGGCTAAATAGCCAGGCTAGTATACTGGCTGAACATTTACATGATGGAGAAGCATGCCCGGTTTGTGGCAATACGGAACATCCTGATAAAGCGATAAATGATGGAAAGATAATTACAAAAGAAGAGCTTAATGCTTTAAAAATTAAACTCGATGAAAAAGAAAGTCTTTATCGAAAAGCTGCAGGGATGCTGGAGGCAAATGTTGCGAATAAAGAGGAGAAGGAAACAGAACTCCTTCAATATGGCATCCAAAGTGAAGAAGCTATTCAACTATATGATGAAGTAGTTAAACAAGGAAAACAGCTAAAAGCGGAAGTCGAGCAATTGACAAAGCTTGATGAAGATCTACGAAAACGGCGGGAATCCAGCGAAAAAGAATTATCGGCAATCAAACAGCTGGAAGCGAAGAAAGAAGAACTAGATAAAGCTTTTCAAAAGCAAAAAGAGGAGTATCATTCATCTAAAATTCGCTATGAAGAAAGGTTGAAAAATATCCCAGAATCGGTTCGGGAACTAGCTGTGCTTGAAAAAGTTCTTCATGAAACTTCCGAGTATAAGTTAAAACTGGAACAGTCCTGGGAGAAAGCGCAAAAACAATTACAGAAAGCTAAGGAAGAGGAAACGAAAACAGCAGCAAACTTAAAACATGCAATGCAGCAGCTGGAAGAAACGAAAGAAAAAAAAGAGCAGGCTGAAAAGGCTTTTCAAACACAGCTTTCAGATGCAGGATTTGTAACGGTTCAGTCTTATCAGCAGGCAAAAATATCTTATTCAGACCGGCAGCAGCTAAAAGAATCGATTCAACGCTTTAAGGAAGAAATATCTACCGTGAAGCAGCAAGTACATGATTTACAAGATGCTCTCAAAGAGAAGGAAAGAGTCGATTTAACCAAACTGGAACAAACACTAACTGAATTAAAGCACGCTTCGGAATCAGCTCTAAATCAGTTAAATTTATCTAAAAAGTATTACCAGGAATCTGCGAAAATTGTTTCAACCGTTATTGAGTTGGATGAGCTAGTCAGAAATTACGAGAAACAGCTTGCTACGATTACTGATTTGCATGATATCATTCGAGGACAGAATGATAAACGGATTTCTTTTGAGCGATACTTGCAAATCGAATATCTAGAAAGAATTATCGAAGCGGCTAATCAGCGGTTGAAGCGATTATCGAATGGACAGTTTTACTTAATTCGAAGCGATCGTCAGGAGTCGCATGGAAAGCAAAGTGGGCTTGGACTGGATGTTTATGACACGTATACGGGACAGACACGTGATGTGAAAACATTGTCAGGTGGAGAGAAATTCAATGCTTCTCTATGTCTAGCACTTGGAATGTCTGATGTGATTCAAAGCTTCCAGGGAAATATTTCAATTGATACGATGTTTATTGATGAAGGATTTGGTTCTCTGGATGAAGAAGCTTTAAATAAATCCATCGATACATTAATTGAACTACAGCAAACCGGTCGAATGATAGGCGTCATCTCCCATGTACAGGACCTGAAAAATATGTTTCCTGCTATATTGGAAGTTGCCAAAACAAAAGAAGGGTATAGTAAAACGAGATTTGTGCTTAAATAGGCTGAAAAAAAACGGGGTTCCGAAATAGGGAATCCTGTTTTTTTATCGCTTAGCGTACAATGTCAAATACTTTTTTCAAGTTTTTG
>NZ_WOFB01000045.1 GCF_009733865.1 Oceanobacillus salinisoli | reverse complement strand
AGCTTTCATCCCATTAATTCAGCTTTCATCCCATTAATTTAGCATTCCTTCCAGTAATTCAGCTTTCCTTCCAGTAATTCAGCTTTCCTTCCAGTTATTCGGCCTTCACTCCAACTAAAAACACGCTATTCCACACACCTGTGAAATAGCGCTTGAAAGAAAGCCGTTATTCTGACGAAAGGATTTTACATTATATTTAATAGAGTCGTAACGGTTAAGATACTCGCAATTGTTGCGATGAAGGTAATACTGGAAACGAGATCTGGCTCTGTATCGAATTCAATGGCATACATCGTTGTCGTTGCTGCTGTCGGCATTGCCGAAATAATAATAATCACCGCTCCAATCAATGGATCGACATTTAGAAAATGAACAAATGCAAAGGCAAACAGTGGTGCCCCAACCATTTTTAATGTGACAGCTGATGTAATGACTTGCCAATTCAGCTTAATTCCGGTTATGGACCTCAGTTGCATACCAAGCATAATCATCATGACAGGTATAGCAGCCTCCCCTACCATAGATAACATAGAATGAATCGATTCAGAAACCGTTATATTTAAAAACTGAAAAATAAATGCAAGAATCATTGCATAGGTGGTAGGCATCTTAAGCACATTGATAACCGCTCGCTTCATCCCACTCGAGCTTCGGGAAGCATAATATACACCAAAAAAGTTATTTTGCAATCCCTGTACAACCATAATAAAAACAGAATATGGCAGTGCAGCTGGTCCTAAGCTGAATAGCACTACTGGCAATCCATAATTACCGGCATTCATAAACCCTGTTGACAGGATTGCAGCACTCTCCATGTTTTGTGACCATTTGAATATTTTTGCCAGAATTTTATTTACAAAAACCATAAGGAAAAAGAGGACAAACATGTAAACAACAATAATCACATATCCACTATTAAACTCTGCTTCATATAAAGAAGTAAAAACTAATGCCGGCGAAAGTATATAAAGACATACCGCCGAAACCGATTTGACATCAAGTACGCGTATTCTCTGCAGGACATAACCTGAGGCAAATACAAGCATAATCGGTAAAATAACATTTAAAAATAAACTCATAAATCCATCTCCATCTAAGCTAGACTCTCTCTTTATAACATGATGAAACTATTAAATAGTTTATCATAAATGCTAGTGTTAGTGAGAGAAATTGAATTTGTAATGACCCACCTTCTGCTTATAGTTATTTTATTAACTTTGGATACCTCTTCTAACTTGACAAACCAATAAATTCCATGTATATTTAATTAGTTGCAAAGAAAGTAACAGCTAAGTGTTCTGGCATTCTACAGTGTTTTTGAAAATGCTTATTCACACTGGCGCGTCTAAGGGGACGCAAGGAGGTAAGAGCAGGAAGGGCTTACCTTGCTTAAGTTAGAGAACATCCAGTGGAACATGTACCGCGGTTAAAGAAATAATGGTGTTGAATTTCAAATCCAAAGATTAGGGATTAAAAAATATAAACTTATGTGTTACTTTTTTAATGAAAGGGGTACTCTTTTAATAGGGTGCCCCTTTTCCAATATAGCAAGATATACATATAGAAAGAAGGTTACTCATGAATACATTAAAACTTGGAACCATTCAAACGATGACAGTGTTACGGAAAATTGATACCGGATATGTTCTGGAGAAGGATGGAGAGCAAGCCCTGCTCCATCATAATGAAACAGAAAGTGAGCATGAAGAAGGACAGGAAATCGATGTGTTTTTGTACAAGGATAAAAAAGGAAATACAACAGCTACGATAACTTTTCCGGAAATTCGAATGGATGAATATGGTTGGGCGGAAGTGGTTGAGGTTATCCCACATCTTGGTGTGTTTGTAAACATTGGAATTGCCAAGGATTTTCTTGTTTCCAATGATGATTTACCGTTATACCAGGCGGTTTGGCCGAAACCTGGTGATCAGTTGTTTGTTACATTAGGTTTTGACCAAAAAGGTCGGTTACTGGCAATCCCGGCAACAGAAGGGATAATGTACCGTGAGTTCGAGACTGCACCCGAGGATATGCTAAACCAGTCTGTGAACGGAAGAGTTTATTATACAAGTAGAGAGGGTGCTGCGATCATAACAGAAGAAGGTTACAGAGGGTTTATCCATCATACCGAACGCAAAGAAGAGCCCCGGCTTGGCGAATTGGTACATGGCCGTGTTATCGAAGTGAAAGGAGACGGTACACTTAACATTTCCTTAAGACCACTTAAGCAGCATGGAATGATTGATGATTCAAAAATGATTCTTGAACATCTGCAAGAACACGGTGGTATGATTCCATTTAGCGATAAAAGTGATCCAGAAGAAATCCGCGGAACATTCAACATCAGTAAGGCTGCGTTTAAACGGGCACTTGGAAGACTGATAAAGGAAAATAAAATTGAACAGCGTGATGGAAATACGTATTTAAAATAACTCCCAGCTTGTTTCTTTTCTAACGTAAAATAAAAAAGCTATAGTACTTACCTCATCTTCGATAAGTACTATAGCTTTTTTTCAGTTTATGCATTTTGTGTATCCACTTGTTGATATGCATCAAATATGGATGTAAAGATGAGACTAATTGCTGCTGAGAAGAGACAAGCAATGCCCCATCCGCCTAGAGGAGCTCCCATCATTTCAACGTTCACAAACGAGGCAGCTAATACGAAGATTAATCCGGCAGCTGCTAATAGAAAACCAGGTAAATAGGCAATGTATTTATCTTTCGGCGTTGCTTTTACTAATAATAAACTCACTACAAAAGCGATAAATGCTAAAATACCACCTATTGTTAAAACTGATTCAATCATGCTTTTCACCCCATAATTAATAATATAATCACTATAAATAAGTCTACAATTGACCGCTTACAAAGTCAATTGAACCGAACATTTATTTTTCAATTCATGTGGTGGTCAAAAACAAATACTAAAAAAAGGATTTTGTTTCCACTAAGGCGAATATAGAAATTAGGAAGATAAGGAGGATTATGAATGCTTACATTTGAAAATTATACATATGAACGACTAAATGTGGAAGAGGTGAAGCATAGTTTTCATACATTATTGGAAGTTTTCACGAATGCAAATTCATCCGAATCTGCTGCAGAAGCAGTAAAGGAAATAAATAAACTACGGAATACATTATCAACGATGGGCAATTTAGTGTACATACGTGCCTCCATCGATACAAAAGATGAATTCTACCAGAAAGAACGCGATTTCTTCGATGATTTCCAGCCGGAATTAAATGAATTGAGCACGGACTTTTATAAAAAGTTAATCGATTCGCCATACCGAAATCAACTGGAAAAGCAATTTGGTACGCAATTATTCAGTCTTGCGGAGTGCGAGATTAAAGCATTTTCACCGGAAGTGATTGACCTTATGAAAAAAGAAAACAAGCTAACATCCGCATATTCCAAATTAGTCGCTTCTGCAGAGATTGAATTTAAAGGTGAAAGCTATACGTTAGCCCAACTACAGCCATTTACAGAAAGCAAAGACCGCGATGTAAGGAAAGCAGCAGTCCAGGCTAGGTTTGGATTTTTTGAAGAAAATCAAGAAAAATTTGATACGATATATGATCAACTTGTTAAAATTAGACATGAAATTGCCACCACACTTGGATTTAAAAACTTCGTCGAGCTCGGCTACTTAAGAATGCAGCGAATCGATTACGATGCCGATATGGTTAGTATGTTCCGTAAACAAGTTCGCGAGTCAATTGTCCCTGTTGCAACGAAATTGTATGAAAAACAAACAGATCGAATTGGGGTTGATTCCCTTAAGTTTTACGATGAGAGCTTTGAATTCGAAAGTGGGAACGCAACACCAAAAGGTTCACCGGAATGGATTATTGAGAACGGGAAAAGGATGTATAGCGAATTATCCGATGAAACCAATGAATTTTTCCAATATATGCTTGACCGTCATTTAATGGACTTAGAGGCGAAAAAAGGGAAAGAAGCTGGTGGCTACTGCACCTTTATAGAGGGTTATCAGTCTCCATTTATTTTCGCTAACTTTAACGGTACTTCTGGGGATGTAGATGTATTAACCCATGAAGCGGGTCATGCATTCCAGGCATATTCCAGTAGACATTTCGGAATCCCAGAATACGGCTTTCCAACGAGTGAGTCAGCGGAAATTCATTCGATGAGTATGGAGTTTTTCACTTGGCCATGGATGGAACTGTTTTTCAAAGAAGACACAGACAAATATAAATATAGTCACCTGGCAAGCGGATTAACGTTTATCCCGTATGGTGTAGCTGTCGATGAATTTCAGCATCTAGTTTATGAAAACCCTGAATGGACACCGGATGAGCGTAAACAAGCATGGAAAAAATTAGAAAAAATCTATTTGCCTCATCGTGATTATGATGGAAACAGCTATTTGGAAGCTGGTGGATTTTGGCAACGTCAAGGACATATTTATGAGGTGCCTTTCTATTACATTGATTATACGTTAGCACAGATTTGCGCCTTCCAGTTCTGGAAACGAAATCAGGAAAATCATGAGGATGCATGGAATGACTATTTAAATTTATGTAAATTGGGCGGATCCAAGCCATTTCTTGAATTAGTGGCTGCTGCAGGCCTCCGTTCCCCATTTGAAGAGGGAACAGTGGAGTCAGTCATCAGCACGATTGAAGCATGGTTAGATTCAGTGGATGATATGGCGCTGTAATATTCGTTTATCAAACCAGACCTTTTTGATTGAGGTCTGGTTTTTTGTTGGTGGGAGAGAGTTGTTATGAAGTTGCAGGTTCACGTCGTTTAAAAAGGGATTCTCCTTAGATGGTGGGGTATTCTGCTATGTTGGCGGTGTTTCTGTCCCAATTTTTGGATGATGTTATATTGACTTGTGCTCGATCCCTCCCAGTTTCAAACAAAATTTTACCTAACTTTAACATCCCTTTAAAGTCACTTACTACATTACCCAGTCTATTTATGCTAAACTATGCGTATATCAATTTTAATTTAAAGGAGTTCAACATGACATATAAAGCAGTATTCTTAGATATTGACGGAACCATTTTAAGACCAGACCATACGTATTCGGACAAAACGAAAGATGCAATTCAGCAGCTGAATGAGAAGGAAATTGAGGTATTTATTGCTACCGGCAGACCAATCCATGAAATCAGAGACCTCGCAAATGAATTAAACATTGATTCCTTTATTGGATATAATGGTGCGCATGCTATTTACAATAATGAAACGATTGTAGATGAGCCAATGAGCGGAGAATTAGTAAAGAATATCGTTGCTACTGCTAAGGAGCATCATCATGAAATCATTATGTATACGAACGGAAAAAATTACTTTACTAATCCGGACAGTGCCATTTCCCAGCATTTTAGTAAAGCTTTTCAAATGTATCAGAATGAAAAATATACTTCTGAAGCAGCAGATCAAATATTAGGAATGACGGTAATGAATTTAGAGGATGGACAAGAAAATTTATACCAGCTTGACTCCCATATCAGACTGTCACAGGTCAACGTGGACGGTGTAAAACATGCATATGATATTATCCGTACCAATGTAAACAAAGGAGAAGCTATTAAAAAGGCTCTTGAACAGCTACACATCCCAGCAGAACAAGCCATTGCCTTTGGAGATGGGATGAATGATAAGGAAATGCTTCAATCTGTTGGAGAAAGTTTTGCAATGGGAAATGCGAATCCTGAACTGTTTCAGTATGCGAAGCACAAAACAAGAACCGTAAATGAAGATGGAATTTTTTATGGGTTAAAGGAATTGGGATTAGTTAACTAAGGTTTATAGATAATTTATGTGAAGCAAATATTGATTGAACTTAGCTGTCGCAAGGGAAGTCACAACTATTTCCTTTGCGATTTAAAGTTATTTAACTAAAGACCACTTTTTTAAAACATTGTGTAAAGGGGGTCTTTTTTTAGAACGGGCGACTTATCCATTTGGATAACTTAGGATTTTGATTTAGCTCATATATATGTAGATCTCCACCTACTGTTTCCACATGTTGAATAACCTTGTTAAAACCGTGTTTATAATGTCTGAGAACTTCTTCAAATGTCTTATTCTCTAGATCTTCTTGGATATATGGATAAATAATTTTTAGTGCTTCCTTATCACCTATCACTCGATTTCCTTCGTCGATTTTATTGGTTTCGGAACTGTAGCAATAAATAGCGGGGGTTACTCCATTCATCCATCCACATAAAAGAAAATTTACATCATAATTATTAGGATCCAAGTCATTCTTTAATAATATTTTATTCCAATAGTCAATTAAGTCCCTTATTGCTGATTCTCCCTCAACAGCAACTAATTGCTCTCTGTTACCATTCATTTTTACAAAATCACTTATAACATCACTAACGTCCAAAAAGTTTCCCTGCTCATCTAATCGTATTATTGTAGCTCCGCTTTGACTAATCAATAAATTTCCATTAACAGGGTAAATTTTCACTCTATCATCATAAAACTCCGTAACTTTGCTGTCTGATTGTCTAGATATCCGGCTATCGGCCATTACTATTATTTTGTCTTTCCAGGAAAATGCTATAACCATTGTCATACTTAATTACCATCCCTTTTAAAAAATCTAAATACTTATGGCTGCTCTTTTTATTTAGTACATATTCTTTCTTAACATTATTTTAACTATTTCCTGGTATACTATTCCGATGTATTAATTTTTTTAAAAAAACACTTGCTATTTTCCCTTATGAGAATTAGCAAGTGTTTTGAATTTAATTAAAGTCATTCATAGAACTTTATACTAGACTTGAACGCCATCATCTATTCTTTTTCCCATTAAACAATCACAAGAAAAACCCACCATACACAAGTGCCACGGCAATCACAAATGCTGGATGAACACCTCTTCGCTCAATTAAAAAATAGCTGATAACAACGATCATAATCGTCTGAATCCATCCTATTCCAAGATAGGATTCTTGTAGAAAATTCCATGTCAATACCCCTAGCAAAACTGCTATAACCGGCTGTACAAACAATGTCAGTCGCTTTACTTTCGGAGAGTCTTTATACCGCAGGAGGATGTTTCCTAGCAATATCATTAAAATGAGTGAAGGTGCAACCGTTGCGAAAACACCGATAGACGCTCCAAGAACCCCACCGACTTCATAACCAATATAACCAGCCAATTTCGGTGCAATCGGTGCAGGCAATGAGTTTCCAATCGCAAGCACTTCACTAAACTCCTGTACCGTCATCCACTCATACCTTTTCACGACTTCATTTTCGATAAGGGGAATGGATGCAGGACCACCGCCATAACCTAATATGCCCGGAATAAAGAACGCTAAAAATATTTGCCAATAAATCATGTTGTATTTCCTTTCTCTCTATCTTTTTTCTTTGTTTTCATAGATAACGCTAAAATTAACAGAATGGCAATGACGATTCCGGGGTGAATATTCAATAACTGTAAAATAACAAAAAATAATACAAACGAGATCATTGCTTTCGTCCATCCAAATCCTTTGCCTGCCTTTTTCATAAACTGCCACGTCAAAACAGCCATCATCATACCTACGACAGGAACAACTCCAGCTGACATGCCTCTAACCCAATCAAAATCTTTAAAGGATGATAAGGTCGTAAGCAGCACAATTAAGAGAATAATCATTGGAACAATATTTGCTGCAATCGCATTAATCATGCCCCAAAATCCTGCAACACGATAGCCAATATATCCAGCCATTTTCGTGGCAATTGGTCCTGGCAGGGTATTTCCGATAGCCAGGACATCACCGAATTCTTCCTCATTCATCCATTTATATTTTCCTACGACCTCTTTTTCAATTAAAGGAATCGATGCAGGGCCACCACCAAACCCAAGAATTCCTACTCGGAAAAAAGAAATAAAAATATCCCACTGTGTTTTCATTTTGTCACATACCTTTTTCTTTTATAGTTATTGCAAGTTCTTCCGTACCAAGAGAGAAACCGGTTAGCAGCCAGTTTTCTTTCCCCCTTTAGTTTACCATGCTGCAACAGTGCCATCTGTTCTGGATTCTGATCCGCCAACAAGGACGCCTGTCTTGGGATTACGCCAAATAATCTGCCCTCTTCCAAAACTGTTTGGCTCTAATTGAATGTGAATGTCATGCCCTTTTGCTTGTAATTCCTGGGCAATATGATGGGAAAAGCGGTTCTCTACTTCCACCGTCTTTTCTTTCATCCATTGCCACCTTGGAGCATCAAGGGCTGCCTGGGGATGCAGTCCAAAGTCAACCGTATTCATAATCACTTGCACATGTCCTTGTGGCTGCATAAATCCACCCATGACCCCAAATGGACCAACCGCCTCATTTCCTTTCGTCAAAAATCCTGGAATAATTGTATGATAGGTCCGTTTTGCCCCAGCCAATGCATTGACATGATCCGGATCCATCGAAAAATTATGTCCACGATTTTGCAAAGCAATTCCCGTTCCAGGTACAACCACACCAGAACCAAAACCCATATAATTACTTTGAATAAAGGAGACCATATTCCCTTCATTATCTGCCGTTGCCAAGTAGACGGTACCACTCATTTCAGGTTCTCCTGCGACTGGCAAAATCGCCTCGTTACCAATTAAGGATCGTCTTTTTTCGGCATAGGCATCACTTAGGATTTCTTCCACAGAATGCCTCATATATTTTTCTTCCGTAACATGTTTCTGTGCATCCGTAAATGCTAGTTTCATTGCTTCGATTTGCTTATGATATGTATCTACTGATTCTTTTGCAGGGAAATCGAAGCCTTTTAAAATATTTAGGGCCTCCAAAGCAACAATTCCCTGGCCATTTGGAGGTATTTCCCATACATCATAGCCACGGTAATTCACATGAATAGGATCTACCCAATCTGGTTTGAATGTTGCTAAATCATCCGCTGTCAGATATCCCCCTGTTTGCCTTGAAAAAAGCGCAATCTTCTCAGCAAGTTCCCCGCGGTAAAAGGACTCTCCATTTGTCTCTGCAATTTCCTTTAGTGTTTTCGCATGATCCGGAGAAGCCCATATTTCACCAATTTCTGGTGCTCTTCCGTTAGGAGCAAAGGTTTTAAACCAATTTTCAAAAACAGAATCGGTTAACTTTTGTTTATATGTACGATAAGCACTCTTCCAGTATTTCGCTAATGTTGGTGAAATGGGGTAACCCTCTTCTGCATACTTTATGGCTGGTTCTAACACTTCCGAGAATGACAATTTTCCAAAACGATTAGACAACTCCACCCATGCCCCTGGAGCTCCTGGAACCGTAACAGGAATCCAGCCATATGTTGGAATTTCATCATACCCATCTTCCTTCAATGTATCAATGGAAATCGATTTTGGAGATCTACCACTACTGTTTAGTCCATGTAGCTTTCCTTTCGTCCACACAAGTGCAAATGCATCACTGCCTATACCATTGGATGTAGGCTCCACAACAGTTAGGCAAGCTGCGGTGGCAATGGCCGCATCGATGGCATTCCCACCCTTTTTTAGTATTTCCAATCCAGCCTGTGCTGCCAATGGCTGAGATGTGGCGACCATTCCATTTTTGGCATACTTTGAATGATGTGCTGTTGGATACGGATTGGATTGGTGCTGAATCGGTATCATACATCGTCCCCCCCTATTTATACAAAATTGTCTGAATTATATTTAATCGTAATCAATTTTTGTCATTGTGTCAATTAGTGCTTTTGGTGCTTCCTCATGGTGCCTGTCACCTCCCGAAATTTGTCGAATATGATGCCGAAATTAAAAAACTACCCAAATCTGGGTAGTTTTTCCTCTAACGGTTATCTATATTTTCCGGATACATATCATGGTTCATCATCCGGTGTTCTGCCATCTTTTCGTACTTGGTTCCTGGTTTCCCGTAATTACAGTATGGATCAATGGAGATACCGCCTCTTGGTGTGAACTTTCCCCAAATTTCAATATATCTCGGATCCATCAGTTCAATTAAATCATTCATAATGATATTTATCGTATCCTCATGGAACGCTCCATGGTTTCGGAAGCTAAAAAGATATAGTTTTAAAGATTTACTTTCTACCATTTTCACATCCGGAATATAGCTGATATATACTGTTGCAAAATCAGGTTGACCTGTTATCGGACATAGTGCTGTGAATTCCGGACAATTAAACTTAACAAAGTAGTCGCGGTTTTGATGTTTATTATCAAACGTTTCTAAAATATCCGGATTATAATCAAACTCGTAGGAAGTTCCTTGATTTCCTAATAAGGTTAAATCAGATAAATCTTGATTTTTCATGAATTCTACCTCCATAAACAAAAAAAGCCTTGCACCATCTAAGGTACACGGCATTCTTGTCCTTAGTTTTTTAAAGAGGGTTTATGCTAAGAACCTCTCTGTTATTCAACTCTAACTAATTATATATAGGAAAGAAAACTGTGTCAATATACCGAAGAAATGTCACTGTTGCAAAACAGATGTACTAATTGATATCTCTTCCTATATAAATTTTATTTTACTCTTTCATTTCTTTTACTAACTTGTTTATGGTTTTATCCTGACAACCGCTTGTATTCATGTATAAGCACACAGATTATCTGGAAAAAGCTGCTATTACACCAGTAAAGGAACACGACCAGAATCATTAGAAATACTGATTGATAACAAAAAAGCTATGTATGTATGTGGTTGATTGTCCGTTACGTAGATTACAAGCGCTTTGGAATGAAAATTTTTTTCGTTTCAAGACTCAAGAAAAATGCCGTCATCCGACAAATTCACTCTTTTTCACTAGTAAATTCAATCGTTTTAGCTGTTCTTTCAGCAGTAGCTTTCCCCATGAGCTGCATAACAAGATATAGTGCCATATTAATCCCTGAAGAAACTCCACCAGAAGATATGAGGTTACCATCATGTACTACTTTGCTGTCGGATACCACTTTAATATCAGGGTGTTTTTCTTGTAATATTTTCAATGCTAAATAATGGGTCGTTGCTTTCTTTCCATCTAACAATCCTGTTTCTCCTAAAATAATTGCTCCAGTGCAAACTGAACAGATATATTCAATACTTTTATGTTTAATAATCCATTCCTGAATCCTTTGGTTTTTAACCATCGTTTGTACCGCCCTTAAAGGGCCGCCAGGAATTATTAGAATATCTAATTCAGGGCTATTATCAAAGCTAAAATCAGGTTGCACTTTTATCCCTGAATGAGTTATTATTTGTTCTCCAGTTTCTGTAATAGTAAATACTTGAAACGGCTTATTAGGTAACATATGCTTTTTGTAAAGAATGATGGCTTGCTCTGCTCTATTATTGACAGTAAGCGACAAAACTTCAGCGGGACCAGCAAAATCTAAAACATCTACATAATCATATAGTAAAATTCCTACCATTCGCTTTTTCATTTTTTTCTCCTCTACCCAGTAAGCTGTTCGTTCCCCTAACACACAATTTAATTTACATTTCCAAAGTATATTCCTCTCCTCATAGATGCTTGATTATGTACACATTTGAATTTGCCAAAAAGGAAACAGCAACTCTTGAAATCACTACCGTTTCATTTTTTTCGAAAGGTTTTACATATTCCGGGGTAACTTTAAATAATTTTCCTTCCATTTGCTTGTCATTTGTAAATTCTTGATTTCCATAGGTAATATCAAAACGTAAAAAATATTCATTTTCTGCTCCTTCCTCTTGGTAAGCTACTAATGTATGATTGTTAAGAAGTTGAATGATTTCTTGTGCTTTTACTTTCTTATCTTTTGGTTCCAGTTTACCCAAACTACTAATTAATGTTTTTCCATTACCATCATGATCAAAACTTATTATAAAACTTTCATTTGTTTTCTCACTTTGGACTCGGATATTTGCTTGTTTTAAACTTTCCTTATTCCAGCTTAAAGTCATTTCCTGTAACAAAATATGATTACTATCTTCATCAATCAAATCAGATATTTGTTCCATAATTTGAGCCCAATCATTTTTATTTAGCTCTGGTTGAAACATAGAAACTGAAGCTTCAGATTCCTTATTAATGAAAAAAATAATACTTATCGAACCAATTAAAATGATGAAACCTATATAATAAATATATTTTTTATTCATTTTCACCTTCCTCTACATCTAACGCTCTCTTTTTTAATAGTTTATAACATCTTTCATTTGTCTCTATCAATCGGGGAATACGTCTCGTTGATATTTCTTAAAACATTTTATTAACCTCCTAAGTTTCCTCTAATCGAACAACCATGTATATTGTAACACATAAATAATTTATTTCAGAATATACAAATAACAAATATTTATTTGTATTAGAGTAAAACATTCCGCCAATTACTATAGTGGAATCATTTTAAGATATGTCATGTTTGATAATGACACTCAGCTCTAGCTATGTTTCTTAATGCTTTGTACTTTTTAGCATGCGAAAAACTGAGAAGAAGAGGAATTATCTGATTATAATTATTTTCTTCAATTCGAATCATATCTTACAGCCTTTCTAATAACATCCAAATTAAACATTTGTCCCTAATTAACTCTTATTAAACATGCTACGTAATATAAGTGATTCTAAATAATAAAAAATATAAATTATAAAAACGATTTAGAATTATCAATCCCATTGTGTTAAACTAATGGTAGTAATGAAAGCGTAGGGAATCATATAGAACTTCAACATTGTTTTATATTAAACAGGAGCGTTTATCACTGTTCTTTTGCAGGTATAGGGGGGGGGGAATATACTCATGGAAAGAATATTAATTATCTTTGGTTTAGCTATGTTTTTAGCAGCATGTACACTAAACTCACCAGAGGAAGAACCGAATGTGCATGATAATCAATCAACCCCTTTAACTAGAACGGAAGAAAGTCAACAACTATCTAATCAAGAATTTATAATAACAGAATCAGGGTTAATGTATTCATATGTAGTAGAAGATAAACCCTATAATGAATTACTTGGTTCCATCAAGCCCAATTACGATAAAGAATTGCAGGATTTAAACAGTATAATTAAAATGCTACCATCCGATAAAAAAGATAAGATCAAGGCATACATAAAAAATTCCGCATATGGTGGTTATTATTTAGTAGTCCCTAAAGCGGTTTATGCTAAGGACCAGGTGGAAAGTAGTAAACAAAGTTATATAAGTGCCGGTTATGGTGGAAGGGAATACTTTTTATCTGATAAAGAATTTAATAAAACCTTAGAGCGCAAAGGGACATGGATAAACCTAATAGAGGATCTTGAAGAAAAAATGGATATGCTAGATAATATAACGTCGCTTACGAATAATGAAAAAATGCATTCTTATATCAATAAAACTATTAAATTATTAGAACAGGCTAATGAAAATAAAAGCTATGCTGACTATTTTTTAGCAACACAAAGATGTATCATGTTAGATTATTATATTAATGGTACGCTTCCAGCTCCATATTAAATTATAAAAAAGGTAAAACACTTATCGCTATAATTATTTTTGTTCTTCTTTTCATACAAATCCATGCTTCCATGCATACTTTAATTTATGTATATTACTTGGCAACTTTTTTATTAAATATGATAAGCCATCAGTATATCATCACCATATGAACCATCTTCATACTTTATTTGTTTTTTCTGTCTACCTTCCTCTATAAAACCCAAACGTCGATATACATTAATGGCTCTCTTGTTGACAGATATAACGCCTAAGCAAATCTTTTCCAGATTTTTTTGTTTAGCCCAATCTATCAGATATTCGATAAGTTTAGTGCCAATCCCTTGATTGGTGTACTCTTCTCTAATTCCCATACCCATTGACCCTGCGTGGTGTAGGCGAATATGTTCATAACGGTTAAAGACCAAAAAGCCCACCACATTACCTTCAACTTCGAAAACTACATAAAGATTATTTTTCTCACGACTTTTTCGTATTTTTTCTCTTTCCTTATTAATATCATTTGGTACCTCGTTGGGAGAAGATACAAAGAATCTGGTTGTCTTTTCTGATAAAATAATATCTTTTCTAATATCAATAACTGCTTCTGCGTCAGTTTCATTAGCTAATCGTATCACTAAAATATCCCCATTCCTATTTGAGTAAACTGCCTATTATCTTAACAACTTTCTTTCATAAACATGAAAATAGTAGTTATAAGGATTTTTTTCATCCATAATACCTTTTTCGACAGATACTTCATTCCATTCATTGAAATTCACTTCTGGAAAAAATGTATCCCCTTCGAATTCATGATGAATTTTTGTAATATACATCCTCTCAACGTGAGGTAAGAATATTTTATAAATTTGTTCTCCCCCGAAAATAAAAATCTCTTTTTCATTTTCACAAATTTTATACACCTCTTCAACTGAATGGGCAATTTCACAACCCTTAAATTTATAATTCCTATCTCTTGTTAAGACAATATTCCTCCTATGAGGTAATGCCCTTCCTATTGACTCAAGATTCTTTCTACCCAATATGGTTGGTTGTCCAATTGTGGTATTTTTAACAAACTCCCAATCTTTTGGAATTCTCCATGGGATGTCATTCTCTTTACCAATAACTCTATTTTCATCCATCGCAGCAATTAAAGAAACTTTCATATAGTGACACAGCCTTTTTAAATTATTTTACCATGTAATTGCTTATTTCTATTGAGATTCCTTGTTCTACTAGCGGAACAAGGATACATTGCTTATTTAGTAATTGCCATAACCTTACTTACATCAACGCCCACCTTAACGCAAAAGAAATCTTCTATTGCTCCCGTTTAATCTAATAATCTTAAACCTTTAAATTTTTCGTTTTCTTTGAGGTCTTCCCGGTAATAAAATATTATTGGGCTTCAATACTGAAAACGAAAAGAGTATCGATGAGACAAGCATCACAAGTGCCAACGTGCTAATAGTAAGCCATAATGAAATTAGATCTGCCGCAAGAATAAATACTACTTGAACAGCACTATGTATCAACTGATAAATACTCGTTACTCTTCCCATTATTTCTACTGGAACATTGTTTTGATAGAAAGTCATAATTCCGGCATTTAAGAATACATAAAAAACCTAAGATCACAAATCCAATCAAAATTGATGCAAATCACCATGAAAATGCATAGATTACATAGCCTATCTTGCTCCTTCATTTAGTTGAAAAACCTTGGTTAAGGAAAATTAAAATATAACAGAAATTGAGCCTTACATATTACTAGATGAGATGAACATTTCAGTAATTAGTCTAAAAAAATATATCACTATCTATTTAAATATTTCCTATTGGACTTCTGCAAATGCCCATTGGAGTACCCTTCTGATTAATAATTTTTTTCAGATTTACAATAGCGTTTCCTTGATAAACTTGTTCCATCATATTTTCTATTTTTTCGTTTTCTTGTTTACTTACTTTTTGCTTCATAAGCATTTTTTGAAACCATTGACTAATTTCCGTTGGGGAAACATTCCCAGCAATGGAAGAAAGACGATTATATCCATGTAATACTTTTTCTTCCAAACCCACTTCTCCACCAGCATAAAAATATAAATCGTTTCTATGCATACCGTTTTTTATTCGTTCCACTTTTTCTTTATTACCAGCATCTTTTATTCCAACCACTAAGTCTATATTACTTAATTGAATAATACTTTTTTCTGATAAATCAAATCCAGTTCTTTTTGGATTGTTATATAAAATTGTAGGTTTATTACTTAGGTCTATAATCCTCTTTGTATAAACGAATGCTTCTTCTTGTGTCGGTATAACATACGGTGGATACCCAAGCATGATACCTGATATTTTTGTATGAAGAATCTTTTCAGCTAATTCCTCTGCTTCTTTCTGTCTAATAGAAGCCACACCAAATATAATTTCCATATTACTAATTAGTTCCTTTTCCAGTTCTAAAGCGTGTATTAATTCCATTTTCTCTTGGAGGCTTAGACTATGCTGTTCTCCAGTAGTTCCAGAGACAAGAACAGATTTTACTCCTTGTTTATACAGGTCTCTTATATGGCTTATAGTCCCTTGAATATTTAAAGATTCATCTTCAAAAAAAGCTGTTGGCACGGCAATATGAACTCTTTCTGTTAGCATTATGTTATCCCCTTTATCCTTTATATTTACTTAATCTGTACTGCACTTTAGTCGAATTCCCTGTTTTACAGTTTGCTTTTATCTCTTTAAATTTTGCCTCTAAGAAGTTTGGTATATGGATTCTTCTATTTGTTTAAGCATCCGCTAGTGAAAAGGCGACTATTCTTACTTGAACAATCGCCTTACCAGTTTAAAAAACTTACTCGTTAGAATTTTTATAATAAATTAGGTTATCCGTCCATTCTCCAAATTCAAATATAAAATTTTTTCTGTACATTCATACGCCATACCTACACTCTCTGCTAGATTGATTGACGCAGAATTGTCTAAATTGATATGGGCTTCTACACGGTGGAATTTCAGATGATTAAAAGCAGTATAAAGTGCTTCTTTTACTGCTTCTTTACCGTAACCCTTTCTCCAATGCTGATTATGGATGGTGTATCCAATCCTTCCCCATTGGAAGTCTTCTCTTGCTAAGGTTGAAAAATCCACCATACCCAGATGTGTGCCGTCTTTTTTCCTAAACACACCAAATACGTAAGCAATATCTGCAAATGCCAACTCTTGGTGTTTATCTACTAGATTATCAAACCATTCCCGCGTACAAACACTCATATCAATTTTCCCTTTATCGTGGCGATGTTTAGATGGATAACAGTTTCCAAATTCACTTAACCAATTTCCATAGTCAGCTTTCTTTAATGGTCTTATCACTAATCTTTCTGTTTCTGAAACAACATCAAATTTTTCTTCTTTCAATATCAATGTGACATCTCCCCGGGTTAGACTTTTCAATAAATATTCCAACTTCATCAGCTTGATTTAGTTTATATGCCACAAGACATCACACCTTTCGTTAATAATTATGTATTATACCATTGTTTATTCATTGGCTAAAAAGAGGATACTACACTAGCCTGTTCCGTTTAGTTTAAGTGCGTGTTCAAAAGGAGGATGAAAAGGACCGAGAAGTTCGAGGCGGCGAAGCTTTGAGTAGCGGAACGTATGCAGTTAATACGTGAGCAACGGAAAAGCGAGCCAACGAAGAATTCGATGTGTTATTTTCACCGGACTTTTTGAACATCCTCTTTAAATCAATTTTCATAATAAAATCCCTCGTACAAACTTTATAGTTAGTAAAATTATGACTGAACCTCAAATATAAGGATTAAATGCTACTTGGGCAATTTGTTTTTCTTCATTTTTTTCAAAATCTTTATATTTCTTCATTCCTATTTTTTCTGCTACTCTCTGTGATGGAAGGTTTTTGACTGTAGTGTAAGAAAATACTTTAGGATACTTTAATACTTTAAAGGCATACTCCATACAGGCAACCGCGGCCTCTGTTGCATATCCTTGATTCCAGTATTTTTTAATAATATGAAAACCAATCTCTGGTACTGTTTCTCTATCAATTATTTGCATTGTAATGCCACAATCTCCAAGAAATCTTTCTCCATCTTTTAAAATTACTGCCCATAATCCATGTTTATACTTTCTATAATTATCCATATTCCATTGAATCCAACTTTCTACCTTCTCCAAATGAAATGGCCCGGTATAGTATTGCATTGATTCTGGATCAGAAAGAACTTTTGATAACTCCTGTATATCGTCCAAACTTAATTGCCTTAAGTATAATCTTTCTGTTTCAAGTATTTTCAAGTACGTAACCCTCCAAATATTCTTTAACTACTGCATTTTCACAGAAAGTAAAAGTAATAACCTTATTAAATCATTGCTAGGACAACTATAATAATCACCGCTCTTCTCTTTTTGCCTTTTTTAAGACATTGTGAATAAAAGGAGCCTTATTCTTCGTGTAAGACACTTTGTCAAACCGAAACTTTTTTGCCAAGTCAACTTTTAATTGGTAATATTCATATAAAACTTCAGGATGATTTCTTGCATGACCACATAAATTCATTTCATGACCTGGTGTGAAAAATCGAATTCTAAGGTCAGCTACATCCGATTCAACTGGAAAAGCCGTTTCATTAAAGCCAAATTTGAAAGCAATCTCTTGCATTTCTATCTCTGTCAATTCATCACCATTTAAAACTACCCCCGCAGGATTTCCCTTATAAGGTTCTTTACTAAAAGCATCGTAATGATAAACCTTTATCGACTTCATATCCCATTCCCCCTAAGTTTAAACTAAAAATACTTTTCATTATTTCACCAATTCTTTTAACTTCTTGGTCAACAAACAAATCTATCTTAATAAAAAATAAGCGTTTCTACTTATTCCAGAAACGCCTTATTTTTCATCTCATAGTTTCCACAAACCTGCTCTTTAATGGAACTAGTACGATTCCTTATTCAAGATAATCAACAGTTTGTGGAAAAAGCTAATTTAAAATTGAACACTAAATCCGTTAAATTTATGAACACCAGTTCCAAACTTTACAAGATCTTGTTCTCTTAACTTGTCAACTGCACTTTTTACTTCATGTAATACATCTGGGGTTAGACCTATTGTATTATGCCCTCCATAAATCATTATTACATTAGATATATTTGATATTTTTTCTAACGATTTCACTAAATCAACTGGGCTAGTTGTTGGAAAAAATGCATAAATAGGAGTTTCATCGTAAAACAAATCTCCAGTAAATAAA
>NZ_WOFB01000044.1 GCF_009733865.1 Oceanobacillus salinisoli | reverse complement strand
GCTCCGGCAGAATACTTACGGTTCGTGGGCACGGCCTAAAGCCTCCTCGCGGAAAACCGGTGTGCCTCTAGTCTTCTAGTAACGCTTCGTAGTAGACTTCCTCGGTGCAAGGGAACAAAGAAGATTATTCAAGTAGTACCCTCACTGCTCAGGTCTGGAACGTGCGTCTACGTATTCTGCCTGCGCTGGTTGGGATTTTCTAATGATTGATTAGCACAAGCACGTGAAATTAATATTTCGTGGGTTCTAAACAACCGTCACGACAATGTGTATCTAGGATTTAATACTAAGAAATAACTTATCATTTGAAGTTATATAGCACTACACATCGATGGAAATACACTCTGCGCACCGTAGGAAGGCAGGTGAGCTCGGGGCAACAGGAATTGGTCTCAGGAGGCGTTGTCACAAAGGTTTTCGATGGTGAGTAATCGAAAGCCCCAGGATTGGCGTTCTTAGCCTCTGTTCCTTAAAAGTCTCGTCTTTAGGGGTCTTACCGATGCCTCTTTTCCCGGTAACGAGTCTCCGTGTATTTCCGTAGCGGTATAACAGTGAAAAATTACATCGGACCAACATTCTTTTAGAAAAAAGCAGCCATAAATGATGGACTGATTAGTAAAACTTGAAAAATTTTCCAAATTAAATTATCGGAATTAGCAGGAAAATGTCGTCAGTGTATCGAACTTGATAAACTTAAGGGGAGAATACTAGCGGAATAAATAGAAAGGGGAGGTAAGCATGTCGAAAAATAAAATATTGGTTGTCGATGACCAAATGGGTATTCGTCTGCTCTTAACAGATATTTTAGAGAATGAAGGTTATGAAGTACAAGAAGCGACGACTGGAAAACAGGCCCTTGATAAAATACATAAAACAAACTTCGACTTAATAATTTTAGATTATAAGCTTCCAATCATGGATGGAGCAGAAGTTCTTCAGAAGATGGAAGAGGATGGAGTCGAAGTACCTGCCCTTATAATGAGTGGACTTACAGAGAGCATCGGTGCGGAAGCGAAAAAATTTCCACTTGTGAAAAAAGTAATCGCTAAACCATTCAATGTGCAGGAATTGATTCAGCTAGTAAATAAGTTAGTCTAATATAGAGTTAATTTACAATAAATATTGAATATTTAGGCTGTTTCCAAAAGCTTGCACGAGTTGGGACTAGTTGGTATTCTAAGAGTGTATGAAAATGAACACAACTTAAAAATGTGAATTGATTCACTAGAGGAGGATTTACGTAATGCCATTAGTATCAATGAAAGAGATGCTTGAAAAAGGTAAAGAAAATGGTTATGCGGTTGGCCAATTCAACATTAATAACCTGGAATATATTCAAGCTATTCTACAAGCAGCGGAGAAAGAAAAATCACCAGTTATCCTAGGTGTTTCTGAAGGTGCTGGAAAATATATGGGCGGCTTTAATGTTGTTGTAGCAATGGTTAAATCTTTAATGGAATCCTATGGTACAACGGTTCCTGTTGCTATCCATTTAGACCATGGTTCAAGCTTCGAGAAATGTGCACAAGCGATTCATGCAGGATTCACTTCTGTTATGATTGATGCTTCTCATGATCCAATTGAGCAAAATATCGAAACGACGAAAAAAGTTACTGAATTAGCGCATATCCACGGCGTATCTGTTGAAGCGGAAGTAGGTACAGTAGGTGGAGAAGAAGACGGTGTAATCGGTGGAATTATGTACGCTGATACCGAAGAATGCAGACAGCTTGTAGAAGGAACAGGAGTAGACTGTCTAGCACCAGCATTAGGATCTGTACATGGTCAATACCAAGGTGAACCAAACCTAGGCTTTAAAGAAATGGAAGAAATCTTAAATGCCGTTCAAGTTCCATTAGTATTACATGGTGGTACAGGTATCCCAACAAAAGATATTCAAAAAGCGATTTCTTTGGGAACTGCTAAAATCAATGTAAATACAGAAAATCAACTGGCTCAAACAAAAGCAGTACGTAAAACATTGGAAGAAAAACCAGAATTGTATGACCCACGTAAATATTTAGGACCTGGTACAGAAGCCATTAAAGAAACTGTTATAGGTAAAATGCGCGAATTCGGATCATCAGGAAAAGCTTAAAGAAAATAAAGAGAATTGTGCTCCTATAGCGACGAATGGACTTACATACAGTTTCTGTCCTTCGTCGCTTATCCGTATCTAAAAACCATTTATTACAAATCTAAAACAGGGGTGAAAGTGATGAAATTTTTTATTGATACAGCAAATATTGATGAAATACGTACAGCAAACGAGTTGGGGGTTTTGGGTGGTGTAACGACCAATCCTAGTCTAGTGGCAAAAGAGGGCGTTTCTTTTCATGATCGCTTAAGAGAAATTACATCTGAGGTTAAGACAGGTTCAGTAAGTGCAGAGGTAATTGCCGAAGATGCGGAAGGTATGATTGCAGAAGGAAAAGAATTAGCAGCAATCGCTCCAAATATTACGGTGAAGGTACCAATGACACTGGAAGGTTTAAAAGCAGTTAAAGCGTTTAGCGACCTTAATATTAAAACCAATGTGACTTTGATTTTCAATGCAAACCAAGCATTGCTTGCGGCTCGTGCTGGGGCTACATATGTATCACCATTCTTAGGACGACTAGATGATATTGGTCATGATGGCATGACATTAATCCAAACCATTTCTGATATTTTTGATCAACATAAGATTAAAACAGAAATTATTGCTGCATCCATCCGACACCCATTACATGTTATAGATGCCGCATTAAATGGTGCACACATTGCAACAATCCCTTATAAAGTATTAGAACAACTTGTTAAACACCCACTAACCGATCAAGGTATTGAAAAATTTTTAGCAGACTGGAATAAACAGAAATAATAATGAATGAAATAGAAAAAAATCGTAAATGATATAAATAGAGCGAATAAACTTATCGCTGGATTATATATATTTACAACCTCTAAAAGCGAGGGTTACAGATGCAGAAAATACTAATTGAAGGTGGTCATGTTTTAAATGGCCAAGTGCGAATCAGTGGAGCAAAAAATAGTGCTGTTGCGCTTCTGCCAGCTTCGATTTTAGCCGATTCTCAAGTTACCATTGAAGGACTTCCGCAAATTTCTGATGTGAGTACATTAAGTGATTTGTTGGAGGAAATTGGCGGTACAGTTAACTGGGACGAACAAACCATTACGGTAAATCCGGAAAATATGGTTGCGATGCCGCTTCCGAATGGTAAGGTGAAAAAACTGCGAGCATCCTACTACTTCATGGGCGCCATGTTAGGGAAGTTTAAAAAAGCAGTAATTGGACTTCCTGGTGGCTGTTTCTTAGGCCCGCGTCCGATTGATCAGCATATTAAAGGCTTTGAAGCACTTGGTGCTGAAGTAACCAATGAACAGGGTGCCATCTATTTACGTGCCAAAGAGCTAAAAGGGGCAAGAATTTACCTGGACGTGGTCAGTGTTGGCGCGACGATTAATATTATGCTTGCAGCAGTTCGTGCTAAAGGAAGAACCATCATCGAAAATGCAGCGAAAGAGCCTGAAATTATTGATGTTGCCACATTATTAACGAATATGGGGGCAAAAATCAAAGGGGTCGGTACGGATGTTATTCGTATTGAGGGTGTCCCAGAACTGCATGGATGCAGGCATACCATTATTCCTGACCGAATTGAAGCTGGTACATATGCCATTGCAGCCGCAGCACAAGGAAAAGAGGTAGTCATTGACAATGTGATTACCAACCATATTGAAGCTTTGCTTGCAAAACTGAGAGAAATGGGAGTTAGTCTGGAAGAAAGTGATGAACAATTATTAATCAGACCACAGTCGCCGCTTAAAAGTGTGGATATTAAAACCTTGGTTTATCCGGGTTTTCCAACCGATTTGCAGCAGCCACTTACTTCTTTACTAACGAAGGCTTCAGGAACAGGTGTTGTGACAGATACGATTTACTCGGCTCGTCTTAAACACATTGATGAATTAAGACGGATGAATGCATCGATTAAAGTTGAAGGTGGGTCTGCCATCGTATCAGGTCCTGTCCAGCTTCAAGGTGCAAAAGTAAAAGCAACAGATCTCCGTGCAGGGGCTGCCTTAATTGTCGCAGGGCTCATGGCGAAGGGAATTACCGAAATTACAGGTGTCGAACACATTGACCGAGGTTATCAGCAAATTACAGAAAAACTGAGTGACCTTGGTGCAAACATTTGGCGTGAAAATATGAATGAACAAGAAATTGTGCAATTTCAAAATTCTTAAAGGATTTTACAGATTGAATATCGAACTTCCATATAGAGCAGCTGAAAAAATAGAGACAGCTGCTCTAAAAGCACACCATAGAATTCGCTTACATATATACGCGTTCAAAAAGGAGGATGAAAAGGGCCGGTCGGCTAAGATCGCAACGTCCTGGGACTGCGGTTACTCGTCCCACCGAAAACATTTGTTGCAACGCCGACACTAGCACGTCCTGTGCGCCTTAAAGTTCGAGGCGGCGAAGCTTTGAGTAGCGGGCTTGCGCGTGTGTGGTGACTTCTACGTTGCCCACAGGACAAGGAACACTTCGTCAGCGATACATCGCACGCAGAAAAAGTGCTTTTCTTTTTCAAGGACGTGGGCGATTTTAATAGAAGTTCCTTACCATACGTGAGAAACGGAAAAGCGAGCCAACAAAGAAATTCGAAGTGTCCTTTTTACCGGACTTTTTGAACATCCTCTATAAATGTTTCCTTTTGGGATGAGGATTCATTTTTAATATAAGGGAGAGGGCCAATATGGAAAGAAGCTTATCAATGGAATTAGTTCGTGTAACAGAAGCAGCTGCATTAGCATCCGCTAGATGGATGGGGAGAGGAGTAAAGGATGAAGCCGATGATGCCGCAACAACAGCAATGCGTTCCGTATTTGATACGATTCCGATGCAAGGAACTGTCGTAATTGGTGAAGGGGAAATGGATGAAGCCCCGATGCTATATATAGGTGAGAAATTGGGAACGGGAGAAGGACCAGGTGTAGACGTTGCCGTTGACCCACTCGAAGGAACAGAAATAGTTGCTCAAGGAACCTGGAACGCACTTGCCGTCATTGCGATTGCTGATAAAGGGACACTCCTTCATGCTCCAGATATGTATATGGATAAAATTGCAGTTGGGCGTGAGGCTGTGGGCAAGGTAGACATTAATGCCCCGGTCATTGATAATTTAAAGGCAGTTGCAAAGGCAAAAAATAAAGATATAGAAGATGTCGTTGCAACGGTATTGGAACGGGAGCGCCATGCTAAACTCATTCAGGACATCCGCGATGCAGGTGCAAGAATAAAATTAATACCAAACGGAGATGTCGCTGCGGCAATTAATACGGCATTTGATGACACAGGTGTCGATATTTTATTAGGAAGCGGCGGTGCACCTGAAGGAGTAATCGCAGCAGCTGCGTTAAAATGCCTGGGTGGAGAAATTCAAGGAAAACTTCTACCATCCAATGAAGAGGAAATTAGCCGCTGCAGAAAAATGGGGATAGATGATCTCGATAAGGTCTATTACATGAGTGATTTCTGCAGTGGAGATGACGCAATATTTGCGGCCACTGGTGTAACAGACGGTGAACTGCTGAAAGGTGTACAATTTAAGGGAGCAAAAGCAACGACACAAACCGTTGTCATGCGAGCAAAAAGCGGTACCGTTCGTTTTATTGACGGAGCACACAGCCTCCAGAAAAAGCCAAACTTGGTATTTAAATAAGAAATTGGAAGGGAAGCCAACTTTTACCATGGCTTCCTTTCCAATAATATGGAAACTATGAAACTGAAAATAATTCTTTTGTAAAGAAGTTCCCAATATTAACTAGACTTTCTAAAAAATAGTGTTGAATATTATTTCATAAAAGGGTAATATAGTAAATGTTTAATAAAACGATTACTTGGCTAATAATAGGAATATCCGAGTTAAACCGCTGCCAAAACAATATAGGAAATCACGCTTTGATTCCTAAGGTTACTTCTGTTTATGCTTCTATAATCTACATTTCTTCAAAAAGGATTTACCTTCCATAAAGAAGTGGAACTATCAAATTATTTGAATTTGGATTTATACGTATTATTTTTTATATTTATAACATAGAAAATTGAACGGGAAGCCTGTTCGTGGCGATGACTCAATTTTTTGTACGTTAGGGAAGTATAAAATTTTAGCAAAGATGAGCATTCGAGGCAGCTATTTTTAACTTCCTAAGTATAAGGAAAACTACCCCACTTGCTAAACGGCGAGCAAATGCTAGTTTTTCTAAAAAAACTAAAATATCTTAACAAAAGATGTAAAAATGAATAGGCGTGGTGATGAAATGTCTACTTTAACAATCTCTCAATTAGAGACGTTAACATTGAAAGAACTATATGCATTAGCAAAGGAATATCGAGTATCTTATTATGCTAAATTAACGAAAAAGGAACTCATTTTCTCTATCTTAAAAGCACAAGCAGAAAAAGATGGTTACTTATTTATGGATGGTATTTTGGAAATAATCCCTTCAGAAGGATTTGGCTTCTTAAGACCGATTAACTATTCTCCAAGTGCAGAGGATATTTATATTTCTGCGTCACAAATCCGTCGTTTTGATTTAAGAAATGGGGATAAAGTTTCGGGGAAAGTTAGACCGCCGAAAGAAAATGAGCGATATTATGGATTATTACATGTAGATGCCGTAAACAGTGAAGATCCAGAAACAGCGAAAGAACGAGTGCATTTTCCTGCATTGACAGCTTTATATCCTGACCGGTTTATGAAGCTGGAGACAGAGCCAAGTAAACTGTCAACACGAATTATTGATTTAATGACACCAGTTGGATTTGGTCAGCGCGGATTGATTGTTGCCCCTCCTAAAGCCGGGAAAACAATGCTCCTTAAAGAAATAGCCAACAGCATTACGAAAAATCACCCACATGCAAAATTAATTATCCTATTAGTGGACGAGCGCCCAGAGGAAGTTACCGATATTGAACGTTCGGTAAGTCCTGATGTGGACGTTGTGAGCTCTACCTTTGATGAGGTACCTGAAAGCCATATTAAAGTTTCCGAGCTAGTGCTGGAGCGCGCAATGCGACTCGTCGAACATAAGCGGGATGTTATTGTCCTCATGGATAGTATTACACGTTTAGCACGTGCGTATAACCTTGTCATTCCACCTAGTGGACGAACCCTATCTGGTGGTATTGACCCAGCTGCATTCCACCGTCCAAAACGTTTCTTCGGTGCAGCGAGAAACATTGAAGAAGGCGGCAGCTTTACCATTTTAGCTACTGCTCTAGTGGACACTGGTTCTCGTATGGATGATGTCATTTATGAGGAATTTAAAGGTACTGGTAACATGGAGCTTCACTTAGACCGCAATCTTGCTGAGCGCAGAATCTTCCCTGCCATCGACATTTTGAAATCTGGTACACGTAAAGAAGAATTGCTCGTTCCAAAAGAAAACCTTGATAAAATGTGGATGATCCGCAAAACCATGCAGGATTCCCATGACTTCCTTGATCGCTTCCTAAGAAAATTAAAATCATCGAAAGGAAATGAAGAGTTTTATCAGATGATGGATGAGGAAATGAAGCGGAAGGGCATAAAGCGTTAATCGATTTTGATTGGCCCTTTTCCAGAAACACGTGCAAAAAGGAAAAAAATCTAAGAGCCACTTGCAAACAGAGAATGACACTGGTATAATCTCTATATGTGAGTTTAGATAAGGTTTATAGCCTGAAAAGGTTCTAAAGTGTGTTTTCAAAAAGGATGGACTTTTTGAACAACCTCTTAAAATTAACTCTGTTTCCAAGGGATTCAGGGCAGAAGGAGTGGAAAAACATGAAAGAAGGAATTCATCCTGAGTACAGAAAAGTAGTATTTCTTGATACTAGCTCAGATTACAAATTCTTAACTGGTTCAACGCAATCTTCTAATGAAACAATTGAATGGGAAGATGGCAACACATACCCATTAATTAAAGTTGAAATCAGTTCTGATTCACACCCATTCTACACTGGTAAACAAAAAGCTGATAAAGTCGGCGGACGTGTGGATCGATTCAAGAAGAAATATAATATGAAATAATAAGGGAAGCTGCCTAATCAGGTAAGCTGAACTAGCTTGATAAACTGGAATGTATTCCAATGTAAAAGGACAGGCAAAATGTCAATATTTTGCCTGTTTTTTATCTTTATTTTTGAACAAATTTAAGTAATAACGCATAAAAACAATAATAACGTTCGATAATAAATGCTTTAATGAAAAAGGATGTTCACAAAGCCCCTGAAAATAATACACCGAGAACATGCACTTAAAGCGGCAAATGAAATACCAAAAATTAGTTTTCAAATGAATGGATTTTCGTGGTAAACTATTCAATGTACATAAAGTGAAACTTCATTCTGTGGGTAGTTTTCCTGCAAAATGTTAGTGGAACAGAGTCGGCATTCATGCAGACAGGTTGTCCTTCTGCAATTTGATGCGGGAATAACGAAAAGTGAGGGGTTCTCTACTATGTATGTTATGAAACAAAGCGGATGGATAGAAGTGATTTGCGGGAGTATGTTTTCAGGAAAATCGGAGGAATTAATTCGCCGTGTCCGACGTGCTACCTATGCAAATTTAACAGTCCGTGTTTTTAAGCCTGCTATCGATGACCGCTATGATGATACAGCGGTTGTTTCACATAATGGAACATCGGTTGTTGCACAGCCAATTCATCAAGCAGAGGAAATTATGGAACATGTAAATGGAAATGTAGATATTGTTGGAATAGATGAAGTGCAATTCTTCGATGAAAATGTCGTTGAAATAGCGGATGGGCTTGCAAATAAAGGCATTCGAGTCATTGCAGCTGGACTGGATACAGATTTCCGTGGAGAACCATTCGGACCAATGCCAAAGCTAATGTCCGTGAGCGAATCCGTTACAAAACTAAACGCAATTTGCCCGATTTGTGGCTCACCAGCCAGTCGCACCCAGCGCCTCATCAACGGCAAACCAGCATCCTATGATGACCCAATCATCCTAGTCGGCGCATCCGAATCCTATGAACCAAGATGCCGCCACCATCACGATGTCCCAAACAAGCCAGCAAATAAAACAGGAAAAAGATTAATAGAGGTTACAAAATAGATAAGATAGAGCACCGGATTGGTGTTCTATTTTTTTGTCAGAAGGAGGATTGCTCAAATAAGGGTTGACCGCTCAAAAGAGAGGGAGAAGCGCTCATAAAAAAAGTTATGCATGGCGTAAAAAAGGGTATAAAAGCCCGGTCCTCCAAGCAAAAACTCAAGGCTTCCGTCCCCAGCAATGGCTCCAGAACCATGGTTTCCCCTATATGATAATTGACATACTTGCAGTTATCAGCTTCACAGATAAACTCCTAAAAACTTCTTCAGAAAAAGTGACCATTCCATATGAAGTAATCCATAGTAATATACTACTCTTTAGAATTCAGGAATTGGAAGAAAAGTTTAATAAGAAGCTTATATCGATGGATCAATTGTTTAAAGCTGCAAATATGCTAAAAACGTCCCATCAGCCATTAGCAGTAAATATTTTAGAAAAGTATGGTATTCAGCCGGATCACTTGGTTAAAGGGGTGTTTTGTCCGGAGTGTGGTGCTGTACTAATGCGATGGGCGAATAAAACATGGCATTGCGTAAAATGTCATTGTTATTCCAAAGACGCTCATTTAGCTGCCATCAATGACTATATTCTTTTATACGGGAATCAAATGACCAACAAACAAGCCCGCGAATTTTTAAAAGAGGAATCACGACACGTTCTGAAACGGTTAATGAAAAAAGCGGGCTTTACGATAATTGGATATAAAAAAGGGAGTATATATCAATTAAAGATGAGATATTAGTTGATGTGGAGGATCGCCCACACCTCTTAAACACAATCCCATCATACCCCAGCCAAAATAACTTTGACCCACTTCACAGTGTATACTATAATAATACTGGTAATCAGAAAGAGGTGTACGTGATGATAGATCGTTTACAGACATTGGAAGATCGTTACAATAAGTTAAATGAATTATTAAGTGATCCAGAAATCGTGAATGATACAAAGAAATTGCGTGAGTATTCCAAGGAACAGGCAGGCTTGGAGGACGTGGTTCAAGCTTATCGTGAATATAAAGATGTGAATCAGCAGTTAAAAGATGCGAAAGAGATGCTGGAGGAAGACTTGGATGATGAAATGTATGAAATGACGAAAGAAGAAATCCAAGAGCTTACAGTAGCTAAGGAAGAATTAGAAGAAAAGATGAAAATCCTGCTACTTCCGAAAGATCCGAATGATGATAAAAACGTATTTATGGAAATTAGGGGTGCTGCTGGTGGAGATGAGGCAGCGCTATTTGCTGGTGACCTTTACCGCATGTATTCCCGTTATGCAGAAACTCAGGGCTGGAAGATAGATGTGATGGAAGCTAATTCAACCGGTGTTGGCGGATATAAGGAAATGATTTTTATGATCAACGGAAAAGGTGCTTACTCTAAATTGAAATATGAAAATGGGGCGCACCGTGTACAGCGTGTTCCAGAAACAGAATCTGGCGGACGTATTCACACTTCCACTGCAACGGTAGCGGTACTTCCGGAAGCAGAGGAAGTGGAAGTAGATGTCCACGAAAAAGATATACGTGTCGATACCTTTGCATCCAGCGGTCCTGGTGGGCAAAGTGTTAACACAACGATGTCTGCGGTGCGCTTAACCCACGTTCCAACAGGTATTGTCGTCTCCATTCAGGATGAAAAATCGCAAATTAAAAATAAAGAAAAAGCAATGAAGGTCCTTCGTGCACGTATTTATGATAAATATCAGCAGGAAGCTCAGGCAGAATACGATGAAAACAGGAAATCCGCCGTTGGTACCGGGGATCGTTCCGAGCGTATTCGTACGTATAATTTCCCGCAAAACCGCGTGACCGATCACCGCATTGGTTTAACGATTCAAAAATTAGATCAAATCATGCAAGGGAAAATTGATGAATTCATTGATGCTTTGCAATTAGAAGAACAAGCGAAAAAACTAGAGCAAATTGGTGAATAATATGACAGAGAAACTATACGAAGTCCTCAAACGGGCTTCTCTTTTTTTAGAAAAACATAACCGTGAACCAAGGGTGGCCGAGCTCCTCCTTCAGCATCACCTCCATGTATCAAGAAGTCAATTTTACATGATGATGCAAGACAGGATAGCGGAAGAGGCTGTTACGAAATTTGAAAAAGATATCCAATTACATGCACAAACTGGGGTACCTGTACAACATCTCACTGGTTATGAGATGTTCTATGGGCGCAAATTCCAAGTGAATGAGCATGTATTGATTCCAAGACCGGAAACAGAAGAACTTGTTGAACATGTGATCGAATCGGAAAAAGGGAAAAATGTAACGATTGCGGACATTGGCACAGGTAGTGGAATTATTGCAGAGACCCTTGCCTTGGAATTGCCGCAAGCAACGGTTTATGCATCCGATATTTCTGAGGAGGCACTTAAGGTTGCTCAAGCAAATTCAGAAACCTTAAATGCAGAAGTTACGTTTTTGAAAGGCGATTTTCTTCAGCCTTTCATCAATCAAAATATTCACGTGGATATCGTCGTTTCCAATCCTCCTTATATTGCCAAAGCAGAAGAGGAAATGTTATCAGATACGGTAAAAAACTTTGATCCTTCCCTAGCCCTGTTTGCTGAGGAAGAGGGACTTGCTGCCTACCGGAAAATTATTCAGCAAGCAAAAGAAATGACAGGACTGCAAATGTTAGCTTTTGAAATTGGACATACACAAAGTGAAACGATACATGCGCTTATCCAAGGAAACTTCCAGTCAAGTAACATTGAAACCATAAAAGATATAAACGGAAAAGACCGGATTGTATCCGCTATTCTTGTTTGAATTTCTAGTACACATGTTTTTTTTACCTGTGTACTTTTAATATGTATATCCGCCCCGGTAGTGTTGATGAAAAACGACCGGTTGATATTGTACCTCTTCCGGTTGATAAAGCGTCCTCCTTAATAGTCAAACAGTCTGCCCATGTGTGAAATGTCTAATGCGATTTACCAGGCTAAATTACACTCCTGCCATATACTCCTAACACTCTCAAAAATATTTTAAAAAAATAATAGATTACTAGTTTAAAATCGAAATCCTCTGTCCATAATGAAGACTAAAGAAAGGGAGAGGAGATCGAAAACGATGAAAAAACTATTATTTGGTGCAATTATATTTATGATATTATTTTTAATTTTTCCGGCAACAGGTGTTAGTCAGGATGATGAAGGAATAGAGCAGGATTATCAGGTTATTCCCGATGAAGCGATTCGTCTTCGCATTCTAGCAAATAGTGATAGTGAACAAGACCAGGCATTGAAACGTTTAGTGCGAGATCGGGTTAATGAAGAAGTAACAAGCTGGGTAGAATACATGACAGATATCGATGAAGCGCGTAACTTGATTCAGCAAAGACTTCCGGAAATTGAAAAGATAGTCGGAGAAGTGATTGAGGAAGCCGGTTTTGAAAATGAGTTTTCGGTAGAATATGGAAAAAACGTGGAATTCCCGACAAAGCTGTATGATTCATATTTATATCCAGCAGGTGAGTATGAAGCGATTTTAATTGAGATTGGTGAAGGAAAAGGAGATAACTGGTGGTGTGTGTTATTCCCGCCATTATGCTTTCTGGATTTTTCATTCGGAACTAGCGTTTCTGCAGCGGATGCAAGTGAAGCAGAAGAACTGGAAGTGGAAGAAGAACAGGAAGAGGAGAAAGAAGTGAAGTTTTTCTTATTTGAGTGGCTAGGCTGGTCATAGTTCCTCTATTTTATGCATAGGATGGTAGAAATGGTAAATAATGATTCTATCATAATTAATAGAAGAGGTGAGGAACATGAACATCATTCCTGCTAAGAAGGCGACAGCGGAGCAGCTGGAGGACTTTTTTAACCGAAATGAAAATTTAGACAAGGACGGTTTATTGGATAAAGGATATGTCGTGGAAATGAATGAAAACATTGAAGGCTGCTTTATCCTGGATGAAGTAGAGGAAGAGGGAGTTTATTGGCTGAAGCAATTGTATATTACGAGAACCGAGGCGAATAAGTTGCCAGTTCTGTTGGAATCCATATTAACGATTGCAAAGTCAAAGCAAGCAAAAAGCGTCTATGTGCATAGTCATCAGCCTGTTGTGGATATTTTACTCGAGGCACTACAATTTCATCCACAAACAGAGAGCAGCTTTGTGGATAAACATCCGATTGACAAGGGAAATTGGTGGTCTTACAACGTTTCCTAAGGCATAACCAAATCAAAATTAGCGTATAATGAAATGAAATTTTAAATACATATACACAAAATCCACAAGCGCTTGTGTATAACTTGTTGGAAAACTGTGAGTAATTCGACCCATTTGTGTATAAAACGGCAAAAAAGTGACAAATTGACTGGAATAAGAAGGATAATCCCTGTGGATAAAATTCTGCGGGGATTTTATTATTTTCCTGTGTTCCACATTTTGCGAAATCCTTAAGTTTCCTCTAAAATAGGGAATTAGAGAAATGAGGGACCGAAGCATGATGGAAACAAAACGATGGAATGTAAATACAAACGAAAGAAAATATAAGCAATCTATAGAGGAAGCAGCTGAACTTTTAAAAAAAGGAGAGGCAGTCGCTTTTCCGACAGAGACGGTATATGGGGTGGGTGCAGATGCTACGAATCCAGCGGCTGTTACAAAGATTTTTGAAGCAAAAGGTCGTCCTCAGGATAATCCGCTGATTGCTCATGTTGCTACAAAAGAGCAGCTCAAAAGACTTGTGGATGACATTCCGGAATACGCCGAACAGCTAATCGATCTTTTTTCGCCAGGGCCAATTACATATGTGCTACCAACAAATGGAACATGCGCTGACAATGTAACAGCCGGGTTATCCACAGTGGGGGTACGGATTCCGGACCATCCAGTTGCAAGGGATTTGTTAAAAAGCTGTGATATCCCAATTGCTGCGCCTAGTGCAAATGTCTCGGGAAAGCCGAGCCCAACGGTTGCAGATCACGTATGGGAGGATTTATCTGGAAAAATAGCAGGGCTATTGGATGGTGGTGCAACAGGTGTTGGACTGGAATCTACCGTTTTGGATTGTACACAGGTTATCCCAATTATTCTAAGACCAGGTGGAGTAACGAAAGAACAGCTGGAGGAAGTCGTTGGGACAGTAATGGTTGATCCGGCCTTAGCAAATAAAGATGAAAAACCGAAAGCTCCGGGAATGAAGTACCAGCATTATTCTCCTGAAGTTCCGATGTGGCTTGTAGAAGGATCAAAAGGAAAAATCCAGCAGCTTATCGATGAAGAACAGCAAAAGGGAAATAAAGTTGGTGTCCTTGCAAGTACGAAAACAGCCAACGTCTTACATGCAACTGAGATTTTGCCACTTGGGGAAAACATCCATGAAATTGCTGCTCATTTATATGATGGGTTACGCAAATTTAAAGAAGGGGATGTGGATATCATCCTTTGTGAGGCTTTTTCAGAAGATGGAATAGGCCAGGCCGTTATGAATCGCTTGCGAAAGGCAGCAACGGAATATATAAAAGAATAGCGGTTATCCACAGGAAACGATACGAAATACATAATCCTCCTTGGACATGCATATATTTTATAAGCATATCCGAGGGGGTTACTTAATGACGGAGTACTATATTGGGGAAATCATTTCAATACTTTTTATGGCATTTGCCTTAGGAATGGATGCATTTTCTGTTAGTCTCGGGATGGGAATGCGGAAATTAAGATTAAAACGAATTGCATTAATTGGCCTTGCGATTGGTCTATTCCACATAATCATGCCTTTTATCGGAATCATCTTGGGGAAATTTATTTCCAGCAGTATTGGAGATTATGCGACGATTGCAGGCGGAATTTTATTGCTGGCCATTGGTGCACAAATGATTATAAACGCATTTATCCAGGATTCGGAACAAAAACTGGAGCCAGTTGGAGTTGGTTTGCTTGTTGTTGCCCTAACAGTGAGTTTGGATAGTTTTTCCGTAGGGTTGCATCTTGGAATGTCAGGAGCAAAAACGGCTTTAGTCCTCTTTAGTTTTGGTATGGTAAGTATGGTTCTTACTTGGATTGGACTGCTCCTAGGCAGGAAAGTACGCGGCTTCTTAGGGATATACAGCGAAATCCTGGGTGGAAGTATTTTATGTGGATTTGGAATAAATATATTAATTGGCTAAAAGTTTATTTTTGATAAGAGAAGGCTGCTTTCGAGACAGTTGTTTAGAATTTTAGAAAAACTCGCATTCGCTCGTCCTTTTGCCAATGAGTAGTTTTTCTTATACTTAGGACGTTAAAATTTTATACTTTCCTAACATGCAAATAAGGTATTCGCGAAAAAATGGGCGAATGCTTTTTCTGTGCGAGGTTTCTTATTTAATTTGTAACGGGATTTTCTTGTACGCTAGCGTAGGAATGTAATATTAGCTTGTTAAAAATCGCAGTTGTAGAACTACGGAATAGTATAGTGGTCCGTTGGTTTTCGCTATGGGCATTCGCGCACCTTAGGGCCACGCTTCAGCCTCCTCGGAAGAAAACCACTTCCTGCTCAGGTCTAGACATGTGCTATTCCCGCGGGGGTCGACTGCCCTCCGCTCCAATCTACCATTTTATAGTGGTTAGCTATGCTAAGAATATATTTAGCCTAATTAATGTTAGGGAGGTAAAGCACTAAACCAGCGAGACTCCTGGGAAAAGTGGCCAAAGTAAGACCCTGCAGAGCCCAGCTCGAGGAGGCTCACGGGTCACCCGCGGAAAGCGTAGTGTATTTCCGTAGCGGTTGGTAAGCGGTATCTACTTACTTCGCAGTTATGTACATTTTGCATCAACAACAACCTTTCACAAAATAGCTTTCTTACACATTACCAGGAAACTATAAAATTTCAGCTGAGAAGTGAATTCGACTAAGTCCAAGTTTTAACGTGAGAAAGTAAAAAAACTATTACATTCGCAAAAGGGCGAGTAAATGCGAGTTTATCTTAATTATGGTATATTTGAGCTACGAATCCTGCCTTTCTGGAGCAGGCGAATAGAAATACTTAATAGAAGTTTCACTTTTAATAAAGATGGAGGGCCATGATGAAAATATTATTTGTATGTACGGGAAATACGTGTCGGAGTCCGATGGCTAAGGCATTGCTAAAGCATAAGATGCCAGAAGCAGAAGTGCAATCAGCAGGTATTTTTGCTGGTCCGAATCAGCGTGCAAATGAAAACACCATACGAGTCTTAAAAAAACAGAATATCGAGATTAATCATCAAACACAGCCCGTTACGGAAGAACTTTTATTTTGGGCAGATATCGTACTGACCATGACCTCTCAACATAAGCAATCATTAATGATGGATTTTCCTAATTTTCAGGAAAAATATTATACCCTTAAGGAATTTGTCTCAGATGCCGATAAAAAGGTATGGGAAGAATTAAAAAAAGCAAATGCTAATTTAGAAGAAAAACGTCTACAAATTATCCAGCAACATAAAAACTTGCCACAGCATCAACTGAACCAGCTGATTGAAGAAAAATTGCACGAAGATCTCATTTATATTCGCAGTTTGGAATCGAACCTGATTAGTTACGATGTTTCTGATCCATTTGGCGGAGATTTACAAGTCTATCAAAAAACGCTGAAGGAGCTGGATGAACATATCGATATGCTTATTAAAAAAATTAAACGCTAGCTGGGGGAACGGAGAATGAAAAGAAAATATCGGTTTAGTTTAAGGCTGAAATTGGTCCTGTTTACGACGATTTTAGCCTTGATTACGTATGGGGCAAGTGCATTTTTTCTCTATGTTTTATTTGATTACGTTCAAGGGTATATGAATATATCATTTCAGTGGTTTACGATTCTGACATTATTGGGTGGTGTATTCTGGTCTGGCCTTTTAGCCCTTTTTGCTGCCTTTCTCATTACTAAGCCATTGGAAAAATTAACGAATATTGCTTCCAAAGCGGCGGAAGGGAAGTTAGATCAAACGGTGGATATTCCTAAATCCGATGATGAAATTCGCGCACTTACCGTTTCCGTGGATGCGATGCTAAAAAGTTTGAATCAAATCGTACATAATATCGATAAAAATTTTAAAAGTACCAATCAGGCTGTTCTTCATATGAAGCAAGCATCAAATAAAGCAGCCCAGCATTCTTCCGCTATTAGTATGTCCGTAAATGAAATTTCCAAAGGGGCGGAAAATTCATCGGAGGCGATTCAACATACAGCAGAAGCCGTTGAAATTGCTACAGAATTAGCTGGGCAAGTTCAGGAAAAAGCAGCACAGTCAAAGGAAAAATCTACAACGATGCTGGCTACATTAAATAATAGTAAACAGGTCGTCCATCAATTGGTGGAAGGAATTCAGCGTTTAGCCAGTGATCAGGCAGTATCCTTAAATGATGTTGAGCACTTAAAACAAAATGCTCAGCAGGTGGAGTCAATCATTACGATGGTTGGCGAAATTGCGGGACAGACGAACCTGCTTGCACTAAATGCATCCATTGAAGCGGCGCGTGCTGGTGAGCATGGAAGAGGCTTTGCGGTTGTTGCCGAGGAAGTTCGTAAACTGGCAGACGAAAGTGCACAAGCAGTACAACGAATATCCAGTTTAATCACAGCGATTCAGGATGATGTAAATAGGGTTGTGGATAAGATCAATGAGAATGTTATTTATGCGAAGCGGGAATCGGAAAATGGATTGGAAACCAATATTGCTATTGAACAAATGGCGGGCTCGGTAACGGATGTCGCTGAAGAAATTGATATGATATCCCTGCTGGTGAATAAGCAGCTGGAATCGATTCAGGATACGGTAAGACAATCCCAGGAGGTAGCAGCCATTGCTCAGCAAAACTCTGCAAGTGCAGAGGAGGTAAATGCGGCCATCCAGGAACAAGTCGCAACCATCGAAGAAGTCGACAGATTAGCGTATAATATAGAAGAACAGGCAAAAAATTTAAACAAACAAATTCAAAAGTTTCATGCAGTAAAAGCGGCAGAATAAGATAATGGAGGCTGTTCCGATCATGGGACAGCCTTATTATACAAGCGAGGGGTGAACGTCATGGAAGATGTAAAACAAAATATAGACGAATTGATGGAAGAGTGGTTACAAAGCGGTCATTTACGTCAAGGAGATATTTTTGTTATTGGCTGTTCAACAAGTGAAATAGCTGGAAAGCGTATTGGAACTTCCGGAAGTGAGGAAATAGCCGGCATTATTTTTCAAGCTATGAATAAATTACGAGATAAAGCAGGTGTTCGTTTAGCATTCCAGTGCTGTGAGCATTTAAATCGCGCCCTTGTTGTGGAAAGAGAAACGGTAAGGGAACAACATTTGGAGGAGGTATCCGTTGTTCCTGTTCCAAAGGCTGGCGGATCGATGGCATCCTATGCCTATAAACATATGCATGACCCGGCTGTTGTTGAATTTATCACCGCACAGGCTGGAGTGGATATTGGCGAAACGATGATAGGTATGCATATCCAACATGTAGCGGTTCCATTACGATTAAAGCAACGATTTGTCGGAGATGCCAGAGTCACAGCTGCTTATTCCAGACCCAAATTAATTGGTGGTGCCAGAGCGAATTATGAAAATACTAGAATGGATGGAAGTTGCAAATAAGAATCTTTTTATAAACGTGCGGATTTTTATGCTGGATTTAAATGTTATTAAACATTCATGGAAGTTTTCTATTTGAAAATCGAATGAAAACAGATACAATAGAATCATAGTTAGTTTTTTGAAAATTGAAAGGATATTTTACATAGGGGGCTAGTGTGATGGAACATGTAAAACAGCAAGATCCAGAATTATTTGCGGCAATTGAGAAGGAAACGGGGCGCCAGCAAAATAAAATTGAATTAATTGCATCGGAAAACTTTGTTTCAAAAGCTGTCATGGAAGCAATGGGTTCGGTGTTAACGAATAAATATGCAGAGGGGTATCCGGGCAAAAGGTATTATGGTGGTTGCGAGCATGTGGATGTTGTTGAAGATTTAGCGCGTGACCGGGCAAAAGAGCTTTTTGGTGCAGACCATGCTAATGTGCAGCCGCATTCAGGAGCCCAGGCAAATATGGCAGTCTACTTTTCTGTTTTAGAAACAGGGGATACGGTTCTTGGAATGAACTTAAATCATGGTGGACATTTAACTCACGGAAGTCCTGTGAATTTCAGTGGGAAGCAATATAATTTTGTGGAATATGGTGTTGATAAAGGAACAGAAACATTGGACTATTATGATGTATTGGAAAAAGCGAAGGCAGTACAGCCGAAGATGATTGTCGCTGGTGCCAGTGCTTATTCCCGTGAAATTGATTTTGCTAAGTTCCGTGAAATTGCTGATGAAGTGGGAGCGTACTTAATGGTAGATATGGCACACATTGCCGGACTTGTTGCAGCAGGTCTGCATTCAAATCCGGTTCCATATGCAGATTTTGTGACAACAACCACCCATAAAACATTACGTGGACCTCGTGGTGGAATGATTTTATGTAAAGAGGAATATGCAAAACAGGTGGACAAATCTGTCTTCCCTGGTATTCAAGGTGGCCCGTTAATGCATATTATCGCTGCTAAAGCAGTATGTTTCAAGGAAGCATTATCCGATGACTTTAAAGCATACGCAAAACAAATTATAGAAAATGCCAAAACACTTGGTGAAGCATTTGTGGAAGAAGGCCTGCGCATCGTTTCAGGTGGTACGGATAACCATTTATTGTTAGTTGACGTAACTCCGCTTGACCTAACTGGAAAATTAGCAGAACATGTACTGGATGAAATTGGTATTACAACGAATAAAAATACCATCCCATTTGATACGAAGAGCCCATTCGTAACAAGCGGTGTTCGTATCGGTACTGCGGCTGTAACGTCCCGCGGGTTTGGTGCGGCAGAAATGAAAGAAATTGCATCGATCATTTCTAAGACATTAAAAAACCATGAAGATGAAACAGTATTAAATGAAGCAAGAGATCGTGTCAAAGCATTAACAGATAAATTTCCTTTATATGAAGCGTAAGTAATGAAGCTAGGATGTTCCCTCTGGGAGCGTCCTTTTTTGTTGCATAGCGTACAATGTCAAATACTTTTTTCAAGTTTTT
>NZ_WOFB01000043.1 GCF_009733865.1 Oceanobacillus salinisoli | reverse complement strand
TTTATTGTCTATTTTTAGGGGGGTTGACTACAGGCACCAGAGGCACCAGAGGCATCAAAAAAAAGAGCAGGTTTCCGTTTGTGAGAAATGGAAACCTGCTCTTTTATATAGGTTTTATTGCACTGTTTCAGCTTTTTGTTCCTTTACCATTTCTACGAATAACCCTAAGAATCGGTTATCGCCGGTTAATTCGGGATGAAAAGCACAAGCCAGAATATTATCCTGCCTGGCTGCAACAATATGTCCGTCATAGGTAGCTAATACATCTACCTGATTGCCGGCTGATACAATATAGGGTGCACGGATAAATACGGCATTAAATGGACTGTCCAATCCTTTTACGTCCAATTTTGCTTCAAAACTGTCTACTTGTCTGCCGAATGCATTGCGTTTAACAGAAACATCCATTAATTCAAGGTGACAATCCTTGGAATCAGCTAACTCCTTAGCAACAAGTACCATTCCAGCACAGGTTCCAAAAATAGGCTTCCCATCATTAGAAAAATCCTTGAGTGGCTCAAGAAATCCATATCGATCAATTAGCTTCCGCATCGTTGTACTTTCCCCACCAGGAAGAATTAAGCCGTCTGCTTCCATTAATTGCTCTGGTTTTTTTATGATTATGCCAGTTAGTCCGAGGCTTTCAATTTGCTTAATGTGCTCTTCCACAGCCCCTTGAAGACCAAGAACACCAATGGTTAAATCATTCATTTTTTCACCCCTTTCATTCGACAAATTTCGGGAAGTGACAGGCACCAATTAGGCGTCAATTACCAGCCGCGGTCCTGCATTCTGTCTTCGGTGCCAAGTTTGGAAATTTCGATACCTTTCATGGCAGATCCTAATTGTTTGGAAAGCTTGCCAATTAATTCATAGTCATTGTAATAAGTTGTTGCTTGAACAATGGCATTGGCAAATTTTTCTGGGTCATCGGATTTGAAGATACCAGACCCAACAAATACACCATCTGCCCCCAATTCCATCATAAGTGCTGCGTCAGCTGGTGTTGCAACACCGCCTGCAGCGAAGTTTACAACTGGAAGTTTTCCTTCTTCTTTAATTTGTTTTAAGACTTCATATGGTGCACCGAGATTTTTTGCTTCGGTCATTAGTTCATCATCATTCATTCGAACAACTTTACGTACTTGTGCATTTACTTTACGCATATGACGAACTGCTTCTACAATATTGCCAGTACCTGGTTCTCCTTTGGTACGAAGCATGGATGCGCCTTCTCCAATACGGCGTGCTGCCTCACCAAGATCACGGCACCCGCAAACAAATGGTACGGTATAATCACTTTTTAGTAAGTGAAACTCTTCATCAGCAGGGGTTAGTACTTCACTTTCGTCAATATAGTCAACGCCCATTGCTTCTAGAACTCTAGCTTCTGAAATATGACCAATACGTGCTTTTGCCATAACAGGAATGGACACAGCATTCATTACCTCTTCCACAATGCGCGGGTCTGCCATTCTTGCAACCCCACCAGCAGCGCGAATATCAGATGGTACTCTTTCTAATGCCATAACAGCCACTGCTCCAGAAGCTTCGGCAATTTTCGCCTGTTCGGCATTGACGACATCCATAATAACGCCACCTTTTTGCATTTGTGCCATTCCTCGTTTTACAGCCTCAGATCCTAATACTTTTTCCATATTTGTCCACTCCATTCCATTTTTAAAATAATTTACTCTATTATAGGGATAAATGTGATACTATTAAAAGAGTCAGTTTTTTAAAAATTTATGGGGTCAGTTTAAAAAGGAGGGACAAAAGATGGAGATGTTATCCTGTCATTTAAATCGTTCCAGTGATGTTCCATTATATGAGCAATTATATGATTATATAAAAAATGAAATTATTGAAGGAAGAATTGAGCATGGTTCGAAACTTCCTTCCAAAAGAAAATTATCCGAGTACTTGAAAATAAGTCAGAATACGGTAGAAACTGCTTATGACCAGCTGCTGGCTGAAGGATATGCAGAAGGGATTCCAAGGAAGGGCTATTATGTTTTGGCGTATGAGGATTTAGAATATGTACAACCGAAAGACACACCTTCAGCTGAAAAAGTGGAAGCAAGAGAAAAGATGAAATATCATTTTCACCCGAGCTGGATTGATACGGAAAACTTTCCGTTTGCCAAATGGCGTAAATATGCGAAAAATATGATTGATAAGGAACACCATTCCTTACTTTTGTTAGGGGATATGCAAGGGGAGGCAGAACTGCGCCAGGAAATTGCCCATTATTTATATCATGCCAGAGGGGTTCAGTGCTCTCCGGATGAGGTGATTATTGGGGCGGGAAGTGAAATTCTCCTCCAGCAGCTTATTCTTTTATTTCAAAAAGAAACGGTATACGGGGTAGAGGATCCCGGGTATCATATGATTTCACGGATTTTGAAAAACTACGCAAATGATGTGTATCCGCTTGGGGTTGATGAAGAGGGGCTGAAAGTAAAACAAATAGAAAACACGAATATTGATGTCGTTTATGTGACACCTAGTCATCACTTTCCATATGGTTCCGTGCTTTCTGTCAACCGGCGAATTCAATTGTTAAAATGGGCGAGAGGTTCTAAAAAACGCTATATTATTGAAGATGACTATGACAGTGAATTTCGATACAGTGGGAAATCTATTCCATCGCTGCAAAGTATGGATCAATCTGGTAAGGTCATTTATCTGGGATCTTTTTCTAAATCGCTCATTCCATCTTTAAGAATCAGCTACATGGTTTTGCCAAAAGAGCTACTTCAGCGGTATAAGCAGGAATTATCGTTTTATCAATGTACTGTATCGAGATTGGATCAGCATATCCTTGCTCGTTTTATGAGAGAAGGGGATTTTGAACGTCATTTAAACCGGATGCGGAAAATTTACCGGAAAAAATTAGATAAGACCCTTGAGTTAATCAAGCCCTATAACGATAAGGTGGAAGTGATTGGGGAGCAATCCGGCCTTCATATCGTATTAGTGGTGAAAAATGGAATGAGCGAGGAAGAACTGGTGGAAAAAGCAAGCCTGGCAGGTATCCAAATCTATCCACTTTCCTCTTATTCTTTGGAAAAGCGGCTGAAAAAAACGCCGATGATGATTCTTGGTTTTGCAGGGATACCGGAAGCTGATTTAGAGCATGCTATTAGGATGCTCTTTCGAAGCTGGGAAATGGTATAGATAAAAAGGAGCCCGATTGCTCAAGCAATTTGAGGCTCCTTTTTTACACGATGGAAAAGTATAAAATTTTAACCAGGAAGAGGATTGGACGTAGCCAAAACTTTAACACCCCAAGTAATATGAAAAATTAACACATTCGTAAAAAAACAAGCGAATGCGAGTTTTACTAAACTAATGTGAAATAGGATGATGAGATGATTCAGTATGTGTTTCCGAATCATGGTCACATAGAATCGTAACTCCATGGGGGTGTTCTTCCGTTTCCATTTGAATCGTGACATGGCCGATTCCCTGCTTCTTTAATTTATGTTCGATAGTACGTAATAAGGTTTGACTTTCCTGAATTGATAAATTGCTGTCGACAACGGCATGACAGGAAAGTGCATTGTGCCCACTAGTAATACTCCAGACATGGAGATCATGAATACTAGTAATCCCGTCTGCATCTTCAATAGCAGTGATGACTTCTTTTATGTCAATATTTTTCGGCGTTCCTTCCATGAGTACTTGAATGGCATCTTTGCTGACTCGCCATCCACTATTAAGGACTAGTATGGCAACGATGACACTGGCAAGCGGATCTGCACAGCTCCAACCAAAGAACATGATAAGGAGTGCTGCTGAAACAGCACCGACTGAACCAAGCATATCACTTATAACGTGTAGAAATGCTGCTCTTAGATTTAAGTTATGATCCGTATCTCCTCCACGCATGAGAATCCAGGCTACAAGAATATTGACGAGTAATCCGATAATTCCAATAATCAGCATCCCAGCTGAAGCTATTTCTGTAGGATTGGCAAAGCGATTGAATGCCTCATAAAATATAAATAATGCAATAAGGATAAGTGTCACGCCATTAAAGACCGCAGCCAATATTTCAAATCGTTTATATCCGTACGTTTTGCTGTAATCTGCCACTTTTTCACCAAGAGTAAATGCCAGTAAACCAACACCGAGGGAGATGGAATCACTCAGCATATGCCCGGCATCAGATAATAATGCAAGACTATTGGTCAGTAAACCACCAATTGCTTCGATAATCATATAAGCGGTGATGATGATAAAACTAATCTTTAGTGCTATTTTATTATTGGTGTGTGCGTGGTGATGGCTGTGATCATGGCCCACTCGAATTCCTCCTGTACATATCTTTCCTTCCTATATTACTATCTATTCATAGGACAATATTTTGGTTAAAAAATAAAGCTTTTAACTTCCATTTCTATATCCTTCATAATAATTTTATAATCTTCTTATCGACAAAATATAAAGCATTTTAGTAATATATTAAGCCCTATGAATGAATATATCAATGACAACCACATTAATTCGACAAAATCCGGGAAGTGACAGGCACCAATTTGGCTTCGATTCTATGTTTAGGGTTGTTTGGTTTTGGGTATATGGTTATGTCTGAAGATTTACCAACAACTTTATGAAGAGGGGGAGGAGCTATGGAAAGAAACCAATTATATGCAAAGATACCAGATGAATTACTAGGCGCCTTCTATATCTACATACAGAACAACATTGAGAAAGGCACACGCATAGAGTTAATGAATAATGAATTAGAATTAATAGAAAAAGAAGCAATGAAAAGAAATATACCACTTACGCAATTACAGCAAATAGGATTAGGATTTATCAATAATGAAATGGAATTATTAAATAAAAGTTTATAAAAAATCTCTGTATAGGTAGAGTTTTTTTATTTTTTGGTCTTATTACTAACATAATTTTTCTAACGTGAAAAGAGTCCTTCTAGAGTAACGGAAGGACTCTTTTTTGGTAAAGCATTTTTGTAAGTTTTGCTTCTTTGCATCCTTACAATAGGTATAAACGCGAATTGTCACATACATTTGGGATGTTTAAGATCATGATTGGTCTCTCTCACGTGATGAACCGGCTATAAGACCATTGACGAGTAGAATTCGAAACGCTTCAAGAATGATAAGTGGGAGACGGGAAGCGATTAAACTCCTGATTCGTTCAGAGGACTTTAGGTCATCCCCTTGTGGTCTGAATGATCAGTGGGGATAAAAAAACACATTGGAAAATTCACTTTATCGTTTAGGGACTAAATCAACACTCTTATTGAAAAAATCCTCGACTAAAAAATTGAAACCTTTTGTCTTTTTTATCGTAGTAAAATTAACATCATAAAAAATGGGGGATTATATTATGAAAAAATGGGTGACTGTACTTATTCTTGCTCTGTTAACAGCTGGCCTTGCAGGATGTGGAAATGCAGAGGAAACGGAGGAAGAAGTATACGCAAATGCATTAGAGGCAGCGGATGCAATGAATAGTGCTGAAGTGGAAATGGAGATGAAGCAGGAAATAGAAATTCCAGGTGAGGAAGAGGTCATTCAGATGGAGAGTAACATGGGCGGTCCGCTGGTGATGGACCCAATAGCGATGCATCAAAAAGGAACGATGTCTATCAACATGGGTGAGTTGACCGAGGGGATGATGGATGTCGAGCAGGAGTTTTATATGGTTGACAATGAAATTTACATGTTTGATTCACTTTCAGGTCAATGGATGAAGATGGATGATTCTATGATGCCTATGGAATTATTGAATAGTAATCAGATGGATGCATCGGAACAGCTGAGCATGTATGAAGAATATGTGGAAGATTTATCTTTTGAAGAGACCGATGACGGTTACCTTTTATCCTTAACCGCAGATGCGGAAGGTGTTACAGAACTGACCGAAGAATTACTGGAAGAGATGATCCCAGAGGAACTAACTGCACAATTGGGAGAAGATGCAGAGGAAGTCTTGAAAAATATGAAAATCAATCAATTGTTGATAGAAATGCTGATTGATAAAGATACGTATGAAATGAATCAGTATAATATGGAAATGGATATGACCATTGTGGAAGCTAATGAGGAAATGAACCTTATCCAGGAGGTAAAGACAGCCTATAAAAATATTAATTCCATAGATACTATTGAGGTGCCACAGGATGTCATGGATTCTGCTGTGGATGGATTTGGATTTTAAAGATTTTTCTCCTAAGTCTGTCGTTAACCTTGCCAGTATGAGAATAGTAGTTTAAAATAGTTTAGTGCTTAAACTAAATCGTCATTCACAAGATTAACAACAGAAGGAGTTTTACGTAATATGATAGAAAAGAAGTTTAAAGTAATCGATGAGGCAGGTATTCACGCTCGCCCAGCCACTATACTAGTACAAACAGCCAATAGGTTCGGCGCGAATATTAACCTAATTTATAACGAGAAAACGGTAAATTTAAAATCGATTATGGGTGTTATGTCTTTAGGAATTGAACAGGGTAAAGAATTTACAATTAATGTAGATGGAGTAAACGATCAGTCTGCTATAGATGCTTTAGAAGAAACATTAAAAAATGAAGGATTAGCGGAATTATTAGCATGAAAAAGTCAACCATATGGTGGTTGACTTTTTTTCTTAAATATACATATTCACATCGCCATTTTCACTAATCTCCACTGTGGAGTAGCTTTCAAATGTTTCCATATTGGTTATTTCGTGTTTTACCGGTTTTGCAAAACTTTCCATATATTGCTGATAGAGTTCCAAATCTTTCACGATGTGATAGTAGTAAATTTTCGTTTCATTCACTACATCACTGCTTCGAATTAAAAAATCATCCCCAAACTTCTCTTTAAACCATTGTCTGGCTTCGTCATGGTTATGAAAATCCGGCATTTCCTCTGAAAGAGCAGTTAAATCGATGTTCATAGCTAAATCGAACCCCTTGTTTTATATTTCTTTCTTAGTATGTTCTGACCTTATGGAAGAATGCAGATATATAGTAAAAAAACTTGTACTCGATCGTATTTTTAGAGAATGCGTTAGTTTTTCTTAGTGTAGCTGTCTCGATCTATTTTTTAAAATGGAAAAAGAGAGGCTTGACAAAAATATTTTAGTCAAGAAAAATCCGAACTATCATTCCAAATTCTATCGTTCGAATTAGAATTAGTTCGGATTTTTCTTTATGTTATTAGGATAGGGTGTTTAGTTATGTCCCAGCCTCTTAAAAAAATTATTCTTCTGCTGGTTTTCTCCATATCCCCAATAAGACTGCGGCAATGACCGATCCAATCACTAAGGATAAAAGGAACATGATTGCATTCTCAGCCAATGGCACAACGAATATCCCGCCATGTGGTGCCGGAATCGCACTGTTCCAGAATTGCGTCAGTCCACCTGCAACTGCTGCGCCAAGAATGGAGGAACCAATGACACGCAATGGATCAGCCCCAGCAAATGGTATCGCACCTTCTGTAATAAAGGAAAGTCCCATGGCATAGTTGGTCACACCAGATTTTCTTTCGTTTTCTTTTGCGCATTTAGAAAAGTATGCAATTTTAACACGTGATAAACTGGCCTTATTCACCGGTCCAACAATTGGAAACTTCATTAATAATAAGTGAGTGAATTTCCATTATAAAACAATGATGAAACCATCCAGGAGAAATTCGACTCCTAGAAGGTTTTTTTAACATATAAAAAATAAGGTAAAAACCGTTGCATATGGTATGATTTAATTGAACAAAATAATCTTCTAGGATTCCATTTTACTCATTTCACCATCATCGATAGAACAGACTGTTCTTGATTAGAGTAGTTAGTCACTTTTGTCACGGGATAGGCTTATGCCTAATACAATATAAAAAGTACATCATATTTTTTTGAAGGTGAATAATAAGTTAACGATATATCTAAAATCGAGGTGGAAAAATGGAAGGGAAAGTATCAGCTAGTATACTTAGAATAGAGGGTGTCAATATATATTGTGAATATATATTAAATGGGAAACCACCGATTATTCTCATTCATGGTTTTGTATCCTCTACTTATACATTTAATCGAATTATTCCTCTCCTAAAAGAGCATTTTTCTATTTTAGCCTTAGATCTGCCTGGGTTTGGGAGAAGTGAAAAATCTACATCTTTCGTTTATTCTTATCATAATTATGCGAAGTTGGTTGTAAAATGTATGGAGTTTTTCGGTCTTACCAATGTAACGATTGTTGGCCACTCCATGGGGGGGCAAATAGCGCTCTATACTGCAAAACTCATACCAGAGAAAGTAAAGAAGTTAATCTTATTAGGAAGTTCCGGATATTTAAAAAGTGCCAATAAGCTGCTAGTCTATTCTTCCTATTTGCCCTTGTTCAATCTGTTTGTGAAACGCACTGTTAATAATCGAAGTGTAAAAGAGAGCTTAAGAAATGTCTTTTATAATGCTTCCAAAATTACGGAAGATCATATTAGGGAGTTTGAGAGGCCGTTAAAAGATAAAAACTTTTGCAAATCTCTCATAAGATTGCTCCGTCATAGAGAAGGCGATTTAACATCCGAGGAATTAAAAGAAATACAAACACCAACACTGCTAATTTGGGGGGAAGATGATGCAGTAGTTCCATTAAGTGTTGGAAAACGACTGGCAAGGGACCTTCCAAATGCGGAGTTAATAACGTATAAGGAAACAGGGCATTTAATAACGGACGAAAGACCACATGAAATTACAAACCATATTTTTTCACATCACTATTCGGGGATTGCTGCACAGTAATCCCCCTTTTTTAATTCGACAAAATCCGGGAAGTGACAGGCGCCAAAAAAGGAACAAAAAACGCAACCCCTTTTGTAACATGGGGTTGCGCCGGGTTAATTAATTCGACAAATTTCGAGAAGTAACAGGTACCTAAATCGGCACCTAAATCGTGAATTTGCTGGTTATTTTGGATAAGGATTTGGATAGCTCGGTTAGTTTCAGCCCAATTTCATGTGTGCGTTCGGTTTGCTGGTGCTGATGTTCACTACTTGCGAGCATTTCTTCTGTGCTTGCCAATGTTTCCTGGGAGACGGATGCAACTTCTTCTGACACCTTTTCTAAATCAGGAAGGATGTCTTCCAAGTGCTGCAATATACCATGCATTCCCTTTAAATTGCTGCTCACATCAGTGATTCCTTTCATTAAGCCATCAAATGTTTGTTTCGATTCATTTGCCATGCTGATGTTGGTATTGGTCTTTTCAAGCATTTGTTCGAATTCTTCGGTTGCATTTTGTGTAATGCCTTCCATATTTGAAATGGATTCGGTTATCTCCTTCGCTGCTTCGGACGATTGTTCCGCCAATTTTCCTACTTCATTGGCGACAACAGAAAAGCCTCTCCCAGCATCTCCAGCTCTTGCAGCTTCAATGGATGCATTAAGTGACAGGAGTTTGGTTTGCTCGGCAATTCCTTGTATCAGGCCAACGAGTTTGGAAATGGAAAAGGAGTGTTCATTGATTTGCTTGATTGTTCCGGTTAGATGGTCAAAATCCTTTTCAAAAGAACGGATGGTTTCGATTAAGGACTGAATATTCTTTTCACCAAGTATGGCCGATTTTCCCATGTTATCGGAACTCGAAAATACCAATTCCATATTGTGAATCATGTCTTCTATCTGATTTTTCATCGATAGGGAGTTGGATACACTGTTTTCTGAACTATTTGCCGTTTGCTCTGCACCAAGTTTCACCACATTAATGGATTCGATTAAATCCTCACTGGATTGAATGGCATCCTCGGAAGACTGCTTTAAATGATCACCTGTTTCATCTAGTTCAATTGTAGTGTGTTTCAGTTCATGAATCATCGTCTTCATATGATTCATCATTGCATTATAGCTTTTATGTAAGGAAACAAACTCTGGAATCGTTGTTTTAATTTCTTCGGTATGCTTCAAATTTCCTTTGCGAACTTCTTTCATTGCATTTCTTAGGCTGTTCAGAGGTTTGATTAACATTCTAACAAATAAAATAATTAAAATGGTAGATACTACGATACTAATAAGAATAATTGCGATGGTTAAAGTTCCCATATTGTTTATCGGTCCCATAAAGGAATCGTTTGGAACTAACAATACATATATTCCATCAATTTCATCCATTTTCTGATAGGAAATGGTATGTTCTTTTCCGTTAAGGGTCTCTTCAATCTGGCCATCTTCTGCAGCAGTAATGGTCTCAACTAATCGATCCGGGATTTCAGGCAATGATTCTTCGCTAACAGGGAATGGAGTTACCTGATTATCTACAATATAGAAAAACTCAGATTCTATTCCATCTGTTTTTAATGTTTCTTGCTGGGAACGAATATTAATATTAAACTGCTGCCAAAAATATGCTTCATCACTTATATAGGTGAAATGTAAAAGCTCTACAATATCACTCATTAATTCGACTTCACGAATTAAACGGTCCTGTATAGAGTTTAATGTCATATTTTTTGCCTGAAAGTAAGAAGTAAGTCCAACAGCAAGTATGGCTATTGTCATTAGTGCTAAAAACGGTATTAATAGCCGTGTGCGTAATGTTGTATTTTCCAGTAAGTTTCTATATTTTCGCTTCATAATACGTCTCCTTTTTCTAGTTCGAATGGACTCGTACTATTTAATTATAACAACAATTTGTTAATATATTGTAAAGTTTTAGAATTAATTTTTCATTTGGCTTGGGCGAATCAGTACAATTTATTAGGTAAAATGGGTATAATAAACCATAGATAGCTATTAGTAGGAGGAATACGATGGTTACGATTAATAAAGGTGAAAACAAATTTTATGTCGGTGACAACATTAAAGATCCTGTAGCAGAATTGACGTTTAATCAGACTGGTGAAAACAAAATCGTAGTCGACCACACATATGTATCAGATAAGTTGCGTGGGCAGGGAGTAGCAGGAAAATTGGTGGAGAAAGTAGTGTCTTTTGCGAGGGAACAGGACAAAAAAATTATTCCTTTATGTCCTTATGTTAAACGCAAGTTAGAAGAAACACCAGCATATCATGATGTACTAGGTCAGCAATAAAAATGAAAAGTGAGGTGCTATAGGGGGATGTACCTAACCATTCAGGAAACTGCAGACTTTCTATCGATGCCTGAGACTAAAGTATCTGCATTAGTATTGCAAGGACGTATACGCGCTGTCCATGATGGTGAGCAGTACCTTATTAATCAGGGGCAGTTCTCGACACACTTTGAACAAGTGGAAAAATACCGGATGATGATTCAGGAATTCTTAAATGAACCGATTCCCGAAGACATAGATGTGAAAGATGAGGATTAAATTTGCATTTGTAAGTGTTTAAAATTAATGTTAAGTATATGCTAATAAAGAAGCATGTACTTAACATTTTTTTGCGGAGGGCTTTTTTGAAGAGAGAATTAAATTGTTTTCCTTCAAAATCAACATCGATTAGTAAGCTCAGATAGAAAGTGAAGTAGCACAATCTAGCGGAAGAAATACACGGAGACTCCTTGATAAAGAAAACCGCTTTTTCTGCATACGAGGTAACGCTGCCGAAGCCTTCCTTGCCCTTTGGGAAAAGAGGCATCGGTGAGACCCCTAAAGACGCGACAGTACGAGGAGGCTCACTATCCGTCCACGGAAAGCGTAGTGTCTGGAGCGGTAACTTACTCCACATCATTTAAAGTTAAGTTGGATTATGTCGATTATGTTAATAAACAACAATCTTAAAGAAACAGCCTTATGAAAAAAACAACTTCCATGAGATGCCAAGTATTCCAAAGGAGAAAAAAGATGTCATATAAAGATAAATCACTTGTATTTCAAGTAGAAGAAGAAACAGAATTACTGAAGTTTTTATTAAAAGTCATGTCCAGCCGGAGCAGAAATTCAGTGAAGTCCATTTTAACCCGGGGACAGGTTTCCGTGGATGATCATATGGAAACCAAGCATAATTATCCATTGCGGCCTGGACAAACCGTCACCGTTTTAAAGAACAAAGAGGCGAAAAAAGAAAGTGTCCTTACCGGAATGTCTATTTTATATGAAGATAAGGACATTATTGTAATTAACAAAGAAGCAGGTTTATTGTCCATCGCTACAGAAAAAGAGAAGAAGTTGACGGCACATCATCAATTAATGGAGCATGTCCGAAGAGAGCATCCAGCCAATCGTATTTTTGTCGTCCATCGTTTGGATAAGGATACATCTGGTGTAATGATGTTCGCAAAGAGTGAGAATATCAAACGAAAGCTACAGAATTCCTGGAAAGATATGGTGAAGGAACGGACGTATGCGGCGTTAGTAGAAGGTGAAGTACAGCGAAAGCAAGGAACATTGAAATCGTGGATAAAGGAAAACAAGGCCCATGTGATGTACTCCAGTTCGAGGAAGAATGATGGACAGCTCGCAATCACACATTTTAAAAAAATCCAGTCCAATCCCAATTTTTCCCTGTTGGAATTGCAGCTGGAAACCGGCAGGAAAAACCAGATACGCGTCCATATGCAGGATCTCGGCCATCCAGTTGTTGGGGATAAAAAATATGGCTCAACACAGAATGTTATTGGCCGGTTAGGTCTGCATGCGCAAATTTTATCTTTCCATCATCCAAGAACGAATCAGCTTATGCTGTTTCGGGCAGATGTACCGAAATCATTTTTAGCGAAATCGAAATAAGTTTAACGTTGTATGCATCATCCAGAACTCAGATGAAAATGAATGCATGAAGCTGGGAGAAGGGGGCTTCAGTGCCGGAAAAAGGACACTGAATTGGGAGGCTTTGTTAAGGTCTACAGAGGGCCTGCCCTTCATAGTTGGAGAGGCTCTACCTGTATTCGGAGAAAAACCGAGCAAATACTGAGGAGCAACATCCAAATAGAAGGGGGAGAACACTCCATCAACTTCATGCCTACTAACCTGATTAACCCAATGGGGCTTTCTCCACCACTCTTCCTTTTCTTCCTTCTGTAGTTTCTGCCATTTTCAGAGAGCGGATAACGGCTTCCTCTGTTGCTTCCGTTACAGCCTGAAACAGACGATTCATAATCGGGTGACTGTCACGGACAAAAGTTATCGATTCAACAGGGGAATCAAAATAATGACGGTGTGTATTAGCTGTGGAGAATGCAATGGCAATATCTCCACTGCCATGGGCAATATGGCTTCCAGTTCTGCCCAGTCCTGCAGCACAACGGTTTGCAAGTCGCTTTAGCTGTCTGTCATATAGTGGGGCATCGGTTGCTACAATCATCATGATCGAACCATCTGGTGTATTCAGCTCTATTTTGTTGAAGTCTGCAAAAAGGGCTTCGTCTCTGCTTCCGTAATTACTTAGTACGAGCACACCAATGGTATAGGCTTCTCCTCCCTCTGAAACGACACGTGAAGAGGTTCCAATTCCACCTTTGTAACCAAAACAGACCATTCCTTTGCCAGCACCAACTGCACCTTCTTCCACAGGTTCTGGCTTTGCATTTTTTATCGCTTGAACAGCATGCTCAGGTTTTACCGCTTGAAGGCGAATCGAGTTTAAATATCCATCATTGCACTCACCAACAACAATATTAATCGTACTTGTATTATCACCGATGTCTTTATTTTCATCGAGCATGTGCTGAAGGGTGCCTTGTAAAACAGAACCAATGCTGAATGTATTCGTCAGCATGATAGGGGATTCTAAAAAGCCAAGCTCATCAAGCTGAATAAGCCCTGCCGTTTTACCAAATCCATTGATGACAGCACTGGACGCATGGACCTTTTCTTTAAAAAGGTTGCCTCCATGGGGGAGAATCGCTGTAACTCCTGTACAAATCGTGTTTTCCTCATCTAATTTTTCATATAGTGTAACATGTCCTACTTTCACCCCCTGGACATCTGTAATACAGTTTTCCTTTCCTTTTTTAAGTGTCATATGTAGAACTCCTTTTAAATGGAATGATAGTGGTAGTATGTGAAGATTCATTGTTTTGTATGAGGGATGATATAGTGTTTTTTGGTAGCGTTAGGAAAGTTTTAGCCAAGAAGTGGGTTTGACGTAGTTATAATTTTAACTTCCCAAGTATAAGAAAAGGATAGTGGCTAGGATTGAAGTTGTTTCAATTCCGCCTCATGTTGGATGGAATGTGTGAAAAGCAGTTCAATTACTTGTTGTTGCTTCTCCTGATTTTCTTCGATTCGATCAAGTCGCTCCGTTATTTCAAAAATAGCCTGTTTCATATGCTGTTGCTCGTTTTCTATGACATAGACTTTTTTCTTCACGTCGTTTAAATCATTCTTTACGTCCTTTAACTCATTCTTCACGTCGTTCAAGTCAGTTTTAATATCCTTTAGCTCAGCTAGAATCTGATGAGCAATTTCATCATTCATTTTGTTACCTCCTGTCCGTTTCGTTTAATTTCATACAAAATGATGTAATCATATTATACCAAAATAAATGAAAACTAGGGCATGTTCTTTATTCTGTATGAATTCTGTTTTAGGATGAAACAATAATAGTAAATCATGCCAATGGAGGAATGAGATTATGAAAAAGCTGAATCGAGTTATCCCCATCCTCATCGGGATACTCTTTGCTGTGCTGCTTACAGGGCATTTAATGGCTGAGGAGAAGGAAGAAGAAAATGTAGGTCTGGAAATTGGTAATGTAGCCCCGGATTTTGAACTGGAAACATTGGAAGGTGACAAAGTAAAGCTTTCTGATTTAAGAGGAAAACCGGTCATGCTTAATTTCTGGGCTACATGGTGTCCACCGTGTCGAGTGGAAATGCCGGATATGCAAAAATTCCATGAAGAAAATGAGGTAGCGGTATTGGCGGTCAATTTATTTGATACAGAAATGAATAAAGAAAATGTTCGTAAATTTGTGGATGAATTTGGGTTAACTTTTCAGATTGGAATGGATGGTGATGGAGAAGTAGCAGCTAAATATCGAATTAACCCGATTCCAACAACCTATATGATTGATTCGGAAGGCGTCATTCAGCATATAGCTTTTGGTGCGATGGAATATGAAACGATGGTGGAGCACCTGAATAAAATGAAATAGAGCATAAGAAAGGCTGTTTTTGCTGTTTTCTAAGAGATGCTTACGGCAATTTTAGTTCGCATTCGATATAAACTACGAACTAATGAAAATTCTTATCTTGGCGCTCGCTTGTTCTAATGATGGTAGCGTACATGCAGTCGCTCCGGCAGAATACTTACGGTTCGTGGGCACGACTTAAAGCCTCATCAAGGAAAACCGTAAGTGCGCCTATAGTCTTCTAGTAACGCTTCGTAGTAGGCGTCCTCGGCGCAAGGGAATAAAGAAGATTACTCAAGTAGTCCCCGTGCTGCTAGAGTCTAAACACGAGTGATAAAAGCTCTCTAATGGCTGATATCCCGCATACACTGGTTGATATGTGCGCCCGTTGTGTTGATATTTTGCGTAACGGTTGATATCTGCTTCTTTATGGTCATCCGCGGAAGTCGTAGTGTATTTCCGTAGCAGTAAGTTGGTGCTCCAACATCATTTAAAGTTAGTTCGCAGTTTATATAAATTCCATACCAAAAATTTGCAAAAAGCAATAAGATAAAAGGGTAAGCAAAAACTTTTGCATTACTGTAAAGCAAGTGATATAATAGTAAAAAAATTCAATACGCAATATTCCTTCGGGGCAGGGTGAAATTCCCTACCGGCGGTGTTGAAGCAATGCTTCTAAGTCCGTGACCCGTGCGGTGATTATACCAAGCGGTGGATCTGGTGAGAGTCCGGAACCGACAGTTAAAGTCTGGATGGGAGAAGGAATTTTAGGTACATTAGTGTGTATGCATTCACTCTTTTTTTGGCATACATATACTTGTATTTTTTACTATACTAAAATTCTCAAAATCCAAGCCTCCGATGGGTATCAATCGGAGGCTTTTTATATTTTATTATAAGCCCGAGGAAGAAAATTGGGAAAGGAAGTCATTAAGATGTTTACAGGAATCATAGAAGAAATAGGCACTGTGAAGAAGATTCAAAAGGTTTCTGAACAAGCTGTACAAATGACAATTGGATCTAAAAAAATACTCGAGGATGTCCATCTTGGCGACAGTATTTCTGTTAATGGCATCTGCTTAACGGTCACGAACTTCACGTCAGAGCATTTTGAAGTGGACGCCATGCCGGAAACAATCAGGGCGACTTCACTAAAGGATTTAAAACAAGGCTCCAAGGTGAATTTAGAGCGTGCGATGGCAGCTAATGGAAGGTTTGGTGGACATTTTGTTTCCGGTCATATCGATGGTACCGGGAAAATTATCAAGAAGCAAAAAGAGCAAAATGCGATTTACTATGATATTGAAATTCCGGAAGACTTAGCCCAATTCCTATTGCATAAAGGATCCGTTACAGTAGATGGAACGAGTTTGACATTATTCGGCGTGAGCAAGAATGTCTTCACCATCTCATTAATTCCCCATACTGTTGAAGAAACGATACTCGGAGAAAAAGGGGAAGGAGATATTGTGAATATAGAATGTGATATGCTCGCAAAATATGTTCATAATATGCTCCGGAATAAAAACACAGATGAAAAAGGGAATATTGATCACGATTTTTTAAAAAATAATGGCTTTATGTAAAGGAAGTGAGAAGATGCATACAATTGAAGAGGCGATTGCCGATTTGAAAAAAGGAAAGCCTATTATTGTAAGTGATGACGAACATCGGGAAAATGAAGGGGACCTTATCGCATTATCCGAAAGTATCACACCAGAAGTGATTAATTTTATGATTACACATGCCAGAGGTTTAGTATGTACACCAATCCAGGCGATTCATGCGGCAAAGCTCGGTCTTCACAGAATGGTTCAAAATAACACAGACCCACTCGGTACAGCTTTTACCATATCCATTGACCATGTTCAAACTACAACTGGGATTAGTGCAGAGGAGAGAGCTTTAACGATTCAAGCCCTAACCGACACGAATGTAAAAGCAGAAGATTTTAAAAAGCCTGGCCATGTGTTTCCGCTTATCGCAAAGGATGGTGGTGTATTAGCCCGTCCTGGACATACCGAGGCAGCAGTGGATTTAGCTATATTAAGTGGTGCATTTCCATCAGGGGTTATTTGCGAAATTATTAAGGACGACGGGACAATGGCAAGAATGCCTGACTTGGAGAAAATGGCCGAGAAATTTGATTTGAAATTTATTACAATAGCAGATTTAATCGCATACCGAAAAAAACAGGAAGTGAAGATATTTAACTAGGCTGTTTTTCTAAAAGGTTCCGACGCAAAATATATAAACTGCGAACTAACTTTAGATGATAGGATTGTTAACTACCGCTCCGGAAATACACTACGCTTTCCGTGGGCGGCTGGTGAGCCTCCTCGTGCTGTCACTTCTTTAGGAGGTCTCACCGATGCCTCTTTTTCCTGTAGGAATAGCACGTGTCCAGACCTGAGCAGCGGCGGTTTTCCGCGAGGAGGCTGAGGCCGTGCCTACGAACTGCTAGAATTCTGTCGGAGCGGATGAAGCCCACTATTATTATCAGAACAAGCGAGAGCATCACGATAGAAAATTTTTCACTAATCGTACTTTATATCAACAGCGACTATTAAAAAGCAACAAGACATACGAAAGAACTATGAACTAAAAGGAGACATGAAAAAATGGTAAATACATTTGCAGGAAATTTAGTAGGTACAGATTTAAAAATTGGAATTGTAGTTGCAAGGTTTAACGAATTTATAACAAGTAAATTATTAGACGGTGCCATTGATACATTAAAACGCCATGGAGTTAGTGAAGATAATATTGATGTAGCTTGGATTCCAGGTGCATTTGAAATTCCATTAATTGCTGGAAAAATGGCGGAAAATGATAAATATGATGCAGTGATTACATTAGGAACGGTAATCCGCGGCTCCACTCCACATTTCGATTATGTTTGTAGTGAAGTTGCTAAAGGTGTGGCAAATGCTTCGGCGAAAAGTGGAAAACCGGTTATTTTCGGAGTAATTACAACAGAAACGATTGAACAGGCGATTGAACGAGCTGGAACAAAAGCCGGGAACAAAGGTTCAGAGGCTGCGGTATCCGCGATTGAGATGGCAAATATTATTAACATGATGGATTAAAAAATGGTCGAGACTGCAAGTGAATTGCATGCTCGGCTTTTTTTTAAAGACTATCCCCTTAGTGGAAAAATCCCACCTGCTAGGCTAAACTATAGGTAGAAGATGTATGATATTTTATGGACGTGATGGGCTGGCTGAACCTCCCACTTTAAGAATGATAAGGGATGGGCAGCCAGTAAACTTCAGATTCGTTCACTTATCAGCCGGTAGGGGATGAAAAAACCACAAATAGAGATTCACTTTATGGGGGAGATGACATTGAAACTCTTATTAGGACAGCTAGGACTGATTGCGGTAATATGGGTAGGAATGGCTATTTTTTTTAATGATATGAATGAAGCGAGTAAAATAATCTTTTATCTGGTAACATCATGGGCGCTGTTTCTCCTTGTTATTATCATAAAAACGTGGATACGTGAACGAAAAGAAAAGACAAAATAAGCTTTACTAAAGAGGAAGATAACATATGCTAACGATTGAAAATTTATATAAATCCTATGGGGAAAAAATATTGTTTCGCGATATTACATGTACGATTTCAGAAAATGAACGGATTGGTGTCATCGGGGTAAATGGAACCGGTAAATCGACTTTTCTAAAAGTAATTGCTGGTGTGGACTCCGCTGAAAAAGGAACGATTCACCACCCGAAAGATTATCATATCGAGTATCTGGCACAGGAACCGGAGCTTGATCCCAATTTAACAGTAATCGAGCAAATTTATTATGGGGAAGCCTCTATCATGAAATTGATGCGCGCCTATGAAGAAGCGCTGCTTCAGCTTCAGAAGGATCCTGAAAAGGTGGAAGCGCAGAATTATTTAATGAAGATGCAGCAGAAGATGGATGAAGAAGATACATGGGAAGCGAACACAACGGCAAAAACGGTGTTAACGAAGCTGGGAATTACGGATTTTGATAGAAAGGTATCAGAACTGTCGGGTGGACAGCAGAAACGGGTGGCGATTGCCAAAGCATTGATTCAGCCAGCAGATTTACTCATCATGGATGAACCGACCAATCATCTCGATAATGAAACGGTAGAATGGCTGGAGAAATATTTACAGACGTATAAAGGCTCCTTGCTATTGGTGACACATGACAGGTATTTCCTGGATCGGGTTACTAATAAAATTTATGAATTGGATAAAGGCAATTTATATATCTATGAAGGCAATTACCAGGTCTTCTTAGAAAAGAAAGCAGAACGTGATGAGCTCGAAGCAAGCAGCGAACTGAAGCACCAAAATACATTAAGGCGTGAGCTGGCCTGGCTAAAACGCGGTGCTAAAGCGCGCTCTACGAAACAAAAGGCAAGAATTGACCGAATTCATGACATGAAAGAGAAAACCTTTGATACAAAGAAACAGAATCTTGAGTTTCAAGTAGGTTCCGCAAGACTCGGCAAAAAAGTCATCGAGTTAATCAACATTTCCAAAACATTTGATGGGAAGACGTTAATTGATGATTTCAGTCATTTGATTGTACCAGGGGATCGGATTGGCATTATTGGACCGAATGGCTCAGGTAAATCGACTTTACTTCACATCATGGCGGAGCGAATAGAGGCCGATAAAGGGAAGATGGATATTGGAGAAACGGTGAAAATTGGCTACTACACCCAGGGAGACGAGGAGCTCAATGGAGAGCTACGTATCATTGATTATATTAAGGAAGTAGCAGAAGTCATTTATACGAAAGATGGACAAGTCATTACTGCCGAGCAGATGCTTGAACGATTCCTGTTTTCCAGGTCGGAACAATATACGTACATTCGAAAACTGTCTGGTGGAGAAAAACGCCGGCTCTATTTATTGAAAGTGTTGATGACCGAGCCAAATGTCCTGTTTTTAGATGAACCGACCAATGATTTGGATACGCAAACGCTGGGTGTGCTGGAGGAATATTTGGATCAGTTCCCTGGTGTTGTTATTACGGTTTCCCATGATCGATATTTCCTGGATCGTGTAGTGGATCATTTACTCGTCTTTAAGGGCGAGGGAAGAATTGACCATTTCTATGGCAACTACAGCGAGTTCTTAGAAATGCAGGAAGCAGAAAAGAGTATAAAGGCGAATATAGAAAAAACCAAAGAAACTCCTCGACCGAAAAAGCAGAAGAGAAAGCTCTCATATAAGGATCAAAAAGAATGGGAGCAAATTGAGGATCAGATTATGGAGCTGGAAACGAAAATTGAAGAACTGCAATCAGGAATAGCGGAAGCGGGAAGTGATGCGGAAAAGGTTCAGGAATTATTTAAAGAACAGCAGGAAGTAGAGGGGAAATTGGAAGCAAAAATGGAGCGCTGGGAAGAGCTTTCGTTAATGGTAGAGGAATTGGGAAATGGCTGAATAAAAAGATTTTTTAAAGGTGATTTCTTTTTTAAAATAATTGGGTTAAACTGGTAAATGACATGATGGTAGAAAGCTATATTTCGATGTTTAAATATCTATTTTTAGTGGAAAATAATATAAGATTGCTTCGGAAATGGAATTTTCTGCTCGTAGGATGGAATAATATGTATGAGATATTATCAAATAAGGAATGATAAGACTTAATTGAACTTATTATGAAATATACCTATATTTAACATGAATAGGAGGAACAAAATGAAACTTTTTCAGGTAAGAAAAGGTCAATTTGTTTTCTATAACAATGAATTGCATAAAGTGTACAGTGTCAAGCCAATGTTTAAAAGATCAGTCCATTTATACCGTTTAAAGGATATGCAGCAGGTTTTAACGAAGTCAAGTGAAATCCAGTTGTATAAGCCGAAGCATAATGATACGTTTATTTTTTACGGAAAACGGTACACCATTGACGAAAACGAAAAGGCAAAACCGGGTGATTATATCCTGATTGTAAAACCAGCTCCGGACTTCCTTGACCACTATTCTTTAAATGAAATTGAAAAGGTAGAAAGTGTGGAGGATGGAAACGTCGTGACAACAAGGGATAATGGTGTTAAACATCATGAATATGTTGTCATGGTTCCCGGGAAAAAAGATGCAAGTCAGGAGATTGCTTATTACGATAAGAGTCAGGTACCGGAAGAACAGCAATTACAGGATGAGTCCATCTCTTACTTAGCGGAAAAAGATGATGCATTAAAACCGGTGGTAGGAGACATTTATCTGGATGTTAAAAATGAAACGAAAGCAATGATTGTTGCGATGACGGAAGATGAAGTAATTTTCGGCCACGGGGTGCGTGTACATCTGGCTGAGTTGCTGGATGAAACTAGATACGAATTACTGTATCAGTTTGATGAAGATTAATAAAAATGAGTACTGCTTACCGAGAAGCAGTAGGGTTCCTTAGTTTGAAAGTTCCTGAGTAAAAAGATTCAGGAACTTTTTTTTATTGTTTAGGAAATTTCGTTAAGAAGTCATTTTGGCATTATTTTATAAGAAAACGAGCGAATACAATCTTCTGAATTTAAATGAATCTAGTCCATAAGAACTGTTCATCTAGTCAGAAATGCTTATTTTTAGGTTATTCATTTAAAATTAGACAGAAGAATCGATATTGCTTCGAAGTATATAAGGTAAATTATAGAGGAGGAATTATCGATGCAATTATTAAAGAAATGTATGACAGCAATCATAAGTGGTTTATTTATTTTAGTGGCTGGAACAAGTACGGTTCTAGCTGAAGAAGACAAAGAGATTTTTGTCATGGAAGATGTTGAAGAAAATCTTCCTGGGGTAGAAGAGACAGAAGAAGTAGCTGTTGAAGAAAAACGAACGGAACAGGAAACAGGGAATGAAGAAGAAGAGCTAACGGAGGATGCTGCTTCTGAGGAGGAAGCAGAAAATCTGGAAATACAAGAGCCGAATTTAATACCAGGAGATTTTTTCTATTTTGTAAAAGTGATGAAGGAAAAAATCCAATTATCTCTATCAAATAATGATTTTGAAGAAGGTAAATTGCTGGCAGAATTTGCTGCTGAGCGTATTGCAGAAGCGAATGCCTTGATTCAGGATGGAAGAAGCGATGAAGCAACTGAATTACTTGAAGAAGCAATCCAAATGCAGGAAGAGGCAGAAGCGTTACTTGAAGATGATAATCAGGAAGAATCTTTAGAGGAAGCAGCAGCTGACGATGCAGTGGATGAAGAAACAAAGGTAATAGAAGAAGATTCTACAGAAGGAATAGAAGAAGATTCTATTGAAACAGACACAGAGGATGAAGTGGTAGTAGAGGAAAAAACTGCTGTTCAGGTTAAACTTGCAAATAATTTTACTGCACTCAGTTTAGTGCTGGAAAAAATAGATAATCCTGCTGCCCAACAGGCTATTGCGAAAAATATTGAAAAATCATTTGCTAAGCTAGCAGAGAAGATTGAAAAGCGTTCTGGTAAAGCAGAGGGTTCTTTGGAGGAAGAGAATGCTGTGGAGGATGTTAGTGGAGAACTGACGGAAGAAGAAGGTACGGAATCAGCAGAAAAGGAAGATACAGCAGAGGATGAAATCGAAGTAACAGAGGCTGAGGAAGAAAAACAAGCTGTACCTACTAAAAAAACAAATGATGCGAAGGCAGAAAAAAAAGCAGCAAAAGCTGAGGATAAAGCAGTGAAGCAGCAAGCAAAAGAAGTTAAAAAAGAAGCTAAACAAGAAGGAAAAGAGCGGAAGAAAGCAGCGAAAGAAAATAAAAGTGAAAAAGCGAAAGAAAACAAAAGCAATGGAAAAGGAAAGCAGGACAAATAGATAATTCTCCTGTAGTAGGATTACGAGTTCAGTTATCAAGGGGAAATAGTAAATCCAGTCAGAAACGGGGTACAAATCGCATGTTGATTTGTGCCCCGTTTTTAATTGGTATTGTTTTAGTTCGTTTTAGTAACGTAGAAGAGATCTAGGTGACGGAAGAGAGAGGTTGGAGCGTGCTTCGGTAACGTAGAAGAGGTCTAGGTGACGGAAGAGCGAGGCTGGA
>NZ_WOFB01000042.1 GCF_009733865.1 Oceanobacillus salinisoli | reverse complement strand
CGTAGAAGAGGTCTAGGTGACGGAAGAGCGAGGCTGGAGCGTGCTTCGGTCGCGTAGAAGAGGTCTAGGTGACGGAAGAGCGAGGCTGGAGCGTGCTTCGGTCACGTAGAAGAGGTCTAGGTGACTGAAGAGGGAGTTGGGAACTAGTTTCGGTCACGTAGAAGAGGTATAGGTGACCGAAGAGGGAGGTTGGAGTATGTTTTGGTCACGTAAAAGGACTCTAGGTGACTGAGGAGAGAGGTTGGATTAAGCTTCGGTCACCTAGAAGCACTCTTCGTACCTACTGCAGAGAGTTACAAGATCCTGGAACAGGGAGTGTAATATAAACTGTGTAAGTAAGAAATGCGTA
>NZ_WOFB01000041.1 GCF_009733865.1 Oceanobacillus salinisoli | reverse complement strand
AGTGTGTTTTGGGACTTACACACTTTATTTGACAACCCCATCTTGAAATCGAGCGACACCATCCTGAAATCGGGCGAGCATAGACATAAAACGTGCAACACCAACAGATGGAGCCCCTCATCAAACCAATTGCTCTTTCACATTAAATCCAAAGTAATCTACCAACCTGGCGCAAATTGGAAGCAAAAGCACCATCCCTCATGTTATACAATACATAGGTAATGTTTCATTCTTTCATTAACTTCAAAACAGATCTTTGTACTCCTCTGGGATCATTCGCAGCCTGTAAATAATAGAACTTCCCATCGATAATAAATTCTCCTTCCCCTTTGTAACATACATTTTTTCCCTGTCTTTTCAATTCCCTTTCAACTGCCGCAATGTGGTTTTTTCTATCAATATAGAAATCATCTAATTCTAATATAATATTCCCTTTTCTAAAACCAGCCAACCAATAAAAACCAAACATAATAAAAATTAATGCAATGGCAAATAGAAGTCCTTGCAGCATTGTTTCAGCCTCCTAGCTTTGGTGAGTACCTATTAGTAATACGGATAAACAGAAATAAAGTTTCCATTAAAAATATACGAGAGATCAGATCAGAGTTAACGTTCTGGTTTTATGTATGTTTATGAACTGAGTTATGATCGGGCTTTCCTGTGTGAAATTTGCACCAGCCCCGTTAGCTTAACGAGCAATCTAGCGTCTAAATCGCGCAACATGATCCGGAAAACGAGCGAGACCGTTATCAGCTCGCGCGAGACTATCCCGAAATCAAGCGAGCGTAACATCAGATTGCGCGACAGCATTCCGAAAACGAACGAGCCCAGCACCAACCTGCGCGATACCATTACAAAACCGCACAACCCCACTGCCAATATAAACGGCACCACCTTGGGAATTCGCAATTTTTCTAATCCGTCAAGTATCTACTCTACCTATTTGAAGTAAAATAAACCGTCCCCATGCTTCCCCGTCGCCCTTCGACATAAATTTACATTATCTTCACGTTGGTTTTATATGAGGTTAATAAAAGGGGTATATAATAGAAACCAAGAAAAACAACAAGAAACCAATAAAACTAACATGAAGGTGGGAATACATAATGGAAATTTTGCAGAAGAAAAAATTAACTTCTATTGTTTTAGGTGTAAGTATACTTGGGCTGTCTGCCTGTGGGACGGGGGAAACAGCAAGTCAACCAGCAATTGAGGATCCTAATGCTTTGTCCTTGGAAGAAATTGAGGATAAGGCAATGGAAGAAGGAGAGGTAAATAGTGTTGGAATGCCTGATACATGGGCGAATTGGGAGGAAACCTGGCAGGAAATTACAGATAAGTATGGGATAGAGCATACCGATACAGATATGTCCAGTGCAGAGGAAATTGCGAAAATGGAATCGGAAGGAGAAAATGCAACAGCTGATATTGGTGATGTTGGGATTTCTTTTGGTCCGATTGCAGAAGAGAAGGATATTACATTACCATACAAAACATCATATTGGGACGAGATTCCAGACTGGGCAAAAGATGATGATGGGGACTGGATTGTAGGCTATCAGGGTACGATTGCTTTTGTTGCCGATAAAGAACAGGTGGAAAATCCGCCAACATCATGGCAGGACTTGCTTGAAGGTGATTATCAAGTATCAATTGGGGATGTTCAAGCAGCGACACAAAGTCAAATGGCCGTATTGGCAGCTGCCATTGCATTTGGTGGGGATGAAACAAACCTCCAGCCAGGACTTGACTTCTTTAGTGAATTAGCAAAACAAGGAAGGCTGAGTACGGCAAATAATCTGAATGTTGCCGGTATGGAAAAAGGTGAAATGGAAGTTGGGATTATGTGGGATTTTAATGCTTTAGGCTATGCCGATGAGGTAAATCGTGACCGATTTGAAGTAACCATTCCGGAAGAAGGCTCTGTAGTAAGTGGATATGCAACGATTATTAATAAATACGCGAAGCAGCCTCATGCAGCAATGCTTGCAAGAGAATACATTTTAAGTGATGAAGGGCAAATCAATCTTGCTAAAGGATATGCGCGTCCAATTCGTGAATCGGTTGAACTACCAGAAGAAGTAGCTGAAAAAATGGTTCCGGAAGAGCAATATGCAAATGCAGTACCGGTAAATGATAATGATGCATGGGAAGAAACAGCAAAAGAATTGCCAAGATTATGGCAAAGTGAGGTTCTCGTTCATGTCAAATAAGCTGATTGTTGTCGTGGTGGATGGTATGCGGAATGACATGGCCTCTGAAAATCTAGGCTTTATGGAGCATTTGGTGGAAGCAGGAAAAGCAACGCGGTACCAAATCAAATCTGAATTGCCAAGCTTGTCCCGCCCTTTATATGAAGTTCTATTAACAGGGACACCAAGCTCGGTTAATGGAATTTCATCCAATGGGTCTGTTCGGTTATCGAAGCAGGAAAGTCTCTTTCATTTAACGAAAAAACAGGGGTTAATCAATGCGACAGCCTCTTATTATTGGATAAGTGAATTATATCATCGCGCACCGTTTCATTACTTGGAGGACCGAGAGCAAAGGAATCCGGAAAATGTGATTCAGTATGGAAAGTTTTATTGGGAAGATCATTATCCGGACAGTCATTTGCTGATGGATGGCGAGATGCTCAGACGTCAGGTGAATCCGGACTTTCTCTATATCCATCCTATGAACGTGGATGATGTAGGCCATCAGTTTGGCAGTGATTCTAAAGAATATCGTGAAAAAATTCTGCGGATGGACAATTATTTATCGGAGCTTATCCCGATTTGGCAGGAAGCGGGATATCAAATTGTCGTTACGGCCGATCACGGGATGTCGGAATGGGGACTGCATGGTGGAACGACAGATGGGGAGCGGATCGTACCTTTCTATTTGTTAAGTGATAAAGTGCAAAAAGGCAGATTTCATGATGTCATTCCACAACTAGAATTCGCGCCATTCATGTGCCGATTAATGGATATACCAAAATCAGAAAGTATGCAGGAGCTGTCCGAGACGGTGACAGCGATACTGAAGAAGAAATAGATTCGTCTATTTATTCTCCGTAATTGGAAAGGGAGGTATTTTCATTGTTCCGTTCAAAAGTCTATTCATTACTTGGGTTGCTCCCACTGGCTTTATTAATCATCGGTTTTTTATTGGCTCCACTTGTTAATATGGTGTACCAAAGTTTCCAATCTAATGATGGTACATTTGGGCTGAGCCAATTTATAAGTATATTTACGGATCCCTTTTACATGCAGGCTATCAAAAATAGTTTAACTATATCGTTTCTTTCGTCTACGGTGGCTATCGTTATTGCGGCTATTGGCGGCTATTCCATTTCCAGGCTTGCTGGCAGGCAAAATAAGGTGATGGTAATGATTACGAATATGACCTCTTATTTTGAAGGGATTCCGTTAGCATTTTCATTTATCGTTCTGTTAGGGAATAATGGATTGTTTACATTATTATTTTCACAGCTTGGACTGGATATTTTTCATCAATTTAACTTGTATTCCTGGGTGGGGTTGATTGTTGTGTACATATATTTCCAGATTCCCTTTGCCATTATGCTGCTTTTGCCAACGTATCAAGGACTGAAAATGGAATGGCGATATGCATCTAATCTGCTTGGTGGAACTTCCTTTTCCTATTGGATTCGCATCGGTATCCCGATTTTGCTGCCGGGGATGATTGGAACATATACAATCCTTTTCGCTAATTCATTAGGTGCTTACGCGACGGCTTATGCTTTGGTTGGTTCGACGTATAATTTACTGCCATTGCAAATTGGTTCACTGATCGCAGGAGATGTATTTTTACAGCCGAATTTAGCTAGTGCACTTGGTGTGATATTAGCTCTGATTATGATTGCTGCCTTGTGGGTTAATGGGAAAATCATGCGGAAGGTCAGGAGGGATCTGAAGTGATTGGAAATAAAAAACATTTCTTCATTGTTATCATTTTAGCTATCTATCTATTACTTCCATTAATAGGGACATTATTGTATTCGTTAGCCGGTAAATGGAGTAATACGGTCCTTCCGGAATCATGGACATTATCCTGGTATACGATGCTTTTTCAGGATCAGCGCTTTTTAGAAGCATTGTCCCGCTCTATATTTGTCATTACTTCTTCCGTCGTACTAAGTTTAGTAGTGATGCTTCTTGCAATCTTTGTCATGCTTATTTATTTTCCGAGCATGGAAAAATATCTGAAACTTGTTTCAATGATTCCTTATGGTGTCCCGGCTGTCGCTTCTGCCATTGGATTACTTAATATTTATTCGTCAAGCAGTATCAACATCATTGGAACTCCGTGGATCTTAATCGGTTCTTATGCGATTATCATCCTGCCATTTGTATATCAGGGAATTCGCAACAGTCTTTATACGGTTAATGCGGTAGAATTAATCCAGGCGGCTGAATTGTTAGGTGCGACAAAGGTGAAGGCTGTGATTACGGTTGTACTTCCTAATATCATGAAAGGAATCCTTTCCGCAGTGCTTCTTGCCATTGCGATGTTATTTGGGGAATTTGCTTTAGCCAATCTATTAGTAGGTGGCCGGTATGAAACATTGCAGCTTTATTTATATCAGCAATTCAGTAAAAATGGCCATTTAACCAGTGCAATTGTTATTTCCTATTATGTCATTATTATGGCTGTAACCGGGCTATTGCTGCAATTTCAGCAACCTGGGAAAAAGAAAGTGACGTTCGCGGCATTACGTAAACCGGTGATAAGGAAAAATCAGATTCAAAAAAACAGTGTGGAAGGTGACATCTCATGAGTTATGTAAACGTAGCATCGGTAAACAAAAAATATGGAGATAAGACCGTTTTAAACAATATTTCCTTTACGATTGAGAAAGGCGAATTTGTCACGCTGTTAGGGCAGAGTGGTTGTGGAAAAAGTACGCTTTTACGTGCGCTCGCCGGTATTGTAGATATTGATGAAGGTTCGATTTTTGTAAATGAAAAGGAGATTACGAATCTGCCTTCCAGAAAAAGGGAAATTGGGATGGTTTTTCAGTCGTATGCGCTATTTCCGAATATGACCGTGTTTCAGAATATTGCTTATGGATTAAAGATGAAAAAGCTGCGCAGCAACGAACGGGAAGTGAAGGAAATGCTGGAACTCATGGGGTTGGACGGGCTGGAATACCGCTACCCGCACGAACTTTCCGGTGGGCAGCAGCAGCGGGTTGCACTGGCAAGGGCATTAATTTTAAAGCCGAAAATTCTTTTACTGGATGAACCTTTAAGTGCACTAGATGCGAAAATTCGTAAATCTCTTCAAGAGGAAATTAAACGAATACAAAGAGAATTAAATATCACAACCATTTTCGTGACACATGACCAAAAGGAAGCGATGATGTTAAGTGATACCATTTATGTGATGAATCAAGGTGTGATTGAACAGGCAGGAACACCAGAAACAATATACACGAAGCCGAAGAACAAATTTGTGGCTGGTTTTATCGGTTCTTATAATATACTGACCAACCTGGAAATGAGACAATGTGTGGAGGAAGAATTTGCCATGGATGCACCAGACATCGCAGTACGTCCAGAAGGAATCAGGATGTACGGGAAGGATTCCGTAACTGCGGATCATTCCGCGAAACATTATACAGCAAGCGGTACGATTCGTATGAAGACGATCAGCGGCAGTTTAGTTAGCTATCAAGTAGAGCTAAAGTCCAAGCGGATACAGGTTGACCAGTTGTTTCAAGGGGAGAACCGTTTGGACGAGGGAGATATGGTTGATTTAGTTATACCAAAAGATGCTTGTATTGCACTGCAATGAAAGGGGTAAAAGATATGGAGTCATTCCCTGAGGAAAGAAAAAGATATATCATCGACCGACTAAAGTATACACAAAAAATAACCGTTTCAGAGGTGTCCGAACAATTTAACGTATCCATGGAAACCGTGCGCCGTGACCTCGATGTGTTAGAAGCGGAGGGGCTTGTCAAGCGCGTTTATGGTGGTGCAGTCAGCGGAACATATCATCATGGAGAACCACCATTATTAAAAAGGAAAAAAATCATGGAAGATCAGAAAAAGCGTATTGGAGAAAAAGCTGCTACGCTCATTCAAGATGGCTCCACCATCGTTATTGACGTGGGTACTACTGTTCTTGGGTTAGCGAAGGAAATCAAGTATAAAAAGGATATTACGATTTTTACGAATTCACTGCCAGTCGCCGATTTACTTCTTACCAGCATGGATCAGGGTTATTTTTCCGGTGATGTCATTTTGCTTGGAGGTCAATTAAATCCTAAGCAGCACTCCATCTCGGGTAAATTATCGGAAATGGTTTTGGAACAGTTTAATATTGACCAGGCATTTATTTCGGTTGGTGGGATCTCGTTACAAAATGGGTTGAGTGATTACGATTTTAATGAATCCATGATTTCCAAAAAGATGATTAGCGTTTCAAAAGAAATCATCGTGCTGGCTGATTCCTCTAAACTCGGGGTAGATGCTTTTTGTAAGTTTGGTTCGTTGGAGGATATGAATGCAATTGTATGTGACAGCCCACAACCAGATTCATGGCAGGGCAATCATTTAGTAAAAAACATCGATTGGATTTTAGCAGAGTAAAGGAAGTGTATGATGAAAATTGATTACCATGTTCATTTAGAAGAAGGGCCTTATTCTCCAAACTGGATTGCACGTACTGCAAAGGCCTTAGAATATTTTCAAAAGGAGAAAGATCATTCTCTTTCCTCGGCAAAGCAATTATTAAAACAGTTAAACAGCCGAGTGGAGGATGGATGTTATTCGGATGGCTGGCTGGACCTATATTTGCAAAGGGCTAAACAGCTTGGTTTAAAAGAAGTCGGGATTGTCGATCACTTATATCGATTTCAGGATACAATGGATTATTATAAAAAGCATATACACCTGGAGGGAGATAAGTTTGGAGACATGCAGCAAAAATGGCTGAATCAAGTCGCAGTCATCCCGTCCATCGAGCAATTTATTGAAAGTATTCAATCCCAAAAAGAAAAGTGGGAAAAGCATGGAGTGACATTAAAACTAGGAATCGAAGCAGACTTTTTCCCAAATGGTGAGGAAGAATTGGAAAGACTTATCGAAAATAAACCGTGGGATTACGTTATTGGCTCTGTGCATTTTGTAGACGGTTGGGGGTTTGATAATCCAGAGGCTGCCTATTTATTTGAAGAGGGAAACCTACTGGATTTATATAAAACCCATACTAGTTATGTTTGCCAAGCCATTGAATCCGGGTTATTTGATATCCTAGCACACCTCGATAATTTGAAAGTGTTCTCCTATCGACCGGATGAGGGGGTGCTTAAGGATAGTTATGAAATGGTTGCTTCGATGTTAAAAAAACACGATACGGCTTCTGAAGTCAATACCGGATTATCCTATCGTTATCCAATCAAGGAAGCCTGCCCAAGTTCCACTTATTTGCAAACACTGGCAAACTATGAAATACCAATGACATTATCATCCGATTCGCATTATCCCGATGATTTAGGAACAAACTTGGATCAAGCAGCAAACATGTTGAAAAAGTACAGCTATGAAAATATAGTTGGCTTCACTAAACGAAAACGATATACGATCCCGATGGAGTAAGGGGAATGGGGGGAGTGCTGCGCGACTTTGGTATGGTGGTGCACGGTTTGGTACTGGGTTCGCGCGAATTCGGTTGGATGGCGCGCGTTTAATTCTGGGCTCGCGCGATATCTGAATGGTGCCGCGCGATTTAGCTCCAGGTTCGCGCGTATTAATCCCGGTTTCACGCGATTTCAACATCCTTTAGAACACACAAACTGAATCATGATTTTGATTACTTCATAGTTCCTGTTAATTCCCGGTATCAATCCCCCTTAGTAACGGGAGCACGAGAGCCGCCCCATCCCTTTGTGGGGTGACCGACTCCCATTTGACAAATTTCGGGAAGTGACAGGTACCTATTACATTTTGCTTAGTTGTTTGGAGCGGGCGGCTGCACTTTTGATGGCTTCTTCAATGGCTCTTCCACCACCGAATCGGTCGAACGCTTCTAGTCCGGCTGCAGTGGTGCCGTTTGGTGATGTGATATTTTCTCTGAGTTTAGAAGGTGATTCATCACGGTTTAACAACATCTTTGCAGCTCCATAGAGTGTTTGTGCTCCAATTTTTCGCACTAGAGCGCGGTCCAGTCCCGCTTGGTGTCCGACTTCTTCCATATGCTCCATTAAATTATAGAAGTAAGCAGGGCCACTTCCTGCGATTCCGGTATAAATATCCATCATTTCTTCATCAATAATATAAGCTTCTCCAATGCACTTCATCAACTCCTTAGCAAGAAGCACTTGATCCATCGCTACATATTTTCCTGGGGATATAGCAGTCGCTGATTCCTGAACCATACTGGACGTGTTTGGCATGGCCCGAATTACCTGCTGTCGCTCGTTTAAATTATTTTCTATATAAGATGTAGTGGTGCCTGCAAGTAAAGAAATCAGTAATTGATTGGCTGTGATTTTACCTTGTAATTCTTCCAGTACAACATCTATGTCCTTAGGTTTCATTGCAAGGATAAATAGGTCGACTGCTTTGTAATCAAGTTTGTCTTTCGTTACTGATTTAATATGGTACTTTTCTTCTAATTCGTTCAACCGTTCCCGATTGCGCCGGTTTGAAACAATAATATTTTCCGGTTTTACTTTTCCGGATTGAATAAATCCTGAAATAATTGCTTCAGCCATATTTCCTGCACCTAAAAATGCAATTTTCTTATTCATTAATTTAATACGCTCCTATGGTAGTTATGATAATAATCCAATAATTAATCATAACATGTAGATATGAGAGTTCAAGGGGATTTTTGTAAAAGAGGTGCATAAAGGCCGTAGTCAAAGTGACGGGGCAAGGAGAGGGATAATACATAGATTCTATATTGATATATGAATATTGGGATGAGGAGGAGCTGATGGATTGAAGACAGGTGGAAAAGATTAGTTCTTAATATTGTTTGGATAACTAAAAAACTGGTGGAGGGTAAAGAGGGTTGAAGGGATTTTGGATCCTTTAACTTAACTTGCTTGGGATTTGATTCTAGGTGCCCGAATGTAGTTGTGAATGACTTGAAAGGGTACGTAGGGAGGTTCTAGGTGCCCGAGTGAGCTTGTGAAATACTTGAAATGTAACGTAGAGAGGCTCTAGGTGCCTGAATGGGCTTGTGAATCACTTGAAAGGTCACGTAGAAAGGTTCTACGTGACCGGACGAGCGCGGAATCAGTTAAAGGGTCCCGTAGAAATGGCTTTACGTCCCGAACGAATTAGTACAATCAAGTTACTGTTGCTTTTTCTTCTGTATGATAAGATATTTGTAAAATGTGGAACTATTTAGAACTTGTTCCACGGCAAAAACAAGGAGGCTATTTTGAAAAAGAGAATTCGTTTGTTCATTATATCTATGATTCTAGTAGCTGCTGTTGCCATTGTATTTTTTCGCTTTGGTGGAGAGTTACTAGTAGCTGAGGATAATATAGAAGATGTGGATCATGCTGTTATTGTGCTGTTGATGGGAAGTGTGGCTGACCGGGCGCTTGGAGCTGCTGACCTCTATGGACAAGGTAAGGCCGACAGTATACTTATGGTGCGCTCCCATATTACAGGTGGAGAAGAATTGCAGCGTAGAGGAATAACGATTATTGGTGATACAGAAAATAGCAAAAATGTGTTAGTCGAATCAGGGGTCGTAGAAGATGATATTAGGATTCTCCCCGGCGATGCTCAAAGCACGAAAGATGAAGCTTTAGCCATTGCAGATTATTTAGAAGACCGACTGGATATGGATACTATCATCCTTGTGACTTCAAAGTTTCATTCACAGCGGGCTAAAGTCATTTTTAATAAAGCGTTAGAGGATTTGGATGTAGAAATTTATTCTGCGCCTACTCCCTATGATCCTTTTCAGGCAAGCGGTTGGTATAACAATAGGGAGGATATACAGCGTGTTGCAACGGAATACTTGAAATTTATGCACTACTTATTTCTGGAACAATTTCAGATGGAGAGGGAGTCATGAAGCGGTGGTGCCTGTCACTTCCCGGATTTTGTCGAAGTTTGTCGGATAGATAGAACCTTGTTTTGATGTGAGTTGTGAGGAAAGAAATGGGTGAAGATGAAGGAGTAAGATCCCTACCGTACTTGAACAGAGCGTGCTGAAAAGAGGGTGTTAAGGGCTGTTCAGATATAGCCTGTTAATTTAGTAAGACCATTCTTCCTGGACCATTATTGCTATGGGAGGGCTTCGTCGAGCTGCTAATAAAATACCCGTGTTCTATCTTTTTCAGCTAACCACTTCAGTTGTATATTGATACATAATACGAAAATATAAATACGAGCGAGCACCACCGAAGAACGAGCGGCGCGAAGCAAGAATCGAGCGAGCACCATCGAAAAACGATCCTCCATCCTCTCCAACCAAAAAAAGCAAGAGCACTCCAACATGCTCTTGCTTCCTCAAATCTTATTACACTTCAAATCTCCGCACCAATTCATTCAACCGTTCAGCCAATTTAGCCAATTCCTCGGAGCTTCCTGCAACTTCTTCCATCGATCCGCTTGACTGCTGGGCGGTGGCAGATGTTTGTTCAATGCCGGCTGCTGATTCTTCAGCAGTTGCTGAGATTTCCTGGATGGTGCTGTTCATTTCCTCGCTTTCTGCTGTAATGGTGGACAAGGTATCAGTAATTACATGAATGTTTTCTGTCATCTTAGAAATCGCAGCATGGATGTCTTCAAAGGTATTTGCCGTTGTACGGATCTGGTCCGTTCCAATTTCTACTTCTTCATATCCTTCGCGCAGTGAGTTTGAGACACCTTGGGACTCGGATTGAATCGTATCAACAACTTGGGTGATTTCCCCGACAGATGTGGAGACTTGTTCTGCAAGCTTTCTTACCTCATCGGCAACAACCGCAAATCCCTTGCCATGCTCTCCTGCCCGCGCTGCTTCAATTGCTGCATTAAGTGCCAGTAAATTCGTTTGGTCTGCAACATTATCAATTATGGATACGAGATTGGAAATTTGTTTGGATTGTGTAGCCAGGTTGTTCATTTTCGTTACGGATTCCCGGATCATATCATCAATTTTCTGCATTTGATTACTGGAAGACGCCATCATTTTTTGTCCCTGACTGACCATATTAGTTACTTCCAGGGAGGATTGTTTCATCTGTTCTCCTTTTTCATTGGCATCCTGAACTTTTCCTGAAAAATTCCCCATGGAGGTGGCCAGTTCTCCAGCGGCATTTGCTTGTGATTCCGTTCCACTGGAAATTTCCTCCATGGTGCGGGCGATTTGCTCAGACCCGGAGGATACTTCACCAGCTGCTTGTGTCAGCTCTTCACTATGTGCTGCGACATCATTGGAAGCTGCTGTAACACTGGACATCGTATTCACCAGGTTGCTTTGCATCGTTTTCATGCATTCCATTAATTTACCGATTTCATCGTGTCGCTTTACATCTTTTATATCTGTTTTCAAGTTCCCTTTGGAAAATTCAAGCATGTAACCTGCCGCTTGTTTGATCGGCTTGGAAATCGAACGGCTAAAGATAATGGCAAGAATCGCCGTAATGACAACCGTTACCGCCAGAATAATGAGGGAAATGGAAACGATTTGTTCTTTTGTATCCGTGATAACGGAAATGTCCTGGCTAATGCCAATCATTCCAATAATTTCTGTATTTGTCGGATCAAACATTGGTATGTAGGATGACAATATTCCGCCGTTCTGTCTGGATACACTTTCTCCATTTTGTATAGTGTCTAGCCAGGAGTGATTTCCGATTGTATTTCCAACATGTGACTCGTCAGAAGAGACAACAATTTCCCCTTCATTATTATATAAATCAATGGTTACACCTTGGAGCATGTTTTGCAGTTCATCGAGAAAAGAATCATCGACACCGGTTTGCAGTGTTCCAATGACCTCATTTTGATCGATAATTGGGGCAAAAGCACGAACCGACAGCCCGCTGCTGCCAAATTCAAATCCGGATGCAAGGTCTCCATTTAATGCTTTCTGAATGGCTGGTAAATCACTTTTGTCATCTCCAAATTTTTCCGGGTTATGCCCACGGAGTAGTACCGCCCCTGTCGTATCTCCAAGTTCAAATACATTCAGCTGATGCTCCTGCTCCAGTTGGGAATAGATAGTTTGGATGGAATCCTCCATTTCATCCCTGTTATCTGTCTGATAAGTTGCAATGATTTCAGGATTGCTGGCATACATTTCCGTTAGCTCCTGAAGATCTGCTGCGACTTTATCAAACTGTGTTTGTACCGTATGCTCGATTTCGGATTGCTGGTTTGTCACCAGCTTCTCAAATCCACGATCCGTTGTCATGTAAATAACCGCCACCGTAACGGTTAAAGATAAAATCGTAATTGCCAAAATAATGGTTAAAAGTTTTTGGTTGATGCTGTTTTGTCTGAATAATTTCTTCATTTTAAACCCCTTTTCTTAATTCTGGTTGCAAGTACATATCCTTTTATATCGGCAGTGTTATGGGAAAATTTAGTATGGATTTAGTGGGTATGGATGCTAAAGAATCAATTAATAATTATAACTCATGAATCAAGTTTACCTGATCTTTAGCTTTTGCGCAGAGATGAAATGGTTTGTAGAGAGGAAAAAAGATTATAGTTCTATTTTATATTCTTTGGACAATTTTAAAGTCCGTTATGATAAGAAAATAGAGAAAGATTAATTAGAGGGGAGATATGGAGCAGTTCCTGTTTTTAAAAATTTCGATTCATATGTAGGTAATGACAATGAAGGAAATTAATTTTCGTGTGCCAAAGTCTTTCGGTGTTAGGTCGAATATAAACGTTGAAATGTTACCTAAAAGGGAATTTTTTTCATTTGAAGGTAGTAAGGCGGAAGAAGATTATTTTAATGGTATTTTTAACTATAAGAAAAGAATTAGATATTTACCCCCTTATAGATATTGTTGTTGTTGGCAGAGATGAACAAAATAACTGATAGTCATCCGCTGCATTTATTAAATGAGTTTCTAAGAATAATGGAAAATACAGAAAAAAGTGATCACCCTTTGGTAAATTACGATGAAGATATAGATGAACTTTGGTTGGTTCTTGATAGAGATCCTGGAAATTTTAGTGCTGAGCAATTTGATAAAGTTTATCAAAAGTGTGAGGAAGAAGGAATTCATATAGGATTTACAAACGCCAAAATTGAGTTTTGGTTACTGCTTCATTTACCCGAAATAGAGGACTATGATAAAAAGGAATTATTAGAAAATAAGAATGTAAATAAAAATAAAAGATATATATAGAAGGAATTATCAAATAGACTTGGTGGATATAATAAAAGAAATATTAAGTTTACAAGGTTTAAAGATAGGATAGATTTAGCTGTAGAACAAGAAGCAATGTTTGAACAAAGACTTCCTGAAATGTTTGATTCATTAGGTTCTAATATCGGTTTATTAGTTACTCGAATGAAAGATAGTTGAAAGCGATGTAGAATAGAAATTATATAAACATGTCAAGTAAACAAGGTGGACTATCTGAAAATCCCATGGGAACCCTGTTACAGATCATTGTAATTAGCTAAAAGGTTTTGTTTCTGTTTACTTATAGAGACCGAATCGTACAGAAGCACGATTCGGTCTTTTGCTTTTTAAAGACCACAGAAACATTCTGGATAAAAAGAAGGGGGCGCTATGAAACCATTCGACAAAATCCGGGAAGTAACAGGCACCGATAAAAGGATCACACCTCTTTGTACTGCCTATTTTGTTCCTCCATTCCCACTTGCCGCAACACGAATACTATCGGTAAGTTGAATATCTTCCTCCAATGTCTGTCCATACACATTGTAAATTCTCAGACCTTCATCAAACCTTGCATTCAATTCGTATGATCTTGGAGGTAATTCCGGTAATTCACCTTCAAAGATGAAACGGTTTGTTCCCATTTGCTCCACTAGGTAAAATGGAACATTCGCTCCGCCTATTTCGGTGATAAGTTGTCTATTAGCCATTAAAAGAACGTAGTCATCAAAAACGACTTCCAATTGTACTGTGTCCCCGGGACGATAAACATCTGGTGTTTTAGAAATAACGTTAAAGGATTCTATTTCAGGTAAAGGGGGTTCCTTATATTTATCCCATTTTAGGTAATCTACATTAAACTTAATGAAATCCATAACGGTATTGGCTGTTCCCTCATAGAATAAGCCAATATCTCCGTTGGATAGGTTAGTTAAACTGGAATAGCCATATGCTCCTTCTTTCACGAGCTGCTCATATTTCCAGTCAAATGTATATTTGGTACGTCCATTATCATGAGTACCGTCCTCTTCAATCAAACCGATTCTTATAGTACCATTGACACGGCTTACATGGTCGTTGGCGCTGGAGAAGATGACTGCTTCCTTATCGTCAATTTGTCCATTGTAACGGATAGCCGACATTTGGCTGTAAGGAGCAACTAACGCTTCTTCGGTTACTACTTCAGAATCCCACGTTTCACCACCATCAAAACTTGTTGCAATTTGGGCATATCCTGAGTGGTTTCTCATAAACATCTTTAATTGTCCATCAGGCATTTCTACCACTTGTGCCTCTGTCACTTCATATTGGCTGTCGTTAAAGTCTTTCTCATGAATGACTTGCCCATTTTCTACAATTCTTCCTTCATTTGGCGATTCTCCGCGATGCCAAGTTTGACCATTATCATCACTGTAGATTACGGCACTCGCTTGCTTGTAATTATCGTTTAGGAAATATACTGGGAATACAAGTCTTCCTTCATGTTTACCTTGAGTTAGCTGAATTCCATTTCCTGGTCCTGTTCCAAGGAATGCCATCCACTCTTCTTTTACTTCGTCATTTAGATCAATCGTTCCTGACCATGTTTCTCCCTCATCGTCACTGACATATAACTCTAAATAGGATGTTTTAAAAGGTTTTAAAGGAGAAGTTTCACTAAATATATTATCTATCTTTTCTCCATTAAGATATAAATTTCTCTTGTCATCTACCGTGTATGATGTTGCATCTCCTGCATCATCATATACTGTTCCTTCTTCCCTAATCGTATATTCCTTTTCATCTCCATCTGTTAGGAACATATATTTTTCTCCATCTATCGTTTTAAAACCAGTGCCTTTTAATGAATTAACACCAAATCCACCCATCAACCCGGCGCCATGCGGGAAACCATCGACTAACGCAAGAATTCTTTCATTTAATTGATCCTGTAATAAGGCGAGGTCAATATTGGATGCTTGATCTGGGTAGTCATTGATAACAATACCGTCCTCTTCCCAGGTCGTACCGTCGTCAAAACTTCTGCGAATGACGGCATCAATATTGTTTGGCGAGTCTGCGCCACTTTCTACACGGCGGTCTATCCCTGCGATGAGTGTGCCTTTTTCTGTGTAAAGCAATGCAGGAATACGATAGTTATTGGAATCCATGAATCCTGGGTAGAAGACATTAAATGGCTCTGTGACAAATGCTTCTTCCGGCATTGGATGGATTAGAGGCTCCTGTGCAGTTGCCCCTGTAATCGCTGCCAATATTTCGTTTGAAAGTGGCTCGCTGTAAATCTCTGCAAAGTCAATATCGCCACTAAATTCATATGGATTTCCGCCGCTAGCTCTTTCTGTACGTCCTAATTGTGCACTATCTGGACTGTAAATATTGCTTAGAAATTTTTTGGGGGAATCCGCATCCTCTTTAATTAGTTCCCCATCCAAGAAGTATTTGTATCCTTCGTCTTTACTTGCGACCATTGCAAGTGTGTATACATTCCCTTTTTCCAAGTTTGCAGACGCTGATACATGAATATTTTCTTTAGACTCTCCAGGTTTGGAATAGCGGTTTTCACTTCCTACAGCGGAAGGGGAGATATACAAATGAAAATGACCATCAAACAGTTGACTGTTACTTAAAGAAAACAGAGACATTATCGAGGAACCGGTATAGCGAAACCGGACAATAATGGTTCCCTCATCTAATTGTTGTAGATGGTCAATTTCATCGTTTAAATCCGTAAAATACCCATTGCCAATCGTTTCATTTTCTACACGAATGATTGGTTCAGGATGTTCTGAAGAGGCTTCAGCATGTCCTTTACTTTCAATAGGTATCGTTCCAAGAGTAATGACGATTGCAAATAACACGAGTACTATTCTTTTCATCTAAAATCCTCCTTTATTCAAATTAAAAGTTTATATAATCTCGTTCAAATCTCCTGTAAAACCCCTCCTTTTTGTAATTTATTTAAAATTCATAAATCATTGAAAACAATAACATAATCATAATCTGTTGTCAAATGTTTATTTGGAATGAAAATTAGTTATCATTTATGAAATAATGTTATCATTTTTAAATAATATATTGACAGTAAACAATCAAAATGATATAGTTTGGTTGTTGAAAGCGTTTTATATTTTGGATGTTGTAAATGAGGGGATAAGGAGATTTTATATGACGACAATAGATAAGATTTACAGGAAATTAATTGTTTCCTGTCAGGCTTTGGAGGATGAGCCGTTACATGACGATTATATTATGGGGAAAATGGCCCTGGCAGCAAAGCAAGGTGGGGCAGCTGGAATTCGTGCAAATACCGTAAGAGATATCCAAGCGATTAAGAGGGAAGTAGATCTACCTATTATCGGAATCATTAAAAAGGATTTTTCGGATAGTGATGTTTTTATCACACCTACTAAATCTGAGGTGGATGAACTCTATAGGGAAGGTGTTGACATCATTGCAATGGATGCTACCAAACAAATCAGACCAAATGGAGAAAGTTTTGATGTTTTTTTTAGTAGAATTAAACAATCATATCCGGATCAGCTATTTATGGGAGATGTATCCACAGTAGAAGAGGCAGTATATGCTGAACAGGCTGGAATGGACATTGTAGCTCCCACTTTAGCAGGGTATACACCTTACTCTATAGAATCTGTCCCGTTACTTGTTTTGGAAGAAATACTGGATAAAGTCTCTATTCCGGTTATTGCAGAAGGGAATTTTGATACTCCTGAGAAAGCGAAAAGAGCACTTCAGTTAGGGGCACACGCTGTTGTCGTCGGCAGTGCTATTACACGCCCACAAGTCATTACTAGGAAGTTTGCCATGGCTGTAAATGAAGCAACGGAAGAAATAATAAAGTAAGAGGAGATGGTATGAATGAAAGGTTTATTTTCAGCATTGATGTGTTCATTTGATGAGCAGGGAAACATCGATGAAAAAGGGCTTAGAGAAATTGTCAGATATAATATCGATGTTTCTAAAATCGATGGGTTGTATGTAAATGGAAGTACAGGGGAAAATTTTCTAATTTCTACGGAGCAAAAAAAGCGGATTTTTGAAATTGTGAAGGATGAAGCGGGGGATTCTGTCAAACTGATAGCACAGGTCGGTTCCCTTAATGTTGATGAGGCGGTGAATCTAGCAAAATTTGCTACGGACTTAAACTATGATGCTATTTCTGCGGTGACCCCATTCTACTATAAGTTTGACTTTGAAGAGATAAAAGATTATTATTTTACGATTTTAGATAGTGTAGATAATGATTTCATTATTTATTCGATTCCAGCATTAACAGGAGTCAATATGAATCTGGAGCAGTTTGGAGAACTATTTGAAAATGAAAAAGTAATTGGGGTGAAATTTACAGCTCCAGACTTTTTCTTATTGGAACGACTTCGCCATGCATACCCTGAGAAATTTATTTATTCCGGTTTTGATGAAATGCTGCTTTCTGCGAGTGTGCTGAATGTGGATGGAGCGATTGGAAGTACATTTAATGTTAATGGACAAAGAGCTAAGCAAATTTTTGAATTGGCTCAAAAAGGAAAGATAGATGAAGCTAGAGAATTACAAAAAGTCAGTAATGATTTAATCTCCGCAATTTTAGATAATGGTCTGTATCAAACCATTAAGGAAATTTTGAAATATAAAGGAATTTCTGCGGGTTTTTGCAGAAAACCAATGAAAGCCCTATCAGAAGAAGGAGTATTAAAGGCAAGGGAGATTGCGGATACCTACTTGTAAGTTCTGTCAATGATAATTATTAATCATTTTTTAAAATATATTGACAACTTATAATCGCAGTGGTACAGTGTTTTCTAATAAGTTAGAAAAAAATAAAAATTTAAAAAGAGGGGTTAGGTTATGAGAAAACAAATCTTTATGTTAAGCGCATTGATTCTGTTAGTACTTGGGTTAGCAGCTTGTTCTGGTGAAGAGTCTGTTTCATCATCCGGTTCTGAAGGAGAAAGTTTTGAGTTGAAATTTGGCATGGTAGCCGGAACAGCACAGAATGAGTATCAGGCAGCGGAACTTCTTGCTGATTATGTGGAAGAGGAAAGTGATGGGCGTCTTACTATCAAGTTATACCCAGATTCACAGCTTGGTGATGACAGAGCGATGCTGGAGCAAGTGAGAGAAAGTACGCTGGATATTACCCTAGCAGAAACCGGCCGCTTTGGAATTTGGGTTCCGCGTGCATCCTTGTTAGGTCTTCCGTATATTGTAGATGACTTTGATCACTTGCATCGTGCCATCTACGAGACGGAATATGGACAAGATTTACACGAAGAACTTTTAAATGAGCATAATTGGAAAGTTGCTGCAACGGCTTATAATGGTACCCGTCAAACCACTTCCAATCGTCCAATAGAAGAGCTAAGTGATATGAAGGGCTTAAAATTACGTGTTCCGGAAGCGGATACATTACTGGATTATGCTGAATATACTGGAGCATCTGCAACACCAATGGCATTTACAGAAGTTTATTTAGCACTACAAACCAATGCGGTGGACGGGCAGGAAAATCCACTGTCCACCATTGATGCTCAGAAATTTTATGAAGTACAGGAATATCTTGCTTTAACGAATCATGTAGTAAATGATGCAAACTACGTAGTGAGCAAAGATACTTGGGAATCCCTTCCAGAAGATTTACAAACAATCTTACATGATGGACTTGATCAGGCTGCAGTACACCATACTGAGCTTTTCGAACAAGAAGAGGCTGAATTAGTTGCGAAATTTGAAGAAGAAGGCGTGAAGGTTACGGAACCTAACCTTGATGAGTTTAGAGAAGCAGTATCCGAAGCATATCCTAAATATTTAGAAGATATTGAAGGGGATGGTGAGGTTTACTTACAAGAAATAGAAGATGCACGTTAAATTTATCGATATTAGGTGAATAAACATGAAAAAATTCTTTCGTAATATAGAGGAGATTATTGGCGCTTCCTTGTTAATCGCAGTTTTGATTGTATTGGCCACACAAATTTTCTCTAGACAAGTTTTGGATGCTCCGATCACATGGTCGGAGCAGCTTGCTAGATTCCTATTTGTATATGTCGCTTATTTTGCTATCTCCTCAGAAATCAAAAGTGATGGTCATGTAAGAATTGAATTCTTTTTTGAAAAATTACCAGTGAAAGTAAGGATTATCGTACATTATATTTTTCAAGTAATGATGGCGGGTGTACTTATCTTATTGGGATATATTGGCTTTGAAATGGCGATGAGAAAATTCCCAGTGGAAATTGTTTCCTTGAATATATCGTATGTGTACATGTATATGGCATTGCCAATTCTATCCTTGCTTATGCTTTATAGATTAATAGAGAAGAATATAAAAGATATCAAGCATAAGAAGGAGGTGGAATAAATGGATGTATTTCTAATATTAATCTTATGGATCACACTATTATTCTTAGGAATGCCGGTTGGTTTCACATTATTAATTGCTACATTCGTTTATTTCATCACCAATGATTGGAGCTTGGTTTTCTTTTCTGGTGCTAAATTGGTGGACAGCCTAGATACATTTTCTTTGCTTGCGGTACCTTTCTTTATATTGACAGGAACATTAATGAATTCCTCGGGGATTACTGCTCGTATCTTTGATTTTGCCAAGTCATTAGTTGGGCATTTTATGGGTGGATTAGGTCATGTCAATATTATGGCAAGCTTAATGTTTTCCGGGATGTCTGGGTCTGCCTTAGCCGATGCTGGTGGTCTTGGTCAATTAGAAATAAAGTCTATGCGTGATGGGAAATACGATGATGACTATGCTGGTGGACTAACTGCAGCTTCTGCCATTATTGGGCCGATTATTCCACCGAGTATTCCATTAATTCTTTATGGGGTCATTTCCGATCAATCGATTGCAAAATTGTTCTTAGCAGGTGTTGTTCCAGGTATTATTATGGCTGGAAGCTTAATGATTGTTGCCTATGGATTTGCAAAAAAACGTGGTTTTCCTAAAGATGAAAAAGCTACATTTAAAGAGCGGGTATATCATTTTAAAAGGGCATTTTGGGCATTATTAACACCTATTATCATTATTGGCGGCATTTTTTCAGGTCTGTTTACCCCAACGGAAGCAGCTGTTATTGCAGTAATTTATGCTATGTTTTTAGGTTTTTTTGTATATCGTGAACTGACACTGAAATCTTTCTATCATAATGTTGTAGATTCGTTAAAATTAACTGGTGTAGCGGTATTAATGGTTATGGCTGTTGAATTCTTTGGACAAATGATTGCACATGAACAAATAGCCATTACGATAGCAGATTATTTCTTATCTGTATCGGAAAATCCAATTATATTACTATTATTGATTAACTTATTACTGATTTTCTTAGGTACATTCATTGAATCATTAGCACTGTTAATATTAGTTATCCCAATTCTAGTACCAGTCATTTTAGCTGCGGGAGTTGATCCAGTGCATTTTGGTATTATCGTAATCCTGAATCTAATGATTGGAATATTAACACCACCAATGGGAATGGCATTGTTTGTTGTATCCAAGGTAGGAAATATACCAATTCATGTTATTACGAAAGGGGTTATCCCATTCTGGATTCCATTATTCATTACCTTGATCATCATTACGATCTTCCCGCAATTGGTTCTATTTTTACCGACTATACTGAGTCTATAATTAGTCAATACGGAAGAGAAAAGCCATTACTGGTTTTTCTCTTTTTAACATAAGTGTAGAGGAGTAAGAGAGATGATTGCAGTTTTTGACATTGGAGGGACTGCCATTAAGTATGGTGTGGCAAGTTTGAATGGAGAAATACATATGAGTGACTCCTTTCCTTCTGACGTACTTCAGGGAGGAGAAGCCCTTATCCATAGAGTAATTGAAAAAACGAAACAATTACAAAACGATTGGGACATAAGTGGTATATCCATCAGTACAGCTGGACAAATCGATTCGGATAATGGATTCGTCGTCCATGCTACTGATAATATTCCAGGGTATTCGGGATTGGATATTTTCAGGGAAGTTGGTTTAGCTACAGGATTAAAGGTAAGTGTGGAAAACGATGTGAACTGTACAGCACTTGGTGAACATTGGCTGGGTGCTGCGAAAGGGACAGAAGATTTTCTTTGTGTTACCATCGGAACAGGAATTGGCGGTGCCCTTTTTCTACGTAACGAGTTATATACAGGTTCGACTTTTTCTGCTGGAGAAATTGGACATATTAGTTTACATCCCGGAGGAAAGACATGCACATGCGGAAATGAAGGGTGCTACGAGCAATATGCTTCAAGTAAAGCATTACAGGATTTGGTACAAGAGAAATTTGGAAGTAAAATGGACTTAAGAGAATTCTTTGACTTTCTTAGGGATGGTCGGGAGGAAATGCTCGAGCTTTTTCATCAATGGGTAGAAGATTTGACGAATGGGCTAAAATCCGTTGTCCATCTGTTAAATCCGGAATTAATTATCATTGGTGGTGGGATATCAGAGCAAGGAGATTTTCTATTAGATGCAATAAAGACGTCACTTTATAAAAAGGTCATGCCCAATCATTCAAGAAAATTACAAGTCAAGATGGCTATGTTCGGCAATAAGGCTAATTTGTTAGGTGCTGTTAAGCATTATTCGAATAAATATATTCAGTAAAGAAAGAGGTTTGAATGATGAAAAACCAGCAAAAGGGAGTAAAAGCTTCTATATTAATGGAACAATACAAACCTAGTTTTACAAAATCGGAGCATAAAATCTATGATTATATTCAATCCAATAAACAGCAGGTGCTCTACCATTCATTAACGGAACTGTCAGAATCAAGCGGGGTTGCAGAAGCTACGGTACTAAGATTTTTCCGAAAGCTTGGATTTAAAGGCTTTCAGGACTTTAAATTTTTATTTGCCCAAGAAATTTCAGTCAATGAAGAACAGAATCACGAGAATACATATGTGGAAAAAATAAAAAATAATATCGTTCATGCTGTCGAGGATTCGTATGAAATTGTGGATACAGAAATGTTGCAGCATACTATTGATGCCATCGATTCTTCCGACGATATTGTCATCTTTGGTGTCGGCTCATCAGGTATCGCGGCTCTGGATATGGAGACACGGTTAATGCGTGTTGGAAAACATGTGAGTGCGTATACAGATCCACATTTTCAAGTGATGCGAAGCTCATCGATGAATCAGAATACGGTAGTCGTTGCCATTAGTCTAACAGGAAGCACAAAGGATATCATTGATGCCGTGAAAATTGCGAAAGACCGAAAAGCTACAATAATCGTCCTAACCAATTATATTAAATCACCACTCACCAAATTTGCAGATTATGTTTTACTATCTTCTGCAAAGGAAAGCCCATTGGATAGTGGGTCTTTAGTATCCAAAATCGCTCAGCTGTTTTTGATTGATTTAATATGTACGGGACTGACGATTAAGAATTATAAAGAGGCAGAGAAAGTTAAGATGGAGATTACGAAGAATACGGCGAGTAAACTATATTGATGACCTGTAGGCAACCGAAAGTTTTGCTTGTAAGAATGCAACTAGCTGCTTTCTAATTAATGTTCCGAATCACATGAAGTTTTTTGTAGTGTGTAACGAAGAATAGAATTTCAACCTTTTTCCTTCTTCATTGTGGGGACATTGGCTGTTCGACAAAATCCGGGAAGAATGCCGAAAGTATCTATAAGTACTAATACTATAGTCGAAGTAGTAAGTGTTAACAAAATTGGTTCAAAATTAGAGAAGTTTATAGCTGAATTTTAGAAAGTTCGAATTAGTTAAGTAAGTGATAGAACAGTTCTTAGTTGCAACTGTTCTATTTTTTCGACAAAATTCGGGAAGTGACAGGCACCTCCCTGGAACTGCCCTTGAAATTAATTTGATTTAAGCTATAATAGTAAACTATATTTAACGGTATTTTCTGATATTTTAATCTATTGATTTATATATCAGAAAATGGTGTTACTAAATTTTATTTGGGGGGTTACGATGAAGAATCAGAAGGATGAAAACAACAGGGAGTCTACACAATCAAAGAAATCCAAATGGGAGATGCCAGACACATACGTTATATTGTTTTTTGTTTTGCTGGCTGGTTTTGTTGCTACATTTATAGTACCCTCTGGAACATTCGAGAGGGAAACTGTTGATGGAGTAGAGAGAGTGATTCCTGATACGTATCAGCAAACTGAAGGGGAAACACTGGGAATACTAGATATATTTAATGCCATTCAAACAGGGATGATTGAATCTGCTGATATTATCTTTCTTGTATTGTTTGCAGGTGGTATGTTTGAAATTATTGAACGTTCGGGAGCGTTAAGAGGTGTTATTAATCGGGCAGTTAGGCTGACTCGGAATAATGAATTTTGGTTGATTGCGGTCGTTTCGACGATATTTGCTTTAGTGGGGGCAATTGGTGCTGTGGCCAATGCAGTGATGGCTTTTGTTGTGGTAGGTGTGGTAATTGCTAGGGCATTAAAGCTCGATCCAATTGTTGCTGCTGCCATTACCTTTGGTGCCAATTTTGTGGGGTTTAGTGTTGGTTTCATTAATCCTTACACAGTGGGTATAGCCCAAGGGATTGCTGATTTGCCACTATTCTCAGGAATGGTATTACGAATTATTGTTTTTGTGGTTATTTTATCGGTTACCATTTGGTACATTTGGCGTTATGCGAAGAAAATCTTGGCAGATCCGAGTCAAAGTCTTATGGGAGTTTATGAAGATTCTAATGAGGAAAATGAGTTAGATGCGCCATTTACAACGAGACATAAGCTGTTGTTGACCTTCGTTGTGTTATGTTTAGGATTTTTTGTTTATGGTTCCATTCAATTGGGCTGGACGATTAATCATATGTCAGCATTTTTCATCTTTATTTCCTTAGGTGCTGGTATTATTGCGGGAATGCATTATAACACACTTGCTGGTCACTTTCTGACAGGAACGAGTAATCTCGTATATGGTGCACTGGTAGTCGGGGTGGCAAGGTCAGTGATTGTCATTTTGGAAGATGGAGCGATTATCGATACGATTGTCTATGCGCTATCGGTTCCATTGGAAAACTTAGCACCCGTATTATCGGCTATTGGAATGTTTGTATCTAATGGAATTTTAAACTTTTTGGTGAACTCCGGAAGTGGTCAGGCGATGATTGCTATGCCATTGTTGACCCCGTTGGCAGATATGGTTGGGGTCACAAGACAGGTAGCCGTACAGGCCTATCAATTTGGGGATGGGCTGACGAACCTGATTTTCCCAACGTCTGGTATTCTGATGGCAAGTCTTGCTGTGGCTAAGGTCCCATATATGAAGTGGTTGAAATGGGTATTTCCGTTATTCCTCATTTGGCTGGGGATTGCGATCGTTACTTTAGTTATCGGTGTTATGATAAATTGGGGGCCGTTTTAATAGAAAGGTTTCTTTAACTGATAAGAAATCTGCAAGTATAATAGTAGTTTGTTGAGGGCAAAAATATTTTTAAAAGTTTTTTAGAAAAAGTGTTAAACATTATCGAAAACCGCCGATATAAATTATGTAATCATCAAGGAAGATGATTCAGTTAAGGCCTTAACGTTACGGAGTGTATACTCCAAAAGTTTTACAAAGTTCTTAGGATGAGAGCTTTATACTAATCTTGGTAATAACTCTAAAATAGAGTTGTTATATACATGCGGGACACAAGGATGTGACTCGCAAAAAATAAAATACACTTACATGGAGGTAAGGAAAACATGATTATCAATCACAATATTTCAGCTCTTAACGCACATCGCCAACTAGGAGCAAACCAATCTGCAGGACAAAATTCATTGGAGAAACTTTCTTCAGGTCTTCGTATTAATAAAGCAGCTGACGATGCAGCAGGTCTAGCAATCTCTGAAAAAATGCGTGGACAAATTCGTGGTCTAGAAATGGCTGAACGAAATGCGCAAGATGGTATTTCTTTAATTCAAACAGCTGAAGGTGCGTTGAATGAATCTCATGCAATCCTTCAACGTATGCGTGAATTAGCTACACAATCTGCCAACGATACAAATACAGCAAGTGATCGTGAAAAATTACAAGCTGAAGTAGATGAACTTTCAAAAGAATTGTCGCGTATTGGTGAAACTACAGAGTTCAATACCCAAAGTTTATTAGATGGGTCTTTCGAAGGAACATTCCATATTGGTGCAAATGAGGGTCAAAACTTATCACTAAGTATAGGGGATATGCGTGCGTATGACCTTGGTGTTGTAGGTGAAGGTACCACTGATATGGCTGCTCTCTCAGGAACTTTTGCTGAGGGCACTAATACTACTGATGCTGATTTTGCTGATGGTGAATATACAATAAGCTTCGATGGTTCGACTTATAATTTAGTAGATGAAAGTGGAAGCACAGTTGCTACAAGTTCAACTGGACAAACCTTTACTCTTTCAACAACTGATGATACTTTAGACTTCGGGGCAGCTTTAACAAGTGGAACTGTTACAATTTCTGATGGTGGTACAACTGCAGAAGCTTCTGTTAGTGCAGATAATCAAGGGTTACAAGCAGGAGAATATACGTATGATTCATCCCAAGGTCTTCTAGATAGCAAAGGAAATGTTGTGGCAACTACATCTGATGGTGGTAAAACATTTACAAATAGTGATGGAGAAAATGTATTAGAATCAAATACTGCATTAACAGCAGGGACAAAAGTAGATATTGGTGGAGTTGATATTTCATCACAAAGTACTGCTGATGCTGCAATTACCACAATTAATGATGCGCTAGAATCTGTTTCTGAACAACGTTCACAACTTGGTGCTGTGCAAAATCGTTTAAACCATACAATTAATAATCTTGGAACTTCTGCTGAAAACTTAACTGCAGCAGAATCACGTGTCCGTGACGTTGATATGGCTAAAGAAATGATGGAGTTCACGAAAAACAATATCTTGACTCAAGCAGCGCAATCAATGCTTGCTCAAGCAAATCAACAGCCTCAAGGCGTGCTACAACTTCTTCAATAGAATGAAAGTTAAAAAGAGAGCAATCCTTTTGCTCTCTTTTTATTATATTCAATAGAACCTCGAAAGGAAGTATGGTATGAATTTTTCTGTATGTGTTATAACTAAAAATGAAGAAAAGAATATTGCCAAATGTATTAAAAGTGTTCAACCTCTTACATGTGAAGTAGTTGTTGTTGATACTGGTTCCTCAGACAATACTACTTCTATTGCAAAAGAATTAGGTGCAAAGGTCTTTTATTTTAAATGGATAGATGATTTCTCAAAAGCTCGAAATTATGCAATTTCTAAAGCAACAGGAGAGTGGATTATCTTTTTAGATGCTGATGAATATGTCACGAAGGAAAGTATTAATTATATTCCCCTAGCAATTAAAGAAGCTAACAATAAACAAGTTGACTTTATAACTAGCTTATTAATAAATTATGACAAAGCAAATAATTTGGTTATGAATTCTACCCCTACTAATCGAATCTTCAGACGAATTCCTGATATTCATTATGTTGGAGCTATACATGAAATTCTTTCAAGAAAAGGTCATGATGGATACAAAGGGAAAAGACTTGATGCAAGTAAATATATACAAATATTTCATACAGGTTATTCTATAGAAGACAGAGTAGAGAAAAATAAGGCGGAAAGAAATCTAAAGCTTTTGTTTTCCGAACTTGAGGAAAAACCTAATGACAGTAATACATGTTTTTACATATCGGAGTCGCTAGCAATGGCTGGTAGAATAGATGAGGCACTTTTATATGCCGTTAAAGTGATAGAAAATGATAATGTCACTTTGCTTGGAGTAAAAGAAAAAAACTATATTAATATAATTAATTACATGTCAAAATTGAATTATTCTAGGAAGGAAATATTAAATATAATAAATGCAGCGATTGAGACTAACCCAAGTTATCCAGACTTTTATTTTTATTTGGGAAATTTATTAAAAAAGGAAGAAAGATACTTCGATGCTATAGATGCGTATAATATGGGGCTAAAAAATCTAGAAAATGCCTTTAATTCTCAATCTAAAACATTAGCTCAGTTAAAAGATGTTTATCATTCTTTAGGAAGTTTACTTTATCGTACTAACCAACTCCATAAAAGTATAGAAAGTTATGTAGAAGTTTTAAAGATTGACCGATATGCCTTACATTCCTTAAAAGAACTAATTAGTATTTTAAACAGATATGAGTCTAGTGAAGATATAGTGAAGTTTTTAAGTAACATTTATAATTATAAAGATGTAAAGGAGATATTAACACTACTACATACATCTCTGCAAATTAATAGCTTCTCTTTGTCAGAGCAATTTTTCAACTATTTAACTAATGAACAACAAAAATTCCTCAGTAAAGAATCAACATATATAGAACTTTTAAAAGGTCAATACAATAGCTCTGCAGAGAAATTTAAGAGGTTATACTTAAATACATTTGAACATGAAACAGCAATATTTTGTTTGATTTCGGCTGAACTATCCGATAAAAAGGAAGTGATAAAAGAGTTGAAAGACTATGTAAAGCCCTCCTTAAGAAGAATAATTGAAAAAATGCTTAATGAAAATACTATAGAATTGTTGGAAGAAGATTACTATGAAGTTCTTAATATTATAAAACAATATATAAAAATTGGCCATACGGATAAAATCATTTATTTATTAGATTTTGTGTCAGAAAAAAAACTTAATGAAATTGCAGATCTTTTATTTTTTTATGAAAAGTATGAGTTATCATTAGAGGTATATAATAAATATCTTGAACATGGATATACCATTTCTACTGAAAACTTAAGCAATATTCTAACAAGAATGGGAGAATGTTTAAATGAATTAGAACAGTATAAATTATCTATGAAATTCTTTGAAGACGCTCTAAATTTAAATCCTAACAATTACAGAATATATGAAAAATTCATATTGATATGTAATAAAGTAGATGATTATAAACGTTTGGAAAATATTACTATGAGAGCAAGTTATTATTTTCCTGACTCCAATTTTATAATTTCAAATGTAAAGAAGGTGCAAGAAAATGAATAAGGTGAAAAATATTTTGTATTTGGGTTGGCTGGGTGAAGGGAATGTTGGGGACGATGTTCTCTTTGAAATATTTAAGCAAAAGTTTTATGAAAACCTTAAACGAGAAGACTCAAATGTAGAGTATAATATTGATGGTTATTTTTCGATTCCAAATTATCATTACACACTTGAACCGTATGACTTAGTCGTTTTAGGAGGAGGGTCTTTATTTCACCTGCCTTATTGGTTAAGGTTATGTAAAAAGGCCATAGAACTAAATATTCCCGTTGTTTCATGGGGGACAGGAATTGATGGCTATTTTACGGAAAAAGACTTCCGTAAATCCACTATGTCATCAGATACTAAAGAACTTTTATTAGAAGTAACTAGTAAAATGGATTATATATCTGTACGTGGTCCAATAACAAAAAAATTAATGATTGATTGTGGGGTTGATGAGTCTAAGATTAGGGTGATAGGGGATCCGGCTTTAATTTATGGCCAAGATGGAAATTTGAAAGTAGGTAACAAAAAGGGGTCAAAAAAAGTTTTGGTAAACTGGGGGACATCGAACAATAACATACTCGGTGGCGACGAAAAAGTGGTTCGGGAGCAAATGGAAATCACATTACAAATTCTTCTTAATTGGGGATATAATGTGACATTGTATCCGATTTGGAAGGACGATATTTCTTCAATAAGACGGCTATTGTCAAAATTTACAAGCGACAACTTAACAGCTATTCAAGAAGTCTATGACGCAAAAAGGCTAACGAAGCTTATAGATAATTATGATCTTACGATTAATTTTAAATTACATGCAAATATTCTCTCTGTAGCAAGGCATAAACCATTTATTTCTTTAGCATATCGCGGAAAATGTTTTGATTTTACTGAATCTATTAACTCCTCTAATTTTGCTATATCTACTGCAGAAGTCAATGCTGGTAAAATATTAAAGAGAGTAGAGCAAATTGAAGAAAACTATAAAAATATTGTTAATTCCTTTGTTAAGATGCAAGAAAAATATGCCTCAGAAATTCAACAAAGTTTTGAAAAAATATACCAGCTATTATCTGATAATCAAAATAGGATGAATGAATACCAACGATTTATTGAAAGAATAAACGCTAGAAAGAATAATAAGAAATTTATTATCGATAGATATTCACCAAAAAAAATATTTGTTCTAGGTTCGGGGCGTTCAGGAACACATTGGCTCGGATATATTTTGGAAACACACCCGGACATTTATGTTTCCGTTGAAAAGCCAATAATCTTTGATAAGGTAACGCAGATGGCATTAAATTCGGATTATCAGCAGATTTTGTTTCCAAAAGTTGTAGATTTATATCATAATGAGCATGCAAAGGTTTTCCCAAAACATTATGCCGATAAAAGCCATCCAAACATATGGATTGCTGAAAAATTAGCTAAAGCTTTCCCTGAAGCATTATTTATTGGAATACAGCGTAATCCTTTTGGTACCATTGCTAGTATGTTTAAACATCAAGGTGTATTAAATTGGCATAAGAAGTGGAAAGATTTCCCTATTCCTAATCCATTTTTAGGGATAACTAAAAAAAATGTCCATAAATATGAACAACTTTCACTTGCTAAAAAATGTGCATTTAGGTGGGATGCTCACAGAGAAAAAATGAATGAGTTAAAAAGTACATTGGGAGATAGATTACATGTTGTGTCATACGAAGCATTAATTACCGATACACAGAAGGAATTAAATCTTATACAAAACTTCCTAAAACTGGAGAAACCATTACCTTTACCTAAAGTAAATAAACATTCACTTGATAAGTGGAGAGAACAATTAACTCAAAGAGATATTTTAGATATTAAAGAAGTAACAGGGTACGACCCAGAAAATAGTGTTCTAACTAATATTACTAATAATAAATGACTACTAAATGTTTTAGCTAGTTAATTTTTGAAGTAAAGTTTAGAGAACTGTAAATAAATTGCTGTCCCCAAACTGTTCAAGATATTAAATTGGTAAGGGGACAATTTTTATATTTTTGCAAGAAAATTCAGTTATTTAATTTAAAAGATTTTGCAGGATATCTTGTTATTCGTCAGATTAATTTAATCCTTACAATATAGTGAGAAAATAATTACTGTGAACATGAGTCAGGTCATGGGTTAATGGATGCAGAGATTGACCCGACAAGTCTTTATGTCACTATTGATGGTAATCGGTTAAATGCAGATCAATACTCTCTACAGGAAAATAAAATTGTGTTGCATTATGAGACGCTATCCCTTCATGCAGGGAATCATGAGTTATCTGTGAATTATCGTGTTAGACAAGGGGGGGGTTATGAAGCGAACGCCTTTACTTTCCAGACTGGTGCAAATTCCGGTCAGAATTTTAAGCTGGAAATCGATTCATTTGATAATATGCTTCGGGATACAAATGTTATTTGTGTTCGTAACTATGAAGATGCTGAGAAAGGATTAGAAGTGATTGATCAGACACAAAGCTTTATTTCTGATGAATTAGGAACAGTTGGGGCAACGGAAAACCGCTTGGAACATATCGGTTTTAATTTGGAATTAATAGAGGAAATACCACTTAGTCGCATACAAGATGCTGACATGGCTAATGAAAGCATGAATCTGGTTAAAATGCAGCTATTAAGCCAAGCACAGCAGGCGACGATTTCCCATGTCAATCAGGATCGGGAGCAAGTCCTGCAATTGTTACAGTAATGGATAAAATAAATCATCAAATATAAGACAGGGTTTTCGAAAAATATGAAAATATCACATAACATCAGCTGTACTCCCATTCATTGCGGCAATTAACTAGCAATACCTCCAATGTTCAGCATTCATTGGAAAAATTAACTTCAGGTGCGTATTAATCGTGCGTCTGATGATGCAGCTGGACTTACTATTTCGGAAAAAATGCGAGGGCAAATTCGAGGATTGGAACAAGCTTCAAGGAATATTCAGGACGGGGTTTCACTCATTCAAACTGCCGAGGGGGGACTGAATGAGATTCATGAAATCCTCCAAAGGGAACTAAGTGTTCAAGCAAGTAATGGAGCACTTGCTGGAAAAGATAAGGAAGTATTACAAGAAGAAATTTCACAGTTAACGGAAGAAATTGACCGAGTTGCAGAGGATACGGAGTTTAACACAATAAGCCTACTAAACTGGAATAGTTCTTCTACACCAAGCACTGAACTGCAAAAGTTTATGGATGCTCTGCCTGCTATAACCATTTAGTTGTTTATGATCATGCACCAAACGATAGGTTCACCAGTGGAAGGTTAAAAATCTTACCGGATGTCTGCAGCTTTCTCGAGATTCTTTGTGAGCAGGGAGTACTTGAATTCCAAGGGAAACAGGGTGGAGTAGATCGGGTTTATCAGCTAAAGGAGTTTTCTTTGTAAATGAGTATAACCCAAACGGTGCCAGGTACTGTTTGGGTTATTTGTATGTAAGCACGCTATAAATCGAATGGCAAGTCAGTCAAGTCGCACGAGTCTCCACCAGAATCGATCGATAACCCAGCCAAACCGAGCAAGTCCAAAACAACAAAAAGAGAAAAACTCTCTTTTAAATACTTCAAACATCTTCTTACACATCCATATAACGATTTTAATGAAATGTATTACAGTTAACTAAAATGGTATAAATGCCACTTCCGCCATTCGACAAAATTCGGGAAGTAACAGGCACCAGATGTAGCATCTAGATCGAAATACACAACTCGATTAGTCCTTTTGTCAAATATTATCGAAAAACATTGAAAATATAATCCAAAAGTATTACTATTTAACTATAAAAATATAAAAGGCAAACTTATTGAAAGATAAGGACGCAAAGTCACGAGTCTAAGGTTATGAAACTAAGATCGTCGGACTGCCAAAAGTCGGTCAAATGGTTGTTTGAAACCATTTATGCAGATTTGTCCACTTTCTTCTTTTTAGTGGACTTTTTTCATTACCTTTAGTTAATAAATGGCACTTTTACATGAAACAATATACATGAAAGATGGATGTCCTAGAGTGACCGTTTTATTTGGTACTGTGGAGTACTTTAGGGAAGAAATATTAAAAGGGATAGGAATGTATAACAAGGAGCAGTTATCCGTGGAAAGTGATTTACTGGAAATATACTCATTATTAAAGAATGACATTTTAAATGATTTTGTGTGTGACGAAGGATTTAGGTTAAACTGTTTACAAAACCTTGAAATCGCATACAGGCAGCAGATTACTTCCTAACCTGACAGAAACATTACTACACCATTATTATTTTGAAGGGAATAGTTGCATGGAAAAATCAAATCATAACTCAATCAAGAAAAACAAAGCGAGTATAGGTGATAAAGTGATCTTTGATAGAAAGAACAACCAGTATGAGGGAAAGGTATTTCAAGTACGAGATGCTAGCGTATTGGTTGAAATATCAAAGGAATCCGCGAAAACATTAGGTTATGAACTGCCCAATACCGTAGTTAGGCACGGGAATTATATGATTATGTTGCATAATTAGTCTCTAGGCAACTTAATGGAATCCCCACTTTATATAGTTTAGTTAAAGTGGGGTGTGCCTTAAAGGCTTTTGATGCATAGATAGAAGTAAAAAGTGTACATAAATATAATAATAGACGAAATGGAGTAGATAACATTCCTATATTATATTGAAGCGAATATAGTGGATAAAATTGGATTGTAAAAATGTGTTTACTTTTAAGTGCTGCGATGGTATGATACTTTTTGTCGCCAAAAACAAAGGCGATTGAAACATTTTTAGAAGTTAAAAAAAGTTGTTGACTTTTGTTGTTGAACATTATATAATATAATTCCGTCTCGAAAAAACACCTTTGAAATTATAAAATTAGTTATTGACAAAGATGATTGCGATATGATATATTAACAAAGTCGCTTTTGGAAAAGTGACAACGATTTGCTCTTTGAAAACTGAACAAACAACCAGTAAGTTA
>NZ_WOFB01000040.1 GCF_009733865.1 Oceanobacillus salinisoli | reverse complement strand
GTGTTTCCTTTATCTCCTGCGGGGACTGTTCGGTTAAAATCACCGCTTTGCGCGGCAACACCGAACCACCTGGCGTGGCCAGGCGCAGTCCGTACGTCGCTAAACGGCCGCTTGCGCTTTTCTTAAGAACTTCCCCTTTTAATTCTTTATAATCTATTCACCCTTGTTAAATAACATACGATCTATAGATAATTTTGTCTGTTCTGCAAGGATGAAGTAGACAGACATTGCTAGCAGTGCCAAGTCAATCTCATACCCTATCATTTGACCATTTCCAAGGAATCCTATAGATAATTTGGCAATAAAAATTCCGCCTAACATAATCACTGCAAACAGTACAGCAATGACTTTAGTTCCGGTACCGAGTATCATGGCAATCCCACCGATTAATTCTATAATTGCTACTACATAAGCCATAAATCCTGGAATTCCAAGACTGTCAAAATAGGCTGCCGTGTTGCTAATTCCACCTTGAAATTTGTCTAAGCCGTGGATAAAAAAGGTTAGACCAAGAACGACACGCAAAATAACTGTACCTAATTCTGTTTTACTCATATGTATCTCCTCCTTATAATGTAAGTTACTTTACGTAAGCTAATATATATTAATAATTAAGTTGTGTCAAGTAAGTATTTTCGATTTGCATAGTATCCTCTAGGAAACTATGTAACTTTGAAGTGCGTACTTGTTTATTTATATTTGATTACTTATACTATTAAACTGTATTTTAAAAATCTGCAAATCTCTGAAGTAGGATTATGGCAGAAAACCAATACATTAAAGACAACTAGGAGGATCATTTTTCATGAACGTATTAGTAGTGAAAGCAAATAATCGCCCGGCATCAGAGGGTGTATCTTCTAAAATGTATGAAACATTTATAGAAGCAGTGAAGGATGCAAAAAATGTGAATGTGACAACGTATGATGTTTTCGAGGAGGATATGCCTTATTTCGGGCAGGACCTTTTTAACGCATTTGGAAAAGTTCAACAGGATGGGGAATTAACGGATACAGAGCAGCGTATCTTAGCGGCGAAACAAAAAGCGAAGGACGCTTTTACTGATGCGGACGTGGTTGTATTTGCATTTCCATTATGGAACTTGACTATTCCAGCTAAGTTACAAACATTCATTGACTATATTGATGAAGCAGGATACACGTTTAAATATGACGAAAAAGGAAACCTTGTTCATTTAATGGCAGATAAAAAAATCATTCTATTAAATGCGCGTGGTGGTGTTTATTCCACACCGGAAATGGCTCCAATGGAAATGGCGGTTAATTATATGCATAATATTTTTGGCGGAATGTTTGGAATGGAAATCATCGGTGAAGTGATTATTGAAGGGCATAATGCAATGCCAGATAAATCAGAGGAAATTATTGAAGAAGGACTTCAAAAAGTAACAGAAGCTGCTTCAAATTTAGTTTATCAACTAGCTTAAATGAATATCAAATGAGGCAGTCCTTTTACAGGAAAAAAGGTATCCTAAGAACAATGCTGGTTTCCCACTTATAAAGTGGAAAAACCAGCATTATTTATTTCTTATGTAACAAGAATATCATTCGACAAAAAACGGGAAGTGACAGGCACCTCCCTTGTATATAAAAAGTACCTCACCAAAGAAAGTGAGGAAAAAGGGGAAGTTAATAAAAGCGTCTAGGGATTCTTGGATCAACCACTACCCTCTTTCTAAATGGTCGAACAATATGCCTTGGAACATCGATCACATTCAGACGGTCAACTTTTACTACAGGCTGAATAATTGGCTGGATGCGTGGTACGAAACGATCTCGAACTACATATTTTGGAGGACATACAATAGGTCTTATTCGATGAGACATGCATTACACCTCCTCATTTTTTATACATAATCCATTAAATGTTAAAGTCCTTCTTTTAGAAACGGCAAACATCATGAAGTTTAGACAGAGGTAAAATACAGGTTGTTGGCTCACCATTTGTAGATTGGTTACTATTAATCATTATATTTCAGCGAATAAGTGGAAAAAAGTTCATCACTAAATTATTAATATTTGGGTGATTATCCATGTCAATATGTCTAGATTATCATATAGTAACTTGTGTAATGGTTAAGGAGGTGTAGTGAGGATGAGTCAACCAGTTGCGGGAGGTTATGGTGGAGGTTTTGCCTTCATTGTTGTACTATTCATTCTTTTGATTATTGTCGGTTCTGCTTACGTAGGATATCCTTATTAATCTAGGAAAGAATAACAAACGTAAGGAGTGAGTTATATGGGACACGGTTATATGCCTTACGGTGGATATGGTTATGGAGGATATGGATATGGTACTCGAGGCTTTGCACTAATTGTTGTACTGTTTATCCTTCTAATTATCGTAGGAGCAGCTTGGTTATAACATGACATATTTGATAGAGACAATTTTAAATATTGTCTCTATAATTGAACCGCCACCTTTTTCTTCTTTTTTAATGATAATGCTGCTGGGGAACCTTACTATGGTTCCTCTTATTTATGTTCTTATAAATGGGGTTTCTATCTCCATCTTTCCGTGAAATTAGAGATTTTGCCTAGTCCATTTCATAGTTAAATGTCATAGGCTATAGGGAAAAGAGAAAAAATTCTTATGGATACAATGTAATGAAAAGGAGAATTCGAATGCATGGATATGGAAATAATGCACCAATTTATCAGCCTTACCCTGAAAGGTTTGGGGCACCGGGAGCGATTGATCCCCTAACTTCTGGACTGATTGGTGCAGGATTAGGATTTATCGGTGGAGGATTACTGGCTGGTGGACCAGGATTTGGCGCAGGCTTTGCAGGTGCAGCTCCTGGTTATGGTCCAGGATTCGGTCCTGGGACAGGAGTATATGGACCTGGATATGCAGGCTTTGGCCCGGGAGTCGGTGGATATGGCCCCGGATTTAGCGGATACGGCCATCATGTACCAGGATACGGTTATCGTTCTTTTTAATAAAATATATAGGTATAAAAGATATCTGTCCTTTATCAGCGGGCAGATATCTTTCCTGTTTTTGAAAGGAATTAAGAAGTAAATAATTGATGAAGTTTAAAGGATGGAAAATATATTACGGAGTTCATGCGATTGTTATGGATTGAGTATATACAGGTATTGCCTACATATACATATATATGCCTGTCCCCAATTCCTGTCAGCAATAAGGATGAGGGGACATAAGCACAATCATTGCCAAGAAGAAAATATTCTATAAGAGGATGTTCAAAAAATCCGGTGAAAATGACACATCGATAGTACTAAAAACGCCCACGTCCTTGAAAAAGAAAAGCACTATTTCTGCGTGCGATGTATCGCTGACGAAGTGTTCCTTGTCCTGTGGGAAACGTAGAAGTCACCACAACACGCTCGGGGCCCGCTAGTCAAAGCTTCACCGCCTCGAACTTTAAGGCGCACAGGACGTGCTAGTGTCAGCGCCCGCAACAAATGTTTTCGGTGGGACGAGTAACCGCAGTCCCAGGACGTTGCGATCTTAGCTGACCGGTCCTTTTCATCCTCCTTTTTGAACACGAACTATAACGTTAAGTTTTCATCTGTATCCCGTTTATTATAACTAAATCTCTTCTTCGTAGTTCATTGGCTAGTAATTCTATGAAATCTTCTTCTAAGCCCAATTCTACCGCTCGTTTATACGCTCGAATTAGTGTATCATCACTTAGAAACTCCATTTAGTTACCCCCAGCCGTTTGGTTTTTTATATTAAAACTTTCATTCCCGCTTTTAATCTCTTTATATGTCATATTCCCACTGTATTTAATATATAAACTGATTTCAAAGAGATTCACATTATTTCCATAATATGGAACCCGTGTTCAAAACGGAATGAGCAGCACTTGGCTGAATATCCTAAATGCTAGAAGAAGTAGATTACAATCAGGTGATAGAAGTTATGAATGAGTAGTGTTGACCTAAATGAGAGAATTATTTTAAGAAGAAGGCCTTTTTTGTAAGTTTTTACATGTGTCCGCAGTTGATATACACTCCAGACTAACTTTAGAATGCTAAGTTGGTGTACCTAATGCCTAACGCTACGGAAATACATCGCTTTCGGCGGACGGCTAAAGACCCCGCAGCGGTGGTTTTTCGCGAGGAGGCTGAAGCGTTGCCTGCTAAAAGCGATTGCCAGGATTGAAAACAACTCTGCGCTCGTTTACTTCGCAGTTTGTAAATTTAATGTCAAAACAAACCTCTTTTAGAAAACTGCCATAAAAAAAGAGATTAGACGTGGCCTAATCTCTTTCGTAAGAAAGAAGTAAAATTAAAATAGTAGATCTGTCGTTGTAAAGGCACCAACAGGAGGTAAGCCACCATTAGTAATAGGGGGACCGGTAAGTTCTGTACTGGTTGTTGCAATCCAGTCTCCAGTTGCCCCTGCCTGGATGGATGGTGGTTTCATCAAAAAGGATCCTCTCAGAATAAAGTGCCGAATCCCAATGGAAGGATCGTCAAATATGGATAAATTCCCTGAGAATGTAGCATATGGAGTATCAAAGGAAATTTCCCGAGTGGATTCATTCCATTCTCCTGTGATATCAAGTGGTGTACCGTGAAAATTAACTGTGCCACTGAATGTACGGTCTGTAACAGTGTCAATACTTAGTGTACCCATGACAAGTGGTCTGTTCGCCAAATTCGTGTGTATTCCCCATTGAGATGGAGCTGGTAATTCAACCATCGCATTCTGTCTGGTTTCCAAAGCTGTTCTCTCCTTTTTTATTAAATAATTAATAATCAGTATATGCAATCAGGAGAAGATTGGGGCTAAAATCCTAAATAAAAATGAATGATTAGGAAGATTTGCATGTGAAGAGTGCTTCCATACCTTCTAATTCGGAAGAGATATACATAACTCCAAAGTTAACACCGATACCATGAGGGAATAACTATGAATTCAAGAAGAATCATTTGGAAAATTGAGGAATAATGTGACTAAAAACGGAAAAAGGGGCAATCAATGCGACAAGCTCAGTAACTGAATTAACTGATCAATGTTCACAGGAAAAGGCTGAACGAGACAGGAGATTATTTAAACTTGATCTTTTAGTGGTTGGGGAAGATTTTAGTGAAAGTTGGGATAATTTAATAATAATGCCTATTATAGAGGCTCTTTGTAATAATATTTGTTATAATGTTCGATGTATGAAATAAATTCAAGAGACCATATATATGGTTTTGAACAAGAAAGGATAGATCATGGTTTAAACCAATCACAATGGAATATACTTATATACGAATGGAGTAGAGTCATCATGAAGTTGGATTTGGATGAAGGGAAAAGTTTTAAGGAGGTTTTTTTATTAACAAACAAAAAGAAATATAAGAAAATGTTAGGTTCAAAAGTGCAAGAATTTATAAATGTAGTTGAAAATGAAGAATTTGAATATGATTATTTGTATGATTTATCGTACAAACTGATTGAATTTATTCATAAGAGCGATGCTAAAGGGATTACTCAGTTAGCAGATAAACAAGGGGAACTATGGGCAAAAAGCGGAATAGACGTCACGTTGAAAATTGACTGGTTTGACGCATTTACAGAAGTATATTGGGAATTTCTATCCTTTTATTATGAAAAACAGGAATTTGATGTGCAGAGATTTTTCCAATTGCAAAAGGAAACAACTCGTTTTTTTAATGTCTATTTAAGGCAATTTATTAAAAGTTATGATGTTTATCAACAAAAATCATAACTAATCAGCGGTCTACCATTGAAGAGTTGACAACCCCTGTTATTCCTTTAACTGATTCCATAGCAATTTTGCCAATTGTGGGAACCATGGACACTTATCGGGCAAAGCGTATTCAGCAGAGGGCTTTGGATTTTGTTTCAAAGACGAAGGTCAATCATTTCGTTATCGATTTATCTGGTGTTGATTATATGGACACGTTTGTCATTAAGCATTTGGGAAATATTATCAGTGGGCTAAAGCTACTGGGGTGTGATGCCATCTTAACTGGTATGAAAGTGGAAGTTGTACATACGATGGTCGATTTAGGGATTTCATTGAAACATGTTGCAACTAAACGAAATTTAAAACAGGCATTTGAGGAATATGTTTTGGAAAATGAAGGGTTCGAATAAAGGGTTGTTAAAAGAACCTTATATTTAATAAACTTCCCTCATCAAAGATACCTTCTTGAATTCACTAGCCAGTCCGTTGGCGATGATATATAAATTGGAATTAACATATGAAAAAGGTTTTCAACACCCGGGCGCATTTCTAAGGGGGATGCGCCTTTAAATATATTGGAAGAGTCGAATAAGAAGTAATCGAAATCACTAAAGTTACGGATAATCAATTGGAATCGGGAAACAGGGAAAATACTACTCTGTTATTTCCCTTTCTACGTGGAGTTTGGAGGTATGGGTTAAACTTTGGGAGAAGGATCCATATCTATAAGGTGACATTCTTTCGTTTGATTTTCTCAAGGATATGGTACCAATTGGAAAGTACTAAATGGGAATAATAGATGGGAAAGGGTGGAGAACGTGCTTTGTTTAGTTCAACCAACAATGGATTTACAGAAGGAATATCTTTCTTTTTATCAGGAATGGGTGAAAAGTGGGGAAGAAATGATACCGTGGGTCATTCAAAGAGATCCGTCTGACTTTAATAAAATGGTGGCATTTTTAGAGGATAATGAAAAGGGTATTAATCTTCCAGATGGCTGGGTGCCCGATTCTACGTATTGGCTGGTCAATGAAGAGAAGAGAGTGCTTGGAGTTGTGAATATACGGCATCAGTTAACTGGTCCATTGTTACGTTCAGGAGGCCATATTGGTTATGGCATTCGTCCTTCTGAAAGGAGAAAGGGATATGCCACGAAGTTATTGACCTTATCCCTTGAGAAAGCAAGAAATCTTGGGATTGGTCATGTATTAGTAGTTTGTGATAAAACAAATACAGGTTCTCTAAAAGTAATTATGAAAAATGGCGGTGTGGAAGATTCGGATTTTGTAGAGGATGACGGCAACATTGTGAAGCGTTTTTGGATAGAAAATCAATAAGTATGAAAGCGCAGGGAGTTGTGAGTCCTGCGCTTTTTTTAAATAAAAAAAACAGACGGACAAGGTGATTCGGATTTTAGCCCAAACAGAATATGGGTTTATGCGTAATATAGGGAGTATAGGAGGGAATCTTTATGGCTTTTAAAGTTGTAGTTGGAGCAGGACATGGAGGTGGAGGTTCCACTCCAGGAAAACGAACTCCTGAAGGGGAATTTGAATGGAATTTTAATGACAAAGTTGCAGATGCCTTTGTTGCAGAACTAAGCAAGTATGACGACGTTCAAATACTCCGTGTAGATGATGACGATACTACCGGTGGATTAGAAGATGTTCCACTAAGGAATAGAGTAAATGAGGCAAATCGATGGGGTGGAGATATTTATATTTCGTTTCACCATAATGCCTACACAGGAAGTTTTGGGAACTGGACAGGAACAGAAACTTACTATTATAAAGGATCCTCTGAAGGAAAAAGATTGGCAGAATTCGTCCATGATGCAATGCTAAGGGCATATGGATTGCGTGACCGAGGAATTAAAGATGGAAGTCACTTATATCTTATTAAAAATACGAATATGCCTGCCGTTTTGACTGAGGGCGGGTTTATGGATTCTCGAATTGACATTGAAAAGCTTCGAAATGATCAAGTACTCCAAAATGCAGGGAGGTACACAGCCCAGGCTGTTGCGGAGTATGCAGGATTGAAGAGAAGCGGAGGAAGTGGCAATAACAATAATGGTACAACAGAACAGGCAACGAAGGTATCAGCTGCACCAAAAAGTGAAGTGAAATCTGAAGTCGTCACTTCTGCTGGAAGCGATAATGCCGGTGATGTTGCGAATATTCAAGCGACATTAAATAAACGGTACAACACAAATATAAAAGTAGATAATATATATGGTCCAAATACACAAAGGGCACTTGTAAGAGGCTATCAAACAGAGTTGAATAAGCAGTTTAATGCTGGTTTGACGGTAGACGGCATTTTTGGCCCGAGAACAAAAAGGGCTACGGTTACAGTCTCTAGAGGGAGCAGAGGTAATATTACTTGGATCATCCAAGCAACTCTAACATGTAAAGGCTATAATACAAATGGGGTTGATGGGATCTTTGGCAGTGGCACAGAAAATGCAGTAAGACAATTCCAAAGAGATTCAGGACTTAGTGTTGACGGCATATTCGGGAAAAACACAGCCGAAGCCCTATTTACGAGTTAAGGTGCCAATTGGTGCCTGTCACTTCCTGAAATATGTAGAAATTTGTCGACACGTTGTGTTGTCTATATGGGTTTTAAATGATCAAAATGCTGGGTTTCATCTATTGAATGGGTGGGACTCAGTATTTTTTGCTGGATGCAATTCGACAATTTTCAACAAAAACCGGGAAGTGACAGGCACCTAAAAGGCGCCTAAAAAAACTATTGACAAAACTCTTTATTGCTATAAAATGGATAATATAATCGATATTGATAATCATTATCAATTACAAATTACATATAGGAGGAGATAACATGCGGAATTCCAAGATTTTTCTTTTCATTTGTACAACCCTATTTCTTGCGGTGTTTCTAACAGCTTGTGGAAATAGTGAAAGTACTTCAGGTTCATCTGAGAGTACAGATGACAGTGCAGAGACGGAGCAATCGTCAGAGGATGCAGCTACTGATGCATCTCAGGAAGGCGAGGGAGAAGTGAATATTTATACAGCCCGTCACTATGAAGTGGATGACAAGGTGTATGAACGCTTCACGGATGAAACAGGAATTAAGGTGAATGTCGTTAAAGGTGATGCTCCTGAACTGATTGAGCGAATCAAGCGTGAAGGCGAAAGCAGTCCAGCAGATTTATTCATTACCGTCGATGGAGGCGTTTTGGCACATGCCAAACAAGAGGATATTTTGCAGCCGATACAATCAGATGCCATCGAGGAAAATGTACCAGAATTATACCGCGATGAAGATAATAATTGGGTAGGAATGAGTACACGGGCACGAGTAATTGTTTATGCAAAAGATCGTGTTTCTCCAGAAGAATTATCAACTTATGAGGATTTAGCAAGTGAGCAGTGGGAAGACAAATTATTAATTCGCTCTTCCACAAGTTTATATAACCAGTCACTACTGGCTTCATTAATTGAATTAAATGGTGAAGAGGAAGTAGAGGCATGGGCAGAAGGAATCGTGAATAATTTTGCACGCAATCCAGATGGTGGTGACCGTGACCAAGCGAAGGCAATCGCCGCTGGTACAGGGGACGTTGGAATTATGAATACGTATTATGTAGGTTTAATGGCCAACTCTGAAAATCAAGAAGAAGTCGATGTTGCTGACCAGTTAGGCGTTTTCTTCCCGAACCAGGATACGACAGGTACACATATTAATATTAGTGGTATCGGTTTAACGAAGCATAGTCCAAATACGGAAAATGCCATTCAACTTATTGAATATATAACGAGTGCTGACATTCAGGAATTTATTACATCGCAAAATTATGAGTACCCGGTAAACCCAGATGCCGAGTGGCCTGAACTCCTTCAGTCATGGGGAGAATTTAAACCACAGGAAATAAGCTGGGATGCGTTGTTAGAACATAATCAAAAAGCTATTGAAATTTCTAACAAAGTAGGCTGGCAGTAAATGGAGCTTGATAAAGCGAGGCGTTATTTTCAAAAAGAATGTAACGGCTGGTGGTTGATTAGCATGGTGGGAGCAGGGGTTATCCTGCTCCCTATTCTCTATGTATTTCTGTCACTTTTTCAATCACCAAATGAAAATTGGATTCATATTCGTCAGTACCTGCTGCAAACCTATACCGTAAATACGATCATTCTTGTAACTGTAACAGGATTATTAACGGCATTTATTGGTGTGTTATTAGCCTGGTTAATTGCTTCGTATGACTTCCCGTTTAAACGGTTCTTTCGCTTCACCTTAATTTTCCCATTAGCAATACCGCCATATATTGCAGCATATACTTACCGAAATATGCTCAGTTATACGGGAGTCGTTCAGTCGACGCTTCGTAATCAATTGGATATACATATAAATTCTGAACTGCTGACGTTGACATCTGTAAGTGGCTCAATCTTTATTTTTACGTTTTTTCTATATCCTTATGTGTATTTAATTACACTTGCCTTTTTGGAAAAACAAAGTGCTGCCTACATTGAAAATGCGCGAATGCTTGGACAGAAGCCAGTGCCGATATTTTTTAAAATCATCCTGCCGTTATCAAGACCTGCCATAATTGGCGGGGTAGTCCTGGTTGTGTATGAAGTGCTGAGCGATTATGGTGTAACAAGTTATTTCGGTGTTCATACCTTTACAACTGCGATATTTCAAACCTGGTTTGGGATGTATGATGTGGATTCTGCCATGAGACTTGCTTCATGGCTAATGATTATGATTGTAGGATTGGTTTTCATAGAAAGACTGTTGCGAAAACGCCGGCGGTATCATCTGCCAAGACAATCAAGGTCCATTGTTCCGGTCCGGTTAAAAGGTGGAAAAGCAGTAGCTGCCAGTTTAGTCTGTGGTACGATTGTATCGATCGGATTTTTTATTCCTGTTATCCAGCTGCTTGCTTGGGCTGGAATGACTTTTCATACTATTTGGGACAGCCAATTTTTTGAGCTGCTGTATCAAACCGTATACATTGCAGTCATTGCAACGGCTATTATTCTAGTATTTTCAACTATCATAGCAAATGTTACACGTTCACCATCCACCTTTTCATATATTTTGTCAAAAATCGTAACGGCGGGATATTCCATTCCCGGGGCAATCATTGCTATTGGTGTATTGGCATTATTTATTTTATTGGACGGTTGGCTTGCCCCAGTCTATGAATGGATGGAACTTGGTGAGGCACCTTTGATATTAAGCTTGTCTCTTGTCATGCTCGTTGTTGGGTATGTTATTCGGTACATGGCAATGGGCTACAATGCAATGGAAGTTGGGTTTGAAAAAGTAGGGAATCGCTATACAGAATCTTCCAGAATGCTGGGGCATGGTAAAACGACAACTTTCTTTAAAGTAGAGTTGCCATTACTAAAAGGCGCACTTCTCAGTGGATTTTTACTCACTTTCATAGAAATTTTTAAGGAATTACCACTTGCTCTTTTGCTTCGTCCGTTCAATTTTGAAACACTGGCAACCAAGACATACCAGTATGCGAATGATGAGCGGATTTACGAGGCTGCCATCCCTTCCTTAATAATTATTGCTGTGAGTGTTCTATCTGTAATCGTAGTACAACTGCTGGACAGGAGGGTGAAAGAATGAATATTGTCGATATTCAGGAGCTATCTTTTTCTTTTTCTCGTAATGATGAGCCAATTATCGATCGATTTTCACTTTCAATTAAAAAAGGAGAAGTAGTCGGTATCCTCGGGCCAAGTGGAAGTGGAAAAAGTACTCTTCTTCGCCTGATTGCTGGGTTGGAAATGCCGTCATCCGGGAGTATTACCATTGCTGGGAGACGGGTAGTGGACGACCGTATGTTCATCCAGCCTGAAGACCGTGGTGTCGGTATGGTTTTTCAGGATTATGCTTTATTTCCGCACATGACAGTAAAGGATAATATTATGTTTGGACTTTCAGGCTTACCAAGAGATAAAAGGAAGAGTGATCTGGAAGAAATGCTGGAATTGGTTCAGATGCAGGATTATAAAAAGCGGTATCCACATGAACTAAGTGGGGGACAACAGCAGCGGGTGGCATTGGCTAGAGCACTGGCACCACGGCCAAATGTCCTTCTGATGGATGAGCCCTTCAGTAATTTAGATACAGATTTAAAGGATGAGATTCGCCATGATTTGCGTGAAATATTGCAAAAGGCTGACATGACATCGATATTGGTTACACATGACCAAAAAGATGTAGCCGCAATTTGCACCAAACAAATGATGGTGCCTGTCACTTCCCGAAGTATGTAGAAATTTGTCGAATTGTTAGTGTTCGATTTTTATTTATGTAGTGAAGTAGCATAGATTTATATAAGTTGAAGAAAAAGCTGGTATTTAATGTTATAGGTTAAATACCAGCTTTTTTTGCCGTTTAAACTAAATATAATTCGACAAAATCCGGGAAGTGACAGGCACTTAAGGGAATATTCTTAGTTAGTTTTGGGAAGCTATTCATAAATTGGAAGATGAATAAGGGGGTTTGATTTTGGATTTACATTTTATTTGGAAGGCCATTGTTATTGTTGTTGGTGGAGTGCTTATTTTAAGATTGGCTGGAAGAAAATCGATCTCCCAGCTTACGGTTGCTCAGACGATTATGATGATAGCAGTTGGCTCCTTAATTATTCAACCCGTAAGTGATAGAAACATATGGATCACACTAGTAATTACCTTTTTAATGGTTGTTACACTATTATGTATTGAACTGATTGTCTTAAAGTCAGATAGGTTAGAGACGTTTATATATGGAAAGTCAGTAATTGTCGTTGAAAATGGAAAGATTAACAAGGAGAATTTAAGGAAGCTCCGCTTAACAGTTGATATGCTGGAAGTGCGTTTGAGACAGCAAAATATACAAAATATAGGTGACCTCCAGTGGGCTACCATTGAATCAAATGGCCAATTAGGATATAGCCTGAAGCCGAATAAACAATACGCAACAAAAGAGGATATTGAAAATCTTATATCGATGATTCAGGGGAATCAGCAAAATCCTCCAGTCAAAACAGAATCAACATCTCCCGCAACGAGTGGGGGAGATGACATATTTACAGAAGTTAAAAATAAGGGACACAAGAAAAAATTTCCGGAAAGCTTGAAATGAGGCATTAAAAAATGGATACCAAACAAAAATATAAGAACTTTTTTTCCATTCTATTTCAGTGGATTATTTTTGGTGCAATCATCGGTGTAATTATAGGTTCCACAACGGCTCTACTTTTACAGCTAAACGATTTTCTCGGTGAAACACGGGAAAAAAATCATTCCTGGCTTGTCTTTCTCCTTCCACTGGGGGGAATTGTTATCGGTTATATCTATACGAAATTTGGAAAAGTGTACATCCACAACAATTTACATGATGCTGCCGAGTCCAATAACTTAGTGATAGACAGTGTTCATGGAAACAAACGGATGCTGAAGCGAATGGGACCTATCGTTTATTTGGCAACCTTTATAACCGTCCTGTTTGGAGGGTCGACAGGAAGGGAAGGTGCTGCTGTTCAAATGGGAGGAAGTGTGGCTGAAACCGTCAACCAGTGGTTCAGGATTAATATCTTAGACAAAAAAATCCTGATTATGAGTGGGATAAGTGCCGGGTTTGGTGCAGCCTTTGGAACTCCTATTGCAGGGGCCTTTATGGGAGTGGAAATGGCTGCTTTAGGGCGAATTAAATTTGAAGGAATTATCCCATGTCTGGTAGCAAGCTTTACTGGCCATTATATCACTACAGCAGCATGGGGTGTTCAACATGAAGAATTCGTCATACAAATTGTACCGGAGCTATCTGTTGTTGCTTTTGCCAAAGTGATTTTTGTTTCCATTCTTTTTGGCCTACTAAGTGTGGCATATGCCCAATTGCGTCATGGGATCCAGAATGTATCAGAAAAAGTTTTTCATAAAAACCACATGAAAAGGGCGTTTACAGGTGGTTTAATTATCGTTATTTTAACGCTAATTGTTGGTTCGCAGGATTATAATGGACGAGGTATCGATATGCTGCAGCAATCCTTTCATGAAGATGTCCCTCCTTATGCATTTCTGGCCAAGCTTGTTTTTACTGCTGTGACACTTGGTTCAGGATTTTTTGGCGGGGAGGCTATTCCTCTATTTTTTATGGGGGCCACTCTAGGAAATACATTACATGACTTTATGAACTTGCCAATGTCCTTTATTGCTGCATTAGGATTGATTGCTACGTTTAGTGGTGGGGCAAATACTCCGATTGTAGCGTTTTTATTAGCATTGGAAATGTTTCATGGAAAGGGCGTCGAATTCTTTTTTGTGGCTTGTTTCGTTAGTTATATTGTTTCTGGTCACCACAGTCTTTGGCCTTCCCAGGAAATTCATGAACCAAAGAGTAAATTATTTAATATTGTCAGTGGGGAAACGATAGAACAAGTGGAAAAGAAAAAGAAACATTAGTGAGTATTCGATCAGAGCTAGAGTTAATCTTTCATCATTACTGTAATGAAGTAACAAATAACCATTCATAGGAAGGTAAAGGAATTTTTTTCATGTATAACGTATTCCTTTCCTTTATATGGGAAACGTAAAAATGATTGCTGAAAGGAGGGTTTGGATGAATAATAATTTGACAGAGCTGGAGTTGGAAAATTTACGCCATCTAATTGGTGGGCATGAGATGGCAGCCAAAAAATTAGACAGCTATGCACAAAATTGCACTGATTCAGAGTTGAAAACGATGCTGCAAAACGATGCTCAAGCTGCTAGACAAGCACAACAGCAACTTATGAACTTTTTAGGATAAGGAGGAATCAGTAATGCTACAGGAAAAAGATATGGTAAATGACTATTTAGCAGGGTTAAATGCCAGCCTAACAGGTTATGCCACATATATTAGCGAATCCAATAATGAGGAATTAAGACAAACATTAATTCAGCTAAGAAATCAGGATGAGACTCGCCAAAGAACTTTATATAACTATGCACTGCAAAAGGGTTATTATCAACCTGCCGCACCTGCTGCACAGGAAGTTGTTCAACAGGTGAAAACCCAATTATCTTCTGGACAGTAAATACTTTAATTAGCTAAGAAGCCGAATTTTTGTAATTAGAAATTCGGCTTTTATTGTTGTTTGGACAATGGGAAAGTGTAAAATTTCAGCTGAGAAGTGGGTTCAACTTAGCCCAAATTTTAATTTCAAGTATGAGGAAAACTAACACCTTCGCTTAAGAACGAGCGAATCTGTTGGTTTTTCTAAAGTTTTTCGCATGTATTTAATAAACTTTAGCGATATTTTGCGTTGACAGGAAAGTATAAAATTTAGCAAGAAGTGGTTCGACGTATCTAAAATTTTAACGTCCCAAATATAAAGAGAAACGAACATAAATGTGTTCGTCGTGTTGTAAGATGGTTCAGTGAAGCAGGACTTATCGCAAGGTTAACAGAAGATTATGCAAATAGATAATCAGGCGGTAACTCAAGGAGTTGGCTTTCCTAAAAGGAGGATAATTAAGTTCTTCTAAAAAGATAATAAAGAATAAATTTTCGGCTCTACCAGGGTATTTTTAAAGGCAGAGTGGAAGCAGGTGATATCCTACTAATCGTGAGAGAAATAATAGATTGGTTTTTATCGTCATTTCCTTGTTATAGCAATGTTTATAGCTAGCAGTGTGAAAGAAGTCATAGTCGTTTAGCCTGAACTTTTTTAATTGAACTTTTACCAGTATTTAACTTCTATTTTATATGAATCTATTAAACTAGCAGTGTAGTAAAAATTGAGAGGAGAGGTTCAATGTTTAAAAAGCTAGGTGTTGTTGCTTTAAGTACTGGTCTTGTTTTATCAGGATTGAGCTTGAGCACGGCAGATGCGGCTAAGCCTGAAAATCCGGGGAATGGAAATGCCAAAGGGAATAATGGAAAAGTAGAAAATGTGATCTTCATGATTCCAGACGGATTTAGTGCGGATTATGCTTCCAATTATCGTGTGTATAAGGGTGAAGAAGCGGTTTGGGACAGCCATTTAAAAGGGATGTTTACGACTCACTCTGCTGATTATGATGTTACAGATTCCGCTGCTGCTGGTACAGCAATGGCAACTGGTGAAAAAACAAATAATGGCACGATTGGAATTGATCCAGAAGGAAATGAGCTGACTTCTATTCTTGAGGCATCAGAAGAAAATGGAAAATCCTCTGGACTAGTAGCGACTTCAACTATTTCTCATGCTACTCCTGCTGCCTTTGTTGCAAATGTGGAGGATCGCAACAATGAAACAGAAATTGCTAGACAGTTAGTCTCTAGTGATGTGGATGTTATGCTTGGTGGAGGAAAAAATAACTTCCTTCCAGAATCCGTAGGTGGAAATCAAGAAGAATTAAATTTAATAGAGCAAGCAGAAGAACAGGGCTTTAATCTAGTTGAAACTCGTGATGAATTACTGGATATCGATGAAATAAATGTTGAAAATGGAGAAAGATTGCTTGGTCTATTTGCAGATGAAGCACTTACTCCAGAATTACACCGTGGAGAAACGGAAGAACCAAGTTTAGGTGAAATGACAAAAACGGCAATTGATATATTGGAAGAAGATAAGGATGGATTCTTCCTTGTTGTTGAGGGAAGCCAAATTGACTGGGCTGGACATGATAATGATGCAGCATGGGCAATGTCTGATGTTGCAGCATTTGAACAAGCAGTAGAAGAAGCAATTAATTTTGCAGAAGAGGACGGGAAAACATTAGTCGTTGTTGCTGGTGACCATGATACTGGTGGGATGACTACTGGTGCGAACGGATCCTTGGACTTAAACGCAGATGTACTTCAAAATGTTACAGCTACAGGTGACTACATGGCCACGCAGCTAAATGAAGATCGTTCCAATGTTCGTGAAGTCGTGGAAACTTATACTGGATTAACTTTAACAGAGCAAGAGATTCAAGGCATTCAGGAAGCAGACGATCCAGCGTTTGCCATTAACACAGTGGTAAGTGATTATGCACTTGTTGGTTGGACGAGCACGAACCATACTGGTGCAGATATCCCAGTATATGCTTATGGACCACAATCTGAGCAGTTCGTTGGATTTTATGACAATACAGATCTTCCAAAAATTATCGCTGATATTATGAAGTTAAAATAAAGCTGATGATTAACTTTCCGCTAACCTATATGTATGGAAGCCTGTCTTATTTTGAGGCAGGCTTCTTTTTTTATTGCTTAGCGAAATTATAAAATGTAAAACTGTGGATAATTTTTATTACTTTAAGTAGCCACATCCAGCTCCAGCGCCCAGCGACTAGCGAGACTTCCTTCACCTCCGTACGATAAAGAAGACTTGCTGATTGGTGAAACCAGAGGCTTAGTCGCACTTATACCCTTGCGGTGAAAGTCAACATCGACTCAGGTTTTTAGGAAGGCCGACTAAAAGCGGGCTAGCGCTCAGGCGTCGGCATACCCCTATGAAGGGGCATGTTTCCTTTATCTCCTGCGGCAGTGGAATGTTCGATTAAGACCACTGCTTTGCGCAGCAACATTGAACCACCTGGCATGGCCAGGCGCAGTCCGTACGTCGCTAAACGGGCGCTTGCGCTTTTGTTCCGCTTTAGGAAAATATAAAGTTTAGCATGAAGTGGAGTTGACATACTAAAAATTTTTTATGTACCAAAAAGGACACAAATGTGCTGTTCGTATAGTGGGATTCTTTAAAGATGCAGCACTCTTTGCAGTGATAAAAGAAGATTAGATTATCCAAGTGAAAATCAGCCAGTAATTTGAAGGGGCTGCTTCGATAAAAGGCTAATGAATGGGAACTTTTGATAGGTGGAGAGGTGAGGGGGAATGCTGCGGAGGTCAAGTCGTTCATGCTGAGGGGAGTGATAGGGCTATGGGTTCAGCCTTCCATGTGAGGAATTCGATCTTTGTGTCTCCCCGGTATTATCCTTCCTACACCGATATCCCGGGAAGTGGGATCTTGAATACGGAAAACTTCTAATCCACTTCCAATTCCATTAACGTATATACTTCATGAAAACCCAGTTTTTCATAAAGCTTTTTGGCAGGATTGCCGGCAAAGACATTTAATTGAATATTGGAGTAACCCATTTGCTTTAAGTGCTCAATTGCTTCATCACAGAGTTTTTTTGCAATTCCTTTGTTTCGATATGCAGGCAATACAAATAATTCTGGAATCATTCCGACCGTTTTGTCTGTATAAGGATCATAGGAGAAGCCAATGCCGATCCACCCTTGAATTGCTTTCCCATCCGTATAAATTAGATAATATCCTCCATTTTTCAAAAAAGGAGATATCAGTTGAATTGCCTTCTCATAGCTACCTTCAACATGTCCTGCAGTCGCTTCATTCATCACATCCAGAGCATAATTTAAAATCTGCTGTGTTTCCATGTAAGTTGCTTTTCGAATGGCCATCTAGTTGTGCACTCCTTTAAAAAGGGAATAGGAACAAATACTTTACCTAAAAAGTGTTACACCATTTTATGATAGATTTTATCTTTTTGTTCCTTACTTATATATAGCACTGATACCGTGATAACTGGGGAAAGTGCCCAGATTTTTCGCAATTGGGATAATAACCATATCAAATTGGGTGAAATAACATATAGTAATTCTGTAAATGCTTAAGGAGGTGTTTTATTATGAGCGCACCTGTAGCAGGTGGTTTCGGCTATGGTGGAGGCTTTGCCTTGATCGTAGTGTTGTTTATTCTATTAATCATTATTGGTACCTCTTACGTCGGTTTTGGTTACTAAATCTCCAGACAAAATTCTTATGTTAGGAGTGTTATGATGGGATTCGGTTACGGAGCTCATGCTGGATATGGATACGGCGCACCAGCATATGGCACAGCAGGTTTTGGCGGCGGACGTAACTTTGCGTTAATTGTCGTATTGTTTATTCTGCTTATCATTGTTGGAGCGGCTTGGCTGTAAAAAATAAAAATCGAATATGATGATTGAAATAAGGAAGGAAAACCGCCTCATGTATTTCAGCTAAATCTTCCATTATTTTTCCTCCTTATATCATGAATATTCGAAGGGTAGCCTAACTAAGGTTACCCTATCTTTATCCCATTCACATCGACACATTCCGACAAATTCCGGGAAGTGACAGGCACCAACTGGACAAATTGGAGTTTTGGGTGTATAGTTACCTAGGTAACTAAAGGTGGGGAGTTTTTTTATGCTACATTCTTTTTTTCATCAGAATTTACAGTTTACAAGGTCTTTTACTAAAAAACTAAATGAACAGTTAGTTGAAGTTGGCTTGTATCATTCCCAATGGTTAATAGTTTATTATTTAAAGCAATTTGAGACGGCTACTTTAGTGGATATCAGCAGTTATCTGGACGTAGAAAAACCAACCATTACTCGAACGGTCAATCGACTGGAAGAGCGGAAACTGATTGAGAGAATTCCGAGCACAGATAAGCGTGAGCGAAGAATTCAGTTAACAAAGAAAGGAATGCAAGTATATGAAGAAGCAAAACATGTAGTTGCTTCCTTTGAACAAAAGTTGATGGAAGGAATACCAGAGTCTGATCAGAAAGCAACATTACATACCATCCAGCTTTTAAAAAGGAAATTATAGAAAGGGAGGGAATGAGTTTGAGTAGAAAACCAAAATTATGGACCAAGGATTTTCTAATGGTTTCCACTTCAAACTTTTTATTATTTATTTCATTTTACATGTTAATGGTGACATTAACCGTTTATTCGATAGATAATTTTCAAGCATCGCAAAGTGTAGCAGGACTTGCTTCCAGTATCTTTGTTCTCGGTGCAGTAATCGTAAGGCCAATTGCTGGAAAAGTGATTACAACGGTCGGTAAGAAGAAGTTATTATTAATTGGCCTTAGTCTGTTTTTACTTATTATGGTCCTATATTTTCCAATCAATAACCTCGGTTTATTATTATTGATCCGATTTATTCATGGTTTTGCTTTTGGAATTAGTACTACTGCAACTGGGACCATTGCTGCGGATATCATTCCAGCGGTGAGGCGTGGTGAAGGGCTGGGATATTTTGCGACGAGCATGAATCTGGCCATGGCAATCGGACCGTTTTTAGGATTAGTCATTAGCCAGTATTTAGAAGACAAAATGATATTTGTGACAACTACCTTGTTCGCTATCATTGCTTGTATCACAACATTGTTTTTAAAAGTACCTGAAGAGAAACAGGATAAAGAAAAAAGTATCACTCCACAGAAAGGATTCCGAATTAGTAATTACTTTGAGAAAAAAGCCATTCCGATAGCTATTTTTGTAGGGATAAGCGGATTTGTCTACTCAAGTATTTTATCGTTCCTAACTTCATATGCAACAGAAATAAACCTAGTTGATGCAGCTAGTTTTTTCTTCGTGATGTACGCTGTTTTTCTTTTACTGTCCAGGCCAATCACTGGTCATGTCTTTGATTTTAAAGGGGAAAACGCGGTGATTTATCCATCTATTTTATTATTTGGATCAGGACTTGTACTGCTGAGTTTGGCTTCTCATGGATGGATTTTGCTCATCGCTGGAGCAGTTATTGGTGTTGGATTCGGAACACTTCAGTCAAGTGCACAAACGGTTGCAGTGAATGAAGCACCAATACACAGAATTGGACTGGCAACTTCAACATTCTTTGTCTTCTATGATTTTGGAATTGGAATTGGACCGTTTCTACTAGGATTTGTACTGCCTCTAACAGGATTTCGTGGACTATACTTAAGTATGGCAGCAATCGCTTTTCTTTCTATGTTTATTTACTATATTGTACATGGAAAAAAAGCATCAACCAGACAAAAAGAACAAACCCCGCATAAAAAAGAAGCCTAATTTGGTGCCTGTCACTTCCCGAATTTTGTCGAATGGAAAGAATCATTGAACGGAAAGGTTTGATGGTTCTTTTTTTACACGTTTGGAAAGTACAAAATTTCAGCATGAAGTGGATTAGACATAGCTAAATTTTCAGGTGGCAAGTATGTTGTCCGGGCTTTTTTAGAAGAGCGGATAAAATAAAATGGCATAGTAAAGTTGAAAGGGATAGGCGGCAGCCTCATCCCTTTATTGCTTATTGGGAAGTAACGTGACCACAGATTTCAACTCCCTTAAATCATTCCATCCCATGCTCCTCACAATACTCATCAACCATCCTTTCGATTTGGTCCAACTCTGGAAACTTCCCGGAAAAGGTAAACTTAATTTCCTCCACAAACTCACCTTGCTTATATACGTGAATCGCGCCATTCTGTTCAATCACACTATATTCGGGTTCAAAACGATATCCGTTCCGTTCAATCGCGCCCATATGATAATCAACTCCTTAAAAATGAATTCCTTCCCCTTAGTATACCCAATTTGGTGCCTGTCACTTCCCGAAATTTGTCGAAGGAATGTTGGTTGGTTCTGTCAAGGTTTTACAGTAAAATGCAAACCTGTTTTGTTATAATTCTGATAAATTTTAATCTTAAATCAATAAATTATATCGGAGTGAATTTTTATGTTTCCTTTTTTACTTAGTTTAAGCATTATGTTTTCTCCATCATATCCTCCAATTGTGGAAAATACTCCATTGAATCCCTCGCCGATAATGCAATCCGAATATTTCAGCCTGGATCAACTTTCGGAAGTGATTGAGGAAGTAACGAATTACAAAACGTCCTTTACGATAAGTGCAGCGGGTGATGTAACGATTGGTAGTGATGACAGCTTCGGTTATTATGGAACCTTTCATCATGAGGTAGATGAAGCAGGGCTGGAGCATTTCGGCAAGAATGTAACGTCCATTTTCGAAAATGATGACATGACCATCGTAAATTTAGAGACTACCTTAACAACTAGTGAGCAGAAGGCAGAAAAGTTATTTCGTTTCAAGGGTAGCCCAACCTATACAGAAATTTTGAATTTAACCAGTGTGGAAGCGGTCAACTTAGCGAACAATCATACATTTGATTACATGCAAAAAGGGTATGAGGAAACCATCGAAAATCTGAATAAATACAGTATTGATTCCTTTGGTTATGACCGTGTCTATTTTAAAGAGATCAAGGGAATTAAAGTGGGAGCGATTGGATACACCGGCTGGTACGATTCTGCAGAAGTGCGTGAACAGATGACAAAGGATATAGACTATTTAAAAGAACAAGGTGCACAAATCATTATTGCCAATTTCCACTGGGGAGAAGAGCGCCATTACCATCCTAACTCCGCACAGCAGTCCTTAGGGAGATTTGCCATCGATTCTGGTGCTGACTTGGTGCTCGGTCATCATCCTCATGTTGTTCAGGGGATTGAAGAATATAATGATAAATTCATTGTCTACAGTCTGGGGAATTTTATGTTTGGAGGGAACCGGAATCCAAGTGACAAGGATACGTTTGTTTTTCAGCAAACCTTCCATTTTTCCTTCAACGAATTGACCGATGAAAAGTACATCAAAATTATTCCAGCAAGTATCTCTTCTGAAACGAACCGAAACAATTACCAGCCCACACCGCTGGAGGGAGAAGAGGCTGAACGGGTATTAACGAAAATTTTAAGTCTGAGTGATGATATTACAGAAAACAGTCTTAGCACCGCTGACTACTTCATGGAAGACAGTATAGCTGTGTTTTCCGAAAAGGATTCATATTAAAAAGCGAAACCGGTTGATTCCACTTCAACATTAAAATTTACTGGAATGGGGGCAAGCTGCTTCGTCAGCTGCCCTTTTTTCTTTTTAACCTTCCCACTTTTCACATAAACACGCCGTTTGCCATTTAAATATCCGTTACATAATGAATCGTATTCATTTGCCCAGTAACTTCACCATTAAAATATAGCCGTCACTCGGATCGCAAAAATCGTGACGATGTTATTGCCATCTGCTTTTTTAGACTAGGTTACGTCAATCATGGACTAATCCATGCAAATTCGGCCAACAGACGATGTTTGCTGTTCTGGAGAATTCAGTCGGTATACCCAATTGGAATCGTAGCAATGACCAAGTCTTTCTTTGTTATATATTTATAGCCATAGTTTTGAGCCAGACGAAGTGCTTCTTCTTTAACGGCTATTCCATGTGATGGATAACGTCTAGGGATATTTCTGCCCTGCGAAAAAAATACCCTTCCATAGAGAAGAGGAACGGTATATTTAAATATTATATATTATACTAGTGCAGAATCTTTCATTGCTTCTTGAACTGGAACATAGTCATATCCAAGGTCATGGGCAACCGCTTCATAAGTAACATTGCCGTCTACCACATTGACACCGGTACTGATAGCAGGATTATCCTGAACAGCCTTGGCAACCCCTTTTGTAGCAATTTGCACTGCATATGGTACGGTCACATTCGTTAAGCCGACAGTTGCCGTACGTGGTACAGCACCAGGAATATTTGCTACGGCATAATGGAGGACGTCATGTTTAATATAGATGGGATCATCATGTGTTGTTGGATGGTCCACGGTTTCAAAGTTTCCACCTTGGTCAATCGCAACATCGACAATCACAGATCCAGGCTGCATGGATTGAACCATTTCTTCCGTAACAAGTTTAGGGGCCTTAGCACCAGGAATTAATACGGATCCAATAACTAAGTCAGAATGTTTCACTGCTTCTGCGATATTGTACGGATTGGACATGAGCGTTTGAATTCTAGAACCAAAAATATCATCCAATTGACGCAAACGGGCAGGGTTAAGATCGATAATTGTAACGTCAGCACCTAGTCCAAGCGCAATGGTAGCAGCATTTGTACCAACGACTCCACCACCGATAACCGTTACTTTACCACGGCTTACACCAGGAATTCCTCCAAGAAGAATACCTTTGCCACCTTTTGATTTCTCCAAATACTGAGCACCAATTTGTGTTGCCATGCGTCCAGCAACTTCACTCATTGGAGTAAGTAATGGTAATGTGCCGTTTACGGTAATCGTTTCATATGCAATTGCCGTTACTTGTTTTTCTGCAAGCTCTTTTGCCAATTCAGGTGCTGCAGCAAGATGAAGGTAAGTGAATAAAATTAATCCTTTGCGGAAGTACTTATATTCAGATGGAAGAGGTTCTTTTACCTTCATAATCATATCTGCTTTTCCCCAAACATCTGAAGCGTTTTCAAAAATTTGTGCACCAGCTTCTTTATATTCTTCATCCGTAAAGTTGCTTCCAAGTCCTGCATCTTTTTCTATAATAACAGTTTGGCCAGCATTAATTAAATGTACTATTCCAGCTGGGGTCATAGCCACGCGGTTTTCATTATTTTTAATTTCCTTAGGTACGCCAATAATCATATTTCTCATCTCCTCATATCAAGTCTATATTGCTATCGTATCGCTTTTGTATTCATAATGCCTTATTCAAAAAAATGAAAGTAAGAAACATGATTTGTGTATTTACACAAATCATGTTTCTGTCATGTTTTCCACAATCAAATCAAGATAAATGGCTGTTTTTTGATTAGGGTCTTTTAAATTTAATTCTGCAACTTCCCGAATCCGCTTTAGACGATAATTCATCGTATTGGGATGAATAAAGAGCTGTTTTGCAGCATCATAAACATTACAGTCCGATTGCAAGTAAGCACGTAAGGTTGGCAAGAGGGAAGTGCGATGTTTTGTATCATAAGTCTGCAGTTTTTCGATATACTTATTTTTATTATTCTGCTGTTTTCTTATTTTATACAGTTCATCAATAAATTGATAAACGCCCAATTCATCATATAGATAAGTATATTGAAGCTCTTCCGGGAATTTCGCTTTCATCTCCAGGACCTTTTCCGCTTGCTTGTAGGAATCTTTTATCTTGTGAGGCGCTTCAACAACAATCCCGGAGGAACCGAGAATCCCTTGTAAGTTCAGCTGATCACTGATTTTTTCAATAAACTGGTGAATAAAATCAGTAACCAGTTTAGATGGATGATCTTCTTTTATAAAACGGACAAGCATGATAAACTTATTTTCGTCAAATAATCGTGAAACAACTTGAACATTGACCCGTGTTTCGGATAAATAATAGGCATGTTTTTCCATTTGTTCAGTCACATTAGCCGGAAATTGAATGACAACGATAGCCATTTTTCCTTCCAAAACCATGTTAAATTGTTTGGCTTGTTGCTGAATTTCATTGTTATCGGTTATATCACCGGTTAATAATTGCCAGAAAAAATCTTTATTGCCTTCTTCTGATTTCCTCTTCCGCTGACGGCGCTTTAGGAAGAATTTTTTCACAAGCAAGGCAGCCTCTTTAAGAAGCTGTAATTTTTCTTCGCTCAACTTTTTATCACCGGTATGAGCCCAAATAAATCCAAGGATTTCATTCTTTTTTCGTATGGAGACAGCAACCCGGTTTCCAAGGCCTATTTCCTTCATTTCCGGAATGATAATCGGGTCGTCACTGTCTATTAATCTAGGCATCACCCCTTTTTTCCAGAGACCATTAATGACTTTATCAGGAACTTTGCGATTCATAATTGTCCCAATTCTTGCCTCGTCGATTTTTTCTGTATGTTTGCTGTAGGAGACGACATGATGATTGGAGTCTTCTATTGTTATAGGACATTCAAAAATATCTGCAATTCGGTCGGCTAATTGTTCAGGAGAGTCCATAACCTCATTCAAGCTATTTTTCAATTGTTCTGGTTGATTCGGAAAGTTATTCATATATATAATTCCTCCATTTGAGTGGCTTCCTTTTCAAGGAGTCTCTTCGTATTTCACTTTACTAGTTTTGTACCATTCATTATGTTTGCTATTCATGAAAAAATCCACTAATTGAAGATACACGTTATGAATGGAGCGTTCTGTTTTACACGTTAGGAAAGTATAAAATTTTGCGCTTAGATGTCTAGCTCCATCGCCCAGCGACTAGCGGACTTCCCTCACCTCCGTACGTCGCTAAACGGGCGCTTGCGCTTTTTTTATCCATTGTTTTGTGTAAATTAACAAATATATTACTTTTTATTTTAGTATATAGACAAATAGAATGAAACTGTTATACTAAATCTTGTAGACATTTAAGGAGGAACTAGCATGAAAAATATTTTTAAGATTGGAAGCGCTCTTATCGGGGTGATAGTCGGTGCTGGATTTGCTTCCGGACAGGAAGTTCTCCAATATTTTACTAGTTTTGGAATAATGGGGATTTTAGGCGCAATTATTGCTACTGCTTTCTTCGCTTATGTTGGAATGGTACTTGTCTGGTTGGGCAGCCGTGCTAAAACAACGTCGCATAAAGAAATCATATATCCTATTAGTGGACGTATATTAGGGATAATTATCGACTATATTCTTATCTTCACGCTATTTGGTGTAGGAGTTGTCATGATTGCCGGGGCAGGATCGAATTTGAATCAGCAGTTTGGTCTTCCTTTAGTGGTTGGAACGACGATAATGGCGATTCTAGTTATGCTGGTAGGTATGTTGAAAGTGGACCGTGTTGTAGCGGTTATTGGAGGTATTACACCTTTTCTTATTCTATTTGTCATGATGATTTCTGTTTATAGTTTTCTGACGATTGATGGTACCATTCTTGCTTTGGATAGCTTGGCAAAAGAGCAGCCAACTACATTGCCGAATTGGTTTATTTCAGCTATCAATTATGTATCCTTTAATACAGCAGTAGGGGCATCGATGGCTATCGTTATGGGCGGTGCAGAGCCAAATCGTAAAACAGCTGCATGGGGTGGTCTAGTTGGTGGACTAGGTTTAGGTATATTAATTCTATTAAGTCACATGGCTATTTTTGCAAAAGTAGAAGAAGTTGGAAGCCTGGACATGCCGATGCTTGGCATTGTAAATAATATATCCCCTTCATTAAGTGTGATTATGTCCCTCGTGTTATTTGCGATGATTTTTAATACAGCAATTAGTATGTTCTTTTCGTTTACTGCTCGATTTGCCCAGGTCGGGACACGTAAATTTAAAATGTTTTTCATTATAACGATGCTTGTTGGGTATGCTGCAAGTTTCGTAGGATTTACAGATTTAGTTGCTTATTTCTATCCGTTGATTGGCTATCTTGGACTTGTCTTAATTGCCGTTCTAATTGTGGCACCATTTAAAATCCGTAAAGAAGAAAGAGAGAAAGCAAACGTTCAGGAAGAGCAACCTAAAAAAGCGATGCACGGTTAAGTGCATCGCTTTTTTTACGATTGGAAAATATTATTTCTAATCGATGACATTTACCAAAAAAAAGGTGAATGCCATCGATTTTACTTTTATAGTGCATACGGTATGCCATTGCACGAATAAATTTATAGTGTTTTTTTTTCAAGTGCAATCTTTAAATCTTAGTTTAATGGCTATGGTCGGTATTCCAATGTCATTTTTAGATGTAGTTCTGTTTGGCACAGTATGAGGAATTGCTAACGGGTTGAGAGGGTTAACTTAAAAATTATTTGGCCAGACTATTTTGGCCGAAAATATATTGGCAGTATTAATGGGGGCCGCGTAATGATGTTAAAAGAGCGAATACGAGTTTTCTGATCAGGGAGTATTGATCGTACAACAAAGATTTGTTGAAAGAAATCGGGATAGGTGATAAAAGTAAAGAGGCAAAAAAAGAGCAGTCCACCAGTCAGGTGTACTGCTCTCCTTATATTATTTAGCCATTTCCAGTGCGACATGAACCATCATTTTCACACCGTCAATAAAGCTGTCTTCATCCAGGCCGAATTTTGGATGGTGATGCGGATAATCAAATCCTTTATCCGCATTCATTGCACCGATAAATGCATACGTGCCAGGAATTACTCTTGAGAATGCGGAAAAATCTTCCCCACCCATGCCTAGTGGGTATTCGAATACTTTATCTCCAAAGGCTTTCGTTGCCATGTCGATTACTTTTTCGGTCATTTCCTCGTTGTTTACGACGGCACTGTAGCCATATTGGAAGTCAAACTCATAATCACAGTCATAGGAAGCACAAATAGATGCTACTGCTTTTTCCATCTTTTCCTTCACTAATTCACGTGTTTCTTCTTGGATGGTACGAACGCTTCCTTCCAAAACAGCTGTATCTGGAATGATGTTTTTCGCCGAACCTGCATGGAATTTCGTAGTTGAAATCACGACAGAATCAAGTGGTGACGTAATCCGTGAAACGATGGTCTGGAACTGATTCACGATTTGTGTTCCAACAATCACTGGATCAATCGAGTTTTCCGGCATGGCAGCATGTCCACCTTTACCTTTGATCACCAATTCAAAGGTATCGGAATTGGATGTTACCGGTCCTTTTTTAATTCCAATTTTTCCAAGTGGTATCGTGGAGAAAAGATGTTGTCCGTAGATGAAATCCAAATCATCAAAAAGTCCTGTCGCTACCATTTCCTGAGCTCCACCTGGTGGAAGTTCCTCTGCATGCTGGAAAATCAAATAAATTTCACCGTAAAGAGATTCGGTGTTGTCAGCTAAAACCTTGGCTGCGCCGAGTAGAATGGAAGCATGACCATCATGTCCACAAGCGTGCATCACCCCGTCTTCTTTTGACTTGAATTCCAAGTCGTCCCGTTCCTCATGAATGGGAAGGGCGTCAATATCTGCACGTAAGCCAATTTTCTTTCCAGGCTTCTTCCCTTTAATAATTCCCAGCACACTGGTTGGTGTGGGTCTTGATATCTCAATATTTCCAATCTTACGCAGTTCTTCCTCGATATATTGACTTGTCCAGTGCTCTTCGAAAGATACTTCTGGATGCTGATGCATCGTTCTTCTCCAGTCGATGACACTTGGCATAATTTCTTTTATTTGTTGTTCTAAATCCATGTTGTAACTCTCCTTCTTTTTAGGCTGTTTTTATAAATGGATGGGACTCGGTTACTCATCCCACCCGAAAAGATTTGTTGCTTTTGGATACAAAATGTATAGACTGTGACGTAAATTTATATGATGGTTGGTGCTTCCAATTGCTACGGAAAACATACTGCCCGGAGCGGGAATCAACCTTGCACTACACTATGTCACGTTTTTTCAACGATGGTAATGAATAGCAACTAACTTTTGAAAAGATTTTCTTTTTAACAGTTCAAAAAGTCCGATTAAAAATTACATCGAACTTTTTGAACTGTCGTATATAAATTTTACGGTAAATGAATTGGGCCTCCAGGACCTACTGGAATTCCAAGTAAGTACCATACAGTAATAAAGATGGTCCATACGATAAATATAGCTATCGAATATGGGAGCAAGTTGGAAATTAATGTGCCAAGTCCTGCATTTTTATCATAGCGTTTTGCAAAGGCCAGTAGTAATGGCAGGTATGGCAGCATTGGTGTAATCGGATTTGTAATAGAATCCCCAATTCGATACAGCATTTGTGTAAATGCCGGGTCATATCCTAAGAACATGAACATTGGAACGAATACTGGTGCTAGAATCGCCCATTTGGCGGAAGCACTTCCGATTAATATATTAATAAACGCTGCCAGGATAATGAATCCGATAACTAGTGGAACACCTGTGAAATTTAGGGCTTCCAATAATTCTGCACCTTTGATAGCAATTATCGGTCCAAGATTACTCCATTGGAAGTAGGCAAGCATTTGTGCTGCGAAGAATACGAGAACAATATAGCTGCCCATCGTTGCCATTGCTTCGGATAAAATTTTCCCGAAGTCATTTGAACTCTTAATTGTACCTGCTTTTAGTCCATAAACAAGTCCTGGTACAAAGAATAGAATCGTAAGAATAAACACTATTCCATCCATGAATGGTGAGCCGTCAATAATCGAACCTGTTTCCGGATTTCGTAATACTCCATTTTCCGGAAGCAAGTGGATTAAGATAAATGCTGCAGTAATTAAAATGGAGATGTTTGCCCATTTTAAAGCGGTTCTCTCTTTAGCCGTTACTTCTTTTTCTGCGATTGCCTCACCTTGATAACCGCCAAGTCGAGGAATCGTGATTTTTGTTGTCACAAAATAGATCACTAGAAGCAGCAACATAGATGATGCGGCGATAAAGTAATAGTTCATCGCAATATTTCCTGAGTAGCTTGGGTCAACAATCTGTGCTGCAGGTTCGGTAAATCCAAATACTAATGCATCTGACATTCCGAGAATAAAGTTGGCAGCAAATGCACCCAGTGATGCCGCATAGGCCATAACAAGACCGGCAATTGGATGGTGCCCTAAGCGTATCATAACCATGGCAGCAATTGGCGGTAAAATAATTGGAGCGGCATCTCCAGCTACGTTACCGATAATACCTGTTAAGATGACGGTTGGAATGATCAGTTTGTATGGTGCCACTTCAATGACGCGTCTCATTACAGTTTCGAAATAGCCTGTTCTTTCCGCAATGCCGATACCAATCATAACAACCAGTACCATTCCAAGTGGTGGGAAGGCACTAAAGTTATTAATACTTTCCGATATAATTAATGCCAGTCCTTCCCCTGATAATAGATTAACTGCTTCGACTACTTCGCCAGTTGCTGGATTCGTTGCCTTGAAGTTAAATAGGGAAGCAATGAAGGAAGCGGCAAGAATAATTCCCATTAAGACAGCAAATAAAACGATGGGATCTGGTAGTTTATTTCCCGCGACTTCAACTTTGTTTAAAAACCTATCTGCAAAACTCTTTTTGTTTTTTGTTTCCATAAAAACCCTCCGATGCTTTTCGTTATGTTGTCGTGCAGTGGACTAAGGATACCACCGAAATACTTCTTGATTGATTTGTCTATCATGCAGTGAAGGCAATCTGTTTTCTATAGTGTTTAAAAAATTACAACTTTCAATGCATGAGAAATTTAGTATTTTTCGACTTTTTCAGATATTTTAGAAGCTAAAGTACCTTAATAGTCGGAAAATTCACTGAAATAGACAATTTACAAGAACATATCGAAAATTATAAGAGTTTTTACGTCATATTACAAGTACTTTCGACAAATTTCATATAATTACCAACGATTATGGTGCCTGTCACTTCCCGAAATATGTCAAAAATTGTCGATTAATAAGAGCTCAGAACTTTATTGTCTTAATAAGAAAGTAGCTGGAACAATGTATCTGTGGTTGATACAATCCCAGTCACTTTTTCTGTTTGGATGATTTGATAAGTTTTTCCTGTCCCTTGATGTCTGATTAGATTTAATAGTGTATTCTTTTCCGCCATTCGACAAAATGCGGGAAGTGACAGGCACCAGTCTATAGGAATTTAAGGCAGATTGGTTCTGGGACGGTGATATCCTTCTGTACTAATGTTAATTTACCGGTTTCTGAGCTGCGAGAAAACAGAGTAAGGTTGTCTGATTCCTGATTGGCTGCAATGAGAAATTTCCCGCTTGGGTCGAGTACGAAATCCCTTGGCCAGTCACCTTCTGTTGGCGTGTTTTCTATAAAGCTTAGTTGTCCAGATTGTTCATTAGCTTCAAAGACGGCAGTGCTATTATGTCCACGGTTCCCAGAGTAAACAAATTTCCCATCTGAGGACACGTGAATCGCACTGCCTTGGTTATTTTCTTTAAAATCCTCTGGAATTGTACGCGCTGATTGCACAATAGAAAAGCTGCCATTACTGCTATCATAGGATAGCACCAGAACTTCTGAGCTAAACTCTGTTACGAGATAGGCGACAGTCTCCAAATGTGGATGAAATTCCAAATGTCTAGGTCCACTTCCAGCGGGGGTCTCCAATCGGCTGGCTTCAGTTAACTCTCCTTGTTCACTGACATGGTAAGTAACGAGTAAATCACTTCCCAAATCAACTGCAGCTAAATATTTTTCATCTGGAGTCATACCGGCATAATGGACATGGGGCTTCTCCTGACGAGGGTCGGGACCACTGCCAGTGTGTTTAATCGTTGATACAGCGGGACTTACCTTGCCATTATTCATATCAATAACATAGGAATCAACAGTACCTTTATGATAGTTTGTACTGAATAAGAAACGATGGTCCTTGTTGGTATTAACATGACAAGGGTTTGCACCAGGTACTAATTGTTTATTTAGTTCATTGAGTTCTCCGTTATTTGAGTTGATTTCATAGGCGGCAACTCCGCCATTATCATCTTCCTTTGCTACAGAGTAAAGAAACTTTTTATCATCGGTAATAGTTAAATATGTAGGGCTGCCAACATTTGCCGCAAGCTTGATATTCGTTATTTTAGCTGCTTCGGTATCCAATTCAAAAGAATAAATTCCTTCACTGGTCCTTTTAGTGTATGTTCCAATGTATCCAGTATATTTCGTCATGTATCATTCTCCTTTCAAACTAATCCTGTTTCCTAAGTATATCGTTTTTAGGAGGTACCTGTCACTTCCCGGAAATGTCGGGATTTGTCGAAATGGTATAATCTTGATATACGGTTGATTTATAAGCTGTTTTGCAGAATGGGATTCGACAAAAATCAACAAAATGCGGGAAGTGACAGGCGCCTATTAAACAGGAATGTTTATGAATTGCATGGTATCGACGTCAAATAGTCCCTGGTATGTTAGCTTTAATGAAGGAATGACCGGTAAACTTAAAAAGGCTAACGTAATAAATGTATGAGCCGTTTTCTGATTGGTTACTTTAGATAAAGCCGTGTTTAGTGATTCCATCTCTTTAATGACCGTCTCGTAAGGATTGTCAGACATTAACCCGGAGATGGCCAATTCTAGTTTTCCTATCACTTTCTCATCTTTGACTACGACTAATCCACCGTTCATTTCTTCGACTGCTTCCATTGCTTTTAGCATGTCCGCATCATTGGTACCAGCTGTCAACAAATTATGCGAGTCATGAGCTACCGTTGAAGCGATTGCTCCATCAAGAAGCCCTAATCCTTTGACGATTCCCAATCCGATATTTCCTGTTTGGTGATGACGTTCGATTACAGCAATCTTAGCTAAGTCTTTTTCGACAGAAGGAATGAATAATCCATTTTCCGTCAAAACTTCTTCGGTTATCTTTTTGGTTGTTACTTGATTAGGGATAACTTCAATTACATTAGCTTTTGTCGACTGTTCCATAGAAATTTGCAAATCATCGGTGGAAATCGGCGGCAGATTTACTGTTTTTCTTAATTTTTGGCTAACACTGCTTTCATCGTTAGATTTTGTTTCGTCCCCTACATAAACACCGTCTTTGGCAATAAGTTTTCCACCCTTATATACTTCGGAAATAGTCAATGTATCAAGGTCATCTATAAATAGAAAATCTGCTTCATATCCAGGTGCAATGGCTCCTTTTGTAGAAAGGGAGAAGCATTCAGCTGCATTTAATGTCGCTAATTGAATAGCTTGAAGTGAGTCCATTCCATGTTTTACAGCTAACCGTATATGGTGATCAATGCTTCCTTCGTATAACAGTTCATCAACATGCTTATCATCGGTACAGAAAAGAAACCTTCGAGCATTTGCTGGTGTCACCATATGAATTAATGCTTCCAAGTTTTTAGCAGTTGTACCTTCTCGAATCATGACATACATACCTCTGGATATGCGCATTTGAATTTCATTACTGCTAATACTTTCATGGTCTGTTTTAATACCAGCGGCTCGGTAAATATTAATACCATCTTCATCGAATCCAGAGCAATGTCCATCCATATGATTACGATGCTTTTTTGCTGCCTCGATTTTTTCAAGCATGTGCTGGTCAGCAGTTTTCACGGCTGGAAAATCCATCACTTCTGCAAGACCGAGCACACGTGGGTGTTTATAAAATGGCTCTAAATGCACATTGTGTAAAGTTGCACCCGCATTCTCAAATGATGTTGCAGGAACGGAAGAAGGGAGATTGACAAATACATCCAAATCCAGTCCCTCGGAATTGTCCAGCATAAATTGAATACCATTCGTACCAGAAACGTTGGCAATTTCATGCGGATCTGTAATAACAGTCGTTACCCCATGCGGAAGAACAACTTTTGCAAATTCCTTTGGGGTAACCATGGATGATTCTATATGAACATGTCCATCAATAAAGGATGGGGCAATGTATCGGCCATTGGCGTTTATCATTTCTTTTCCTTCGTATTCACCGATTCCAACTATCATTCCATTGGCAATCGCGATATCCCCATGAATGATAGCTAAATTAAACACATCTATTATTTTTGCATTTTTTATTACCATATCTGCAGGAATGCGTTTGCTGGATACATCTAAAAGGTGTTTCATCTCACAACATCTCCTTCATTGCTATTATGTTTTGAATTATGTCTTCGGTAAAATAAAAAAACTCCAGGAATACCTAGAGTTTGACGGGAAGTACAAGATAATATTCGTGCTGCCATTAATAGTTTGGACGAAAAAATACAATTCCATCCACTTCATCGCATATGAAATCTTATCATGTGCTTCATAGTCAAACTATTTACGGTAGTTTGGTAGAAACTTTTGGACCATATTTCCAAATTTATATGAAGACTATTCAATTATTAAATACATATAATAACGGATTGTTAGATGGATTACAAGATTTTTTTAACAGGTTGGAAAGGTGTAAAGTTTTAGCTAAGAAGCGGGTTTGACATAGCTAAGATGATAACGGTCTGAATATTAATGAAGCAGGACTCTTTACAAATCTATAAGAAGGTAACTTAAGTGTTATTTTATGTAAGTAATTTAAGGAATTGCTTCAATTAAAGATAAATAAATACAAGTTTTCAACGTGCTCAGATGTTCCCAGTAACAGAATGGTGTTTATACATCGAATAATACATGTGCCTGTAGGACCTCATTAAAAACTCAATTGAATATATGAATGATAAATGGGGGAGAGCAAGAGCAAGTAGTTCGCCTAACAATCAGTAGGAGATAAAAAACATTTTAGTTCCATTATTTTGGAATAATATTGCAGCTTTTAACTGTAATTATTCCTCTACGGTAAAAATTACTATAGAAGGAAGTTCCCTAATCTTTTTTTGGGTATGCTATAGACTGAGGTGATTTATATGAAAGCGACGGAATTAGAAAGTAAACGATTTGATAAAGCTTTAGATGAGATTTTGGATTTGTTTAATAATCTTGAAAGTGATGAGCCGATTATTAAGTATAATGATGAAGTTTTGGTGTACATCGAAAAAGCCAAGAAAAAATACGGCGAAGACGTTGTTCATGAGAAAGTAAATACAGTGGTAGGGGAAATGCTATCCTGGCTCGATTTGGAAGGAGTGGATCTGGAGGATAATGAAGAGGAGGAAAGGGAAGAGGGATAATCTTCTTTTCCCTCTTCTTTATTTACACATTTGAGAAGCATAAATTTTTAGGGGAGAAGTGAGTTAGATGTAGTAACAAGTTTGAACATCCAACTTTTAAAAACGAACACGTTTACTATAAGACGAGCGAATGCGAGTTTATTTAAAAGCTGTTTTCTAAACTATTACTGCTACTCTAAACAAATAGACTGTTACGTAAGCTTAGGTTGACTTCCTTTCCAGGTAGTCCGCGTACCATAGGGCAACGATTCAGACTTCGAAAAAAACGCTTCCTGATCTGGTCTAGCTTACCGAATTCTTTTAGTAATTGACTGTCTTCCGCTCCAATTAACCATTATAAAGGTGTAACAGTAGGTTAGTGCTACAATAGCAGACACATGCATTAAGACTCCCGAGGAAATTTTTGTAGGTTTCCGGATTGGTAAATATGGTACCAACCATTATCCGAAATTAAGTCCGTTTTATATTTAAGGGAAAATATTTACGGGAAGCTCTTTGTTTAATCTAAACATTATCGGAAAAGTGCCATATACAATGCTTATTTTATAGTAGGAATAAAAAAAGATAAAAATATTATCAGTTTGTGTTGACTTTTATCTCTATATGCTTTATTATAAATCTTGCTGTTAAGAAAGCAGTAAACAAAAAATAATTAATTTTTATTTTCTGTTGACATGTTAATTGATAGTATGATATATTATCATTCGTTGTCAATTTAATTCGCTTTTGATTGGCCCGTTGGTCAAGTGGTTAAGACACCGCCCTTTCACGGCGGTAACACGGGTTCGAATCCCGTACGGGTCACCAATTATTGGAGGGTTAGCTCAGCTGGGAGAGCACCTGCCTTACCAGCAGGGGGTCACAGGTTCGAGCCCTGTACCCTCCACCATATCGCGGGGTAGAGCAGTCTGGTAGCTCGTCGGGCTCATAACCCGGAGGCCGCAGGTTCAAATCCTGCCCCCGCAACCAAAAAATCAATTACAGTAAAGTTATTAAGGTCCGGTAGTTCAGTTGGTTAGAATGCCTGCCTGTCACGCAGGAGGTCGCGGGTTCGAGTCCCGTCCGGACCGCCATCTTAAATCAATAGATTCCATCATGTAAGGCTCGGTAGCTCAGTTGGTAGAGCAACGGACTGAAAATCCGTGTGTCGGCGGTTC
>NZ_WOFB01000004.1 GCF_009733865.1 Oceanobacillus salinisoli | reverse complement strand
CCAGCGACTAGTGAGACCTCCTTCGCCTCCGTACGATAAGTCAACATCGACTTAGTTATTTTAGGAAGGCCGACTAAAAGCGGGCCAGCGCTCAGGCGTCGGCATACCCCTATGAAGGGGCATGTTTCCTTTTCGCTCTTCAAGCATAAGATTCACTAAGATTTTTACATTCGTAAAAATCAAGATCATCTAAACTCCTACGGGGACTGTTCGGTTAAAACCGCCGCTTTGCAGAGCAACACCGAACCACCTGGCATGGCCGGGCGCAGTCAGTACGTCGCTAAACGGGCGCTTGCGCTTTTGTTCTTAAATGATTAACAAGCATTAAGTACATTAACTGAATGTCATATACTTTATCTATGACTTTGGTATAGAATTGGTTTTGTTATGTCTTTTAATTGCTGATATATTTCATCAGGCAATTCTTTTTCCAGGTGTAGATTGGTATTCTCATGAACTTGTTCGATGGAACTTGCTCCAAAAACAGCCGTCGTTACTGCAGGGTGCTTGAGAACGTATTTTAAAGCTAATTCATGGATACTATAAGTCGTACCAGCTAAATAAGAAAGCTGTTTGGAAATGGCGTCCAGTTCCTCGGTTGTGTAATCCAAGTAGCCCTGATCTCCCTTTTTGGCAATTTGAACTTTGGAGTTATTGCTTAACATTCCTTTTGCAAGCGGGCCTCTCGCAAGTACACTTATTTGATTGTGATGTAACAATTGAAGCGTTTCTTCCTCAGGACGGCGATCCAGTAAACTATATTGGGTCATAACTCCATCTATGGAAGAGTGTTCGACATATTTTCGAATAACGTTAGGGCGGATGGAAGATATTCCATATGCACGAATTATTCCTTCTTGTTTTAACTGTTCAAAGGCTTCAATGGTTTCTGATATGGGATCTTCGATGGTACCGCCATGGAGCATATAGAAATCTATGTAATCGGTGTTTAAACGACGTAAGCTGTCTTTTACTGCCTTTTGGATATATTCCTTTGACGGATCCCAATACCAGTCTTTCGTTTCTTTGTTAAAATGGTTCCCAACTTTTGTAGTAAGAATGATGCTGTTTCGTTTATCACGTATAACTTCACCAATGATTTCCTCATTTAAACCAAAATCATATAAATCAGCAGTATCCAAATGATTTATTCCTTGATCAAGGGCGCTTTCTATTATTCTTTTGGCTTGATTTTTATTTGTACCAAGAGACATGCAGCCTAAAGTGAGTTCGGAAATATATAAATCAGATTTGCCCAACTGTTGCTTTTTCATTATATCCCTCCTATAATTCATCATTTGTTTTCTATCTTAATACATCCAGTGCGAAGAAGAAAAGCAAATGATTTGTCGCTTTTGAAGAAGCACTGCCCCATCTTAAAGCCCGATTAAGTTAAACGAACAGCATCAGAGGGCAAACCACTGATTGATGGGACACTTTTATGGTAAAATAGAAAATAAGCTGTTTTATAAGATAGGGACTAGATTACATGTCCGCCGAAAAGGAATATTGCTTTTTACAGAATGCGAATTAGTTTAATTTGAGATAATACTACCGCTACGGAAATACACTACGCGCACCTTAGGGCGGCTGGTGAGCCCCCTCGTGCTAACGCGTCTTTAGGGGTCTCATCGATGCCAA
>NZ_WOFB01000039.1 GCF_009733865.1 Oceanobacillus salinisoli | reverse complement strand
CTGGGCGCTGGAGCTAGACATCGAAGCAAAAAAATTTATGCTTTCTTATCTTTTAAAAAAACGGTACTATTGTTTCAGCAAACTTTGAAACAATAGCACCGTCTCTATTTTATTCATCGACCTTATTCTGATCTTGCTCTTCTTTCATTTCGAAATACGCATCCAGCAATCTTCTGCCGATATTATGATTGGTAGGATGATCATTATTTAAACCAGCATATGGAACAATGACCGCAAAGGCAATTTCAGGGTCATCGTACGGGGCATACCCAACAAGATTATGGTTTAGCGTTTCCGCCTTTAACTCTCCGTCCTCATAATAATACGTTTCCGCTGTCCCTGTTTTTCCTGCAGGATTATAGTCTGCATCTTGGAAATAATTATATGCAGTACCTCCAGATTCCTGAAACACTTGGCGGAACCCCTCCTGAACCCTTTCTAAATGACTATCATCCATTACGATTTTATTCATTACTTCTGTATTTTTTGTTTCCTGTAAAGGTCCAAGCTGGTCTTGAAAACCAGTTGGCTCGTGAACCTCTTTTACAAAGTGTGGACGTACCCGGTATCCGTCATTTGCGATAGTGGATACATATTGTGCAAGCTGCAGTGCTGTATACTGATCATATTGCCCAATTGCCTGGTACATCATTAAACCTGGCGTTAAATCAGATCCTTCATACCCGGTGGATTCATACGGATGATCCACCCCTGTACTGGCTCCCAATCCGAATTGATTAAAATAATTACGCATCTCCTCAAATGCTTCCGAATTAAAATTAGGAACCTCTCCACTTGGGAATGGATATCGATCATCGCCCATCATTCGTAAAGCGATGTAAAACATATAAACGTTTGATGATTTTTTCAATGCACTAATATCGTTCACCTGACCCAAGTTATTGGAATAGGACCTCATTATTGGTGTATCTTTAATTTGAATCGGTCTGTCATAAAAACTCTGGCCAGGAGTGATGGCGCCTGAATCTAAGCCTGCTAGGACAGTTGCTCCCTTTACGACGGAACCAGGTGTATGACCATCCGATAGTGCCCGGAAGCCCGCGTCCTCATATTCCTCCGTCTCCTTATTATAATGGCTAGCAGATACTGCGAGCAGTTCCCCTGTTTTCGGATTTATCGCCACAGCCAGTGCATCGGTTAAATATTGATTATCGTACGGATCCTGACTTTTTGCTGCCTCGAGTTCCTCTCGTACAATCTTATCTACTTCCTGCTGAAAATCCATATCAATGGTTAATACAAGATCACTACCTCGCGCCCCTTCTACAATGGTTTCCGAAGCAATAATCGTCCCGTCTTTTTCAGTTGTGTACTGGACTTGCTCTTTTCGTCCCCGCAGCAGATCTTCATATTCTTGCTCTAAACCGCTTTTTCCAATACGATCATTTCTGCTGTATCCTCTTGTCAGAAAGTAATCCTCATTTTCAGCTGGGATTCCCTCGTCTTGTGTTGTAATCGAACCTAATAAGCTGTATAGTGTTTCTCCAAAAGGATATTCACGATCCCAGTCCGTTGTCGCATTAATACCGGGCAGTGAATCCAGGTGCTCTGAAACAGCGGCATATTCCTCCGCAGTAACCCCTTCATTTTTTATGATTTGAGGCGTTAATGAAGAAGCCCTGTCCAATTCTTTTTTAATAGCTATTACTTCTTTTTCCTCTAAAGTAAAATTGCTTATTTCTTCTTCTGTTATTAATTCCAGTGTTTTATTATATGCCTCTCCATTATCTAAGCCGTCCCGCTCTTCTGCAGATAGTCGCTCATCTGCCTCTTCCTGATTCTGCAAATACCAGTATTCCTTTAAATTCCTTTCTGTCAGCGTTTTATCCAAATACTCTTCCGCATCTTCTGCATCTTTAGGAACCATCGTAATAAATTCGGCTAATTGCTTTGCTACTTTTAAGCGTTCATTTGCTTGTACTCCTTTTTCCGGTGTGTAGGTAATGGAATAAACAGGCTCATTATCAACAATCACCTCATGGTCACGATCATAAATCTTACCTCTTGGCACTGGTAATTTCGTGATATCCATATCTGTTCGTTCTATTTCCTTTTGAAAATCTTCCCCATTAAGAATCTGGATGACCCCTAACTGAAAAATCAACATGGTAAACATTAAAAATATGACAAAAAATAATATGTTAATCCGAAAAGGAAGTTGTGCTTTCTTTTTTTTCTTCTTTTTCTCCATTGTTCTCCCCCCCCGTTTCAATCATACCGTTTCATATTAACAAGAAAAAGCATATTATATTAAAAGTTTGTTAATTCTAAAGACAAATCTTTCGCATATCTCCTTTAGAGTAACGTCTTATAACAAGATTCGTCAAAATACACGACATTCCTTCCTTTATTTAAAATAAGCGAAATATACGAATACGATTTTCCTAATATCGTAATCAAGCCTGCAAATTATACTCCACAGCAATTAATAATCCAACAATTTGTTATTATTATTTTACACTGCTATTCGTTTTTAATTTTCGAAAAGTCACATGATACTATTCCATTAACATTTTCCCTAGTATGATAGCGAATTAGAAAAAAGCAAAACCAACCCTTCGTTTGTTGATCTTGCTTTCCTTTATTGTTAGCCATTCTCTAATCTTACTTTCCAGTTTTTCTCTGCTTATCTGTCTTTGGCTTCTGATGCTGCTTCATAATATCCTCGTTTATTTTTAAAGTGGAAGTGCCCAAATTATTATTTAAAGCAGCTTCTTCATTAAGTCGTTCTTTTTTCGCCATGTTTCCGTTCCCTCCAGTATCACATAGAATGAACAAGTCTTATGTTGCCCTTTTATTCTCAGAAAAATTACAACCGATATGAAAAAATCGAAATGGGCCATCACATCATATATTATTTTTTCTTGGGAATACTTTATATTGTTAACTTTATTATTGGAAGAGGGAGGAATGTAAAATGTCTGATCAATCAGTAAAAGCGAAAATGGAAAACCTTTTCAAAGAAACCTGTGGATCATGGGAAAATTGTACAGAAGATTCGATTCAATCCCTTTCTAGCACAATGCCAGGAAAATAACATCGATCCGCAATATTGTATGAGTTGGGTGGAACAGCATAAAGGACAAATCCCTGACTGGTCTGCTGTTTCGAGGGTATCACTTGACTGGGTAAATGAACATACGTCAACGGGGTCTCCGATCTCATTTACCGATGATGATTCCTAATCATCATGGAGAGAGTTCTTTAACTCTCTACTTCACTGTTGAATTGTATCCAGTAGAGAAGAATCAAACTTATACACCGTCATATAAATTCATAAACCTACCCAGTTTGGTAATGTTGTTTCAATACTCTAATAACTGCATAACATTACAAGCTTTTATTTAAGTATGGCTTTACTAACTCTGTTATAATACTGACTTCTATAACAGGACCGTACTAACTTTCAGCCTCAAAATCAATTCCCGACATGATATAAGGAATGGATGATTGAATAAATTCTTCCGGACTAGTTCGCTCCTCACATCTTTTCCACTCTACAGAAGCCCCATAAATCCCCCAGCTTAAAAAGACGGCTATCGTTTTTAATGATTTGTCCTCATCCATGGAAGATTGGCTTTTTAGCATTTTGTAAAATGTGATTTCAAGCTGTTCTCTAATTATACGGGCAATAGTATCTTCATATCCTCTATGACAACGATTGGATAAGGATAATTGAAAATCAGTTATCGCCTTGAAGATATGAATAATCGATTCCTCATTTAGTTCGCTTCTTTCAAAGACATCGCTATTTAAATTGATCGATAACACTTCTGATAATGCCTTTTCCAATAAATCATATATATCTTTAAAATGATAGTAGAATGTGGCACGATTAATCATTGCCTCTTCTGTAATATCCTTAACCGTAATATCCTTGAATTCCTGCTTTTCAGAAAGTTTAATGAAGGAATTCATGATTAGTTTACGAGTACGCAAAATTCGTGGATCTGTTTTTACTTGAGCCATATCAATTATTCCTCCCATTTTTCCAACAGTTTTAACCATATGTCGGATAAACAACAAATCAAGTTAACTATTGGTTTTGATGTATTTTATTATGTAATAAAATACGATTATAAAGCAATTATAAGGATTTCTTTTAGGAAAGTTTATTGTTGTGGAGTTTGTATAAACTGCGAACTAATTCAGATGATATTGGAGCTTAATCTACCGCTACGGAAATACACTACGCTTTCCGCGGGCGACCAGAAAGAAGCGGATGTCGACCGTAGTGCAAAATATCAACACAATGGGCACACATATCAGCCAGTGTATACGGAATATCAACCATTAGAGGGCTTTTATCAACCATAAAGGGGCAGATATCAACGAGTTGTGCAAAATATCAACACAATGGGCACACATATCAGCCAGTGTATACGGAATATCAACCATTAGAGGGCTTTTATCAACCATAAAGGGGCAGATATCAACGAGGTGTGCAAAATATCAACACAACGGGCGCACATATCAACCAGCGCAAGCGGGATATCAATCATTAGAAGGCATTTTTCACTCGTGTCTAGACTCTAGCAGCCCGGGTACTACTTGAGGAATCTTCTTTGTTCCCTTGCGCCGAGTAAGCCTACTACGGAGCGTTAATAGAAGACTAGAGGCGCACTTACGGTTTTCCTTGATGAGGCTTTAGGTCGTGCCACGAACCGTAAGTATTCTGCCGGAGAGACTGCATGCACGCTATCATCATTAGAACAGGCGAAAGTATCACGATAGGAAATTTCATTAGTCCGAAGTTTATATCAAATCCCAATAAATCAAAGGAGGTCATATAAAATGACGAACAATAATAATATGATTTGTGATGTAGAAACAGGTATATGTGGTGATGCTCAGGAGAAAGATATAGAGTTCATTGATTTGAATCAACCGAAAAAGTCCATAGAGGTTTATTATGTAACAGATCCCATTTGCTCTCATTGTTGGGCACTTGAACCAGTACTCCATCGTTTTAAAGAGCAATATGGATACTATTTTAACTTCCATGTGATTATGGGCGGTCTGCTGGAAAAGTGGGGTGGCGGGCCAGTAGATCCAGCAAACGGAATATCAGGTCCTCAAGATGTTGCAGGCCACTGGAGAGAAGTAGGGGAACAGTCACGCATGCCAATCGATGGGACGATTTGGTATGATAATCCCATTCAATCATCCTTCCCACCTTCCCGCGTATTTAAAGTGATTCAAAAAGATTATCATGATGCATTAGCATATGAATATTTACGACGTGCCAGGGAAGCTGTTTTCGCATTTAACCGAAATATTGCAGACCCATCCGTTATGGTGGATATCGTAAATAAACTTGGACTGAATGGTGAAGCTATCATAAATAAGGCGGAACAAACGATTGGACAACAGTTACTAAGTGAAGACTTTGCTCTTGCAGGAAGGCTTGGTGCCAGAGGTTTCCCAACCATTATTATGATAAACGAGGAAAACAAAGGCATAAAAATTGTTGGAACTCGCCCACTGGAATACTATGTTGACGGATTAAAAAAGGTGCTAAATGAAGAACCACAGCCAAAAGAGCAACCATCTATTTCCAGCCTACTTGAAAACGAAAAACTTCTATTTTCCAAAGAAATTGAAGTGATGTACGATGTAGAAAAGAAGGATATTCCCAATTTCGTTGAAAAAAATCTTTCACCAAATAGTTATCAAGTGAAGCAAATTCTGGGAGAATCTTATTTTACAACAATAAAATAACAAAGGAGAATGACCATGGCATACGTTTTACAAGTGGATTTTAAAATGAATGGACCATTCGGAGATGAAATGGCGGATTCGTTTTCTGATTTAGCAACAAGCATTAATGAAGAAGATGGATTCATGTGGAAAATCTGGACAGAAAGCCCAGAGACAAACGAAGCCGGAGGAATTTATATTTTTGAAACTAAAGAAACGGCTCAGAACTATTTAGATATGCATTCGAAACGTTTGGCTGGTTTTGGCATAACGGAAGTAAACGCAAAAATCTTTGCCATCAATTCTAAGCTTACTGAGATTACGAATGGTCCGGTGAAATGAATTTAAAACTAATCATTATGGAAAGGTTTTAAATCTCACTAATCGAAAGGGAGCAGTTCAATAGCTGCTCCCGTAACTAAATTCTTTTTCAAAAAGAGAGAATATAAGACTAGAATAGAATATGCTTTTTAAAGAACCTGTAATCGAAACATATTTCCCATGTAAATCAGGCCATATTCAGAAGTGTTTTATAAAATCTACATCTCTGCTTCAAAGTACTGGATATCGGGGTCAATGGTATAACGTTGTTGAGGGAATAGTATTTTTTCTAAGTAAGGGGATGATATGTTTTTAAAAAGGTAATTTGCTTCTGTCTCAGCCATAAAATATCTTGCTTCATCCACTGTACGTTTTCCAGTTACAATTTCGTGGAACAGATTGACAGCCAAAAAGTTTGCTTCCTCTTTATCACACATAACCGTAACTTCCCCTCTCGTCCTATCAGGGTAACAGCTCCCATCAAAACGAGCAATATCATCAAATAGCTTGACAGGTGTTCGATAATCTACCGTTTGTGCAAGAAAATCCTTATGGTTCACGGGTAAATTATGTGGTACAGAGTCACGTAATACAACTGTACGCTTCCAAGGGCCGTTATGATACCAAATCATTCTGCTTGCGATGGCTTCCCGAGGATATCCATACTTTTGAATTATTTTTAAAGCTCCTTCTCTCTGTTCCTTATCCCAAGTACTTAAAATTTGTTCTATATAACGTTGGTAATCATTATTCATTTCATTACCTCCTGTATATGTCATCTTTAACAATATATACAGGCGCCTATTAATCTGTTACACATTGAAATTCTCTTATCAATTAAATGTATGTTTCAATTATAAATAGCACATAATAGATTTTTCTATCCAATACGTAAATACGGTATTTGGGTTTTGTTTTTCATACTTTTTCATTTTTAAATACATATCGATTCCATCTGAAACATCATGCCATAGATCTGTAAACACAAAATCGTACTTCCCCTTGGACATTTGGTTTTGTACATATTCGAAAGCATCTGCTTGAATCACCTTTATTTTACTGGCATTGGTGAATTGCGGTAAGATATATTTTTTAAAAAGATGGATAACATCTTCATTGCTCTCCACAACGGTGACGCTTTCCACATTATCTTTTTCAGAGGCCATATAGGCATAGTAGCCAAGCCCAAGTCCATAGGTAAGTACTTGGCCAAATGCTTGATCCACAGGTTCTTTCATTGTTTCGATTTCATTCGGCGTAATCGTCATCCAGATTCTATTGTTTTCTAAAACTGCCGGGAACCTAAATTCCGTATCAAAAAATCCGATTTGCGGAATTTGTCTTCCCTCTTCTGTTTCGATGATATCGTTACAAACAAAGCCTTCAAACGGCTTATATTTTTCATATTTTAATTCACTATTGCCGACTTTCATCGTTGGTAGCTTGATATTCTTATAATAGGGATTTCTATTATATTCATTACTATCAAGGTGATGGATCATCCTGTAAAAATAGTTATGGAACAACTCTTTATCAGGTGCATTGTCAACAATATCAAGTCCAAAAGCAGAGGCCAGTATTACAGAAAAGGCATATTCATAAGATATACTGCCTTTGGCAATCTCATCTATTTCTTCTCTATCAATAAAGTCGGGTGCATGATTCAAATAATGGCTTAGTAGAGCGAATACTTTATAATTATCTTCTTTAATTGCTTTGTTTGGTTTCATATTCTCACCTATTTATATTTTTTAGTTAGATATTTTCTGTACAGATAAATTTAGAATACAAGCACCGCTTATAAGCTACAAACTTATGAATAGAGCCTTTTAGAATATGTACTTCCCCTATGATAAAGCAATAGATAAACATAATATAAAAATAATACTCGTTTTTCTATTGCACAGTTAGTGGAAAAAACTAATTGATTATCACTCCCAGTTGACTAAGTTGGTGTATAACAATGACATCAGAATGTGCTGTTTTATCTTTACGATTTAACCATATTCCTTTCATCCCTGCGTTCTTACTGCCGATTGCGTCGGTCTCTAATCTATCACCTATGTAGGGGCTTTCATTAATTTGCACACCAGCTAGATTACAAGCTTCTATAAATATAGCAGCATTAGGCTTAGATACGCCAATCTCGCTTGAGGTAATAATGCAGTCAAAATATCCTTTTATATTTATCCCTTCCAGTTTCTCCATTTGCTGATGATAATCACCATTACTAATTATACCCAGGCGGTTTCCTTGTTTTTTTAATTGTTCTAAACAAGGTATGACATCTTCATATACCTTCCAATTCTGTCTGTAAAACATTAAATAATGATTGAATTTTTTATCAGCTTGTTCGTCCGTTAAATGATTACCAAATAACTCTTTCATTCTCATTCTTCGTTGCTCTTGAAAAGATAGTTCTTCTTCCAAAAACTTTTCAAAGTATTTATCAGATAAGTCATACCATATCTTAACAAAATCAGAACCACTAAGTTTTAGTTCATCCTTATACTCTTTTAAAAACTCAATAGCTCCCGCTTCCTCTGCTCTTTCATGATTAAGTAATGTTCCATCAATATCAAAAAATATCATTTTCTTCTCCCAGATATGTATTTTAGTGTTGATTGTAGTAACTACCCTGTCAGCTAAAAAATGCAACAAAATGTATGTCATCCTTTAGCGTTTCAAATAATTTCTAAGGGTATTTGTATGGTCTTTATCTAACTCGCCATAACTTAGGTTCTCCTTATTGCCGACAATTATTGATGTACCTGTATTTTCATTAAACCAAATCTCATATTCAATCAATCTTTCTGGCATATTTTCATCAAATGTATAAAATAATATTAGCTTTATATCTGGTTGTCTTGCCATATTGACCACTTTATTGTCCCATTTGATTTGATTAAACGTCTTCTGAATCAGCTCGATGGATTCGCTATCTGTTATTGTTCCGACCTCTTTGTAATTTCCTTCCGCATCAACCTCGTGAATATCTATTCTTGTTAATTCCTCTTTTTCTTCTCCAGAACAAGCAGATAACAGCATCATTGAGGAAAGAAAAACGATATATATAATTTTTTTCATAACCTACCTCCCATCCAATTAGACGATACGCACTAGAAAATAGTTTCCATTTTTTCTGAAACGCTCCTTTCTGCACAAAATTACACACTTGAATAAAATAAACCTTTAATAATAATCTATTTTTGACGATATTGACATTGTGAGAAAACTTATTAATTGTATGTTTATAATTTACAGCTACAGAAGTGAGGTACCAAAATGAATAATGTAGTGAACTCCATGACAAAGTTTGAAAAAATGTTGCGTGAATATCCTGATGAGAGGAAACATACATATGATTTTTATTACTTTTTTAAATCATTATCAATGGTAAAGTCCAATTCGATCCCTTTTATCGAATTAGGTACTATCCTCAAACATAAAAAACCTATTATTTATACTAATTTAAGGAAATTTGCAAAGCAAAATCACATTATTGAAGTGATAACTTCATCCACTATGGACTTGGAAGATGCGATGAAGAAACTTACTGAAATAATGGATGATTAGCATAAAGGCTATTTTCATTCGGAGATTATCCGGCAAAAAGGCGTTGTATAATTCCTATTAAAAAATATATAATATATAAGCAATGGGTTATGATAAACCATTAATATCTTAGGAATTGAGTGGGTAAGAAAGTGGGAAACAACATTCGTTCGCAATTAATACATGTCCTTCAATCATATAGAGAAAAACCATATCTTCCGTTCTGGGGCGAGCTGTTCATCATCCTGCAGGAATTAAAGAAAGAGGAATTCAAAACAAATTCAAGATTACTTCTATATAAAACCAAGGATTCAGCCCCAGTTTTTTATCAACCAGACGGAAGGTTTTGTATTTCTGTGGTTGATTTTAATATTTTTCTTACTCAGGAAGAGTTTATCGATAACCTTTTAAGGGGAAGGTTTTGGCCTCATTGAACTCCCCACCCCTTATGGACCTTGTGGTTAGATTGAAGTAGTGGATTCCTGAGAACACCAGTATTGAACCCTACCACTAGGCTAAAGCCTTTCCCGTGCTTGAAGTGCTGTCGAATAATGATAAAGATAGATTACACCTAAATCTACTTTACCTTCCATTTTAACTAGGGAGAAATTAGCAAACAACGATATTATTTTCTGCATTTAAATACTTTTGAATCTTCTTTACCGTTTTTTGCGAATTATGAAACTCACTTGTCCTATTCACGAAAACCGGACCCGAATCGGAAACTTTAGTGATTCACCAGCAATTCATACTCCTCATGCTTATGTAATCCATCCTCATTTTCAACATGAATAATAATATGGTAAGTACCTGCTTTTGTAAATGAATGAGCTGCTATGTATTGACCAGGTTCCATTTCCTCCGCATCTACCCATGCTCGTTCATCGGGCATTTCGTCATTCCAAATTTCGTAACGGACATCTGCCTCCTTTAATGGATTACCGTCCATCTGCAAATCTACCATAAGCTCTGTTTCACTTTCGGCATTCACATGTTCGGGTTCCATAAACTGCAATACAAACCCTTCTACACGTTTTCCATATGCATTTTCGCCTGATTCATGGTTTTGATTTCCCACTGCCTTATCATCTACTGCACCCGTACCAACGACTATGGTTTTCTTAGGCATCGTGTGTAAATCTCTAGCTGTTGTATGTGCATAAATTTCATATATTCCATTACTTTCAAAGGAGGTTTCCGCTGTATACGTTCCATCTCCATTATTTGTTGTTTCCACTTCTATACTTTCATCCTCATGTCCTTGTTGCCAGATTTCAAACAAAACTTCATCTGCATCTGTTACCATCTCATCACTATATGAAACAGTAGCATTCAATTCTACGGTTTCATTTACATCCACAGTCTCGGGAACTTTAAAATCTACTTCAAGCGTTGGTAATTCCTCCAAATCTTCTGTTACAGTATCTTCCGTTTCATTTCCACTCATGCTATATACCACAATGGTAATCACTATGACTACCAGCATTATTATAGTAAAGAAACCTTTTCTCATAATCATCTCTCCTATTTTTTCATCATTTTGGGATCGCTGTACTCTCGCTGTCGTCAATTCATCGTTAAAGGTTGGCTTCCCGTTCTCCATCACTATATCTGTAAATCAGTTCTTTATCAATAAAATCTGACGTGAAGGTTTTGTGAATTCTATAAGTAACTAAAATACTCAAAAGTCACAGATTTGTATGAACAGTATTTCTCTCTTTTAATTAACTGTATTTATTTCAAATCTTTTCAAATAATAGGGGAAGAACTAAAAATCATATAGAAGCAGGTGAAATAATGGAACAAAAAGATAAATGGAATACTGCTGGAACTGCAATGGCAAATGATTTAAAGGTACAAACGTTTGGCGGCGCTGAGAAAACGACAGAAACCGTAGTTGATATGGACTTTGTTAGTAGTTTAATCAATAATTGGAACGCTATGTCCAAGAAGGCAGCAAATGCTACAATTAAACAATACGGACTTCCTAATGAAGCAACTCAAAGCAGGTTAATATGGTTTAATAACGGACCATGGAAACGAACTATCGTTTATCGTGATGAAATTCCTCATGATTTCCCAGCTCCCCATACAGATGTCATTGAGAACTATATTAACTACTCTGTTCCAACAGAAATGTTTAGTGAACTGGCTAAATTTGATGGAAGTATCATTATTGAAAGAACAAGAGGGGAAGTATCGTCCCGATGTGATACAGAAGCTGCCAACATACTGGCCCTTAATTTAATGCATGAAATAGTAACAGGTCAGTTAAGCGTTGACGAAGCTCGTGATAAAAACTGCGAGGTGATGTCTGCCTATTTGATGAATAGACCAGCACCATATACGGAGAAGCTTCAGTTCGATGTATCTAAAGAAGAAAAATACGATACAGACATTGTGATGATTACGGATGAAATGGTCGAACAGGCCGTGGAAAAGGTGAAAGAGGTCGTCGATGATAATTTTGGTAATCAGCATCTTCATTAATTAAGAATATTTTAACAAACAATTGTATAAAATTGCTCTCTTTTAAGAAGGTAAGATAAAACTTTCTTATCTTATAAAAAATTAGATAAGGCTTGGGTTGACGTCAACAAACCAAGCCTTTGTTTATTCACCTTTGGATGTGTTTTATACTGAGGTGCAACAAAATGAGCCCTTTTTATAGATGTAAAAAAGAGATGGTACGTTAATAAACTACGTACCAAACTATAAAAATATGACCTCAACGGTTTCTAGCTAAGGAACTAGAGTCTTCATAGTCAAACCATTCCGAATCAAAAAGCGTTATCATTGGTTTTTAAGAATTGTTTTCAAAAAATAGGCGATATTCTTATTCCAAATGCGGATGGATGAATACCCTATGTATTGAAACTAATTAATTTTAGGAGATATATTCAAGTGCATTTGGATCAAAAAACAAAAGACCTTTTAACTGAAGCAAACTTATTTGGGTTATTGGCAAAACGATATGAATATGTTGACCCTCAACGACATATGTTTTTTTATCAAAAACACTTTGATGCTGTAATGGAGCTTGAACGGAACCTCATGATGTATGAAGGGGGAAGTCATCATACCCCTCAGCAAATGATGACTGGACAATTACCAATGTATTAGTATCTAAGAAGCCAATCTTTTGGCTTCTTTTTTTAATGAAGAGGGTCAATTTAGCCTGTTTCGCATTTTACATATCTAATAACTTATTGTTCGGTGTTCGAACTCCTTTTGAAATCACCGCATTCATCTTACCTCATCCATTCGTATAATCTGATTATTTTCTCCATAGAAAAACCCTCTTTCCAAAAGAAAGAGGGTTGAAATCATAAACACATTGCGGTTTCTCCCTCTTATCTTTCAGACATTTCTGCCTGTTGGAAGTAGCACCATTCCCATAAAGGGCGGTTGCCGGGCGTCATAGGGCCAATTCCCTCAGCCAACTCGTGATAAGAATTATATATTAAATTGCCTTATGTTAAAAAATATTCGTTTATTTGATTATTCCAATATTACCAGAACAAAAATGGAGCGTCAATAGTTATTTTCCAAAGAGGGACGGCCATCGAAAATTTGAGGTCAGACCCAAATTTGGAATAGCTATCGGACTACATAGGGATTTCCACTGATTTCCCACCGTCCCCTTACCTTTAGACTACAGGCTTTTAGCAGAGGAATAAGGAATTCAGCAGGGAGATAAGTTTTGTACAATGTCCATGAAGTTGTTACATTTACCATAAAGACAGTTATTTCTCATTAAACTCTTTTAATTCGTCTAAAGTAATAAAACCGATTTTATAATAGTTATTCCATGTTTCTTTATCCAATTTAATAGAATTTTCTTTGTAAAAAGCTTTTGCATAATCCAACTGCTGCTTATGAAGCACCAATGTTGGATTCTTCGGAGTTGACACTTTTATTTCACTTACTAATTCTTTCGAAAAATCTTCCTTTAATTCATAAATTTTATCATCGCCAAAAGTGACGTAAATTGTATATTTTTCAAACGGTATTTTCATTATCATTTTTCTCCTTTTTAAAACTAATGGAGATAAAGGTCTAACATCAGATCCATATTGACTATCATTGCCATGTTATTCATCTCAAACCGTTAAAAAACTTCCTGAATTTATATCAATGGCATCTCTTAATAGCTCTTGAAAAACGTACGCAAAGACTACAATCTCAAAATTATATTAGGACAGTAAGAAAATCTGTAATCGGTACACTAACCACATACATTTCCCTTCAGCTTCCCCTCATTATGAATTAATTCCAAAGGTTAAGGTTTAGTTACAAGTTGTGAATTTATAGAGTGGGATTGCGTAAATTTTTTATAGCTATTTAGCGTAAGTCTTTATAGTTGGCGGTTCATATGTGTTGAATCTATCAATCAACATCCTTGGATCTGATTTTATTATAGCCATCGAACGATATTTATCCTGTAAAAATTCTTGCTCTACCATATGATCAAATAGAGAAATAAGAGGATTGTAATAATTGTTTATATTAAGTAGACCGCATGGCTTTTGATGTAAACCAATTTGGGCCCAAGTAAAGATTTCAAAAAACTCTTCTAATGTTCCTGGTCCTCCTGGTAATGCAATAAATCCATCTGCTAAATCCGCCATTTTCGCTTTTCTTTCATGCATTGTATCTACAGTATACAATTCGGTTAAATGTTGGTGAGATATTTCTCGTTCTTCCAGAAGTTTAGGTATAACTCCTATGACTTTCCCTCCTTCGTTTAAAACAGTATCGGCTAATGCTCCCATTATTCCTACACTCGCCCCACCATAAACTAACGTAATATTACGCTTGGCTAACTCTTTCCCTAATTGAACAGCACCCTCTTTATAAACTTCTGAAGCACCATTACTTGAACCGCAAAAAACCGCTAATCGTTTCAAATTAATTACCTCCACTAGAATTATTCGTCTATCGCTTATCATTATATAGATTTTTCTGATTAGCTAAAAGGGGGCTAGTCAAAGGAAGCATGTTAATGAGTTTCGGGAATGGGTTTAAACGTATTATGAAAAAAAAAGGATGGTCAAATTGAGACATTTTATTCGACTGGTTTTTCGTCGAGGAAACAAGGGCTGTCGCAAGAGCTATAGGATCTCCAGAAATTGGTAAAGATGGATTAGATGAAAGTACAGGAACAGCAGCACAACAAAGACAAGAATTAGTAAGAAGAACTTGAGGATGTCCTATCTTACGCTAACCGACTTACTATATTGGAACAAGGTGGAATTCCTTTTTCAAGAATAGCTACTCGTTAGTTTAACAATTTCCTAAATAAAATGTTAATACTAGGGAAAAATTAGGTTGAGGTGATTATATGAATAAAGAAGAGCTAAAACTAACATCTGCTGAAATAGGTACATTGTGGGGAGAATATGTAAATGGAACCGCCGTTGATATTGTGAATAAATATATGTTATCCATTATAGAAGACGAGAAAATAAAATTACTTTTTGAAGACGCAATAAAGATATTTGATAAACAAAAAATTCAAATACGGCAATTCATTGAAAACGAAGGGTTCCCAGTTCCCATTGGTTTTAATGAAACAGATCTTAATAAAGGTGCCAAAAGGTTATTTTCTGACATCTTTTGCTTGCATTATTTACATATAATGACGCTTCATGGTTTGTTAGGACATTCTACATCTTTAAGTTCTTCAGTAAGAAAAGATTTAAGACACTTCTACGAATCATGTAGTAATGATGGAATGAGTATGTACCATCGAACAACTGAATTATTATTAGAAAAGGGACATTTTCAAAGAGACCCTTATTTCTACCCTGAGGAAAATCCAGAGTTTGTTTCAGGACAAAAATTTATCAATGGTTTTTTTGGGGACAAACGTCCATTAGCCTCAACAGAAATTATTGCTCTTTCGCTAAATCTAAAAAAGAAGATAATGGAAAAATCGCTTTCTATCGGATTTGGTCAAGTAACAAAATCAAAAGAAGTAAGGCAATTTTTAGAGAGTACACAAAACGCTTCAAACAAACAAATTCAACTATTGACTAACATATTAAAAGGAGATAATTTGCCTGTTCCAATGTCTTGGGAATCTGAGGTTACGACTTCTCGAGATGCTCCTTTTTCAGATAAGTTAATGTTGTACCATATTGGATTTTTATTACAATCTTCACAATCTTATCACGGGGCTGGTCTTGCATCTGCAATGCGAATAGACCTTGTTGCAACATACGAGAGAATCATATTGAAAAATTTAACAATTACAAAGGAATGGTTCAATCTAATGGCCAAAAATAAATGGTTAGAGGAACCACCATTGGCTCCAGACAGGAAAGAAATTGCTAAAAATAAGTAATATCTATGAGGCTGGGACAAAAGCGTTTTATCCTAAGAAAAATCCAAACTAACCGCTCCGGAAATTTAGTCCATTGTTCGTCTTTAGAGTTAAACGTTTTAGTTATGTCCCAACCTCTATATTTTTTTAAAAAACTATTATTGAACTAAACTGCCAATAGTTAAATAAAGGGTGCATCTTCCATCTTGGAATAATGCACCCTTTAAATTGATAAAAATGTTGGGGAAGACACACATTTTTATTTAAATCAAAGTGTTTCCCCACTGAAAGCCCTTTACGCCTATTCTTTTACTCTCAAAAGTCTTAAACTGTTTAGGGCAACTAAAAGAGTTGCTCCCATGTCTGAAAGGATAGCAATCCAAAGCGTCAGCCAGCCCGGGATAACTAATAGTAAAGCAAATAATTTAATTCCAATTGCAAAAGTGATGTTGGCCTTAATTATATTTAAGGTTTTTCGGCTTAGTTTTACGGCAAATGGAAGTTTACTTAAATCATCTCCCATTAAAGCTATGTCCGCCGTTTCAATGGCCGTATCTGTACCGGCTCTACCCATTGCAATACCGACTGTGGAAGCTGCTAATGCAGGGGCATCATTGACACCATCACCAACCATAGCAACCTTACCGTATTCTGACCTTAATTGTTTTATATAATCCAGTTTATCCTGTGGCAACAGTTCTGCTTGAGTTTCTGATACGCCTACATTACTACCAATTGCATTTGCAGTGCCTTTGTTATCACCTGTAAGCATAATCGTCTTTTTAATTCGTAGTTGATGTAGCTTTTGAATGATCCTTTTACTTGATTCACGTACTTCATCTGCAACTGCAATAAACGCAAGGACTTCTTTATCTGTTCCAAAAATCATAGCTGTTTTCCCTTGGTTTTGAAAAGTTGTTATTTTCTGTTCTAAATTTTTATCATAATTAGGGGTTGATAAACCCTTAAAAAGTTTAGGACTCCCAATATAATAGGTAGTTCCGTTTATGCTGCCCATAACCCCTTTTCCCGTAATGGAAGAGAAATCCTCTACTGCAATGTTTGAATAAGAAATATTTTCCTCTTCTGCTTTTTTAATAATTGCTGATGCAAGGGGGTGTTGAGAACGATACTCCAATGCCGTAATAATGGAAAGGATTTCGTTTTTATTTTTATTTTCGTTCAACACTTTATAATCAGTTACAACAGGTACGCCTTTCGTTAATGTACCTGTTTTATCAAATGCAATTGCCTTTAAAGCCCCCATTTCCTCTAAATACACTCCACCTTTAATAAGGACACCTTTTTTGGCAGCATTTCCAATGGCAGATACAATGGAAATTGGAGTCGAAATAACCAATGCACAAGGACAACCCACGACTAGAACAGATAAACCTTGATAAACCCATGTTCCCCAATCTGCACCAAAAATTAGAGGGGGTACAACTGCAACTAATGCTGCAATAACCATGATGATTGGTGTATAATATTTTGCGAATGTATCAACAAATGCTTGAGCTGGTGCACGTTCACCTTGAGCTTCTTCAACTAGATGAATGATTTTAGAAATGGTAGTATCTTCTACAAGTTTCGTTATTTTTACTTCAAGAAAACCTTCTTCATTTAGTGTACCTGCAAACACCTCATCATTAACCTCTTTTGCAACAGGGACTGATTCACCTGTAATAGCTGCTTGATTAACAGAAGAATTTCCAATTATCACTTCGCCATCCATAGCAATTTTTTCACCTGGTTTCACAATCATAATATCACCAACCAGGATGTCATCTACATGGACCTTCATTTCTTGTCCCTTCCGTCTAACAAGTGCTTCTTTCGGGGCAATGTCCATTAATGAACGAATCGATTGTCTAGCACTATCCATTGAATAACGTTCCAGAGCTTCACTAATAGCAAAGAGAATGACAACAATGGATGCTTCTGCCCATTCACCGATCAAGGCTGCTCCAATAATAGCTACGGTCATGAGGGTTTTCATGTCAAAATCCAGGTGAAATAAGTTCTGAACACCGACTTTAAAGAAGGAGTACCCCCCAATTGCGATTGATGCTACAAACAGTAAGGAAGTAATAAGATTTTCTTCTCCATTTACAAACATGGAAAGATAACCAAAAACAATAAATAAAGAAGCATACAGTAATGTACTATGCTTTTTATAAAATGGTATTCTATCTTCTTTTTTCATTCCCCTTTCTACTTTATTCTCTTGTTCAGCTTGACCAATTGGCTTTTTAGGGATTACTTTTAGATTCTCAAATGCACCGGCTTTTTCCAGTTCTTCTATCGTCGCTTCACCATCAACAGAGATTTTTGATGCTCCAAAATTGACCTTGGCATCATGTACTCCAGGAAGGTCCTTAACGTTTTTCTCGAATTTCCCAGCACAATTTGTACAAGAAAAACCTTCTACATCGTACTCAATGGACTCCAGATTTTTATCTTGTAATACAGGCCGTGGTGTTTGACGCTTAGGCTTTTCTGGAGATACCTTTAGGTTTTCAAATGCACCAGCCTTTTCTAATTCACCTACCGTTGTTTCACCATAAACAGATATTTTAGATGCCCCAAAATTGACTTTTGCATCCTGTACACCCGAAATATTTTTAACGTTTTTCTCGAATTTCCCAGCACAGTTAGCACAGGAGAACCCCTCAACTCGGTATACATTTTTCTCTGATAATTTTGTTGCATCATTCAATTTTCATCCCCTCCATTTGATGCTCAAAAGCTAATTCTATCAACTTTTTCACATGCTCATCGTCCAAAGAATAAAAGACTAATTTTCCTTCTTTCCGATATTTTGCCAACCCTAAGTTTTTTAGCAATCTTAAATGGTGGGATGCTGTAGCTGTTGTAGCCCCTACAATATTTGCAATATCACAAACACATAATTCATCCTCTACTGAGAGTGCATAGGCTATTTTAACCCTCGTGTTATCCGAAAGCGCCTTAAAAACTTTAGCTACTTCCATAGGATTCTGTTCAGCAAGGTTATTTTTGGCTCTGGTTACTTTCTCTTCATTAATACAGGTGACTTCACAAATATCCTTTGTCATAATATCCCCCTTAAATCAAACGTTTATTTGAATAACATTTTACTTATACTATATTCGATTATATACAAATGGTCAAATAAACGTTTGAATAATTGCGAAAAAATTTTTTTCGAATAACTATTTTTAATGGAAAGGGGCAGAAACAGGTATATGAATTATTTTGAAAAATTAATTTTCTGAATCAATGGGCAGTTTTTTGATAGGTACATAGATGTGATAGGCTGAATCAAGATTGAGAATGTTATCAAAAGATTGGATGAGCTCAATGTCTGAGTCCTCCGTCTCTTGATTGCCTTTAAAAATGAGGAATTAATGAAAGTCATGTTCTTGAAGTACAAATAAATCGATTGTGTTAAATTATTATCATTAAAAAAGGATTAAAGACGTCCGTATATAGTTTGCTACAACAAAAAACTCAAGCAATGTTTTTAGCTTGAGTTTTTTGAATTATAATTTAGGCTGATTAGATTAATGGGTACAACTTTGAATCGGTACGCAAGGAGATGTTCATAGTTTATTTAAGAAATAACTATAAGAAAATGAATTAAGAAAAATTTATATTGTCGTTCTCAATTTATCGATTTACATTTCACTTAAAAAGACCCATTCAGATTACATGTTAGCAATAACTTCAGTTTACATTACATATTATTTTAAGATCTATATTGTTCTTCCAGTCCTCGATAGGTACTAAGTTAGCTTCAATTTCTCCACGACGTTCTTCCAAAAATGGTGGTAAACCAAGTTTTGTTCCCAGTTCCTCGACAGTAGAATCTGCTGTAAATCCAGGACCATCCGAAACAACTTCAAACATGACTCCGTTAGCTTCACGAAAATAAATGCTATTAAAATAATAACGGTCTACAACACCAGAAGTACGATAACCTGCTGCTTTTATTTTTTCATCCCACTTTTGTAGATTAGTTCCTTCTACTCGGATAGCTAAATGATGAATACTTCCCTTTCCCGGTCTTTCTTTTGGTCCACCCAATTGCTTAATGACAATTTCACCAAATATTTCTCCATTTATCGCCTGGTAAATCGCCTCATTTTCTGTTCGTAATACTTTCTTATAGTTAAATATATTTTCCAGCATATTTGCTATGGAATCCAATGAATTTACGGTAATTTCTATAGATCCCATTCCTAAAATACGGTTCTCTTCTGGTACAACCGAATCCGTCCACGCCTGCCACGCATCAGGAATACTCCTACCATTATTGTTAAGTAATATAAGTCGTAACCCTTCTGGATCTTCAAAATGCAAAGCGTCACGCCCTGCGTAGGTTGTAATTTCACCGTGTTTAACATTAAATTGTGACAATCGATTTTTCCAAAATAGGAGACTATTATACGATGGAACTAATAAGCCTATTTGTGTAATGGCATTCGTTCCACGATGAGTGCTTCCGGCTGCTGGAATTTTTAGAAAGACTCGCATTCGCTCGTCCTTTAGCGAATGTGTTAGCTTTTCTTATACTTGGTACATTAAAATTTTAACTACGTCGAATCCTCTTCATGCTAAAATTTTATACTTTCCTAACGTGCAAAAAATGATAGCTCTGTTCCGGGACTTCCTGTCAAATCTCCATAAAACAAGTGATACATGGTAGGATTATCTTGGTTTACAGATACTTTTACCCGACGAAGGCCAAGTATCTCATTATAAAAATGATTATTACTTCCCGCATTAGAGGTATACATAGATATATGATGGTGGTGTCCTAATATCATATTCTAATCTCTCCATTTTTATTAAAACCAATTAGAGCCTGATTCTACCCTTTTCCCAGTCAATGGATTTTTTAAATAATCACCAATGGAATAGAGTCCAATCCATACCTTTTTCAGGATAAATTCGATATGTTTCTATTATGTTATCCTTCCTTCTGTAATTCCTTTGCAGCTAATCCAACCGTTTTTAATAACCCCGCTAACTCTTCTTTTTGGTTCTCCGATAAAGAACTTAAGTTTTTTACAATTACTTCAACATGTATGGGGAAGATTTCATTAAACAGTTCTTCCCCTTTTTCAGTTATTATGACTTTCCAATATCGTCGATTCGATTGGTCCTGCTCTTTTTTTAACAGTTCTTTCTTCTCCAGCTTGTTAACTACATACGTAATACTTCCACTTGGGATCATTAACTTTTCACTAATTGTTTGAATATACTGCGGCCCTTTATTATAAAGTAATTCAAGTACCATAAAATTTTCAGCAGTTAAACCATGACTTTTAATGTCTTCTATCACATTATCGAATATGGATTTTGTTGCTTTTAACCATATTCGAAATAACCTCAAGTCCTTTTCTACTTGATTATTACCTTGATACATTTAACCACCTCTGATTTTATTATACCCATTATATTTGAAGTCGAAATTGGTCGTTTCTATTACCCAAGGAATGAAGTGTAGTTTAACGCAAGTACAATACTTCCAAGGACAAGAAGGATGATTGGCATCATCGTATTTTTCAACGTATCTTTTATTTTAATATGAGTTAAAATTGCTCCAATCATTGTACCTACAACAAGGAAACCTCCTAAAGCTGCCAACTGTTCGTTCCAAATTCCAGCAATTAATAGTACAGCAGCTATAAGTTCAACCGTACCAGTAAAAATACGAAACCACACTGGATAACCAAATGTTTTAAACCCTTCCACCATTTGCTTTGAACCAAATTTCGTCAGACCAAACATGATAAAACCTAAACCTAAAAGTATTTGAATAATTATGGATAACATTGTTTTTCTCCTCTTCTTTATCCTAATATTAGGATATTATAGTTTATTATTGTTATACTAATCGTTAAGAAATGAACTTTAAACTTTTTTGCTATTTCTACGACTAATTTTCTGGTGTTATGTCTTCACCTGATTCATTTATATCGTTAGACTAGCGATGGTTGTCAACACTTGTCCACGAAACTAAATCTAAATATTCCCGTCTTAGTCTTGTTCTTTCTTCTATTTATTCCCCTGTTAAGTCCTCATTTCGTGCTTTTGCAGCCAGTTTATTAATTCGGTTTAAACTAGCAATTTGTGTTTACTCCTTTCTAAGAAAATTTTTCGATGAATATCCTAATCTTAGGATAACAACATCCTAACATTAGGATATGGGATTGTCAAATCATAATCATTTCATAATAGCAATATCTACCTAATTTACTCGGTTTATTTTCTAGATGAATCCAAGCCATATTTCCAAACATTGCTTCTTGTATCGGCAAAAACAACATTCTTACCCGAGTACATTTTTAGGACTTTAATTACATTCCTCTAGTCGGAAATTCTGACATACATCCCTCTTTCCGCTTTTTCACAGGCCTCTTTCCCCATCATTCTTACTCTTTCGGATACTTCCGAAGCTGGTATTAATTTATAATCCTTAATAATAGAAGGATCTATTATGCGAAGTTTGTTTTTTCTATGTAAATCGTAATTTTCTCTATCCTCTTTCACTTGCACATTCGGATTAATTTTTTCTAATAAACGGGTTAATTCCTTATCCTCTGATGACTTTATTTTAGTAATTAGTTCGTTATCTTTACCAAGAAAATCATTAGGGTTTAATATATTTTTTTCAAATGACAGTTTCAGAGCCTTAGCCAACATATCATTACCATACATATTTAACGGGTCCATAAAAAAGTCTATAACTTCTTGGTAATACACTTGGACAAACCATTCAGCCATTTCAATGTTTTGAAGATACATTTTCCCATCTACAGCGATTAATTTATTCAAAAAACGATAAACCTCTTCTAACGAGATGTGTCCATACACATACATATCACGGAGAGTATAATCTACCCTATCCGCACATAATTCTGGTGCTGGCTGTTCCAACAATGTCCATTTTGTATCATCAAGCAATACATCCTCGTAATTGTAACCATATTTAGCCAAAATAGTTGGGATTTCGGAGTTTTCAATAACAGAGCTATATATTTTCTCATGATAGTCTTCTTCTTTATTTTCAAAAACGAAATCAATGACATGAGAAAAAGCTGTGTGAGAAACATCATGTAATAATCCTGCAATTTGCTCTTTTACTGAGCCACCAAGCTTTTTTATTAATAGCATGACGCCTATTGAGTGGTCAATACGGGTTACATTCCATTTTTCATTAACCAAGTAACTTGCCCCACCCTGATGAATTCCCTTTAATCTTTGAACTGGCTCACTCAAAATTAATTCCTCTATTACTCTATCTACCTCAAATTCCCCGTAAATTTCGTCATGTATAACCATTATGTCCCCCTTTTTTGCATATCATGAGTCTTGTAATCATAGCTGTACCTTCTTCCACTCTAGCAGCAAATAGTAAGTAATCCCACACAAATAAGCATTTTTACTCCTAAACTGAGTGAGTTTTCCCTTAATAGTAGAGGACCAAATAACATTTCGATTAATCCCAATTATAAGACAAGATATGAAAACCCATATCATTGAACCCCCTTACAATTTCATACATTTGGGTCAGACTCCAAATCCAAGCATTTAAAAGAAGATAAGTTTATAATATTACTCCCGCAAAGCTTCCTTTCAATACTTGTTTCTCATTCTGATTTGTGCATAAGAAAGATGCCAAAATGGAAATTCTATTATTCTCCTGCTTTTCATACTTTTCGATTGTTACTTCACAACGTATCGTATCTCCTGTAAACACAGGGCTCAAAAACTCAAAATTCATTGTACGAGCGAGTACATTGTAATCACCACCAATTTTTGTAGGTAATGTAGCAGTTAATAGTCCTTGAACGACAAGTCTTCCTAGATGATCAGGATTTATATGGTGATCCCCCTCATCCATTGATAACTTTGTAAACATCTCTACATCCTTTTTTGTGAAAGTACGTTCAAATCGAATATTATCCCCAACTTGCAAACTCAAAATCCAACTCCCCCTTAATTCGATAGTTTAATAGTAAAAATTTTTTTCACTACCTACCTTTCTTATTATGTAAAATGCATAGAGTGCCAATCTTTCGGCTTGATATTCTTATCCAACCATTCCTTTGAAGAGAATTCACATTTCAACTATAAATCTTGTGATAAACGAACCATATCTCTGCACTGAATACCGTTCTCAAAAATTTCTTCTGGATAATGCTTAACAAAAAAGTCTATATCAACACCTATTATTCTAAAACCACATTTTTGATAAAGAGCAAGTTGACCTATACTTGAATTTCCAGTTCCTGTTTCCATTGTTTTATAGCCTTTTGTCTTAGCTACCTTAATTGCATCCATTACCAACTGTTTTCCTATACCTCTACCATGTTGCTCTTCTACGACTGCAACATTAACCAGTTCCACTGTCTCTGGTCTTGTTGGAAGTAAAACGTAAACACCAATAATTTTCTGTTCAAATTCAGCTATAAAACATTCACCCCTATTGACATATTCCTCAACAATATCCTTGGAAGGGTCAGCCAACAACAACAATTTCATTGGTAGTGTATCGTCTTTATTAATTTTCCTAATATCCATTTTATTTACCTAGGTAACCTCCAATTTCTTTATTACATATTATCTTTTTCTTAAAGTGCGTGTTCAACATCCTCTTAAATAAGTTCTTAATGAACAGACGACAAAAATATAAAAAAGTTGCAGTCAAAATATAACTCTACCGTCACCAATTCAATTTATTTCGTATTTGTAAATGAAGAAGGGCATACACAAAAGTATAACCCAAAGTAATCTCCTTATATAGCAGCAGACACCAACTTTTAACCAGAGGGACGAAGAATTTAGCAGGGGAGACCAATTATTTTACGGCTATGTAGATTTCAATTTCTCCAGTAGGGTAGTATTTTTCGAAATCCATGGAATAAGCTCTCTCTAATGTACCTGCTTCTTCTTGATCCCATATTTTTCTCCAAGCATTAAATATGCCTTGTTCTTCAGATGTATTCACATTAAAGATTAAGTATTTCTCGTTTTTCGGTATCTCTAGAAAAGAATTACTATTATTATCCTCCATACCGATACTTAATGAATAATCACCTTTATAGTCACTCTCATAATTATGATATACACCATACGTAATATTTTCATTTTTAGTTAAATGTTTAGAAGCCTCTTTCCACATTTCTGTGATTTTTTGTCCTACAAGCTCATCATTAAAATTATTCGTTCTTATGCTACTTATGATTGATAATTTCAACATTCTCACCCTTTCAATATATAAGTTCAAATCCAATAACGACTAACAGTTTTGATTAACCTAATCGTTTAGAACAATAGGAGTAGTCTAATCGATAATACCGTCTTTCGTTAAACGGCAGTTTGCACAGCAACGTTAGTCATTTGCCGTTGCAGAGGTAATTCTTAGATAATATCCATCTGGGTCCATTATTCTAAAATCCTTCAATCCCCAAGGTCTTCTTGTCAATCTAGCCTGGATTGGATACTCTTTTGCAAGTACTTTGTTATAAACAGCTTTTACATCTTCCACTTCTAAGACTATTTCAACTCCTAAACCAATTTGTTGACCATCAGGAGCTTTAAGTGGGTGACTTTCAGGCAAATTTTTCATTTCCCCTAAGCCTATAACCACCTCATCATTTCTAACAGATATGTAACTTTTATTAGTATCCTTTGGCAAACTAAAACCTAACACATTACTATAAAACTCCATTGACTTTTCTATATCTTTTACGAACAATTCCATTCTCAGTTCCATTTTCTTCTCCTCTTAAACGGCTACCTCTGCTGCTTAAGCGTAAATAGCTCTAGTTTTTTATTCACTCTTCTGCTTGTATTAGTTCAGCAACCCCTCCCACTTTAATACTAACATAATATTCCAAAAACATTATTTTATTTTTTTAAATAGAAAAAGGCGATCACTAATGATCACCTTCTTTAAACACTTGCCCCCAATAATTGAAAATGCAAGTAATATTTTATTCCAAATAGATGTTTGATATCATTTAACTATTGGTTTTTGTCATGTCAAACTCAATTTAAGCATTACCTTTTGTTTCTAATTTTGTTAACGAAAATAGTTATGTAAAAAGCAGCTATCATTAAAACAAATGTTATTGAAAAAATATATTTATAATCAAATTCGTGCTTGATAAACATATCATTCAATACCACAAAAAATGCATAAGCAAGAAAGACGGTAAAAAAGAATTGCGATATGCTATTTGCTTTACGTTATTTGATTGTTTACTATTGCTTTGCAATCTGTCTCACCCCCATAATTAAATTTTCTATAACTATCTTCCTGGACTTCTTGTTTTTCCTGCCCTTATAGTGGATAGAGACAACCGATTATTACTAAAACGTATAAAAAAGGAGCTATCTTATCTATTACACGTGTCTTAATAATATTTTTCTTGTTGTACCACATTATTTTGATTGTATCCACAATCAAAATATCGTTAACAAAGGCACAAAGAAAACGATATTGACCTGTTTAAAATCAGGAAGGCTAATCCCTATAATAATTGCTACCATTAAAACTATAATGAGAAACAAAAATTTAATACCTTTATACTTATTTTTGTTAAACAGCATCTCATGTAAAGGGCAGTTTAGCGGAATAAAGGAGTGACTATTTGAAAATAAAGGGAAAAAACCAATAAAAAAACTATTCTCCTTCTTCAAGAATAGCACCAATTATCTTAATATTAAATACCATCATTCTCTACCTCTTTTTCGATATCAAAATTCATTTTCCCATCTCGATTCTTCGCATAGGGGTCATCTCTTTCGCCAATCAATAACTTCCCATCATAAATATCTGCAACTTCAGTCCATTCAAATTCCTGCCCATTCAGTTCTACTTGAAGTTTTATCTGATGCCAAAATGTGTGTCCGTCTGCATATTCAACTTCACCAATTTCAAAGTCGTTTATTTTATAATTTTGTTCTTCCAATACTTCAATTTTCTTTAAGTAGAACTCTTTTGCTTCTTCATTTGATAATGTTGTTCCTGCTGATAATTTACTTTCTTCAGTTTTAGTATCATAATCATAGAGGTGTAATTGCTCAAACGCTTCTTCATAATCTTCATCTATAATAGCTTGATAATAATCTTTGATCATACCTTCTGCTTTCTGTTCTTTAATTTGTTTTTCAATAAAACTACACCCTGTTAACATAATGCTCAATGTAAAAGTTAACATAATTAGAATTGGTTTCTTCATGTAATCCCCCTAAATTTTCTCATCTTTTGTACTCACTTTATCTTCTTGAGTGCATATTGCAACAGCATCACCTTTATTAACAACATCCAATTCCTGATAAATTAGACTGTATGGACTACTATTCTCTTTCATTTCCTCATTAAACATACTGTTCAAATGATTGTTGGTTATTTGTACATCCTGTTAAGAAAACTACAAACACAAAAATCAATGGAAATTCTGACTTTTTCACTTCAATCCCCTATCCCTTAAATTGAATTATTAAATAATCCTGCCCCGTTAGAAAAAAGCGTCTCCAATATTTTAACGCACTTCGTAGTTTTAGTATCATTCTAAAGGAATCTTTTCGGTGATTTCTCCGTCTCCATACGTCCAAACTCTATATTTTTCACCATCAATAACAACTTCTAATGAATATTCTAAAAACCATTCTCCCCATCCACCAAGGTTATTTATTGATTCTACTTTTGATATTTCAGGGTTGTGTTCTTTAACGTTTGCTTTAACGTTATGAAGTTTACCTTGTACAAAGGCAAAAACAAAGAATAAAAAAGTGACAATGCTAAGAAAGATAATTATAATAGCTTTTTTCAAATAAAACAGCTCCCTGATTTATATCTACTTTATTCATTATAATGACTTACTCCTAAACTATCCTACGTCTATATAAAATTGAAGTTACCTAAGCAACAACCCCTTATTTCATCTTCATACCATTTACTTTAAGCATATGGTCACTTCATAAATTTTCTATCCTATTAATTTTCAGTTTTTTAATGTTCCTAGTCATTTAAATTTCCATTATGATTTGTAATCCCGATATTTTAATGGTAACTTAAAAATCCAATAATATTATTGGATTTTTAAGCAAGAAAAAGACAATCACTTTGTAATCGCCTTATTAATATCTTTCCCCCATTAATCCAAAAACAATGTTTTAAAAACTTTTGTTATTGCCTAAAACGAAAAAATGTGTAAGTGAGCTTCTATAAAATATTCACTTTTTTATGGATTCGTTTTGGTAAAACCAAACGGAGGAGACACTTCCTTTTCTAATTTAAGAATATAAGGGGTAAAAGTGCCATATGTTCCATTGATTATTACATTTTTTCCTTTATCCTTGTTTGGCTGCAAACTATATTTCACATCATAGCCTTCCATTAGAGTATCTCTACCAACAAATTCCACAGCGACTTGTTCATCTGGCTCGGTTAAAATAAATGCGTAAGAGTGATCTTTGTGTGAAAACATTCCTGTTCCACCTGGACCCATGAGACGAAAATCTTCCTTATACTCTTCTGGTATATGGTCATAACTAACCATTTCATATGCTATCTCTCTATTGCCAAAATCTATAAAAAATAAAGCAACAGTTGTGATTATAATAAATGGAAGGGCACTCTTTTTCATTCGATTCAATTTTCCCCCTCCCTTGTTTTTGCAACCAATCGATGGATCGTTTCTTTCCATTGAATGAATTGTTGATTGGAGATCATTTCCTGTAAAAAGGTATACAAAAGAATAACATTCATAGATATAACAGCCCACTCAGCACTGGTCTGAAATTTAGCAATAACTAAAGCAACTAAAAGCATCGCCCAGTAATGAAACGTAGCATTACACATTCGCTTCCACACAGATACATAATTGTTACCACTGACCAATTGAGCCAACAAAATGAAATACCAGAACATATGTAATGTAGGGTATTCATAGAGTCCGTTAATTCCTGCTAAACGATTCCAATCTAAGCTGAAGATTTCACTCAGGTAAAGCTCTAATGTCAACGGTGTGCCATACATTTGAGAAAGGAACTGCAAGAATATTACGTATATAGGAATGAATCCGATAATGGAAAACATCCAAAAGGTTTGTTTTTTTATAATAAAACGATGGATAAAATAAGCGACTACTAAAGCTTGAATTGGTGCAACAATAAAGTATGGTTGAAAATACGCTCCAATTAATAGCCCTGGTCCGATAACACTTGCAACTATGCAAATAATCCCGATGAGCACCTCTTTAAATAAATGATTTTTCATGGAACTTGGGTAAGTCTGATTTACTTCTTCCTTTAACATTTCAACTGGTCCAAATTGTTCAATCACAATTTGAATTGCTTCTTGTTCATCTACATCGTCCCTGCGAAGTGAATCATAATGATCATAGAGATGCTGCTTCCATTCTTCCTCTAGTTCCTTCTTTTCTATTTCGTCTAGGTGTAATTCTTTAGTCATTTTTTTGATATAGCTATCAAACTCTTTAATCGATACTTGTTTTGACATTGACGTCACCTACAATCCGATGCATGACTTTTTGAAATAGACCCCACTCCTGTTTTTGATCAGATAGTGACTTTTTTCCTGCAGTAGTAATTCGGTAATATTTCCGGCGTGGTCCATCACTAGATTTTTGCCAATAACTCTCTACAAAACCAGCTAACTCCAGTCGTTTTAAAGCCGGGTATAACGTTCCTTCCTTATAACTCAAATACCCTTCACTTACCTGGTGAACTTTCTCAGTGATTTCATAGCCGTACATTTCTTTTTCCAAAAGTAACGATAACAGAATAATACTCGTACTCCCTTTTAACAATTCAGCCTTTCTCATTTGGTGTATCCTCCTTCACTATATCGCAATACTACTTACTGTATATCGTAATACTATATAGTGAATAAATCAACAATTATTTCAAAAAATCAGATATAATTGTATGGTTTTAGGTCACTTGAATTATCAAAGGTATAACTGGGTTACACCGCTTCTTCTATACAGTGGTTTTATAGCTAACTTTATTAATACAAGAAGAACTAGATTTGGCATGTTATGAATCTTCCTACCAATGAAGTTTGAATGGTTCCCATTTTTTGAAGACGATCTTAGGCTGTTAGTCCATCAAGACAATGCTCTTGTAATTAAGGAAACTGTAAAATGGGGTGATTTAAAAGATGAAAAAACATCATGTTACGGGAAAGTGGTTACCTTATACGACATGTTCTACCACTTGTCGATCCTGGGGTACATTGGGAAATTGGTACTGCCTGGCCAAAAGACAGCCCTGTTTCCCTTCCCACCCAAAAAGCAGGAGCAATCACAATTACACCTCGTGTTGTTTTCCAAGTAAAGGGCACCTGCTCGTAGTATACTTTTAAGTGTGTTGCTTATCATCTATTTTTATGCAGTAGTTAAATTTCCTCCTTCTCTACCCTATTTCCAAAAGGATCTCTAAACTCAAATCGTTCAAAATTCGGTATTGGTATGGAGTCAAATATTTTAACATCATTTTGTTCTCAAACATTTCTCCAATAAGATATATTTTCAAAGTTATTCTTAATTTCCTTTAAACCACTTCAATGCTTTTAACTCTATTTCTTTAACAAGATGTTCCTTACCATTTATGTAAGATGTAATATCATATGGAAATTGTCTTGCCAACTTGTCTTTTAATTCTCCATAATTCTTCTTTTCCACTGATTGTTCTCTCAAATAATCCCGAAAAGCTAAATGCCGCTTTATTTCATTACTTCCAACCTGGTAAATGTGGACGTGATGGGAGCGATTGTCACCGCCTTTTTGAAAGTATCTTCGTTCAGGTATTCCATTCTCACCTTTAGAATCGTATCCAAGGTCCTCCATTTTCTGATTGTATTTGTCGACGAGGCCAATGTCCTTAACGACAGGCATAATGTCTATGATTGGTTTAGCTTTTAGACCTGGAACTGATGTACTCCCAATATGATGAATATTTACAATTTGATCTCCAAAAATGGATTTAAGTTTTTCAGCTTCTTCCGCAAACATTAAAGACCATTTTTCATTATATGAAAATACTTCGACCTTTCTCAAATTACAACAACCTTTCTTTCAAGGTAATCCCACATTCAGTTAATTTCTTTCTCACAAAACTGCTCCTTTCATGAAATTGGTGGTTTTTTAACCGATTATTTCAGTTGGAAGATCTCTTTAATGGAGATTGGAATCATTAGTTGGATAAGTAAATTGGTTACTCACGATAAGGCTCAAGCAGCTTCTTATATTTATTTTTCTATTATTCAGTGGGAAGTATTTTAGGAACAATTACTGGTACATTCTATAAACATTTTAATTACTTATTAGTCGACAAGGAAAGGCGATGCCTTGTTCAAGTAACCACCCGTTTGTAGAAAAACTAGTCTATTGAGGTTTTACATTTTCAGAAAAAGGCATTTTTGTAATTATAATAGGATCACTTAAATTTACATTTGGAAGTTGTTGTGGTTCACTTTTGCTGGGCATCGATTGAACACTTTTTGCCTCTGGTGGTAATGGTTCATCAACAGAATCCATAATAATAACCTTCTGTTCATACTGTCCATTTTCTGTAGCAGATTTTTCCTCCATTTGTTCTTTATCTCGTGATTCTTGTGTGTTATTACAACCAAATAATACAAAACTTAAAGTTACAAAAATGATAGAAAACTTTTTCATTCATAATCCCCCTAAAATTATTTTATAATATAGACGAATTTGCACCATCAATGGTTTCAATTAGGTGAATTTTAGGGTGAGACCTCAAACTTCTTATAATCCCCCTGGAACAATTTTTGCTTATTGTAGTAATCTGCACTAGCACAAGTAGCAACTGACCATATTGAAGAATAAATCAACCATAAGTAATATAACGTTAGTCCAATTTATTCTCGCTGCTCTTTCTTGATTGATACTCTTCGTACTCAGCCCATATAATATATGTCACACCTATGATAAAGGTGAAGATACTAAAATTACTTAATGTTCCCCCTACGTAACTCAACATATTATTAAATAATTGACTATTCCAACTTACTACACCTGACCCAAAGATTGCAGCCGAAACATATTTTCCGGTTATCAGAAATGCAGAAATTCCAATAAAAGCTATTCCTGCTCCTCTTTTTCTCATTATCTTTTCCACTCCCTTGTTACACCGCCGTAAATGAACAAAATACAAAGTTTAAAATCTATTTTATAGAAGACTAACAATAATTATGGAAGATCCAACATAAAAAATAATTCTTGTTGAATTTTACACCCGTTAGTGAAAAAAGCGATACCTGTTATTCACTTAGTTCTATCCCCATTATTTCTTATAAATTATCTTCTAAATAACTGAAGCAAATTTTTCTTCAGTAATCAGTATTTGCTTTATGTTATTTTTGAGTCTAAAACCAGATGAAAGTTATGCTAAAACTGAGGATAAACTTTTAAAAGGCTACGCTACAACTGAAGATATTATATTACAGATAATTAAAGAATCGCCCCGTTAATTCAAGTGTATTCCAATACAATTTTTGATTTCATTTTCATTGTCGCCTTAAAGATAAAATCAAACTAACGATAATTCCTGCAATAAACGCTATTATAACTTTTATAAGAAATTTATAAAGGAGACCTCCAATTACATATCCTTTTAACTTTTGAAATAATGTTGCTTCTGGAATCCAGTCAATCACGTAGCCTATCCCTAATATTGCAGGTAAACTTATTAGTACATAAATAGATATAGATATAATTAAAAAATTTTTTAATCCCATTAGCTCCTCCCTATGAATTAAAGATATGTACCAGTTAGCTCCATAAAGTTTTTTATGAATATTTTTGTAATGTGTATTTGGCTCCAGATGTTCTAATTAATTTAGATACTCCCTCAGGATAATAAGGCATTAATCTATCGGCCTCCTCCAAATCTGCCCATTCAACTTTAAGAATATTTTCCTCTGTAGGAATTTCTTTTTATGGCATTGAAGTTACTACCAAATGTATTAAACCTGTTACTATAAGTAAAGAGACCATAAAGTAACACAAGTTCTTATTGAACAACCAATCCCTATAGTTTAATAATTTATTATTTGTTCCTATCTCTTTCTCTTTCAAAGTCAATTTCATAAGTTTCTGCTTGCTCGAGAGGGTCAATAGAATTATCATTACTAAACCGACCAAAGTGTCTATCGGGATGACCTAACATGTAAGAGTATTTTTGTAGACGAATTTGCCTGATAATAAATGATACGAAAACACCGCCCATTGATATAAATAATCCAGTTTTGTAATTTAAAAATAAAGAAAGAAACAACAGAATTGCTGACGGAACTGCAATCAGCAATTGAATTTTTTTCATTCAGTCTAACTCCTTTCGTAAGATAACTTGCTAAAATAAAATCCCCCATATTATAAATTACGTTTTACTTTAAAGTTAGTTTCATAGTAAATTCTTTCTTAAACTCTTTTGCCCGTTGAAGTACGTTATTACACAATCTGATCCCCACGACCCATTTACCGTTGAAAAACAACTATATAGCTAAGGGAAGAGCTATAAAGCAGGGAGATACTAACAACACAAAAATCCTGATCCATTACCTGGACATAGATAACTTTCTTTTATCTCCTTATTTCTTCTGGCTTCTTCAAAGTTCACATTTTGCCCGTATTGCACAAAAACAGTACAAGCTCTATCAATATTATTTGGAACGGGAGTGTAACAATGGATTGTTTAATAAAATATTAAATAGTATTTTTTTCCATTTATTTCTCCATGACTTGATTATACTAATATCTCACTTATTCTCTCAGAATCAAACAACCTCATTTTTTTCAGCTGTTATTAGCAATTTGAGACGTATATATTTCTGATTATTTATGGAGGTGATTATTTTGAAAACAATGCACAGAAAAACATTTTGGCAAGGGAGAACTTCGCCTAGGTTGGTCATCATGGAATGTGGAAGAACAATCAGTGAAATGGGCATATCCTGATAAGCGGGGAGGTACATCAATTCGAAGCCCAGAGGTACCACTAGATGTCTTGGTGGAACTCCTTATTTTTGCCAATAATGAAGACATTCTAAGTAAAGAACAAGTACGAAAAGTCCGAGATACCTTTATTAGGTAATGGTTTGAAAAATACACAAATAAGCAAATAGCCTAATTCATGAGGAGTTAGGCTATTGCTTCTCAACTAATGCTACCCTTTCGCTTGATAAGATTTATAAAAAATTATATCTGTTAATTTTCTTTTATCTTATTGTAAATCATAAATAAAACATAAATTAAAATTCCAATGCTTAGTACAGATAGAAAGTAATTTATTACTAAAAACTTATCAGGTATAACCTTAATAGGATTATATAGAATATCTGATAAATCTTTAGTTTCTAACGTACCATGAGAAACAATTATATCCACTTCTTGTTCAATAAAATGAAATGGAAACCCAAACTCATACCTGTATGTGTTTTGAGATAGATTAGTTGGTATATCAGGTATAATTATTGGAGTTATAGATACTAAAAGAATACTGATAAATATAATAAACAGAGTTTGTTTTTTCATCACTACTTTTCCTCTTTCTATTCACACCCTTTAATGCAATATTTAGTTCACTAACCTACCCAGGTACCATGAGTTAAACATGCTTAATTTTTCTCGGATTATTACCCACGTTACTTCAATAAGTTAGTTTTTTTCTTCTAAATATTCTTTATATTCTTTTTGAACTTTATTTTCCTTGGGTGATATATTTGAAATCCTTTTATGAATATCATTTAGTAAATACAATCCTCTAAAAATACAACCTACTACAATTCCAAAAGCTACAATACCACCAATAAGTGGTCCCATCATGAATAATATGTATCCTAAGGCAGCACTTAAAATAATTGTTAAAAGTAAATCCATAAGATCCCTCCAAATTTTGCTTGAAAACTATTTAATTAATTGGCAACCACGTATCAAACTGGGTTCATTGTGTTGAATTTGTGCTTCTAATTTATCTAATACATTTGCTAATTTTCACAGATTAGTTGTTCCATAGTTTAGCACCTGCCAACTTTAAATTCAAAGTCCTTAAAAGCCTCTTATTCTAGATTACTCCCAATTAAATAGATCTGTGTTAATTCAGTTAACGTTAACTCGTTGTATTAAGCCCCCGTTAGCACTAATAAAGCTGAGGTTGTAAGAATGACAGATAAACCAACAGCAGCCATAAAGGTATGGACTATAATGCCCCTGAGGAAATGCCAAGGACAGAATAAATTCCCGCCTTCTTGCCTTGAGATACACTTCTATTAACAATATACATTGTATCTGTCCCTGGGGTAATATTCGTTAGTAATGATGTTAATAAAAAAGCCCGAAACTTGTTATTCCAACCAAAAACATACACTCCAGTTGATTTTAATCATACTTATTGAATATTCCTGCTCACTTACTTCAATAACTCTAAAACTTAACACTAACATATTTTCCCAAAAATATTTGTATAAAAAAAGAACAAGAAGATCAATTTTGATGATCATCTTGTTCAATTCTTGCACCCGTTAATGAAATATTAATTAAAGGTTTTATTGTTGTATCCATTTCTTTCGTTTTAAAAATAAAATTGTGATTAAAACAGCTTCACCCACTACTAATAAAACTACACCTAAAACCAGGCCTCCAAAGAACAGAAATTCATTTACACCCCAAGAAAAAAAAAACCAACCTATTATTGCGAATATACCTAATGCTAAGTTAATTGTTCCTGCAATTAGAACTTGCGGTAAAAAAAGCCTTGTCTTTCTAATCATAGTCGAACCATATTTAAAACTTACAAAAGCAGCAACAATCATAAAAATAACATATATAGTTATACCAATATCTATCTCATTCATATAATTTACTCCTTTATATAAATTTTACCATATCAACCTATAATCCTTATTAAAGATTACTGCCCTTTAGTTGAATAAACTATCTTAATATTAACATTAACTTCCATTTACTCATCTGAATTATTTAAATTAATAATTTCATTCTAGCATTTCGAAATGATGTATTTAGAAATTCTTTCGGAGTGAGTGAAAATCTTATTATCCAATGCTGCAAAAACTTACGAGACAGACAAGAGAATTGAGGGATTCTCGGTACAAGAAGCATTTTCTTTGTTGAACAAACGCACCCGATAGTGGAAAAAGCTAATTTAAAATTGAACACTAAATCCGTTAAATTTATGAACACCAGTTCCAAACTTTACAAGATCTTGTTCTCTTAACTTGTCAACTGCACTTTTTACTTCATGTAATATATCCGGAGTTAGACCTATAGTATTATGCCCTCCATAAATCATTGTTACATTAGATATATTTGATATTTTTTCTAACGATTTTACTAAATCCACTGGGCTGGTTGTTGGAAAAAAAGCATATATAGGAGTTTCATCGTAAAACAAATCTCCAGTAAATAAA
>NZ_WOFB01000038.1 GCF_009733865.1 Oceanobacillus salinisoli | reverse complement strand
GGGGGGCGTTCACTGTCACTTCCCGATTTTTGTCGAATGCATATTGTTCATTTCTCCAGGACGATAAAAAAGACAAACAGCACATAATAAAGTGCTTGTTTGCCTTTTGGTTTATATGAATCTTAACTCTTAAATGGTGTTTAAAAAATCCGGTGAAAAGGTGAAAAAGAAAATCATAAAAGGAGAACTTTGACTAGCTACCGAAACGTCCTCGTCCTGTGTCGAACGCCTGAAGTTACCACTTTCTGTACAAAGCTAAATTGGCTTGTTTTTTAAATTGCATACGTTAACAGCATACGTTCAGATTCAGCTACGTGAAACTCGCGCCTCGCCTACCTTCCCAGTCCCTTTTCCCTTCTTTTTAAACACACACTCCGAGATTTACTTACTCTTTTTCTCCACTACCTTATACTTGTGATGTGCTACTACTGTGTTGGAATAACCATGATTGATTTCCTCTAAATCTTTGTGGTTCATGGATGATAAATCAACAATGATACTGTTTTCTCCGTGAGACGGTAATACGGTTCCTTCCAAAAGTACATTATTTCTTTGAAACTGGATAATGTCACCAGGCTGAGCCCTCTTCTCATCTACTTGAAACATATCTACAAGACGATTCTTATCATTTTCCAACATATTCACCTTTTTCTTTGTGTAATAAACGCATACGCAAGACTTACTAAAACAAGTCTATTCATTTTAATCGCATCCAGGCGGTAGCAAATAATTCTTATAGAAAATAGGAGTCCACCTCACTTGCCAAGGCAACCTCTTTTCCAAAAATGTCTGATGCTTGTGTCTTCATTAATTCAAAATTTCCATCGGACGGCAAATGTGTTAACACCAGTTTACCGACATTTGCCTTTTTCGCTATTAGTGCTGCTTCCTTCGCATCCATATGTCCCGGTCCGGCGGTGTGTGTGCTTCCTTCACAAATGGTTGCTTCACAAAAAAATAAATCCGCATCTTTAGCAAAGTTTACTAATGATTCGAGATAAGTCGTGTCTGCTGAATAAACAAACACCTTATCTTTGTATGTAATTTTGACGGCATAACAAGGAATAGTGTGATTGACTGCTAAAAATTCAATCACAGCACCAGCCATTGTGAACGCTGACAACTCTTCTATCTTTTTATGTTCCGACTGTCGGCTTTGAATTTCCTGCCACTTATCATCTGGCTCAGAAGGCGATACAATAGGCATTTTGTCTTTCATTCTGTCATTACGCAATGCACCAGCAACAGCATATTGCAAAATACCGACATCAGCCATATGATCATAATGCAAATGGGATAATACAACACCGGAAAGCTGTTCCACTCTTGACTTCAGAGACAACTTGCTCATTACCCCACTGCCGCAATCCAGCAAAATCTGGCCTTCATCGGTGGTGATTAAATAACCTGCTGTAGCACCGCCCCGGGTTGGATAACCTCCCCAATAACCGAGTATGTCTATTTTCATTGTCTAAACTCCCTGTACTGCTAAGATAAAATACTAAAAGATGTTGTTCAAAGGTCCGGAAAAAGACACATCAAATAGGGGAACTTCGACTAAGCACCAACACGTCCTGTATCGAATGTCGAAATCACCACTTCCTGTAGAAGCTCGTTAGCTCAGTTCTTTCCGTTGCTCACGGATGATAAGGAAATTCTTCTCAAATCCCACACGTCCTTTCTTGAAAAGAACAGCCCTCTTTTTCTTTGGGCAACAGTGAGTAGCTGTCGAAGTATTCCTTGTCCTGTAGGCAATGTAGAAGTCATTACATCCTGAGCAAGCACCCTATGTTGGAGCTCACACCAACTCGAACCTCTCCGTCCTTTTCATCCATTTGAACACGCACTAATATGAATACTATTATACTATGAAAAGAAATGAATTTATATTATTTTACAAAAACTAAATATTGTTTGTCATCATTACTGGAAGATAACCTCACCATACATATGGTGTTTGCTGATATACATAGTAATTAAGCCAATTGGAAAAGAGCAGATGGCTATGGGAACGCCACTTATGCGGTGGACGTTGCGTGATATCGTCATTCGGAAAATAATTTTGCGGAATATTAATCTCTAATCCCCGGTCCAAATCACGTTGATATTCTTCCGCAAGTGTCATGGCATCGTACTCAAAATGACCTGTTATCATTATATTTTTTGCATCTTTTGACATGATAATAAACGGTGCATCTTCCTCTGATACCGAAAGCAGGAACAGGTCTGGATGGGCCTCTACTGCTTCCTTAAAAATTCCCGTATGCCTGGAATGGGGCGCGTGAAATTCCTCATCAAATCCACGTACTAATTTTACAGTTGGATCCGCAATTTGATGTTTAAAAATACCGAAGCATTTTTCCGGTAGAGGATGTTTTCCAATACCGTAGTGATAATACAAAGCGGCTTGTGCACCCCAGCAAATATTTAGTGTCGAGGTCACATTTTCCTTTGCCCAGTCCATAATTTCGGTCAGTTCTTCCCAATAATTGACTTCTTCAAATTCGAGATGCTCAATCGGTGCTCCTGTAATAATTAATCCGTCATAACGACTATCTTTCACTTTATCAAACGTCGTATAAAAAGAATCCAAATGATAATTGCTTACATGTGTTGAACGGTGTGTTGCTGTTCTAAGAAAAGTAATATTCACTTGTAGTGGTGTATTCCCCAGCAATCTTAAAAACTGCAGCTCCGTTTTTTCCTTTTCAGGCATTAAATTTAAAATTAATATATTTAGTGGACGAATATCCTGGGTCCGCGCTCGATCCTCATCCATCACAAATATCTTCTCTTTATTTAAAAGTTCCCGCGCAGGCAGTTCTCTTGGTATGTTAATTGGCAACTGTACCTCACCCTTCCCCTAAATTATCAGAATGTAATTACCATTATAAAATTAAAGTTGGTGCCTGTCACCACTTGAGTTTTATAATATTTTGTCGAGTTGGAATATTTTTTACTGTGAAGGCTTGATATTTGTCAGTTTGGCTTACTAAAATATATTAATAAAAAAGAGAAAAACTGCACCCATTCGACAAAATTCGGGAAGTGACAGGCACCGTTCGTTATTTTCGTTCTTTTTGTCCTTTTCTTTCGATATAAATTACATTCGTCCGGTACTCTCTATGTGCCTTGAGGTCTTCACCGGATGCCTTTATAAAGGACCATGCGAGTAAAACCATGATAAATATAACCGGGAAGCCTGCAACAATACTTGCTGTCTGTAACGTTTCCAGACCTCCTATAAACATTAACGTCATCGGTAAGAGCAATAGGGTAAATGCCCAAAACAGCCGATTCCAGCGTAATGGCTCGCCTGTATTAATGTTTTTCTGTACAACAGATGCCAATATATATGAAGCCGAATCGAATGTGGTTGCAAGGAAAATAAGGGCAAGTACCGTAAAAATCAAAACAATAATCCCTGAAATAGGAAGCTGGTTTAGTATCGCAATAATGGCTGCTGGTGCACCATGTTCATTCATAAACGCAATGACATCAAAGGAACCCGACAATTGTAAGTACAATCCGTAGTTACCAAGAATTCCAAAGAATAAAATACACCCAAGCGTTCCCCAAATCATCGTTCCTAAAATCATTTCTCTAATAGTTCTGCCGCGTGAAATTCTGGCAACAAACAATCCTACAAACGGGGCATACACAAGCCACCACGCCCAATAGAACACGGTCCATGCCTCCGGAAATCCGGAATCCTCAAATCCATTCACATTTGCAAGCGGTTCGAGCCAAGTGGACCATCGGAAGAAATCATCCAGTAATATACCGATACTTGTAATCGTTGTTTCACCTATAAATAACGTAGGTCCAAACAGGAAAATAAAACTTAAAATAAACAGTGCCAGGTAAATGTTAATATCACTTAAAACGCGAATTCCCTTTTGCAGCCCAGTGTAAGAACTGACAGCAAAAATACCTGTTGCTGCTAACATAATGATTGTCTGCAGTCCCATAGTAACAGGGATTCCAGTTATATCACTGACTCCCTCTGCAATCATTGGCGTACCAAGGGCAAGCGTCGTTCCTGCTCCACCCATTAACCCAAACATGAACAGCACATCAATCAATACACCAAGCGGACCATCTACTGCTTTTCCTAACACAGGACGAACAGATTCACTAATTTTTAGAACAGGCTTTTTTCGTACATAATAGAAATAAGCGATTGGTAGTGCTGGAAGCGTATAAATAGCCCATGCAATCGGACCCCAGTGAAAAATTCCATACGAAGCGGCATACTCAATAGCTTCTATGGACCTCGGTTCCACATTAAAAGGCGGTCCTTCATAATAATACGCCCACTCAATCGTCGCCCAATATAGAATACTCGACCCAATCCCTGCAGAAAACAGCATAGCAGCCCAGGAAAATGTCTTGAATTCTTTTTTTACATCCCTTCCACCTAGCTTAATTTTCCCGTACTTACTGAATGCAACATACAATAGAAAAAATAATGAACTAATTCCCAACAAAATATAAAATACCCCAAATTTAGTCGTCATAAAGGTATTAGCCAGATTTATTACTTCCGCCCCCGCTTCTGGGAAAAGTATAAGTGGTATGGTAACGGCTAAAATAATTACTAGCGCACCTATAAACGTGGGCCAATCGATAATTTTATTATTCATGATGTAAAAATCCTTTCGAAAGTAGTTTTAGAATGGCAATTAATAGAGTAGCTACACTTAATATGCTCCAAAATATAACAATCATGTCACTACTTTCTAATGGTTTTCATTTTTTTACCCATGATAATGGTTCTTTATCCGTGTTCTCCTGTACCTTCCATTTTTTTCTTTATAAAACTTTTTAAAAAATGTATATTTCCTTAAGATAACGTGGTATACTATGAATAACTTATTGATGTTCGTTAGCAATGGCACATATAATAGTAATAATGGTCTTGGTTATCTTGAACAGAAATAGTAATAAACGTGCAATAAGCACATGGAGGAATTTTCTTATGAACAAAGGTTCAGTAAAATGGTTTAACGCAGAAAAAGGTTTCGGTTTCATCGAAGTTGAAGGTGGAGACGATGTATTCGTACACTTCTCAGCTATCCAAGGTGAAGGCTTCAAAACTTTAGAAGAAGGTCAAGAAGTAACTTTCGATATCGAAGAAGGTAACCGTGGACCACAAGCAGCTAACGTTAATAAAGCGTAAGTGAGCTAAAAAAAGCTCTTCTCTTTTGAGAAGGGCTTTTTTTATTATCATTTTTGCATCTTTATATGGTAACTAAAAAACAATTTACAGAATACACGTAACATTATAAAATCAAAACAAACATATATTTACATTTTAGGAGGGTTTTTTTGAAATATCATGAGGGGGAATTTGCTGGAGCTAATGGAGCAGAAATCTATTATCAAACCATATTACCTGAACCACACCAAAAGCAGCAGTGATCATGGTTCATGGGCTGGGCGATCATATTGGCGAACTTCACAACATGATTCATACTCTAGTTGAAAATGAATATCTAGTAAATGTATTTGATTTACGTGGACACGGGAAAAGCTCAGGAACTCGAGGGTTTATTCAAAATTGGGAAGAATATCGAGAAGATTTACATACGTTTCGCAAAATTATTGGTACCGAATATCCGAATCTCCCTTTGTTTATTGTATCGCATAGTTTGGGCGGGGTAATAGGTTTGGATTACGTGTTGCAGCGCGGAAATGATGTTAGAGGATTAATTGCCATTTCACCAGCTATCTCCTATGAAGCATCGCGAATGGAAAAAATACTTATTGCTTTAATGGGTAAATTAAAACCCGATTATAAAGTGAAAAATGAAGAAAACTTGGAACGATTGACCCGCGACCCCGACATCATCGAAAAACTTAAAGCAGATGAATTACGGTATCATTTTGCAACACCTGGCCTGGGCAGAGGGATGATGCAAACCATTAAAAAACTGGAAAACCAGGCTGATACTATACAAACTCCACTGCTCCTACAGTTTGGACTTGATGATGAAATCTCACCGGAAACAAAACTCCGGCAGTTTTTTGACACTGTAGGTTCAAAAGATAAACAGAAAATAGAGTACGAAAATATGAGACACCGACCATTTGATGACATAGGCAAAGAAACCTTTTTGGAAGACATGCTAAAATGGCTAAATGAGCATATCTAATTGGTGCCAGTTACCTATCCTGTCGGCGGAATATAAAAAAGGAGAGATAGCCTCCCATCTTGGTGCCTCTTCTCTCCTTTTTTACCAAAGATTCTTAAAAGGAATCTTTCAACATATGAAGGTCTGAGAACCTCTAATCCTTCCGCTGTACCTATTCTTCACTACTTAATTCCAACGCGATTTCCTCTCCTGAAGCATTATGCAATTCATTACATAACTAGCCGCGTCCATTCTAATACAAAGCTGTGCTGTACCAGCTGGTTCATTACTTCCACGGTTAATCAATCTTCATTGCCTCCGGTAAATTCTTCGATGTTTGTGGCAATTTTCCCCGTAAGGACTCACTTCAATATAGCCAAAATCAGATTTTCTACAGTCACCAATTTAAGTACCAATTCAAAAACTAGCCTATAGCATCTAAAGCATGGTCATGATAAGATTTAAGAAGGCAAATACTAAAATTGTGATAACTAAACAGGAGTGTAATCGTTTTGATTGAAATATATACAGATGGAGCATCCAGTGGTAACCCTGGACCAAGTGGTGCTGGAATTTATATAAAAGCAAACAAAAAACAATATGAATATTCATTTGCATTAGGAGAGTTATCCAATCATGAAGCAGAGTTCCATGCGGTCATCAAGGCGCTCGACATTTGCAAAGAGAATTTTCCAAATGAAATATTATCCTTCCGCTCGGATTCCCAAATCGTTGTGAACACCATTGATCGAGACTATACAAAAAATAAAACATTTCTTCCCTTGCTGGAAAAAGTGAGAGAATTATCCGCCAATTTCCCTTACGTTTTTATTAAATGGATTCCGGAAAAACAAAACTATCACGCGGATAGACTGGCAAGAAAAGCCATTCAAACGAAGAATTAGGGTACCTGTTACTTCCTGTAATTCATCGGATTGTCATACTGTCTAGTTAACTAGTAATAGAAAAAGCTGCTGGAAACGATCATTCCAGCAGCTTTTTCTATGTTTTCTGAACCTCCGTGATTTAAAAAACAACCTGCTCCCCATCAATAATCACGATGGGAGCTTTAATCACACAGTCAACGTGGACTCCCGCATCGGTTACCCCACCAAAGGATTTGTTACTGCCAAATGCAATATGCACGGTTCCAAATACTTTTTCATCTTCTAACACATTCCCGGTTAATCTTGCCTTTTTATTTGTTCCTATTCCAAATTCAGCAATCGTTCTTCCATCACCATCACCAAGCATTGCGAGTAATTGCTTGCCTTTTTCACCACTGGCATCTACCAGTCTACCATTCTCAATAGTCAACGTAATCGGTTCATTCAACACTCCAATTCCTGCAATGGAACCATCTATCATCACACAACCATTAGCGGAATCTTCCAGTGGTGCAATATAACTTTCACCAGATGGCAAGTTACCCGATTCTCCAGGCTTCCTGAAAACACCTGTACTAGGAACTGCGTTACGTCCATTTATTGAAAAGGTAAGCGTACAATTTTCTTTCTGAATCTCAACTAGTTCTCCTTTTTCCAGCAACTCACCGTACTGGGCGGTTAACTTTTCCACTACGGCATAATCTGCAGCAATTGCCCCTTCTTCCAGCATGTCCAATGTGACACCAGGCATCGTAGCGACTCTAGCTCCCGCTTTCGAAGCCTCTTTTCGAGCATTTGTATGTGTTAACGACTGTTTGGTGATACAAAGGACGACATTAGCTGCTTTCATAGCCTCACTTACTGCCCTTGGCGGTTCCTCCCCGGGTTTGCCGCGGGTAATCATTTCCATCAGCAAGCTTTCCTTACCAATCATCTTTCCCGCCTCATAAAAAATCTTCCCAATTTCTTTTAGATGCTCATCCGTTACGACTAAAATCTGTTCTCCATCTTTTACATGTAAATTTTGATGCAGAACGTTTTTCGCAACTTCTATATAGCTTTTCATCGTCGTTTATTCTCCTTCTACCAAAGATCATCCGCCACTATTTAGGTCTTATCTCAAGCTGATACCTTGTAATGATATCCTCCACTTCATCTTTCGTTTCCTGTAGGAGAGGAAGAAATTCACGCACCCTTTCATCAGACATTCTGAAAACTGGACCTGAAACTGTAACCGAACCAATTATGCCGTTTGCCCTGTCAAACAAAGGAACTGCGATCGCAATGACTTCTGGTGTGTACTCCCCTTCACTCATTGCCCATCCCTGTTTTTTAATTCGCTTTAATTCGTTTCTCAAATCATCAGGATCTGTCATCGTATTTTCCGTAAACTGTTCAAATTGACATTTTTCTATATACTGTTCAATAAACTCTTCCGACATATATGCTAAGATAGATCGATAGGAGGCACCTACATATAATGGAGCTCTGCTTCCAACCGAAACAGAGAATTTCACTTTATTTTTCGGTTCCACTGTTTCCAGTGTAACAGCTTCATTTTTATCCAAAACGGTTAAGAAAACAGATTCCCCTGTTTTTTGACTTAACTCGTCCAATACCGGAGTGATGATTTCTTTGATATTTAGACCATCATACATGGTCATGCCTAACTCCAACGCGGCAAGACCTAATGAATATTTTTTGGTAACCGGGTCCTGATAGATAAAATTATTCGCCTCAAACGTTTCTAGTATGCGATATATTTTTGCATGGTCCATCTGCAATTCATTTGCCAGTTCTCTTCCGCCCCAGACTGGTTTATCCTTTGTAAACATTCGAATGACCTTTAGCGCTAAATCTAGTGTCTTTAACATAAGAATCCCCCTATCAATCAATAAAACTTAGATAATCTATTCTTATCATATCAAAAAAGGAAACGTTTATCCCCAAATGATAGTTCAGATTATCTAAGTTTCTATCATGGCCTAAACTATTTTGAATATAGAAAATCAATGACTGCAGCAATATAAACTTTCGCACAGGTAATAATCTGTTCCACTTCTACCTTCTCATTGTAACCATGTATACTCGGCAGGTATGCTGGTCCATATTGCAATACCGGAATATCATGATTTCTAAAATGACGGGCATCACTGCTTGCCCACTGCATCACACCGTACGCTTCTTCATTCGTTACAAACGTAATATTATCCGTAATTGCTCTGCAAACAGGATCATTCGCATCAGTAAAGTTTGCATGACTTCTAAAGCCTAGGGCACGTATTTCATACTGAATACCCAATGCATCTAATTTTTGAGTAATAAAATCAGTTACCTCATCTTCGGTAATACCAAAGGGCAAGCGGCAATCTACCTGTACTTTACAATTTTCCGGGATGACATTTGATTTAGTGCCGCCTTGAATGGTCCCAATGTTAACAGTCACCTTTTCCAATACTGGTTGGAATTTCACACGGTCCTTTTCAACCTCTCGCATATATTTCTTAGAAACTTCAATAAGAGGTTTTACTTCATCTGGAAGCTTAATATCCAGATCCCATAATTTTTGAATTTCACCAATCGCTTTCACTGCATCTACAATCGCATTTCTTCCTGCAATCGGTGATAAGCTTCCATGTCCTGGTTCACCAAATACTTCCAGTTCAAACCAGTAGGAGCCTTTTTGACCAATCGTTGGATTCCGTGGTGAAGATGGCTCAGCAATTAAGCAGCCGTCCCCGGTAATAATCCCTTTATCAAGCAACCAAGGTACGCCATATTCCCCACCTGTTTCTTCATCAGGGACAATAGCTAGTGAAAGCTTTCCTGGTAATTCAATATTCATCTGTTTTAATAATGTAAAAGCAAAAATTAAACCAGAAAGCCCAGCTTTCATATCACTAGCACCCCTGCCTAACATCCACCCATCTTTTACTTCTCCAGAAAAAGGATTGAAATCCCATTTGGACAAGTCACCAGCGGGAACGACATCGGTATGCCCACAATAAATTAAATGCTTTCCGTCTGAACTACCAATACTTGATACAAGGTTGTACATCTTATCGTTGGATTCGTACCATTCCACGTCCAAGCCAAACTGTTTAATATAATTCGCGACAAATTGACTGATTTCCGTTGAATCACCTGGTGGATTTTCACTCGGAATTTTAATTAACGAACTGCATAGATTGATTAATTCATCTTTTCTCGCTTCCACTTCATCAATTAATTTTTGTTTCAGTTCTGTCTTATCACTCATCGTGTAACCTCCTGCTTTCCAAGGGTTTGTAGGTGCGTCATTTTACCATATAGATTTTCTAAATGGCGAAACTCATCTACATCATAGAATGCACATTTTCCTTCGCCATAAACTTTCGCAACTTCGATGACAAACCGAACAACTTGTTCTATATCCGTCAAATGGGTCGCACCTGTTCCACAGCCAGCGACAGCTGTTTGTGTAGTAATCGCAACACCTACAACCGGACTTGCCGTTGCAACAGCAGGCTGAAGAATACTGTTTACATGATAAACATCATTTCCATAAGGGGTAATATCTTGTGTTGTAATTGGCATTGTCACAGGCAATGTACCCGTTGATTGTGTATAGGTATGAAGTAAGTCATCACTTACTTTTAAAATATATCCTTCTTTAACGGTTGGCGTAAGCGCAAATCCTTTATGGTTCGTAATCAAATTTCCTTTTGTCGTATCAATAGATAAAATCGCATCCATTTCCTGTGTTACTTCATGATGATTCATCGTCAAAATATCAACAGGAGAATTCATGAATGGCACTGGATCATGTGGTAATGTTGGAGCAGTTGGACAAATGTGCGTCGTTAAAATAACGTCCCCTTCCAAGCTATCTCCTTTTCTCGTCATATCCAGCAATTTTGCAGCTGCAGACATCGCCGATAAAGCACCATCCCCATCGGAAACAAATCCTTTCATCTCAGGACGTGCGCCAATTCCACCAAGGCGGCCGATAATACCTAAAGTCGGTGCATTTCCCCCCTTCGATTTACCATTAACACCTGGAATCGACACTTTAACAAAATCAGTAGTACCCTTTTCACCTTTTACTGTTTCAACAGAAACTTCTCCGTCACCATTTATTTGGTTTAAATAATTACTTACATCTTCACCTGTTACGTGAATACTATCCATTAATTCATAAAGTTCCATAACGTGTTTGAATGACATCTACTTTTCCTCCTACTGTTTATCGATAAAATGACAGGATGCCAAATGTCCATTTTCTACATCTATTAATTCTGGCACCTTTGTTTTGCACATTTCCATTGCAACTGGACAACGCTTATGGAAATGGCAGCCTGATGGCGGGTTAATTGGACTTGGAACCGAACCGTTCAAAATCACACGTTCCTTTTTATCATGTGGACTTTCTTTCGGTATGGCAGATAATAATGCCTTTGTATACGGATGCTTCGGTTTCTCATAAATTTCCTGATATGTTCCCATTTCTACAATTTTACCTAAGTACATCACTGCGATTCGGTCACACATATAACGGACCACATTTAAGTCATGTGAAATAAAGATATACGTTAAATCAAAATCCCTTTGAAGTTGTTTTAATAGATTGATAACCTGTGCTTGAACGGAAACATCTAGGGCCGATACTGGTTCATCACAAATCACAACATCTGGATTTAAGGCTAGTGCTCTTGCAATATTGATTCGCTGACGCTGACCACCTGAAAATTCATGTGCATACCTGTCCGCGTGATAACTGCTTAATCCAACTACTTCAAGTAATTCAATCATTCGCTGCTTTCGAGATTGCTTGTCACCAATTTTATGAATTTCCAATGGTTCAACAATCAATTGACCTACCGTTTTTCTTGGGTCTAAGGAAGCAAATGGATCCTGGAAAACCATTTGAACGGATTTTCTTGAATTTCGTAATTCCTCTGCTTTCATTCCAACTAAATTCTTTCCCTTAAATTCAACGACCCCTTCAGTAGGTGTAATTAATTGGTTGACCAGGCGAGCCATTGTTGATTTTCCACATCCAGATTCACCAACGATACCAAGTGTTTCCCCAGGAAAAACATCAAAACTTACGCCATCAACCGCCTTTACACTTTGTGTCGATTTTTTAAAGGGAATCGGACTTTCCATTGGGAAGTGTTTCTTTAGATTTCTAACCTTTAACAATGGCTCTGTCATTTTGCTGCTCCTTTCTGTCTAATCGTTTATCTTTCGTCTGAAAATGGCAGGATACATAATGATTATCTTCCGTTTCCACCATTTCTGGCTTTTTCGAAAAACAGATATCCTGTGCAAATGGACAACGTGCTGCGAATGGACAACCCCTCACTTCCTGACTTAAATCAGGTGGACTTCCTGGAATCGTAGGAAGCGGCTCATCATTATTAACACTTTCTGTAATCTGAGAATCTAACAGTCCCCATGTATATGGGTGCATCGGATTATCATGAATCTGTTCCACCGTTCCTGACTCCACTACGTTGCCTGCATACATGACAAGTACTTTGTCACAGGTTTCCCACACCACTCCAAGGTCGTGGGTAATCATAATAATCGCTGTATTAAACTCATCTTGTAAGTTTTTCATTAAATCTAGTATTTGTGCCTGAACCGTAACATCCAATGCTGTTGTTGGTTCATCGGCAATTAATAATTTCGGATTGCATGCCAGCGCAATTGCTATCATCACACGCTGACGCATCCCACCTGAAAATTCATGTGGGTACATATTAATTCGTTTTTCAGGTGATGGAATCCCAACAAGTTCCAGCATTTTAATCGCTTTTTGTTTGGCTTCTTTTTTAGAAATCTTTTCATGTGTACGAATCGATTCTATAATCTGGTTTCCAACGGTATAAACGGGATTTAAACTTGTCGATGGATCCTGGAAAATCATAGATATTTCATTTCCGCGAATCGCACGCATTTCCTTTTTCGATAATTTAAGTAAGTCTTTTTCCTCAAAGAATATATTTCCATCAGATATGATTCCTGGTGGTTCGGGAATAAGCCGGAGCAATGATGTAGCTGTAACACTTTTTCCTGACCCGGATTCACCTACTATTCCAATATTTTCTTTTTTATTTAATGTAAAACTTACTCCGTTTACTGCTTTTGTAGTCGTTAAGCCGGATCGAAATTCAACTTGTAAGTTTTCAACTCGCAGTAATTCTTCTGGCATTCGCTTCGCCTCCTTTATTTATAGTTTCATTTTCGGATCTAAGGCATCACGCAAACCGTCACCAAATAGGTTGATACCAAGTACAGTAATTAATATTGCTAACCCTGAAAAAGTTGCCATATGAGGATTTAAAACTAAGAAGTTCCTTCCTTCTTGAAGCATACTTCCCCATGATGCAGTTGGAGGTTGAATACCTAATCCTAAAAAGCTCAAGGATGCTTCTGAAATAATCGCTCCGGCTACACTCATCGTTGCATATACAATTAATGGCGCAAAACTATTTGGCAATACATGCTGAAAAATAATACGGCTATGCTTCGCACCTAGTGATTTTGTAACAGCTATATATTCCGATTCCTTTACGTTTAGTACTTGACCACGAACCACCCTCGCAAATCCAGGAATATTCGCAATACCAATTGCTATAATCGCATTAACTAATCCCTGTCCAAGAACAGTCATTAATGTAATAGCTAATAAGATGAACGGAAAAGCAAACAGCCCGTCCATGATACGCATGATAATCGAGTCAAATTTCCCACCAAAATATCCAGCAATAACACCTAAAAAGGAACCAAAGAAAGCACCAAATACGACCGCTGCTATTCCGACAATTAAGGATACCCGTGATCCATAAATCAGTCGGCTAAATATATCCCTGCCATAGCTGTCTGTTCCTAATAAATGTCCAGCTTCACCAGGCCCTAAAAGAGATTTTGTGACATCCATTTGATTTGGTGGATGTGTTGCAATAACCGGAGCAAAAATGGCTGTTACAAATAATAAAGCAATAACGAACAAACCAAATGCTGCTAGACGGTTTTTAATTAATTTTCGGAATACAGAACGTTCTCTTTTCCGGGTCCTTTCCATTACTTCAGCAGCTTCTGTAGCCTGTAATGAGGTCATTAACTCGTACCCCCTTTGTTTGAAGAATAATTAATTTTCGGATTAACAACTTTATATAAAATATCTACAACCAAGTTTACAACAACGAAAATCAGTGCAATAAATAGAACCGTACCTTGTACAACGACAAAATCACGCTTTTCTATCGCATCAATAATCAAAAGCCCCATACCAGGCCAGCTGAAAATCGTTTCCGTCAGTACTGCCCCACCAAGTAAGGAGGAAATTTGCAGTCCCATCACGGTTAACAATGGTGTAAAGGCATTTTTAAATGCATGTTTGCAAATGACAATAAACTCTCTTACTCCCTTAGAGCGGGCGGTTTTGACATAGTCCTGGGATACCACTTCCAGCATGCTTGACCGTGTAATTCTGGCAAACTGAGACATTGGAATTGTGGCAAGTGTCAAACTTGGCAAGATTAAATGACGTATAAAAGTGAAAAACCCTTCATCCATAGATCCCATTCCTGTTGACGGGAACCATCCCAAATTCACACTAAAATACAGAACAAGCATTACTCCAAGCCAAAACACGGGCATAGAAACTCCAATTAAAGATATTGTTGTAACCGTATAATCTAAAATAGAATTCTGTCTGGTTGCAGAAATAATACCAGCAGGAACCCCAATCATAATGGCGATGATTAGTGCACTTATTGCTAGAATGACCGTATTTGGAAACCGATCCATAATTAAATCAGCAATCGGCTGATTATACGTTAACGAATTACCAAAATCTCCTTGCAGCAAGTTTCCAATATAATCAAAAAATTGTATGTGAAGCGGCTTATTCAATCCTAGTTCCTCAGTTAATTTCTCAACTTCCTGTACACTTGCTTGAGGTCCAAGCATAACAGCTGCCGGATCTCCGGGGATCATTCTAGTAATCAAAAAAACAATGATAGCAACAATTAATAGAGTAGGTATCATATTAATGATTCGCTTTATAATGTATTTCCCCATAATTCCCCTCCTTTTAATTCACTATTTGAATCAGTGTATTACTATTTGAATTAAAAAATAGTTTATCATTTCAACATATATTTGTAAATACAGCTTTATTAAAAATAATTTTCCTAATTTAAATTGTTAAAAAACTATTTACATTCTGTTTATGTATGTGGTAAATTAAATAACAATTATTCGATATATGAATAACTGTATCATAATATGAATCAAAATATCAGTAAAGGGGGAATAATTATGAAAAAACAGTTATTTTTAATTTTTTCACTATTGTTAGTAATTTTAATAATTAGTGCCTGCTCATCAAATGACAGTGCTGATACTAGCGAAAATGGTGAAGAAGCAGAATCAGAAACAGAAGCAGCAGAAGGAGAACCAAAAAGTGGTGGAATCTTAGATGTTGGTCTTTCATCCAACCCAAATACATTGGATCCTATTAAATATACTGGTGCTTACGAGTCACAAATCATTCGTTCTATTGGTAATACACTTATTGTATATAACAAAGACCTAAGTGATTTTGAACCAGCGCTTGCTACAGAATGGGAAGCATCAGAAGATATGATGTCCTACACATTTACATTACGCGATGATGTATACTTCCACCCAGGTGAATACCAGGACGGTAGAGAAATGAACGCAGAAGATGTGAAATATAGTCTAGAACGTTCTGTCAATGAATCCGCATTAAACCGTTTATCAGGTGTAGAAAGTGTGGAAGTAACAGGTGAGCATGAAGTAACGCTTCATTTAACTGCACCTAACTCTTCCTTGCTTGCTATGTTAACAGATGCCGGAAACATCATTGTCCCTAAAGAAGAAGTAGAAGGCTGGGGAGATCAATTTGGTTCCCATTTAGTAGGAACTGGTCCATTCCAGCTTAAAGACTGGCAAACTGACCAACAAGTTGAAGTCGTACGTCATGAACAATATTGGGGGGAAACACCATACCTTGATGGTGTAACATTTAAAATTATCTCCGATCCAAATATGATGGCAAATGCCGTTCGTTCTGGCGATATTGATATCGCAACAGACATTAAAGGTCAAAACCGAGCAGTGATTGAGCAGGATGAAAATCTGGAGTTACTGTCAAAACCAGGTCTTTCTCTTACGTACCTTGATTTAAACAATCAAAGTGGACCAACTGCAGATCCGAAAGTACGTGAAGCAATGTATAAAGCAACAAACGTTGAAGAAATTGTACAAGGGGTTAACCAATGGGGTGGCGGTTCCGTATCTTATGCTCCAATTCCAAAAGAGTCTTGGGGATATAGTGAAGAATTAGAAACACTTAAACCAGAATACAACCCTGATGAAGCAAAGGAAATTTTTGCTGAAACGGAATACGCAGATGGTTTTTCAATTGAACTCTATGTTCTAGAAACTCGTGTGCCATATGCAACCATCTTCCAAAATCAAATGAAAGAAAACTTAAATATAGATGTAGAGATAAAAGTTACCGAATGGGGTACACTTAGTGATACACATGCAAAAGGGAATGCACCTATCTATATCGGTGGATGGTCATGGTATCCAGATCCATACTTCTTCTTAAACCAAACATTCCATTCAAATCAAATTGGATCACTTGGTAATGGTAGAGGTTATTCCAATCCAGAAGTAGATGCATTGCTAGACCAAGCATTAACAGAAACCGTTGATCAGGAAGAAAGAACCGAATTGTATCAACAAGCAATAGAAATAGTAATGGGAGATTACTCTCGTATCGAATTGGATAATCTTGATCAAACAGCTGCCATCACATCTAGTGTCCAAGGATTTGAAGTATCAGCTGATGGATCCATCAACATCGTAAATCCAAACGGCACCAACGTATGGCTCGCTGAATAAGGGACGGTACAAAGAAAAACGGAAGCTCCCGTTTAGTACGAACTACACCTGGCCATGCCAGGTGGTTCGATGTTACCACACAAAGCGGTGATTTTAATCGAACAATCCTTAACCCTAACGAATCTATCGACTTTTCATACGAAGGTGAAGGAAGTTACACTAGTCGCTGGGCGCTGGAGCTAGACACTTCCTGAAATTTGTCAATATTTGTCTATGCGACTCCCTCCCCTTTTACCAAGGGATTTAAAAGAGAATGAAAGTTAAAAATAAAGTAGCTGCTAGAATAAAACTCTTATTCTAGCAGCTTTTTCTTATGATTGGTGCCTATGTCGGTGCCTGTCACTTCCCGGATTTTGTCGAATTTTGTTTTTTTGGCGATTCACTCCCCTTCTATAGACCTAAGCCTATTTACTCATTTTCTTTTACTTAATCTACAAATCTGGTTTATACAAGATTAAAACAATTGAGATAAACTAGCATTGAATAATAGATTTAGGAAAGGAGAAAGGATATGAACAAATTCACTAAAATAGCCGTGGTAAGTATGACTACCGCTTGTTTAGCAGGATTTACCCTAAGCGCATCCCCTGTAATGGCAAACACGCACACACCGAACGGATCAGAAGCAGTTCCAGCAGTTCAAGTACCAAAACAGCAACTGGAGGAAACAGTACGTACAGTTGGTGAAGTGAAATTAATAGGTTCACAAAATCTCTCCCACAACATGGTCTACAAAGGAACAACCGTTGGCGGATTTTCAGGCATTACGTACAATCCGAAAAACAACAAATGGCTCGTTCTCAGTGACGACCGCTCAGACCTAAATCCAGCACGTTTTTATGAGGCAAAAGTAAACTATAATTCAAATGATTTTCAGAACGTTAACCTCGTCGACGTCACCTTCCTGGAACAAGAAGATGGCAGTGTGTATCCGAATCGGACGGAGTATACAACTGAATCAGGAGGTGTCGTAGCAGATCCGGAATCGATTCGTTTTGATCCATTAAACGAAGGTAGCATTTTGTACACCAGTGAAGGAGATCGGAATCTTGGATTAAACCCATTTATTCGTGAAGCATCCTTGGATGGTACTCACTTGTTAGAAATTCCAGTAACAGATACAGCCATAATGGATGAAGAAGGCCAGAAAGGTTTCCGTAATAATTTAGCATTAGAGGGCAGCACTTTTTCAGCAGATGGACAAACTTTCTGGACAGCAATGGAAGGCCCGCTCATTCAGGATGATGACATTCCAACTCCAGAAAACGGGGCCCTTTCCAGAATTACTCAATATGACCGAGAAGGCAACGTTTTAGCGGAATACGCTTATCCAATTGATGCAATTCCAGAACAGCCTGGCGAGGGGAAACATGCTGATAATGGCGTTACTGAAATTCTTTCCATTAATGATCACGAATTTCTTGTTTTAGAGCGTGCAAGTGTCCAAGCCGATGATGGCAGCTACAGCAATTATGTCCGCGTCTACAAAATAGATATAACCGGGGCAACGGATATTCGTGATATGGAAGCAATTCAAAATGAAGAAATCACAACGGTTGAAAAGGAACTTGTCGTTAATCTAAATTCACTCGAACTGGATAAAGTAGATAATGTAGAGGGAATGACTTGGGGCAAAAAGCTTCCAAATGGAAATGACAGTTTAGTGCTAGTTTCCGATAATAATTTTAATGATACACAAATTACCCAGTTTATTGCATTGGAAGTTTTCCCTGAAGAGAAATAAACTAGATGTAATTCGTAGCAGGAATCATGTGATTAAAACAATAAAGAGGGTGCCAATCCAAAATTGGCACCCTCTCTTTTCTACTTAATCGTTATTTCCTTGACCACATCTGTATTATTTGATGTTACCTTCAACGAAATATCGCCAGCTTTTAATGCTTTTAATTCGTTAGTATCAGTATTGAACGTTGCAATGTAGTCTTCGAATTTTTCGGCTTTTTCAAGATTGCTACCGGTCCCAACAAAGACATTTTCGCTTCCTTCCCAGCTAACCGATGCAGGATAGCGCAGTGGAAATTCTAAACCTCCTTGCTGATGTCCAGTTGCACTCAATTCCATCACATCACCTACTCCTAGTTCTTCCGGAGCGTCCACTGTAATCGACTCTAATAATGGGCGAACCTCCGCTTGAATCCAGTCTGGTCCGCTCACCTTACTGTTCTCTGCTGCCTTTTCAGGTCCTACAGCCTGGTCCGGTACAGGTGTAGGGTCGACACCAAACATTGTCCAAGAGAAGAATCCTCCATTTTCAGGTGATCCATATGGTGATTTCCCAGCTGGTCCAACTACCATATATGGCACACCTTCCACACGTTCCAGATTTACCGTATGTGCATGTCCACTAATATACATAGAACCTTTCCCACCTGACTCCTCGCGAAAATCAGTCAGCCATGTTTCTATTAAATCCACTTCTTTTCTATCAGACAGCTGACTGTTATTCGTTGGCAGTGGATCACGTGTTGGATGGTGGCCAAATACTACGACATTATTAATCGATGAATCAGAGGCTGCTTCCTGCAACGACTCTTTTAGCTCGATTAATTGTTCAAAGTCACTCGTTCGGAAACTTCCAGTGGATGTATCCAGTAAAATAAATCTTGTTCCCTTGTGATCAAAGGTATACCGATTTTCTTCAAAGACTTTCAGGAAATTATCTAAATCTCCTGAGCCAGCGATTTCATGGTTGCCAGGAATATAATAGATAGGGAATTCATCTCCTACTTCCTCCTCCAACACTTGCTTGGCAAACTCAAAATCCTCTTCCCAAGCGGTATCTACAAGGTCACCATTAATAACTAGAAAATCAGGCTCTTCTGCTACGATTTGCTGCAATGACTCTCTTGCCATTTGCACCTGAGAGCTATTTGGCGAACTTGCAACAAACTGACTATCCGCTAATACTGCAAAGTTCCAGCGATCCTCATCAATCATGCCATTTTGAATAATAAGTGGGTCCTCTACCTTTGCCCCCTGTTCTGTCATTTCAATCGTTGGAGGAACCTCCACTGTCAAATCATCGAAAATAAGCTGCCCTGTATACTGTTCATTTGGATTCGTCTCTACAGGGTAAATGCGCCATAATTTCACAGGATATTGAATTTCATCAGGCAAGGTTGTTTCCACATATTTCCATCCTGTCCAGTTCACTTGACTTGCCAATGTTAGCGTATAATTCGTACCTGAAGCATCTTCTATTACGGTACGAAGCCAGGCACCATTTCCATCTCCATGAACCCATAACCCCATTTTTTGCACATCACCTGGAAGATCCAGTCTCGGTGATGCCTGCAAATAAGCAGCACGTGTGGCAGTAGTCGTTGAAAAGTCATAGCTAAGCTGGATTCCATTACCTTCCCTGCCATCTACTAGTTCCATTGAAGAACCGACACTGGAAGGATATTTGGTGGACGACCAGCCATCACTGTTTTCAAAATCGGAAATATTCACTTCAGCTAAACCGACTGTAACCGGAAGTTGTGTTTCCTTATCCTGTACCGTAACAGAAATGGTTGTCGATTCCCCATCCTGAACCGGTTCAACTGAATAGCTGCCATCCTCTTTTTCTTCCACTCGAATGACGGATTCATCATACTCCAGCTCTATATCTCTTGGTTCAATTGGCGCTGAATATCCACCCTCATCATAACCAATAACTGAAAAATCCCCTGTTCTTCCGATTTCCATTCCAAGATAGGAATCCGTCGTTTCAATTCTATCTAACTCACCAAGCACGGTGATTTCCGAAGTTCCTTTAGACGATTTAATTTGTGCCTCTGCTACTGCTTTTCCGGATTTTTTCGCATAGAAAACACCATTTTCATCAAAAGAACCAACATCTGCAGGAAGTGCCTGCCAGCTAATTTCCCCAACTTCAACCGGAGAGTAATTTTCGTCATGGCCAAGCCCGATAAAACTTCTGCTTAGGCCAGGAAAAATCCGGTTACTATACTCAGTATCCACCAATGTTTCCACGGCAAAGTGCTTCAGTTCACCACTTCCTGCTTCCGCAAAAATCCCAATTCCATTTGGAACCGACCTCTCTGTTCCATCAGATGGATTGTTGACTACTTCTGCATCTTCATAACCTGGCATACGTGCAACCATCGTCGAGGATCCACCACCATCGATATTTAATGCCTGGTATGCACCGTGCTCCTTCATTAATTCGCCTAACTCTTTATACGTCATTCCACGGCTGTCGGTTTGACGCCCATCCACCAATGCGAGAATCATCGTTTTTCCGTCTTCCGAAAAACCAACCGCTGTCCTTGGTGCTGTAGTAGTATCATCTAAGTTTTCCGGCACATTTCCGTTTTCAACGAGCTTCACATTTCCTCCAACCGCAAAGTCCATTAACGTATCCCCATCAACCTTAGGGGCATAGGAAACTTCAACCTCATCGCCAACGGAAAGTTCTTTTAAATGATTGGCTCCCTCTTCACGGCCAACTAGAACTAGCGTATTTTCCTCAATCGGACCTTTTCCTGCTTGATCTGAAACTTCCACTACCTTTCCGTCCTGAAGTATCACTTCATAAACCGGGCTTCCACTTGAAGGACGTTCTGCTTGTCCCCAAACCGATGTATAAAGTCCGATTCCATTTGCCGGAATGCTTGATTGGTTCAATGCAGCTAATGGGATATCTGCATCTGGAAGCTTTACTGTGCCTTCCAAAAAAATCGATGTAATCTGACCAAGTTCCTGTTCATCCACTCCAGCCGTTAATGTATGGGAGCCTTGTGGACCTTTGATGAATTCTCCATTTTGAATCATCGTTCCAGACGGTGCTTTCGTATGATTAATATCGAAAAAGTCCCCATTCACACCGCCTACTGCTCCTGCATCATTTGCCATTTCCGAAAGTGGCTTTGCATCTGTAACTACCCCTGGATAAAGCAAATCCGCAGACACAGAATCCTGAGATAAATCAACGGTCATCACTTCCCCATTTAACCACCCGCGTGCATCAAAGCGCTCAAAACTGCTCACCTGAATCCCAGGTGCGATCGTTGTTTCCTCTTCATTTGCCAGAAGCGTTTTCCCAGCCGGGCCGACCGTGACAATCGGTTCCGTACGATCTGATGATGCAGAACGAGCCTCCGAAATCGGATTAGTTTCTGCCTTCACATATACTGCAGGTATAAACGACACCATGGCTACATTTGCCGCCAACAACATGCTTACCCAACGCTTTCTATTCATCCTACCTCTCCTCTCTATTATTTCTCATCGATAATTCTAGCAAATCAACATTAATATAGATTAAGAAAATTGTGAACTTTTATAGTCCAAAAGAATCAAAATGGTGCCTGTCACTTTCCGGTTTTTGTCGGTTATTGTCGATATCTTGGTAAGAGGTTTTCTATAAGAATTTAATGCAAAATATTCTGTTATAAAAAAAGTTGCAGGAATAATTATGATTATTCCTGCAACTTTTCTTCACGCTGCGAAAGGATAAAATTTTAGCCCAGAAGTGGATTGACGGAACTAACATTTTAACGTGCCAAATATAAGAAAGACGAACATATTCTCTATAAGGCGATTGACTACAAGTTTTACTAATTGACTTTAATACGCTTTTAAACCTGGTAAAAACTGCTTCATACCAGCATTCCTAAACCATCGACATCATTCGACAAAATTCGGGAAGTGACAGGCACCTAAAAGACAATGGTTTTATTTTTATGGACGATTATTCGGTCTCCCAAGTGCCATTTCACTGCTCGGGCAAGGACACTTCGTTCAATGGCCTGTCCAATTTTTTTCAAATCCTTCTCATTATCACGGTGGTTTACTCTTCCAATATCCTGTTCAATTATTGGCCCTTCATCAAGATCGCTTGTCACGTAGTGTGAGGTGGCGCCTATCATTTTTACCCCTCTTTGATAGGCACGTTCATATGGCTTGGCCCCAATAAAAGCTGGCAGGAAAGAGTGGTGAATATTAATAATCTGGTTTTTAAAATCTCTGACAAAATCATCCGTTAAGATTTGCATGTATCGGGCAAGCACGATTAAATCAACATTGTATTCTTTCAACAACTGTTTCTGTTTTTCCTCCACTTCCCTACGAATATCCTTATTTGCTGGGATGTAGTAAAACGGGATTCCATGGGCTTCAACTGTTTCCCGGCAAGATTCATGATTACTGATTACTAGTGCAATATTGGCCATTAAGTCTCCGTTTTGATATTCCCATAATAATTCAAGTAGGCAGTGGGGTTCTTTGGACACAAAAATAGCCATGTTTTTCAGTTGACTAACATACATAAGTTTCCAGTCCATCTTAAATTCTTCCGCGATTGGTTGAAACTCATCTTCCATTTTACCGGCTTTCTCTTGCAAATCCGGGCAGTCAAACTCGATTCGCATAAAAAATTCTCCGCCCTCCGGATCCATCGTATACTGATCCGATTCCACGATATTTGCATCATATTTGAAGAGAAACTCGGAAACAGCCGATACAATTCCCGGCTGATCGGGGCATTTAATTAAAAACCGTCCCCTTTCTTCATTTTCCTGTTTATAAGTTTGGATTTTACTTTTCATATAACTGTACATGATTTCATACCTCAACATTTTTTGTTTGATAATGCTTTACACAATTCCAGCACTCCTGTCAGGCAAATCAAGCTTAGTCTCGACTGTACAAATCTCTGGTATATACTTTTTCTTCCACATCAGCCAAGTCATCTGACATTCGATTGGCGACAATGACATCACTGATCTCTTTAAATTCATCAAAATCTTTAATGACCCTGGAGTTATAAAAATTGTCCGACTCCAGTACGGGTTCGTATACAACCACTTCTACCCCTTTTGCCTTAATGCGTTTCATTACACCCTGGATAGAGGATTGCCTGAAGTTATCTGAATCCATTTTCATCGTTAACCGATAGATACCAACAATTTTCGGATTTCGCTTCAAAATCATTTCAGCAATATGATCTTTTCTTGTACGGTTAGCATCGACAATCCCTGAAATAATGTTATTTGGAACATCTTCATAGTTGGCAAGCAGCTGTTTCGTATCTTTCGGCAGACAATAGCCGCCATAACCGAATGATGGATTATTGTAATGTGTGCCAATCCTAGGATCCAGCCCGACCCCTTCAATAATTTGCTTCGTGTTTAACCCGCGGATTTCGGCATAACTGTCCAGTTCATTGAAGAATGCCACTCGCATTGCAAGATATGTATTAGCAAATAATTTGATTGCCTCTGCCTCTGTGGAATCAGTGAATAAAACGGGGATATCTTCCTTCACCGCACCTTCCACTAATAAGTCCGCAAATACCCGAGCACGCTCAGACTGCTCCCCTACTATAATTCGAGAAGGATACAAATTATCATATAATGCTTTTCCTTCCCTTAAAAATTCTGGGGAAAAGATAATATTTTCTGTGTTAAATTTCTCTCTGATTCCCTGCGTATACCCAACTGGAATGGTTGATTTGATAATCATCACTGCATCCGGGTTTACAGACAGGACATTTTCAATTACCGTTTCTACTGTTCTTGTATCAAAATAGTTTTTATCGGGATCATAGTTTGTCGGTGTGGAGATGATAACAAACCTGGCATCTTGATATGCCTCTTTATGATCTGTCGTTGCTTGTAAATTCAACTCTTTCGTTTTTAAAAATTCTTCAATTTCTTTATCCACAATAGGTGATTTTTTATCGTTAATCATATTGACTTTCTCTTCTATAATATCAAGTGCTTTAACTTCGTGATGTTGCGCTAAGAGTACGGCATTGGACAACCCAACATACCCAGTACCTGCTACTGCAATTTTCACTTAAAGATTCCTCCTAATCATTCCATAATATCCTCTAGTATATAACTTTCCTTAAACCCATATCAATTTTACACTACTTTTTTCGACTTCTGCATTAAATTTCCTATAAATAATTGCAAATCAACAAATTTCGGGAAGTAACAGGCACCCCTGAATTATGGTATAATAAGTATTGTTGCAAGAGTTGTAATGGAGGTGTATGAGATAGTGGATCCATTAGATATTATGATGAATTTAGAGCAAGTCATTCCTTATTATCAGCCTGTAGTAAGTGCTGACACAAGGCAGGTCATTGGTTATGAAGTGAAGGCATATTATTTGGATGAAGAAGATGAAATACAGCGGCTTGACTGGTTTTTTAAAGATCCATCCATACCTCATGATTTTCAATTAGAAGTAAACCATTGGATCCAGCAAAAGGCTCTGGATCACTTTATTAGCATTAAATCTGACGAATCACTCGTTCTATTTATTAATTATAATGCGCATCTGCTATACAAAGATGACGGCGAGACATTGCTTTCTCTTTTGCAATCCTATGAAAAGAAAGGTCTTAACCTAAACAGAATTGTTATCGAAATCAAAGAAGAGCAAATCACGGAAGAAATGGATTCTCTACGGCAGCTATTTAAATACATGAAAACACTGGGAATTCAAATCGCCTTGGACGATGTGGGAAAAACAAATGGTAACCTTGGGAGATTAACACATTTTGAACCAAATATCGTTAAAATTGATGTCAGTTTTCTAAAAGATGATGCATTGCCACACTTATACCGTGAAGTCCATTATTCCATTTCCATGCTTGCACGTAAAATTGGTGCTACATTACTTTTCAAAGGTATTTCTACATACAACCAATTTAATTATGCATGGCGAAATGGTGGAAGGTATTACCAAGGTCGTTACTTATCACCATCCAAGCCACATTTTGCAGAAATCGATTCCTGTAAAGAAATCATAGAAAGAGATTTTCAGCTCTTTGTTAATTATGAAAAGAAAAAAATGAAAGCCCAGTTGGAGCTATCTAATCGAATTAATCAGCAATTCAGCACTACAATGCAAGACATCAAAGGCGATGCTCCATACGATGAAATTATTTTTACCGTCGGCCATGCATGCAGCCAGTTTGCCTTTCGAGTGTATATCTGCAGTGATGAGGGAATCCAATTATCATCCAATGCGGAAAAAAGTAAAGATGGAAATTGGGAACTTCATTATGAGGGAAGGCAGAAGAACTGGAGCTGGCGTCCATATTTCTTTGAAAACATCGTACGCATGAATGTGGAGAAAAAAGGCATTTTATCTGATTTGTACACCGATATAGAACGGGATGAACAAATCCGAACCTATTCTTATCCGATCTCTGATAACAAATATATCTTCATTGATATTCCATATGACTATCTATATGAACAAGAAGGGCTGTTGTAATGTTCCAATCATAACAACAGCCTTTTTTTGATTTGATGCTTTTTGGTGCTTTTTGGTTCCTTTTTGGTGCCTGTCACTTCCCGGAATTTGGCGTATTTTGTCGAATAATATACTATTACCTATTTTTACAATTTCTGAGAATTTTTATGCTATAGTAAATATTGTTGTGTGAAGGGAGTTCATAGCATGGATTTAGATCGAACATCGCAACAGACCAGAAACATATATCAATTTTTTCTCATCACTGGAGTTATTCTAATTGCTTTTAATTTACGGCCTGCCATCACATCTGTGGGGCCGCTTATCAGCACTATACGCGAAGATTTGGGCTTAACGAATTCCAGTGTAGGATTATTAACAAGCCTTCCGCTCATAGCCTTTGCCATCATGTCGCCAATTGCACCAAAGCTTGGAAATCGTTATTCAAATGAACGGGCAATGGTGATTGGATTAATCTTACTGCTTATAGGCATCAGCATTCGCTCCATGTCCATCATCTTCCTGCTTTTTACAGGTACGTTATTGATTGGATTAGGAATTGCCATCTTGAATGTACTTTTACCTAGCTTAATTAAAGATAAATTCCCGAACCGTATTGGTGTCATGACAAGTGTTTATTCCACTGCCATGGGAGTTATCGCTGCGACTGCCTCCGGATTAAGTGTACCATTAGCAAGTGTAATGAACTTAGGCTGGCAATTCGCATTATTCATTTGGGCAACACCCGCAATCCTTGCCATCATTCCAGTCTATTATCTATCACGTAAAGCGCATTCGGAACACCATGTAGAAAGCCGTTTTATCCGTTCTGACCAGCAAATGTGGAAATCTCCGCTCGCCTGGCAAGTGGCCCTTTTTATGGGAACGCAGTCATTTCTATTTTATGTAACGATTTCCTGGCTTCCTGCTATTTTGCATGATTATGGTGCTAGTATGACAATAGCTGGCTGGTTGCTATCCTTCACCCAATTTATCGGACTTCCAGCAAGCTTTATCGTTCCAGTTGTTGCAGAACGCATGCAGTCTCAGCGCGTGCTTGTCATTGTTATGGGGCTTTGTTCAATCTTAGGATATGGTGGATTGTTAATTGGGCAATCCACTGCTTCTATGATCATAAGCATCATTCTTATCGGGATTGCCTTATCAGGGACATTCGCATTGGCACTTACATTCCTGGGGCTCCGTACGAAAACGGCCAGACAAGCAGCCGAACTTTCAGGGATGGCTCAAACCTTTGGCTATATTCTTGCAGCAGTTGGTCCAATTCTAATCGGTTTTCTCTTTGATGTTTCACAAACTTGGACCATACCGCTGCTAACCATTTTAGGCATCTCCCTCGTTGTTATGCTATTTGGCATCGGAGCAGGCCGAAATAAAAATGTCTAGTGGTGCCTGTCACTTCCCGGAATTTGTCGAATCCCTAGTTTTAAAAGATTTGGTAAATACTAGGTTTTTGTCTCACTTCCCATCGACTCACTTTAAAAACGGAATTATTTTATTTCCAAATTAAAAGAAAGGAAGAAAACCACTATTCGTGACTCTCTTCCTTTCTATTAATCTCTCTACATTAATACAATAGTATATTTAAATAAAAACCCTTGTACTATACAAAACTTATAACCGCTAAACCATTCATCCACCTTAAACCAGAAACCACTTCCGTTTTTTCGTAATTCGCTCGGGAGGATCCTGATAAACAACTTGTCCATCTACCAATTTTTGTATATTGTCCTTTAATTTGAATCGAATAGACTCCCCACATTTTCTTTCAATCTCCTTCAGCGCTGCCCGCAAAGCCACTTTCCTCTTCTTTACAAAATAGTTCGTAGCCACAAAATGAGCTAGATTTGCTTCGGCTATTTGATAAGCAAACTTCTGGACCTTGTTTCCGGCCTTCCCTATTAAACTTTCCGCTCTAATTTGAGTGAGTGCCCCATTTTTAACTAAAGAGTATAATTTATCCGGATTTTTCATAAATTCCTCATTTTGTTCAGGACTCACAACAATTGGTTTATACCCAGCAATTTGCATATCAAATATAATTTGTGTGAAATATTGTGGAACATGATTATCTGGCAATTGAATCAACACGTAATTACTATTTTCATTTAATGGCAGTAATTTATCTTCAATCAGGTCTTCGTTAACATTTCCATACACTTTAATTTCCTGCCCTGGTAAAATTTCAACTGGAATATTCTCCTGCTGTAATATTTCGTTCAAATCATATACAGATTGAAGAATGGTTTCTCTACTATTGGTAGATGTTTCTTCATTATACTGTGGTGTTGCAATAATTTTCTCAATACCTTGATTGACAGCTTCCCTTGTTATCGCAATACTTTCTGTTAATGACTTCGCTCCTCCATCCAACTCAGGTAAAATATTACGTTGCACATCAATCACTCTAATCCCCCCATGATATTTATCACGTTCTATTTTACGAACACTTTATTTTATTATAAATCACTTTTAAAAATATTTCAAATACTTCGTTTGTTTCCTGTCAGTTCCCGAAAATTGTAGATATTTGTCATTTTTATCCAGTGATTAGGAAAGTGAAAATGGTAGATCTGTCCTGACTTCTCTATAACATTTTCGTTTTAAAGCACAAATGTTATTGATTTATAAATAGCACGTCCCATTAATTTAATCCTTTCTTTTGAATAATTATCCACAAGAATGATAGAGTGCTTGTAGCCTCATTCGTTGACAACATATTTTGTTCAATCAGTAATGACGAGGATTGGGTAGGAATTTCCGATTAAAACCAGCGGCATTTACCAATATTTAAAATCCCGCATAGAGAAATCTCTACAAGGCAATCCCCCTCTATCCATCAATTTTTCTCATACTTTTTACACAGGTTAAACCAGACAACTCTATCCAATTCCCTGTCATTTTATTTAAAAATAGGGAATCTTTATCATTTTTTGTACCTTTAAAGGGTTTTTATTCATTTACAACGAAACATACAACATAACGAAAATATGGAGGGATATTCTATGAAAAAGATAAACAAGAGGGGATTAACGCTAGCGATTACGGGTGCAATGGTGTTTGGAGGTACTTCGATCGCTTCACCAGTTGTCAATGCGGTCGGAAATGGTCCGAATTACAACGGTAACGAACAAATAAACACTTCTATCCTTACTACCTATAATGAAATGGCTGATTTCCTCGAAACACAGGAAGCCAAACAGGACCAAATGGAATTGGAAGTCATTGGGCAATCAATGAAAGGCCGTGATTTATATCTTGTTAAATACATGTCTAATCCGGAAAATCCAACCATCCTTTTTCTAACACAGCAGCATGGAAACGAGCAATTGACGACAGAAGGGGCACTTGAATTCATTAAGCATCTTGGAACTGGAAAAACAAAAGGTGTTCTGGAAAATATTAATGTGTTAATTGTACCGATGCTCAACCCTGATGGTGCCATGGGAGATGTTGATTTTGAATTAGATGACTATATTGCAAGTGGAGACCGTCATTTAACGAGATACAATGCTGTCGGTGAAGATTTAAACCGCGACCATGTGAACAAAGTTTTCCCGGAAACACAGGCCCTTCATAATAATGTGTTAAATACGTACGATATTGATTATATGATTGATCTCCATCATCAAGGTGCACAAAGTGAACGTGATGGAGAACTAGTGTCTGGTTCCATCCTTTATCCAACTACAGAGAATGCCGATCCTGAAGTCGTTCATAAATCCAAGCAATTAGGTGCTGTCGTGTTTGATGAAATTGAACCAACTGGCTGGGGACATTTAGGCAAATATAATGGCGGTTCCGCTGAAACGATTTCCCGAAACGGTATTGCCGTAGAATATGGTATCTCCACCCTGTTATTCGAAATGCGCGGCATGTCCGACCATTTTTATGAATCCTATGTACTCGGACAGAAGAGCAATGGCTATTTAATTAAGCAAACTGTTAACACTTTAGACGCGACGGTTCGTGCAATCTCAGATGGCTCCATTAATGAGAAAGACGTATCCTTCTGGGACACCCTACCATACCAAACAACAAGAACATCCGAATAAGGGTGCCAATAAGGGTGCCTGTCACTTCCCGAATTTTGTCGAATGAAATGGTGTGTGTTAAACCCTTGGTGGGTAAGGGATTACAGGGATTTGTATAATCCATAAAAAACGAACGGTCGACAGGCACCGTTCGTTTTTTTATCATCCAATTTTCAATACTTTTTATTACAGTTCAATGTACACTCTCCTGTTCACCCACCCTATAAGTTTTTTCACCCATTCGACATATAACGACAAAAACCAGGAAGTGACAGGACCTAAGACCTATTAGCCTTTTTCCAGTGGGAGGTCTTTGTCTGCTGCCCATTCAGTCATAGATCCGTCATATACGGCAACATTGTCCTGACCTAACTTCTTAAGCAGTAAGGCATTCCAAGTCGCAGCAATACCACTTCCACAGTATGTGATTACTTTTTTATCCGAATTCAGTGCTCCAGCTTCTGCAAACGTTTCCCGTAATTCTCCGTCCTCTTTTAGTTCCTTCGTTTCAAAATTGGTATGACCAGCTGAAAAGACATGTACACTGTTAGGAATCCTTCCGCTTCGTGCATACGTATCGGTCTCTCCCTTAAAATCAGCCTCTGACAGACTATTGATTAAAACGGTATCCTCGTCATTGATCGCTTTTTTCACATCCTCTTTTGTTACAAATAAATCCTCTCTCCGCTCTCCGACAAAGTTGCCGCGAGGATAGGAACCTGGCTCTGTTGTAACTGGACGTCCTTCCTCCCGCCATTTCGTAAATCCACCTTCAAGAACAGCAACATCATCAAAACCTTCAAAGAGTAGTTGCCATACAAGGCGGGATGCCCAGTGTGAAACACCGCCAACACCTTGGTCATAAACGACAACATACGTACCTTCCCCAACACCTAATTCACTAATTTTCCTAACAAATTCCTCTCTCGCAGGCAATGTAAAAGTATAGTCGGAATCTGGATCAGAAAAATCCTCCAACAAGTCAGCAAATACTGCACCGGGAATGTGACCTTTTTCATAAGCTTCTTTTCCCGACCATACATCATAATATCCGCCTTCCTCAGGAATCTTCAAAAAAGTCGTTGCATCCAGCAATCGTAAATGCGGATCCTCCAGTCTTTCTGCTAACCACTCTGTATCGACGAGCAATGGAACTTTTCCACTCATTGAAATACCTCCCTAATCTTTTAGAACCCCCATTGAATTACTTATATTTAGTTTTTAAAATTAGTTTACCATATCTTTATATTTTTTTTGCATACCATTTATTCTTAATCCTCCATATTAGAAAAAATCATGTTCACTCGATTGTTAGCGCAGCCCCCTTGGGTTACTGCAAGATTCTCTCCTTTAAATTAGACCATCTCCCAGTCGTTTTCGCAGAATTATTTTCAACACGACAAACTGTTTAAACTTAAGGCTTTAAACCGAACCCATTTCTTGCCTAATTTACTTACCCAGCTTTTTTAAAAAAAGAAGGAACCACCTCATCAGTGATCCCCTCTCAAAATAACTTTATTATTCACCTGCTTCCACACTTCCCCATTTATATTCATAGGTTGGGCCAAATGGATTGACATAAATTCCATGAACTCTCGATGAAACAAGTTGTGGTGTAGAGCTTTGATAAATCGGTGCAATGGCTGCATCTTCAAAAAGAATCTGCTCAGCTTCCAGGAAGTTATTATAACGCGCCTCTTTATCTGATGCATTGGTTGTCGCCGCATCATTAATTAGCTGGTCATACTCAGCGTTCGAATAACCCATTTTGTTATTTCCGCCTTCAGTTACGAAAAGATTCATAAATGTCATCGGATCCAGATAGTCTGGTCCCCATGAGGAAATCTGAATATCATAATCCATCTTCGCGTCTAAATCCTTGCGTTGCTCAAATGGTACCCGCCTCAGACTAATATCTAAACCTGGAAGATTGGTTTCAAGCTGATTTGCAAGATATTCTCCCATCACTTTGCTTTCGTCATTGTCACTGGATAAAAGTTCGAGCTCTACGGTATCAGTCCCAAGCTCTTCCAATCCTCTTTCCCAAAACTCCTGTGCTGCTTCCACATCATGAGTGACAAGATCCCCATTTGCCTCACGGAAGTCAACCCCATCCGGTGTTTGAACGAAATCCTGAGGAATTAGTCCATTGGCCACAAGAGAACCATCATTTAAGATTTCGGTAACTAATGCTTCTTTATTAAAAGCTCTGCTAATAGCTGCACGGACGTCTTTGTTTGCTAATGCCTCACTCGTTGTTTGATTAAACTTCAAATAAAAGATGAACGTTTCAGGAATTACCGTATAATTCTCGTGTGTTGCATATTGATCAACAAGATCAGATGATAAATCTGCACGATCAACGGTACCTTCTTCATATAGTCTTACTGCAGTTTGTGCATCTTTAACCACTTCAAACGTCAGTTTTTCCAGTTGTACAGTTTCTGCATCCCAATAGCTTTCATTTTTTACCAGTTCCCAGGAATTGCTCGTACTTTTCCAGTTTTCTAATGTGAAAGGTCCATTGAAAACTAATGCTTCCGTACTTGTCGCATAGTCATCACCTTGTTCTTCCACAAATGCTTCGTTTTGCGGATAGAACGTTGGGAAAGTAGTTAGTGATTCAAAATATGGAATGGGATTTTCCAGTTCCACTACTAAACTATAATCCCCATCGGCACTCACTCCAAGTTCTTCTACATCCATTTCACCATTATTGATTGCTTCCGCATTTTTAATGACACCATTCATCATATACGGACCATATTCTGAACCCGTATTTGGATCAACTGCACGTTTCCATGCATAGACAAAATCATGGGCAGTTACCGGATCACCATTGGACCACTGTGCATCTTCACGCAAAGTAAAAGTCCATGTTAATCCATCTTCACTTACATCATGATCTGTGGCAATGCCTTCAACCGGATTAGAATTCTCATCTAAACGGTATAGTCCTTCCATTGCAGCCCCCAGAAATTCAAAGGAATAGGAATCAGTTGCCATCGAACTGTCCATGGAAGTAATCGTTTCTGCACTTAAGAGATTTAAAACTTGTTCACCCTGTTCCTGTGTCCCTTCTGTGGAAGGGGTTTCATTTGATTGCTCTGTATTGTCCTGTCCACCACATGCTACTAATCCAGTTAATAACAGGCACAGCATTAATAATAATCCCCATCTAACATTCCTCATACATACTCCTCCTCCAGATGTTATGCCTATTTGCCAGAATATTCAATCCAACAAATGTAAAAAATAGGAATATACCTTATTATAGGAACACTCGAGCAGATTGTAAAGCGGTGCCTGTCACTTCCCGATATTTGTCGTTATTTGTCGAACTCTAGTAATTATATGATTAGCTACTATTTTCGGTTTTCCCACGTGCTTTATTAAACTGGTTGATAATTAAAAAGCCGATAAAAATACCGACAATCCCCATAATACCAGCTAAATTGGGCGGAGCTGGAATAGGTAAATTAAGTAATGAAAATATGGCCCCCATCACGATTCCGGCAATAAATGATTGTATACTAAGTTTCATGATATCCCACCTAAAATAAAGAATTAACAAGAACAAACCCGGTAAACACTCCAACTATCCCAACGACCCCGGCTAAATTAGGCGGAGCGGGTATAGGCAATTTAAGTAATGAAAATACTATTCCCAGTACAATTCCAGTTAAAAATGATATAAGAACAATGCCCAAGAAATTTCCTCCTCCAAAAAGCAATACTCATCATTAATCTTCCATAAAACGATCAAAATATACCTAAAAACCCCTCCCTAATTCGACACTTTTCAACAAAAACCGGGAAGTGACAGGCACCATTGCTTTTGGTATGATTATATTGTTTGTCAAAACTTGATATGTATTTTGTACAACTTGATTTATACTTGGAGATGATTGAAATACTGATTCTTTTATACTTTTTAATCGGGTTCAGCGCATCCGTCATTGGCGCGATGGCAGGGCTAGGCGGTGGAGTCATTATTAAACCGGTGCTGGACTTTTTTGGCCATTATGATTTATCAACTATTGGTGTACTTTCAGCCGCAACGGTTCTAACCATGTCCACCGTTTCTTTATTACAGGTAAAATCCATGCATGGTAAGCTTGATAAAAGCCACAGTCTGCTTATTGCTATTGGGTCTATTTTAGGTGGATTTTTTGGAAAAGGCATATATAATTATTCACTCACACTCGGATCGACAACGATTACTGGTGTTATCCAGTCCAGCCTGCTTGCACTCATTTTAGTTCTCATTTTTTTATATATGAAATACAAAAAATATATGACTGCTTACACCGTAGAAAATAAAAGCTTAATATTAACTGTAGGAGTTATTTTAGGGATGCTTTCCGCTTTTCTTGGAATCGGGGGCGGACCTCTAAATGTTGCCGTACTGTATTTTCTTTTTTCCATGAATGCAAAAAATGCTGTGATCAATTCTACGTTTATTATTTTCTTTTCTCAATTATCCGCACTCATACTTATTGCATGTACGACAGGATTTGCCATATATGATTTATCCATGCTGGGCTACATGATGTTTGGTGGTGTCTTAGGCGGATTGGTTGGCAGCAAGCTTATCCAGAAAATTAACAATGATAGAATTGAATTTATTTTTAATGTAACCATTCTCCTTATTATACTGGTAAACGTATTTAATGTAGTAAACATGCTGTCATAAACCTTTTATGTTAGCCTGGAAACTTACCCGTAAAAATCTTCTAACAAATTGTCTATTAATCTATCTATTATTTCCAAAAAAGGATATAATATGCATAATAGACATCGTTTAATAGGAGGATAAGGTAAATTGGCGAATAAAAAAAGGATCATGTCGGTTACAGCTGGTGCAGCCATTGCATCTGTAATAGTTGGGGTAGATGAGGCTGAAGCTGCATCTTACAAAGTCCAAAGCGGTGATTCGTTATGGACAATTGCACAAAAACATAATACGTCCGTTTCAAAGCTTAAGGAATTAAATAACCTTTCTTCGGATATTATTTATCCAAATCAAACGTTAGAAACAGGTTCAAGCAGCAGTTCCAGCACTACTTCAACAACTTCTGCAAAAAAAACAGCAGATAAGCCTAAAAGCACTTCCACTACATATACGGTAAAAGCTGGAGATACATTAAGTGGGATTGCCTCCAAACATAATATTTCACTTACAAATTTAATGAAATGGAATGGATTGGAGACGACGTTAATTTATCCTGGCAATGTGCTTAACGTAAGTAACAAGAGTTCTGACAGTGCTGTTAAAACAGAATCGACAACAATCAAGCCAAAGGAAACCACTACCAAATCTTCTACTGTGTACACGGTGAAAGCTGGTGACACACTTTCCGGAATTGGAACAAAATACGGTGCTAGTGTATCAGATTTAAAGAAATGGAATAACTTAAGCTCTGATATGATTTATGTAGGGCAAAAGTTGAACATCGGAGCTGCGAATAATAATTCCACTAGTTCTTCCAGTTCCAGTTCTGTTTCAACATCTACTAATAAAGAAAAAGTAGATTCCGCTACCGTTTACACCGTGAAATCCGGTGATACACTTTCCAGAATCGCAGCAAAGTATAGTGTTAGTGTATCAAATTTAAAAAAATGGAATAACTTAAGCTCTGATCGTATTTATATCGGACAGAAACTCAGCATTGGAGCAGCAAAAGACAGTTCATCCAGCTCATCTTCGTCCAGTTCGAGCAGTAATTCGAGTAGTAATACGAAGTCCGAAGTGGATTATAATGTGGACAAACTCATCAGTGTAGCCAAAAGTTTGGAAGGGATTCCGTATAAATGGGGTGGATCTACAACTAGCGGCTTTGATTGCAGCGGTTTTATCTATTATGTTTACAATCAAGCAGGGAAAAAAATCAGCCGTCTTTCCAGTGAAGGATACTTTGACCGTTCATATTATGTTGATAATCCACAAGTTGGAGATTTAGTCTTCTTTGCCGGAACCTATAAATCTGGCATCTCTCATATGGGAATCTATCTTGGGAACAATAAATTCATCCAAGCAGGTTCAAGTGGTGGTGTATCCATAGCTGATCTGAATAACTCCTATTGGAAAAAGCACTTCGACAGTTTTAAAAGATTTTAT
>NZ_WOFB01000037.1 GCF_009733865.1 Oceanobacillus salinisoli | reverse complement strand
AGAGCGAAAAGGAAACATGCCCCTTCATAGGGGTATGCCGACGCCTGAGCGCTAGCCCGCTTTTAGTCGGCCTTCCTAAAAAAACTGAGTCGATGTTGACTTTCACCGCAAGGGTATAAGTGCGACTAAGCCTCTGGTTTCACCAATCGGCAAGTCTTCTTTATCGTACGGAGGTGAGGGAAGTCCGCTAGTCGCTGGGCGTTGGAGCTAGACATCAAAGCGCAAATTTATACTTTCTTATCTCATAAAAAAGCGAAAACTCCAGTATATGTACTGGAGTTTTTTACACTTCTGACTGAGAAGCTTTTGATGTGGTATATGTCGAGGGGGACATAGAGGAAATTTCGGTAATTATCGCGAAGTCTAGAATAACTATTCACATGGCGCCTAATTATCTTCTATTCTCTAAGTTTTCATCAAATTCCTTATTTCCTTCACCTCCCCCACATCTAATTTTGTAAATTCAGCTATTTGTTCATCTCTGAAGTCTTCACACAATAATTTGATTACCATCTCTTTTGCTGCTTCCAATTTTCCTTCTTCTCTTCGTTCTTTTCTGGATTCCGGGAAATATCTCTGCTAATGTTGGTGGTAATTTTGATTTTTCTTCCCGCATTGTTTGCACTTCTTCCCTTAAAAATATAGCGTTTCCCAAAGTCCTTTCCCCTGGGAAAATCAATTTCTTTCCCTAAATCCGGAGCAAAGAAATCGACAAACTCCTCAAAAAATTGGGAAACAGGATTTTTTCCAAAGTCCACCTTGATCCGCTCTCCATACACAGAAATCATCTGGTTCATTTTTTCACATCCTATCCTGGGATTCATTAATAATGAAATAACTACTGTGGTGAGCAATACCTAACTGAATTACCATAAAAAAATCTGATGGAATTTGCCGGGAAAATATGTTTATCGTTAAAATTTTAAATTAACAGTATAAATAAGGAAAGGGAGTGCTTGACAGGGACTTGTCCAGAAGCCGTTTGTTTAACAATGAAGAGGATGGGGAACTTAGGTTGGGTACACTAAGCTATGTTGTGTGTAAAAACGAGCTGTTCATATTAGCTGTTGGAAGTATAATTAAAGGTAATTGTACCATTATTTTTCTTTACCATGTTGTAATCGGCGTTGAGGTAAAACGAAATTATCTTATGTTCTTCGTCTTGTCAATTCTCAATAGCCTATTTTTAACCATGAAGCAAATCGACCAATATACCTAAATTTCTTGTTCACTATATGTAAGTAGTAATTCTTTTAACTCATTTTTTCAGAATTCTATAATATTAGTATAACCTCTGTTTTCAATATGTCAAAATAATTTTAGTAAATATTTTATTAAAGATATATTAATTTGAATTTACATATTTGAAAATCATCGTGTTTTTAAAAATTGCTGCTGTCTTTATATTTTACTTAAAGAATCCATAGAAGTAATATTTGAATAAACAGCTCAGGTAATCACCAAACCTTTTTGGTGAGCCTGAGCTTTTATGATTTTAAGAAAAGGTATGAATCACTACTGGATTAAAACGATTCTTTCATTTTGGTTTTGTTGACAGTTACTCCTGTCTAACAGCCAACCGATCATCGTCTAGCTTGCTCTCCTTCTCCTTGTTTTTCCCTTTATAATTCACCACAATAATTCCAACTGCAACCAACGTAATGGCTGCTATAATAAAGAAGTTCAAGCCTTCACCGGGAATGAACATCACAGAAAGGAACGCGCCAGATACTGGAACAATAAACTTATACATGCTTAATTCCCCGGCATTGTTGTACTTCAAAATCGAATACCAAAGTGCGAATGCTATAGCAGACAACAGTGCAGAATAGATAAATAGTCCCAAGCCAAACGGGGTGAGAACCATCGCACCTTCACTTAACTGTGGGAGACCGATTAACAGCAGAATTGCCGCACCCAAGCTCAATTGCCAGCCGGTGATGGCAAACGGATGGATTCCCGTCGCCAGTTCTTTGGCCATAATCGTTGCGATCGCACTGGTTAATCCGGATAAAATCATGTACCCTTCCCCGGTAAGTGTAAAGCTAAGCTGAAGCTCCTGGCCCCAGTTTGCTACTACGATTCCTGTAAACCCTGCGATTAAGCCAACTGCTTTTTTCCAATTCATCCGGTCGTTTTTATAATAATAGTGTGCGAGAATCACAGTAAAAAATGTGCCACTTGATGATAGAATCGCACCTTGTATGCCTGTTACTTTTGCTAAACCATTATAAAAGAAAAAATATTGCAATGCGGTTTGCACAACGCCCAGAATAATCAGTACGAAAAATTGCCTGCGTGTGACACGTATGCTTTTTGGATTAATAAATAATAGGAATGCTAGTACGATCAATCCAGCTAATAAAAAGCGCATCCCCGCAAACACAATTTTCGCAATCACGTCATCCGGGGCCATTTGAAATTCTTCGTAACTTACCTTCAGCACCGGAAACGCACTTCCCCAAAGGATAGAACAGAAAATTGCGATTCCAATCACAGACCATTTATGTTGAAACATGCCTTTCATGTTTGTCATCTCCTAAATACTAGAATCAAATGAATCTATCTTATGACATTTATGGTGGATTGGCAAGGGGGTTGTTTGGAAAATGATAGATGAGCATCTTCTATTGCTTTAAAACTTCACTCCACCTGAACCCCCACTAATGCCATTGAACAAAAGTTTCAACTTCAAACCTAAAACCATTTCAAGTAATATTCCTCCACCTTCCTAAATAAAATCTACAAACAAGCATTTTAAAGAGGAGGGGAACCAAGATGACGAAAACGGAAATCACTCAAGAAATGATTGAGCGCTATTATAATTTAAACCGCATAAAGAAAGAAGTCGAGGCCGAAATGAACCAACTGAAAAAGACCTTTCATACATATTTTGACAATGAGGTTGGTGAGAACGAAAAAGGCGAATGGACTACTGGCACGTACAAGCTCCAGCGACAGGTACGGAAAACAGAGAAGTTCAATGATAACGAGACCGTTGAAAGATTAGAAGAGTTGAATATGAATGATTTGATTCAAGTTGTGAAAAAGCCGGATGGGGATAAGATTGATGCAGCGATTAATTTGGGTTTGCTGAAAGCAGAAGATTTAGAGGGGTGTCGAGTGGTTAGTTATTCGCGGGCAATTTCGGTGCGGGAAGTATAGTGAGAAAACAGAGTGCAATGATCATCCGCACTCTGTTTGCTTCATTTGGACATTATTAAAAAGCTAACCTGCTATAAAGTGAATTTTCAATCAGTGGTTTTTTTTGGGAGTGTAATATAAACTGTGTAAGTAAGAAATGCGTA
>NZ_WOFB01000036.1 GCF_009733865.1 Oceanobacillus salinisoli | reverse complement strand
TTCACCTCCGTACGATAAGTCAACATCGACTCCCTTCGTACGTCGTGTTTCCTTTATCTCCTGCGGGAACTGTTCGGTTAAAACCGCCACTTTGCGCGGCAACACCGAACCACCTGGCATGGCCAGGCGCAGTCCGTACGTCGCTAAACGGGCGCTTGCGCTTTTGTTCTTATAAATTAAACAGATCTGGTAAGAACAAGGATAGTTGCGGGATGAATGTGACAAGTAATAGTACGACAATAACAACCGCAAAATAGGGGATTAATGTTCCAATAACCTGTTCAATTCTTACGTTTGCTATGGAAGCACCAACGAATAACGCACTTCCAACAGGTGGTGTCATATTACCAATACATAGTGCGAAACAGAGAACCATTCCAAAATGAACCGGATCCATTCCAAATGTTTGCGCAACAGGCAGGAAGATAGGTGTAAAGATAAGGACAGCAGGTGTAATGTCCATAAAAGTCCCGACAATAAGTAAAATGACAATCATGATCAGCAAGATTCCAATTTGATTTTCCGTAATGGATAATAAGGCATTACTAATTGCTTCTGGTAATCCTAAATAGGACATAACCAATGAAAATAGTGCTGATGACGTAATTAAGAAAAGAATCATACCAGTAATCTCAATGGTCTCTTTTAGTATATCGGGTATGTCTTTCCATTTTAATCCTTTGTACACAATGGCTAAAATTGTTGAATACAAGACCGCAACGGCAGCACCTTCTGTAGCGGTGAATATTCCTCCAACAATCCCACCAATAACAATAACAATTAACAATAAACTTGGGATGGCACTCCAAATGATATATAAAATATCTCTGAAAGCAGGCAACGGAGATACAGGATAATCTTCCTTTTTAGCCATGAAATAAGCGACTACCATGACTGCCATTCCCCATAGAATTCCAGGAATATAACCTGCCATGAATAAGGCGGCAATAGAAGTCCCACCACTGACAAGGGAATATACGATTAATACAGAACTTGGTGGAATGATTAACCCTGTAGGTGCTGATGCTATATTAACAGCAGCAGAATATGTTTTCTTATATCCTTGTCTTTCCTGCATTGGTCCCATAATCCGGCCCATTGCAGCAGCAGATGCAACACTGGAACCGGCAATCGCTCCAAACAGCATGTTCCCAACCACATTGGTATGTGCTAGTGCTCCAGGTAATTTACCAACTAGAACCTTCGCAAAATTGACAAGGCGAAATGCAATTCCTCCATTATTCATAATGATACCAGCCAGCACAAATAGGGGAATTGCCAACATAGTAAAATTATCGATTCCTGTAATCATTCGCTGAGCAGAAGTCATGATTGCCACATCAAAAGGCAATACAGTTAAGAATGTAATGACAGAACTCAGTATAATAGCAATCGCAATTGGCGCTCCAATTAAAAGTAAGAGGAAGAAGCTAATAAATAATATCGTTCCCGCAACTGCAGTCATTACACACCCACCTCCTCGTTATCACTTGTTTTATTTGTTAACATGCCATGGATGGTATAGAAGATAATAAAGATTCCGCTTACTGGTAAAGACAGATACACCAGGGCCATGGATATCCCAGTAGCGGCTGCGGTTTGAGCTGATGTAAGTGATACTACTTCAATCCCGCCATATATCATGAGCGCGGCCGCAACGAATATAATAAGTAAGTCTGTTATCCGCTCAATGACTATTTGTACCTTTGGATTAAATTTTTCTCTAAAAAATAAGATGGCGATATGCTTTTTGGCACCGAATACATAAGCAGCAGTCATTAATCCAAACCATATCAGCATATATCTCGTTAATTCCTCTGTTCCTGGTGAAGAAATGTTTAATACATATCTGGCCATAACTTGCCAAATGGATAGTATAACCATTGCAATAATTAAGATAGAAGAGAGGCTTAGTAGAATTTTATCAACGATTTTTTTTGCTTTATTCACTTTGAATCGCCTCCTGAATTAAGTGGTAAATATCTCTTGTTTCCTCATTTCTGGCATATTGTTCATGAAGCGGCTGTACAGCATTGATAAATGGTGTTTTATCGACTTCAATAAAGTTTACACCCATTTCATTTTTCGCTATTTCTGTCTGTCTTTTGATGGATTCAGCCCAGACTTCTTCATGATAAAGCGTTGATTCTTTGGCTGCTTCCTCAATAATGGCCTGTTGCTCATCAGAAAATTGATTAAATCTCTTTGCATTCATAATAACCATATCGGGAACAATTTGATGTCCAGTATACATATAGTATTTGGCTACTTCTCCATGGTTATTTCCTACAAGTGCGGTTTCATTATTTTCAGCTGCATCAATGACACCAGATTGTAAGGCGGTATAAACCTCTCCATAAGCCATCGCAGTAGGTATTCCACCTAAATATTCAATCATTTGTACACTGGTTTGACTCGGCTGTACCCTAACCTTCAGACCTCTCATATCCGATACATCATGTACCTCTCTATCTTTTGTGTATAAATTTCTTTCACCAGCATTATAATAAGTTAAACCGATAAAACCAATGTCCTCCGTTTGGTAATACAATTCATTGGTTACCTTTTCATTATTCATTACTTTTTGAAATGTCTCGTAATCTTCAAAGACATATGGAAGACTAAATACAGAATAGTCCGAAGCAAATCCCTCCAGTGCGCTGGCGCTTACTTTTGCTACATCCACTGCACCGGTTTGGGTTAATTCTATTACCTCACGCTCACTTCCTAATTGCCCATTTGGATAGATTTTTACTGTTATCGCTCCATCTGACTTTTCTTCTACCAATCTGCCGAATTCTACTAATGATAAGTGAACAGGATGATCAAGTGTTTGATTATGAGCGAGTTTTAATTGTTCTGTATTAGACTGACCAGCAGCATTTTGACACCCGGCCAGAATAATTACCATGGTTATGGACAATAAAGCAATAAATGATTTTTTCAACATGTTTCCTCCTTTTCTTTCCTTAATAAAGTCCCGAGTTTAGTTTGGCTTCCAGATTTTTTCGATACTTGAAAAGAGATAGAAAATTACTCTCATTAACAAGCGCTTCCAATAAGGTATATTAGTTTGAGTGGTAAACAAACTAATTGTATAATATCCGGATTACTATTGAAATGCAATAATAATAGAGTAAAAGAACGAACAAATGATACTTTTGTATCACTGACTCGTTTTTAAATATGACTCTATTCGCAAGTTTTAGGCATTTAACCTTCGCAATGGATATACATTCGACGTAACTTTAAATGATGTACGTGCTGGATCTACCGCTACGGAAAATACACTCCGATATTGTTGAGGTAAACCATCCGTTAGTTAATAACTCTTTAAGCTGGTTGATTGTAGCGAAGGGCAGTCGACAATTCCTTTTGTAAAACAAAAAAACAGTGGGGATGGAACCCCCCCACTAATTGAAGATTCACTTTATTAAATTGTCATAAGCCGTAAAATCAATAGTATCTATTCCGAAAAAGTTCTTTATGGCAAATGCTGCACCACCAAGTACGCATGAGTATTCACCTAGTTTGGATGCCCTAATTTCTCTGTAATTATTCATTTTGGATTTTAATCGACCGGTAATATCTGTGATAAACGGAGAATTACCATTAATAATTGCTCCATTAAGAATAATCTTTTCAGGGTTAAAGATATTGATGATGTTATTTAATCCTACAGCTAAATACTCCAGGTAATCATGAATTACCTTACCATTTGTCTCCGTTTTTATTGCTTCCTCTATGGATAGAGTGGGATGCCTCTTCTGCAATGCTTCCAATAGTGCTCTTTCAGAAGCGTATAATTCCCAGCAACCTTTATTACCGCAGGCGCATTGTAATCCATGTGATTCGACAATCATGTGGCCAATTTCACCGGCAAACCCTTGATAACCACGATAGATTTTATTTTCGCTAACAATTCCAAGCCCTATACCAGAATACAATGTAATGCAGAATAAATCAGATATATGTTCATCAAAGACTTGTTCCGCAAAAACGCTTAAGTTCGCATTGTTATCAATGTACACACTTGTTTCAAATGCTTCTTCCAATTGACTTTTCATATTAATGTTGGACCATTCCTGTTTTGGTGTGAAGATGATTTCTTCCTGGTTATTGACAATGCCATGGATTCCAATACTCATTCCAACTAAACCTAATGGTTGATACATCTCATTATACTTGTCAATTAATGGTGTAAGTGTTTGGATAAGTTGATTGGTTACGTTAACCAGGTTGTCAAATTGAATTTCTATATGAAATTTGTCAAACGTAACTCCTTTCAAGTTCATGAATAGAACAGAAAAATGGGTAGCATCTATATCGACACCAATGCTGTAACCGGCTTTCCCGTTTATCTCCAATATAATTGGTCTTCTGCCGCGATTAATAGAAGCACTCGCACTTTCATATTCTTCTATGACTATTTGTTCTTGAAGAAAATCATTAACCTGTGCAGATACTGTTGCTTTATTTAAACCAGTAATTCTTGCCAAATCACTTCTGGATAAGGATATATTCTTAATAATCTCCTCAATTAGGATTTTTCGATTTAACTGTTTAATGTAGCTAGCGTCTCCTGTTTTCAAAAAAACTCCCCCTAATTATTTAAGCCGCGTCTCCTTTATCGATGACAAACATTTTTCTGTATGCGATACTAGAATAGAATCAAAAACTAACGTTGTACGTGGACATGTAAGATTGTCCAATAATTTTAAAATAAACTTATTATTTTTGCTTGAATTCTAAAACGTTTACATATATTATAGTATATGTAAAATAGTTTGTTTAGTAAACAAATAATTATTTTTTCGATTATTTTATCCTTAGTTATACTCAATTTAGTAAAAGTTAGACATACTATTGTTCAGAGTATTAAAAGCGTAAGTTTCCTGTTAGTGACTTTGGAAGAAGCTAATTAGCAGGGTAAAGGATGTTCAAATAAAAATGAAAGGTGGATTTAAGGTGAAAACATTTATTACAGATGACTTTTTACTTTATAATGAAACAGCAAGAGAGCTATTTCATAATACTGCGAAGAATTTACCAATCATAGATTATCATAACCATTTAAATCAATATGAAATCTTAGAGGATAAGAATTTCAATAATTTATCCGAAGTTTGGCTGGGCGGAGACCATTATAAATGGCGTGCCTTAAGAGCGAATGGAATTAGCGAGGACTATATTACAGGTGGAAAAAGCGACTATGAGAAATTCCTTGCATGGTCTAAAACAGTTCCGAATACAATAGGAAATCCGCTTTATCATTGGACCCATTTAGAATTGCTTCGTTATTTCGAGATAGACCAATTACTGGATGAGGAATCTGCTCCAGCAATTTGGGAAGAAGCCAATGCAAAACTTGCTACCCCAGAACTGTCTGTTAGATCCTTACTAAAAAATAAGAATGTGGAATTCGTAGGTACGACAGATGATCCTGTGGATGATTTAAAAGCGCATGAAGATTTGGCAAAAGAAGACATTGGGTTCACGGTTTCTCCATCATTCCGACCGGATAATGGCCTTGGAATTGAAAAGGAAGGTTTTCTTGCATGGGTAGAGAAACTGGAACAAGCAACAAATTCATCAATTGAAAATTATGATGCATTCCTGGATGCTTTAGCAAAACGAGTGGACTACTTTGCCGAACATGGATGTAAGAGTTCAGACCACGGAATAAATGTTATGTTCTATGAAGAAGCAACAAAAGATGAAGTGGCATCTATCTTTGCGAAGCGACTAAAAGGAGAAGCATTATCTGAAAAAGAAGTAGAGCAGTTTAAAACATACACATTAGTAACATTAGGTGAGCTGTATGCAGAAAAAGGATGGGTGATGCAGCTGCATATCAACCCATTACGCAATAACAGTACAAGAATGTTTAAGCTACTTGGTCCGGATAGTGGTTTTGATTCTATTGGAGACAGATTATTAGCAGATAAACTGTCTAACCTACTAGATGCGATGGACATTAACGATAAGCTACCAAAAACCGTATTGTACAGCTTGAATTCACGTGATAATAATGTACTTGCTGCAATGGCAGGAAACTTCCAAAGTGATGAAGTTCCAGGGAAAGTGCAATTTGGTACAGCATGGTGGTTTAATGATACAATCGATGGCATGGAAGACCAAATGAATACATTAGCCAATATCGGTCTAATTAGTAATTTCATTGGAATGCTGACAGACTCCAGAAGTTTCCTTTCGTTTCCTAGACATGAATACTTCCGTAGAATCTTATGTAACATACTAGGGACATGGGTAGAACAAGGTAAGGCACCAAAAGACATGAAATTACTGGAAACCTATGTAAGAAATATCTGTTATGAAAATGCAAAACGCTATTTTGCAATTTAATGTATTTTAGTATATAAATGAGTATAGAAAAATAGCAAAAATAGAAAGGGTATGACTATGTCAAAACAACAAATTGGTGTTATCGGATTAGCGGTAATGGGTAAAAACTTAGCTATGAATATTGAAAGCAGAGGAAATTCTGTAGCAGTGTACAACCGTACGTATGCAAAAACACAGGAATTTCTTGAAAATGAAGCTAAAGGCAAGAACTTTGTCGGTGCGGAAACGATTGAGGAATTTGTAAATTCTTTAGAAAAACCTCGTAAAATTATGATGATGGTTAAGGCTGGTCCTGCAACAGACGCTACCATTGACTCTTTATTACCATATCTTGATAAAGGCGATATTTTAATTGATGGTGGAAACACATTGTATGAAGATACGATGCGTCGTAATCAAAAATTGGATGAGTCTGGAATCCACTTTATTGGAACTGGGGTTTCTGGTGGAGAAGAAGGGGCGCTTAAAGGTCCTTCCCTAATGCCTGGTGGACAAAAAGAAGCGTATGAATTAGTTGCACCAATTTTCGAATCTATTTCATCAAAAGTAGATGGAGATCCATGTGTAACTTATATCGGTCCAAATGGTGCAGGACATTTTGTTAAGATGGTTCATAACGGTATTGAATACGGAGATATGCAGCTGATTGCAGAAGCATACAATATTATGAAGAATGTACTTGGAATGGAAGCAGATGAACTTCATGAAGTGTTTACGGAATGGAATAAAGGTGAATTAGACAGCTACCTTATTGAAATTACGGCAGATGTATTCACGAAAAAAGATGACGAAACAGGTAAACCACTTGTAGAAGTTATTATGGATAAAGCAGGACAAAAAGGTACCGGAAAATGGACAAGTAAGAATGCATTGGATTTAGGTGTTCCACTTCCATTAATTACCGAGTCTGTATTTGCACGTTTTATTTCTAGTCTGAAAGATGAACGTGTCAAAGCAAGCAAAGTATTAAGTGGACCGGAAGCAGGTAAATATGAAGGTGACCGCAAAGAATTAATTGAAGCGATCAGAAAAGCATTATACATGAGTAAAATTACTTCTTATGCACAAGGTTTCGCTCAAATGCGTGCAGCATCAGAAGAATATGGTTGGGACCTTAAATACGGTGATATCGCAATGATTTGGCGTGGTGGCTGTATCATCCGTGCGCAATTTTTGCAAAAGATTAAAGAAGCATTTGATCGTGAACCGAAATTAGCTAACTTGATGCTCGATTCATACTTCAAAGAGATTGTAGAAAATTATCAATCTGCATTGCGTGAAGTCATATCTGTTGCTATGAAACATGGTATTCCTGTACCAACGTTCTCAAGTGCGATTGCATACTATGACAGCTATCGTTCCGAAGATTTACCAGCAAACTTAATTCAAGCACAGCGTGACTACTTCGGTGCACATACATTTGAACGCAAAGATAAAGAAGGCGTATTTCACGCTGACTGGTTCTAAAAATAGAACAAAACAACTAAAATAAAGGCTGTTTATTCGCTAAATCTTAAACTTCGACATAACTTTAAAATGATAGTCTGGTGCGTTTAACCACTTCGGAAATCAACAAAGCACCTTATGTCAGGGTTTATATCAACTGCGAAATGGTCAGGGTTGAAAGCGTAAAAAAGCCTAAATATAAATAGAACTCCCTAAAATCTAGGGAGCTCTATTTATATAAATGGGTTCAACAGATTGATCCCCCTTTGAATGACGTTCATCCTCCATGGAGAGTACAATTTCAGGTACTTCCAGGAAACGCTGAATAGCATAGGAACAGGCACCAAGAATACATGCCTTATTACCAAGGTCGGATAGAACAATTTCCCGGTATTGGCTGACAGAGGATGTCAAATTATTTTTAATTTGATTCACCGCATTTGGGTATATTTTTAACACTTCACTATTTAGAACAATTGTTTCTGGATTGTATAAATTAATAATATTATTCAACCCAATAGACAGATATCGAATAAAATCATTTAGTAACTCCATGGTCGTTGGGTCTTGCTTTGTTATAAGTTGCTTCACATCGTTATGAACCACTTTCTTGTTAGACAATTTACTTAATTGCTCCAAAAAACTAGGTTCGGAGGAGTATTTTTCCCAGCAGCCATGATTACCACATTTACATGGTATACCATCCGGAGCAATAATCATATGTCCCATTTCACCAGCGTAGCCGTGGTATCCTCTATGGAGTTTTCCGTCTATAATAATGCCTGCACCAATACCAGAAGTTAAAATGACTGTTAGCAGGTTATCACTATAATTATATTTGTAAGTTTTTTCAGCTTTAGCAGATAGGTTGGCATTGTTTTCAATATAAATATCAATATCACTTACTTCTTTTTCTAAATCGGATTTTAGATCTTTATGATGCCATTGATACTTAGGGATAAATAAAATACTCTGATCTTTGTTAACTGTTCCATGGATACCTAAAACAACTCCAACTAAGCCGTAAATACTATTGGAATATGCTTTTATATATTTCTTTATTTGGGTAATTAATAATCTGACAATCTCGTCATAGTTCTCTGTATCCGGATGTAATGTTTCCATCTGAATCGATTTGCCTTGCAGATTGCATATATTAAATATAATTTCATGATAATCAAGATCGATTCCTAATACATATCCTGCATTCCCATTAATGGAGAGCATAATGGGTCGTCTGCCAATAGAATTATGTTCCAGCCGCGATTCACAAATGATTTCTTCCTGTAATAAATCGGCAACTTGAACGGAAATCGTAGCTTTGTTTAACCCGGTAATTTTTGATAGTTCAGCTCTTGAAATTTTTTGATGCTGAATAATGGTTTTTAATATCAAGCTTCTATTTATTTTTTTAATATAAGCACTGTCACCAGTAACCATGTTTTGACCCCCTGTATACTAAGTTATTCAAATATGTTGAAGTGTGTATATTTGTTTTATCTACAAACTAATAAAGCATTTTATTTACCGTCCTCAATTAAAACGCTTACAAACTTATTATATCAAAAAATAGCGTAATTGAAATGACTTTTGTTAATAGTTGAGTAATTTTATAACTTAATCAAAAAATGCTTTTAAAGAATGTTGTTGAAGTTGAAAAGAAAGAATCCAGAAGTTCCACGCAGTCCAAATGCATGTAGACATTTTGAAAATGCAAATATCGGCAAAATTGCTTTTTAGTATTACTACAGTTTAAAATATATCTATTAAACCATGCTACTAAGAATTGGGGGAAGTAAAGATGAAAATTGCTTTAATTGCTCATGATAAGAAAAAAGATGATATGGTTCGTTTTACCCAGGCGTATAAATATATTCTGGAACAACATGAGTTGTATGCAACCGGCACGACTGGAGGGAGAATCACTGAAAGTACAGGGATGGAAGTACAGCGATTCCAATCTGGTCCGCTTGGAGGGGATCAGCAAATCGGCGCAATGATTGCAGAAAATAAAATGGATATGATCATTTTCTTTCGTGATCCATTAACAGCACAACCGCATGAGCCAGATGTGTCTGCGTTAATGAGACTTTGTGATGTGTATTCCATTCCTTTGGCAACGAATATGGGCTCGGCTGAATTGTTTATTCATGCATTAAAGCGCGGAGACCTGCAGTGGCGTGATATTGTACGTGGGAGATAAATAAGAAAAAGATAGAGGCGGCAAACTAATAGCTGTCTCTTTTTTAAAAGATAAGACAGTATAAATTTTCTGCTTCGATGTCTAGCTCCAGCGCCCAGCGACTAGCGAGACTTCCCTCACCTCCGTACGATAAAGAAGACTTGCCGATTGGTGAAACCAGAGGCTTAGTCGCACTTATACCCTTGCGGTGAAAGTCAACATCGACTTAGTTTTTTTAGGAAGGCCGACTAAAAGCGGGCTTTGCGCCCAACGTCGGCATACCCCTATGAAGGGGCATGTTTCCTTTATCTCATGCGGCAGTGGAATGTTCGATTAAAACCGCCGCTATACGCGGCAATACCGAACCACCTGGCATGGCCAGGCGCAGTCCGTACGTCGCAAAACAGGCGCTTGCGCTTTTCTTAATTTTTTTAAAGAGGCTGTTCAAAAAAGTCCGGTGAAAATGACACATTGATAGAGGACCTTCTACTAAAACTGGTCCTTTTCATCCTCCTTTTTGAACACGCAATTAAAGACTGTTCTCTAAAAGATTGGGAAATAATAATATGTCAGAAAGTTACAATGCCCAACAATAGTGTAGTGTATTTCCGTAGCGGTTAAACGCACCAAACTAACATCTCAACGTTACGTCGCAATTTATATTAACTCCCTAACAACAAACATCGCAAAAGCTTCTTTCTAAAAGTCCTAATTATGCTGGAATTGTCCTTTTTTTTCACGGAAGGAACCATTATAATATAATTTGTAAGCACTTTCAATAGTGGGAAGTTATCCTGTGAGGTTTTAAAAAAAGCATTCCTGGATAATTTTTAGCCTAAAACAGACATTTTAGGCTAATGAAGTTGCTTACAATAAGTGAGATAATGAAAACAGTTCCACTGAGGGGAGGTTTCTTTCAATTGAATGAACCTTTAATAGTGAATTACCGTGTTCATGGTATTTGGGATAATGTAGAATATCATTCTCACCAAGAATATGAAATCTTCCTTTTTCATTCAGGAACTTGCAGGTATCTTATTCATAATCAGATTTATGACCTGGAGCCTGGGGATATCCTAATAATGGATGGATTGGCGCTTCACAAGCCAAATGTCCCTTCAAATGGTGAGTATGTCCGCAGTACGGTTCATTTTTCACCACAGTGGTTAAAAGGCATGTTGAAAGAAGCAGGAGGGCTTTACCTGTTAGAGGTATTTCAAAATCTCCATCATTGCCTAATTCGAACGAAAGTCTGTGAAGAATCAAAGCAACTTGAGAAAGTGATCAGTCGTATGGAAGAAATAAAACGATCTTCCCCTTCTAACGATGTTAATTCTGAATTAGAAATGAAAGCGCTCCTAATTCAAGTTCTAACAATTGTACATCGTCTTGGGAATTTGGAATCATTAAAAGTTTCCAATGACAAAATGGAGAAAGCGCAGCATGCAGAGAATATCGCAGAGTATATTCAAGAAAACTATATGAACAGAATAACGATTGACTCGATTGCTGCAGCACTAAATATAAGTAAGTCCTATGTTTCGCATGTATTTAAAGAAATGACCGGGTTTACCATTATGGAGTATGTGATGGGTTCCCGTCTTACACAAGCAAAGTATTTACTGGAAGCGGAACCAAGGAAAGCTTTAAAAGAGATTGCGAATGAAAGTGGTTTTGAAAGCGTCTCGCATTTTAGCCGCTATTTTAAAAGTAAAGTTGGCGTTACTGCAAAAGAATATCGCAGAAACCGCTTAAAAATATATAGTGAGGAGAGTTAATGATGAAAAAAGTCAGATTAGGTATTATTGGATTAGGTGCTCAAGGTGGAGCTTATGCAGGGTTTATTTCTGAAGGAAGAGTAAAGAACATGGAGATTGGTGCGATTAGTGACATCGAACCTGAAAAGAAAAAGTTGGCAGAGGAGAAGTATCCAGACGTCCCGTTCTATGAAGATTATATTGAGATGCTGGAAAGCGGAGATGTAGATGCCGTTGTTACTACGGTTCCACATTACTTGCATCCTGAGATGGGGATTGAAGCTCTAAAAAGGGATATTCATGTTTTAGGTGAGAAACCAGCTGGTGTTTATACAAAACAAGTGAAAGAATTGAATGATTTCGCAGTAACGAAACCAGAATTAACGTTTGCAATTATGTTTAACCAAAGAACGAATGAATTATATCAAAAGGTAAAGGAAATTGTAGATAATGGTGAAATCGGTAACATTCGCCGTACGAATTGGATGATTACGACATGGTGGAGACCACAAGGATACTATGATCAAAGTGCATGGAGAGCAACCTGGGAAGGCGAAGGTGGCGGTGTTCTTGTGAACCAAGCACCACACCAATTGGATCTTCTTCAATGGATTGCTGGAATGCCGAAGAAAGTTTATTCCAATGTGAAATATGGTTATCAAAGAGATATTGCGGTAGAAGATGAGGTAACCACTATCCTTGACTATGGTAATGGTGCAACGGGTGTCTTCGTTACTTGTACACACGATGCGATTGGAACTGACCGCTTTGAAATTCTTGGTGACAATGGAAAGATTGTTGTAGATGACAGTAAGAAAGTGACGGTTAAACGCCTTAAGAAACCAGAAAGTGAAATGAGCAAAACGATGAGCATGATGGAAGTTGCGAAGCTTGTTATGGGTGGTCAAGCCGATGAACTTTATGATACAGAAGTTCTTGAATTTGAAAGCGTCTGGGGTGGGCAGCATGTAGCCGTACTTGAAAACTTTGCCGCGAACATCTTGGATGGTGAGCCATTAATTGCTCCAGGAAGTGACGGGATCAATGGTGTTGCACTGGCGAATGCGATTCATTTATCAAGCTGGTTGGGCAAGGAAGTTGAAGTACCGGTAGATGAAGAAGTTTATTTAGCTGAGCTGAACAAACGAATACAAGAAGAAAAAGCAAATCCAATTAAAAAATAGAACAATGTAGGATTAGAAAAAGGAAGGGCTTATTCCTTCGTTTTTCTAATCTACTAGCAAAAAGGGGGGCACATTTAAATGCTTAAAGTAGCGGTTATCGGACTAGGTGATATTTCAAAAATTCATCTGCCAGTTATTGAAGAGAGCCCAAATGCTGAGCTGGTAGCGGTATGCGATATAGACGAAACTCTGAAGGATATGGTCCCAGATGTACCCTTTTATACTGACTACCAGGAAATGCTTCAATCGGAATCATTGGATTGTGTTCATATTTGCCTGCCGCACCATCTTCATTACCCTGCTACGAAAGCTTGCGTAGAACATGGTGTCCATGTATTTCAGGAAAAACCTTTGGCAAGAAATGCAGAAGAAGGTATGTTCTTAGTTGATTTAGAAGAAAAACATAAGGATATTAAAATTTGCGTTAGTTTCCAAAACCGGCTAAATGAAACTTTTATGAAGCTAAAAGAACTCGTAGATAGTGGTGAGTTTGGAAAGGTAACTGGTTTAAAAGGGTTAGTTACTTGGTTCAGACCGAAATCCTATTACGATGAGAAGCCATGGCGAGGGGTTATGAGAGAAGCGGGTGGCGGGGTAATGATTAATCAGTCTATCCATACCTTAGATTTAATGCAGTTGATCGGTGGAGAAATTAATACGATTCGAGGGTCTGTTGACAATTTATTTGATTACGGATATGAAGTGGAAGATACCGCGGTAGCAAATATTCAATTTAAAAACGGCGCCACAGGGTTGTTCTTTGCAACAGTCACCAATGCTACCAATTCTTCGGTAGAATTTCAGGTTATCCTTGAAAAAGGAAAATTGACCATTAAAGACAGCATTTTAACAAAGACGAATGAAGATGGTACGAAAGAAAAAATTATAGAGGATGAAAAGCTGCCAGGAAGCAAGTTTTACTATGGAGCCAGTCATTCTAAGTTGATTAACCATTTCTATTCATGCATTGAACAGGATTCACAGGATTATATTCATGCGAAAGATGCTCAAATGTCGATGGAAATGATTAGTGCTATTCGCAGGTCGTCTGAAATAAAACAAATAATTCCGATGGAGGTATATAAATGACAAAAGGGAAAATCGGCGTTCAAATGATGATGTTAAAGAATAAAGTAGAAGAGCTTGGTGCCTATGAAACGATGAAAAAGCTGCATGAGCTTGGCTTTGGTGCGGTAGAGGTTTCGCAAATCCCGATGACAGAAGAAAATGTTGCAGAACTAAAACGCGCAAGTGAAGAATTTGATATTAAAATAGCTGCGTTATCAGCTGGCTTGGAGCCAATGCTTCCAGATGCCCCGGGTGAAACGTTAGCAAATGATTTCGATAAAATTGTCAATGATTGCAAGACATTAAACTGTAACTTTATCCGGATTGGCATGCTCCCATTAACTGTAATGGGAGATAAGGATCAAATTATGGCCTTTATTGATAGAGCGGAAGCGATGGCAGAGCGTCTCGCTGAGCATGGCATTGAATTATACTACCATACACATCACATTGAGTTCCAAAAATATGATGGTGAATATCTATTAGATTTAATGAAAAACAATACTTCTAAACTTGGATTCGAGTTAGATGTACATTGGATTCAACGTGCTGGAGTAAACCCAGTAGAATTTGTGAAACAGTATAAAGGGAGAATTTCCTTACTTCACCTGAAAGATTATCGTATTGGAGAACTTGACGTCCATGAAGATGATTTGAAGGATATGGCTAAATTCTTTAATAAGTTTACTAATCTTATCGAATTTGCTGAGGTTGGTGAAGGTAACCTGGATATACCAGCCATTATGGCGGCAGGCCTTGAAAGCGGAGCACAGTACTTCCTCATTGAACAGGATGATACGTATGGAAGAGACCCATTTGATTGCCTGGAAACATCCGCAGAAAACCTAAGAAAACTAGGTTACTCTGACTGGTTCTAATAATAATAATCCAAAAGTAGAAATCGGTATATGAACTGATTTCTACTTTCATTTAATCAACATCAAGGCCGTGCCCACGGAAAGCGAAGTATTCTGCCGAAGAGAATGCAAGCACCCTATTATCATTAGAACAAGCGAGAGTATTACGATAGGAATTATTTATTTCGCAGGTTTTTATATCAGAACGAAGGTTAATAGCGAGTAGAGATTAATTATATGAAAAGAAGGAGCGAATGACATTGGGTAGTAAAGATGGAATGAATTATGCACCAAAAGGAAAACCAAATCCGGTTGTGAAAGAGGGAGAATTTCCAATTGCAGCAGCAGCACTCGATCATGGTCATATTTATGGCATGTGCAATGGATTAGTAGAAGCTGGTGCAACATTAAAATGGGTTTATGATCCCGATTCGAAAAAGGTAGAGGATTTTGTCGCGCAATTTCCAGATGTAAAAGTAGCTGAATCATTAGAACAAATATTAAATGATGACGAAATTAAGTTGGTTGCTGCAGCAGCAATTCCGTCAGAACGCAGTGCGTTAGGGAATAAAGTGATGAAGGCAGGAAAGGATTACTTTACCGATAAAACGCCATTTACAACTACAGAGCAGTTAGAAGAGACAAAAAAAGTAGTGGAACAAACAGGACAAAAGTATATGGTGTATTTCAGTGAACGTCTACATGTGGAAGGTGCGGTATTCGCTGGTCAGCTAATTCAAGATGGTGCTATAGGTGAAGTTATTCAGGTGACCGGATTTGGTCCACATCGTTTGAACGCACCAAGCCGCCCTGACTGGTTCTTTAAGAAGGAACAGTATGGCGGAATCTTATGTGATATTGGAAGCCACCAAATAGAGCAATTTCTTTATTATACAGGAAACAAGGATGCAAAATTATTACACAGTAAAGTAGGAAACTATAATAACCCGGAATATCCTGAATTGGAAGATTACGGTGATGCCACCTTGGTAGGTAACAATGGTGCAACCTTCTACTTTAAGGTTGACTGGTTTACACCAGACGGACTAAGTACATGGGGAGATGGCCGTACATTTATTACCGGTACAGAAGGAACAATAGAAATCCGCAAATATGTAGATGTTGCCCGTGAGGAGTCTGGTGATCACCTTTATTTGGTGAATAAAGATGGAGAGAAGCATTATGAACTTTCCGGAAAAGTTGGCTTCCCATTCTTTGGGGAGTTAATCAAAGATTGTATAAATCGTACGGAAAATGCGATGACGCAAGAACATGCATTTAAAGCAGCTGAATTGTGTTTGAAAGCACAAAAAGAAGCGGTTGTAGTTACAAAATAAGTAAAATCTATCATTGTTTCATTTAAAATTTAATATTATTTAGGAAAGGTGACTCAAAAAGCAGTGATGTGACTTTTAGAGTCGCTTTTCTTTTTAAAGATAGAAGGTCTTATGCTTCCAGTTTTTTGCAAAGAGAAAGAGGGGGTATTTTTGACGGAATTTCTAATGATAATAAGGGATATTATCTTGCCTATCTTTATCGTTATGGCAATAGGTTTTGTGTTGCAAAAGAAATTCAAAATGGACATATCAACATTGTCGAAATTAAATATTTATTTTGTTGTTCCAGCTTTTATATTTGTGAAATTATATAGTACCGAATTCTCTATTGGAATATTAGGGACAGTGGTGTCGTTTTTTATTACCTATATTATTCTCCTTTACCTTATTTCTGTAATCACTGCGAAGTTGCTTGGATTGGATAAAGGGAAAAAGACGACATTTTCTAATAGTATTCTCTTTTTTAATTCCGGAAACTATGGTGTACCGGTGAATGATTTAGTATTTAAAAGTGACCCATTTGCAATGTCGATTCAAGTAATCGTCCTGACATTACAAAATATCTTTACATTTTCATATGGGATTTTTTCATTGCAATCCGTTCATGCAGGTAAGTGGAAAGCCATGCTTGGTTATTTTAAGATGCCTGTACTATACGCAATGCTAGCAGGAATGGTTTTAAATGCAATAAATATAAGTATTCCATCCTTCATTTGGGTTCCAGCTAATTATATTGCTGATGCCATGATTGCCCTGGCATTATTAACATTAGGTGCTCAGGTTGCACGGATTCAATTTAAATCAGGGTTATCTTCTGTATACTCCAGTATTATAGTAAGACTTATGATCGGCCCAATCCTAGCTTTATTCATTATTTGGGTATTTCGATTAGATGGAATAACGGCTCAAGCACTATTTATTGCTTCCGTGATGCCTACTTCTGTTAATAGTGTAGTTATTGCGGAAGAATATAAAAATCATCCTGAGTTTGCGGCACAGGCGGTGCTATTTTCAACGGTAATCAGTGCCTTTACTGTTTCAATGGTAATCTATTTATCTAATCTATTATTTTGAAAGAAGCTTACTTCCTCGGACAGGTTCTACTTGCCCGAATAAGCTCGGGACTCATCCAACAGGTAACGTAGGAAGGTTCTAGGTGCCCGAATGAACTTGGGACTCATCCAAAAAGTAACGTAGAGAGGTTCTTGATGCCCGAAGTCAAGGGACAACAGGGGAAGCGGGGAATTCATTGTTCAAAACTACAAATAAAATGGCAAAAGTCACCTTTACGATGCCACTGAAAAAGATGTCTTTTTTCGGTGGCCCTCTGTCGCATTATGGGGGCTCGCCGATGCCTTGCTTCCCACAAGAGTTTCCGTATATTTCTTCCGCTGATTTTGCCCTTTGCAACTTAACATATTTTATTGATTTAATCACAACCTTTACATATGACGCTTGATTGGAGCATGGGTAGTTTACTCCGCAAATAAACAATGGATCGGAGCTGAATCAATCGAGCGGAGCAGTATATACAGTAGGTTGGGAATTCTAAATACGTTTGGAGAACATAAGATGTATACCAGTGCTGAAACATTGAATGGATAACACAAAATAATTCTTTCTCCAGCATAAAGCGATAAAGGCTACTATAATTAGGATTATCAACACCTAAGTATTTCTTTTGTTTGATAACGCTTCCGCTTGACGCAGATTCATCCTAATGGTATTCTTAAATTAATAATTTGTTTAATAAACAAATTAAATAGCTATCTTAAAAATTTGATTTAAAAACTATCCATTTATTACTAAAATAAGAGTGTTATTAAGAGCTTTTTGGGAATATTAGGTATTATAATAATCGTAATCAATTTTTACAATAAAAGTATGGAAGTGGAGTGTGGGTGTTAAATGGGTATTCTTCATGAATTAGTACAGGATATTCCAATTCCAAAGATGGCAAGGGTGAAGCAAACCTTTGATGAGACCCAATTGGATGATGTTGCAGGAACGCTAGAACAGCAGCTTGAAAGAGTAAAGGATTCCGTAAAACCAGGTGCTGAAATTGCCTTGGCAGTTGGAAGTCGAGGCACAGATGCTTTAGTGGATATTACTGCTACAACCGTTAAATTTTTAAAGGATTTAGGTGCAAAGCCATTTATCGTCCCTAGTATGGGAAGTCATGGTGGTGCAACAGGTCCCGGACAAAAGGCGGTATTGGAGCATCTAGGAGTAACAGAGGAAAGTGTGGGTGCTGAGATTCGTTCTTCCATGGAAGTAATCAAAATTGGTGAATTGCCAAATGGCCTTCCTGTTTATATTGACAAATATGCATCGGAAGCGGATGGAATTGTTGTAATTAACCGTGTGAAGCCACATACTGCCTTTCGTGGTAAAGTAGAAAGCGGAATTATGAAGATGATCAGCATTGGTCTAGGGAAGCAAAAGGGTGCGGAAGCCTGTCACCAGCTTGGATTCAAGCATATGGCAGAACATGTACCTGCTATGGCGAAAATGATCATGGAAAAAATGCCGATTTTATTTGCTGTTGCAACCGTAGAAAATGCCTTTGATAAAGTAGCGAAGTTGGAAGTAATGGCAGCAGATGAAATTGAAGAGAAAGAACCAGATTTACAGGCACTTGCCAAGAAATTACTGCCAAAAATCTTTGTAGACCAAATTGATGTCTTAGTCATTGACCAAATCGGTAAAAACATCAGTGGTGATGGAATGGATCCAAATATTACGGGGCGCTACCCAACTCCATATGCGCATGGTGGGCCAGATGTTTCAAAGATGGTTGTGCTTGAATTGACACCACAAACAGAAGGGAATGCAAATGGTGTTGGTACCGCGGATTTCACAACGCAACGGCTTGTAGATAAAATGGACAGAGAAGCGACATATGCAAATGGACTGACATCAACAGTAGTTGGTCCAACACATATTTCAACTGCAATGCCAAATGATCAAACAGCCATTCAGGGAGCCATTAAAACATGTAATATCTTAGATTTCACCAAAGTAAAAATGGTTCGCATTCTAGATACATTGCATGTAGGTGAGATTGAAGTTTCCGAAGCTTTACTGGATTATGTGAAGGAGCATCCAAACATGGAGCAAGTCTCTGACCTATATGAATTTTCATTTAATGAAGACGGAAATTTAAAATAATATATCATCGAGGGGAGTAAACAAATATGGAAAATCTATTTGATTTAACTGGAAAAGTAGCAGTTGCAATCGGAGGAAACAGTACATTAGGTGCCGCCATGGCAAAGGGATTAGCAGAACAGGGTGCTAAAGTTGCCATTGTTGGACGTAATTTAGAAAAAGCAGAAGTAGTAACAAAGGAAATTGAGGCCAATGGTGGCGTTGCAAAATCATTCCAGGCAGATGTGAGTGATTTGGAAACGATAAAAAAAGCAGCTCAGGAAATTGAAGATTGGGCTGGCGGCTGGGATATTATTCTCAATGCTCCAGGTAAAAATAGCAATACGCCATTTTTTGAGATTGAGCCAGAAGAATGGGATGACATTATGAACGTAAACTTAAAAGGATTAGTGTTTACGATTCAGCATTTTGCAAAACGCATGGTTGAACAGGAACGTAAGGGAAGCATTATTAATATTTCTTCTGTTTCATCTGATATTCCATTATCTAAAGTGTTTACGTATTCTGCATCCAAAGCAGGAGTTAATAATGTAACACAATTTTTGGCTAAAGAATTTGCACCATACGGCATTCGTGTTAATGCGATTATTCCGGGATTCTTCCCTGCTGAGCAAAACCGTAAAATTATGGATGAAGCACGAATTGAATCGATTATGAACCATACACCAATGAATCGTTTTGGTGAACCTGAGGAATTGAAAGGAGCAGCAATTTACCTTGCTTCTGATAAAGCTTCTGGCTTTGTTACTGGAAGTTTCTTGCGTGTTGACGGTGGATACCTAGGCATGACAATATAATAAAAGGAAACAAAGAAGGCTTTGGAGGAACATACCCTTCAAAGCCTTTTCTAAAGTAAATCAATCTCAAAAAGGAAGGTAATTATGTCAAGAGAATTGGTTATTGGCCTGGATATTGGAACAACTAGTGTAAAAGCAGTTATATTTAACTTGAATGGAAAGTTAGTTGCGGAAGCGGAAGAGATGATTACTACGAATTATCCGAAACCAGACTGCTCGGAGCAGGATCCCGTGGAAGTGGAAAAGGCTTCTGTCACAGCAATGAAAAACGTTATTTCCAATGCGAAAGCGAGTAAGGAGGAGTTGCTCACAGTTGGAATTTCGGCGGCTATGCACTCCCTCATTTGTTTAGATGAAAATATGGATGCCTTATCTCAAGTTCTCATCTGGTCTGATCGACGAAGCAGTCAGTTAGCAGACGAGCTAATGGAAGCAAACGGGAATGAGATTTATGCGAAAACAGGCACCCCTATCCATCCAATGACACCATTGCTTAAATTAATGTGGATGAAAGAAAACAATGATGAAGCCTATCAAAAAGCATCTTACTTCATGTCGATGAAGGAATATTTATTGCAAAAATGGTTTGGACAACGTGTTATTGATTATTCGATGGCAGCAGCAACTGGATTATTCAATGTGAAAGAGCTTAACTGGGAAGAACAAGCATTGGAACTTGCTGGTGTGCAGAAAGAACAGCTTTCCCGTATTGTTCCTCCAACGGAAAGATTAACGGGAATTAATGAAAATATTGCCAAGGAAATCGGAATTTCTCCAGATATGCCGTTTATTATTGGTTCAGCTGATGGTCAATTAGCCAACTTAGGGAGTGGAGCGATTAAGCCAGGTGAAGTAAATATTTCTGTTGGAACAAGTGGTGCCATTCGTCAATTTGTAAAAGGTGCTCCAATTAATGAAAAGATGGAGACATTTACATATGCCTTTACAAATAACACTTCGATTATTGGTGGGCCAACTAATAATGGTGGTGTGGCGCTGCAGTGGTTTAAAGACCTGATTGAATATAACGGTTCACACAATGAACTTCTTGCAGGTGCAGAACAAGTGGAAGTTGGTTCAGAAGGGATTATCTTTTTACCATATGTAAATGGAGAGAGAGCTCCATTATGGAATGGTCGGGCAAAAGGTAATTTCTTTGGATTAAGTATTAATCACAAGAAAGAACATCTAACTCGTGCTGTATTAGAAGGAATCGCGTTTAATATTTACCAAATCGGGAAGTCCCTGGAGACAATCGCTGGAGCACCTGAAAAGATCAGTGTGAATGGAGGATTAACCAAGTCTAAACTATGGGTTCAAATCATGGCTGATATTTTCGGTAAAGAAATCTATCTTTCTGATACACATCATAATGCAGCATGGGGAGCGGCATGGACAGCATTAGTTGGTATTGAAAAAGTGGATTCATTTGAAGACATTAAAACCAGTCTTCCTGCTGAGAAGGTGATTGAGCCGAATATGGAAAACCACCAAGCGTATCAGCGTATATTTGAAAAATACGAAAAGCTGGCCACAACGATGGAAGAGTTTTTTAACGAATAAAAAAGAGATATGAGCTGTCCTTGAAGGAGAGCTCATATTTTAAAAAATATCTAATTACAAGCGCTTACACAGCCTTGGTGTTTGTCAAAGCGGAAAAAGGAGAAATTTATGATATATCATTCATTTTCTCGCTATCTATATATCTTTTATTCTTTTGTATTTATCCTTCATATTATGAATGTGTTTATAGATTATAGAACATTAAACTATCTTATTGGAATATTATCTATCATTATGTTGGTAGTCTCGTTTATGGGTGCTTCTAAGCTATTTCGGGTTTTAGGGACAGCATTTATTTGTATAGGTGCCATCGTGTTTATCACAACAGAGCAGTTTGTTGCAGCGATTCCAAGTATGATGACAACCAATATGTCACTATTAACATTATTAGCGATGCTTCCATGGATGAATAGTGTGGTGAGGAGCGGAAGGTTTGATCGCAGTTTAAATAATCTATTAAATGTGAATGCAAGTAATTTGGGTACCCTGTATCCACGTAGTTCTATTACAACATTAACTCTCGCTGCATTTCTGAATTTATCGGCTGCAACGATATCACAGGATGTATTAAAGCGTAATTTAAGCAGCCTGAATAAGAAAGTACGGGATTCTTTTATAGGAACCGCTACATTAAGGGGATATACACTGGCACTGTTGTGGAGTCCGTTAGAGATATTGCTGGCAGTTTCAATCTTTACAACTGGAGTAGATTACGTTTCCCTGTTACCTTGGCTATTGTTTATTGCAGCACTTACGTTTAGTTTAGATTCGTTATGGGGTCGTCTACATTACCGTAAATACCCTTATGAAAACCCCAATCCAGTAAATGTAGATATGGGGGAAGTAATGAGGAAATTACTGCATTTAATCTTGGCGCTGATTGTATTTTTGACGCTAGTCATTACATTAGGAAGTCTATTTCAATTAGATTTTATTTTTACTGTTACGATTCTTATTTTTCCTTTTGCACTGGTATGGTCATTCATTATGAAAAGGATCCGTAGTTTCTGGGTAATTGGCTGGAGAAATTGGAAGCACAGTACGAATAACATGCAGAACTTTGTTGTATTGTTTATTTCCTTAGCCTTTTTTGCGAATAGTATAGATGGAACACCATTTTTAGATTTTATTCAGCAACCTGTTCTCATTTTTTCCAGCTATCCATTAATCGTCTTTATTATCATTCAACTTATATTTATTTTCTTAAGTATGTTCGGTGTGCACCCAATTGCGACAATTGGAATTCTAAGTGGGATTATTGCCACACTACTGGAAACAATGAACCCTATTAGTCTAGCAATTGTTTTAACAACAAGTGCCGTTGCAACCTTAACAGTCGGTTCATACGGGCTGGTCGTGCAATTAACTTCTATGAATACAGGTCAAAGTCCGTATCGTATTACCCTGTATAATATGCCGTATGCTCTTGCCTTTGGCGGTATAGGTTCTATCATTGCTTATTTTATTTTATAAGATAAGTTCTAAGAATTGTTACCTTTAATAGTCGCAGTTGATATAAAGACGAACTAGTATAGTGTATTTCCGTAGCGGTATTTTAGCTCCAACATTATATAAAGTTAGTTCGCAGTTTATAGATTTTGTGTCAAACATAACAATTTTCTTGGTGCGAGTAATTGCAGTCCCACCCTTTTGGAAAATAGCCATATATAAAAGATTCATATAAGGAGTGATTTAGATGAGTAAAGTAAAATGGGGAATTTTAAGTACAGCAAAAATTTCACAGAAGGAATTAATACCTGCATTTCAGCGGGCTGCAAATGCGGAAGTAACGGCAATAGCTACTGGAAGTGACGTCAAAAAGGTAAAGGCTGTTGCAGAAGAATTTGGTATTGGAAAAACGTATGACAGTTATGAAAAATTATTGGATGATTCTGAAATCCAGGCAGTATATATTCCTTTACCCAATCATCTACACAAAAAATGGGTTATTGCTGCAGCAAGAAAAGGGAAGCATGTGCTATGTGAAAAACCGGCTGCCCTAAATACAAAAGATGTTTTAGAGATGAAGCAGGCATGTGAAGAGGAAAATGTGTTATTTATGGAAGGATTTATGTATCATTTCCATCCACAGCATAAGCGAGTAAAAGAAATTATTGAAAGTGGTGAGATTGGAGAAGTCAAATACATGAGAGCAGCCTTTTCCTTTCATCTTGCCCAAAAGGAAAATAATATTAAAATGAGCCCGGAAAAAGGTGGAGGAAGTATCTATGATGTAGGTTGCTATGGCATTCACTCCATAAGAAATGTTCTTGGCCAGGAGCCAACTGCCGTTCATGTGCATGCTGTAAAAGACCCCAAATATCATGTGGATACCGATGTTACAGCTTTTTTAATATTTCCTAATGACGTAAGAGCAACATTTGATGTTAGTTTTGGGATGGCTAGAAGAAGTGAGTATGAAGTGATTGGTACGGAAGGGAGAATTATCGTCCCAAGAGCCTATCGCCCTGACTGGTTTGGTGGAGACGGATTAGTTATGGTAGAAAAGGGAAATATTTCACGAACGGAAACATTAAATGCTGATCAATATCGTAATGAAGTAGAACATATTTCAGAAGCTATTATAAATGGATATACATTAGATCAGCTCGAACATGATTTTAATAATACGATAAACAATATGCTTGTGTTGGATGCCTGCCTGGATTCCATAGAATCAGGGGATCAGGTATCATTGTAAAATGTATCGTGAATCGTAGGTTTCATAGTTTTTAAAGGGAATTTAGCTTTAAGCTGATTTCCCTTTTTACATTTTCTAAAAATGTTAGAAATAATGAAAAAAATGCTTGATATATTAAGCGCTTACATATATAATAGGGTTTGATAAATCTTAGTTTGTTTGGTTAACAAAATAATGTGGAAGGAGTGGTTATGAAATACATCCCATTTCATTATTCGCTATAGATTTTGTTGAATCAAATACTTAAAATTAATTTTAGAGGGGGTTATTTTTTTGAAAAAGAAAGCGATATCATTGTTAATGCTAATGCTTTTTTTAGGGGTCATTTTAGCAGCATGTAGTGGAGGCGGAGAATCAGATACAACTGATGACACTGGTGAAAACAATACAGAGGGATCAGAAGGTGCTGAAGAAAATGTTGAAACCGTCACACTTCGTTTAGCCGAGAATCATCCAGAAGATTATCCAACAACGATTGGTGATAAAGAATTTGCCAGATTGGTAGAAGAAAAAACAGATGGCCGATATGCAATTGAAGTATATTCTGGTGGACAATTAGGAGAAGAATCAGAAGTATTAGAGCAGGTGCAGTTGGGTACGATCGAACTAGCTAGGGTTAACGCTATTCCATTAACCCAATTCTCTGATCAAATTGGTGTTTTATCCATGCCTTATTTATTTGAAGATGAAGAGGCTAAATGGGAGAAATTAAATGGTGAAGTTGGTCAACAATTGCTGGAAACGCTAGATGGATCAGGGTTAAAAGGATTAGCATTCTATGATTCTGGGGAAAGAAGTTTCTATAACTCCGAACGTCCAGTAGCAACACCAGAGGATATGAGTGGTTTACAAATTCGTGTTCAATCCTCAGACCTTGCTATTGCCATTGTAGAATCATTAGGGGCTGAAGCAACACCTATGGAATATGGGGAAGTGTACTCAGCATTACAAACTGGTGTCATTGATGGAGCAGAAAATAATTTCCCTAGTTACTACACTGCAGGACACTATGAAGTAGCTCCATATTTCACAGTAAATGGTTATCAAGGTACACCAGAAGTGTTACTTGCCTCACAAGGTCTATGGGATGAATTAAGTGATGAAGACAAACAAGCATTTACGGAAGCTGCACGTGAATCTGTAGCTGTTCAGCGAGAAGCGTGGGCAGAATTAACAGAGGAAGCTAGAGAAGCCGTAGTAGAAGCTGGAAGTGAATTAACGGAGGTGGACGATATTTCCGAATGGAGAGATGCCGTTCAGCCTGTTTATGATCAGTTTGGTGAGGAATATGCTGAATGGATTGATAAATTAACAGAGTAATTTAATCTGGAGGGGAGCTGGGGGAATTACTCACTCCCCTCTTTATAATAAGGAGTGGTTTGTGGCATGAAAGCTTTAAAATCGGTCATAGACGGCTTGAATCGGGTAGTGTTGGTAATTTCCTTAACCATCCTCGCGGCGATGGTTATCGTTATCATATATCAGGTTTTTTCACGCCAAATTTTAGGGTCGTCACCTGCTTGGAGTGAAGAGGTATCGCGATTACTGTTTGTCTGGGTAAGTTTTCTTGGAATTGCTTATGGATTTAGGGAAAAGCTGCACATAGGCGTTGGTCTTATTGTGAATAAGCTGCCAGAGAAGCTTCAGGATATATTTGATTATTTTGCAAAACTATTAGTGATAGGTTTTGGAATCATTATGATTTACTATGGTTGGCAATTTACGGTTTTAACTAGCACCTCAACTATGCCTGCTACTGGCTTACCTTCAAGTGTACTATATGCTTCTATTCCAATTTCAGGATTATTTGTCTTATTAAATGGTATCGAGTTACTGTTCATCAAAGGAATGCATCAAAAGCTGGATGATGCAAGTGAGGGGGGAGAATAATGGAAGTATGGGTTCTATTAGGGAGTTTTCTAGTATTAATTCTATGTAGGGTTCCTATTGCACTTGCACTTATACTATCCTCTCTTGCAACTGGAATATATATGGATATTGATTTGTCCGCTATCATTCAAAGGATGGTTGCAGGTCTTAATTCCTTCTCTTTATTAGCCATCCCGTTCTTTATCATTGCGGGGGAAATCATGAACGAAGGGGGAATTTCACGAAGACTAATTAATCTTGCTAATGTTCTTATTGGGAAAATAAGAGGTGGACTTGCGATGGTAAACGTATTAGCAAGTACATTTTTTGGTGGGATTTCAGGTTCGGCCATTGCCGATACATCTTCTGTTGGATCCGTTATGATACCAATGATGAAAAAGCAAGGGTACGATTCGAATTTTGCTGTAGGAGTAACCGTTTCGAGTTCAGCGCAAGGAGTAATGATTCCACCAAGTCATAATATGATTATCTATTCCACTGCTGCCGGTGGTGTATCCATTGGAGCATTATTTATGGGTGGGTTAATACCAGGTGTTTTACTGGGCTTAGCGTTAATGGTTTTAACCTATGTTCTCGCAGTGAAAAGGAAATATCCTATGGGGGAACCTGTTAAAAAAGAAGATGTTCCTAGAATCATATGGGAAGGTTTATTAGGGCTATTTACAGTCGTTATTATTCTTGGGGGAATTTTAAGTGGCTTTTTCACTGTGACTGAATCTGCTGCTATTGGTACCCTTTATGCATTTATTATCACGTTCTTTGTTTATCGGGATATTAAGATTACTAGAATGGGAGTTATTTTACAAAGATCATTTAAAACATTAGCGATGGTACTGTTTTTGATTGCAGCATCATCCGCATTTGGGTGGTTATTAGCTCTTCTAAAAGTTCCTGCCATGGTATCCAATGCCCTAATAAGTATTTCTCCAAGTGATGCGGTGACCGTTTTATTAATTGTGATTATTTTATTGGTACTAGGAATGATTATGGATATGGCACCATTAATATTAATCGCAACCCCGATTTTATTACCGGTGGCAACTAATGTTGGGATGGATCCTGTACATTTTGGTGTTGTGATGATTTTATGTCTGGCTATTGGCTTAATTACACCACCAGTTGGTACCGTTCTCTTTGTCGGATCGGCAATTGGGAGAATTTCTATTGAAAAAGCTACGAAAGGATTACTACCTTTTTATGCTGTAATGATTATTATGTTAATACTAGTTGCGTTTATTCCTGAATTAGTAATATGGTTACCAAATATGTTGGGGCAGTAGAATGGTCCATATGAAACATGTAATAAGACATCTTACCTTAAATTAGGTAGATGTCTTATTTTTTAAAGAGATAAGAAAGTATAAATTTGCGCTTTGATGTCTAAAAAAGTCCTTTTGTAATGGGAACGTGGGCAGCGTTAATTTCATTTAGTGTTTTAGTCGGGTTCTTCTTTATGATTAGTGATCCATCGGTTATTTCTTTAAGCAGCCTTGGAATGGTAACGGTAATATTTTTAATTCTTTACAGTGTGGGATTAGGATTCCAAAGCTTAACTGGAAATATGGTTATTCCGATGATTGCCGATGTTTCTGATTATGAAACCTATAAAACAGGACGTTATGTACCTGGGATGATTGGAACCATTTTTTCATTCGTGGATAAATTTATTTCTTCTTTAGCACCTGCACTTGTTGGGTTTGCTGTAGCACTAATTGGTTACACGAATGAGTTCCCACAAGTAGGAGAAGAATTAACGATTAGTCTATTCATTATGGCAATCATATTAAAATTTGGAGTACCAATGCTGGGGTATATTGCTTCGCTGATTGCTATGAAGTTTTATGCTTTAGATGATAAGAAAATGGAAGAAATTCAAGCTGCCATTGCAGAGGTAAAAGAACAAGTAAATCAAGAAAGCCCAGAAGCGGTATAATGCTAAGAATAATTAATAACAGGATGTCTCTTATAGTAGAGGATCCTGTTTTTTTACACCAGGATAGTATGGAGAAAACATGGAGTAACTAATACTTTCATGAAGCGGTATAAGTGAAGACAGCTAATTGTAAAAATTTGAAGAAAAAGGTAGAAAAAAGTACTTGCTTTCTAAAACGCTTTCATATATTATTAGTTTATAAGTTAATTTGTTGGGTTGACAAAATAACTTAAATAAAAGGTTGACCTAAAGTTTAATGCATATATTTTTTTATCTCTATATGAAAGCGTTTAATGAAAACGATTTATTGTGTTCCTAAAAGGAGGAAAATATTATGTCAACAGCAGTATTAGATACAAATCAGGAGTATAACAGAGCGAAATTATGGCAAATTGGTTTCTTTGCTTTAAATAATACAGCAACAAATCTTTACATGTTTATTTTAATGTTCGTATCATATTATGCAGCAGGGGTGGCAGGATTAACCGTTGCGGTTGTAAGTATGGTATTAACATTTATGCGAGTATTCGATGGTATTACTGATCCAATTGTAGGTTTTATTATTGATAAGACAGAATCGAAGTTTGGTAAGTTTAGACCATTGATGGTATTAGGTAATGCTATCTTAGCTACATCCGTTATTTTAATGTATACCATTACACACACATTACCACAAGAATTTCAATTGATTTTCTTTATCTTGACTTATGCTTTATATGTTGTTGGTTATACGTTCCAAACAGCTGTTACGAAAGCAGCTCAAACTGTATTGACTAATGATCCGAAACAAAGACCGGTATTTGCTGTATTTGATGGAATTTATAATACCGTAGTATTTACCATAGGGCAGGTATATGTTGCTTCCTATTTAATTACTAAACACGGTGACTTTAATATTGGGTTGTTTACAGAGCTGAATACACTTGCAATCATCATTGCAGCAATTTGTACGATTGTAGCAGTTATCGGTATTTCCGGCAAAGACCGTAAAGAATTTTATGGCTTAGCTGATATGACAGTTAACACGAGATTCCGTGATTACTGGCCAATTCTAAAAGGAAATAAACCATTGCAATTACTAATTACAGCTGTTACGGCAGATAAATTAGCCTTCTCCCTTTTGAGACAATCGGTAGTAGTCGTAATGGTATTTGGAATCTTAATGGGTAATTACGCACTTAGTGGTACGATTTCTATGATAACTGTGGTACCAATTTTATTGATTACTTTCATCGCTGTCGCGGTTGCTAGAAAGCGTGGAATGAGAAAATCATTTGTTCAGGCAACATGGATTGCGTTTGGATCTTTAGCAGGTTTAGTGGCATTATTCTTCGTCTTTGACCCTGCTACGATGTCTGGTGGAGTTAGCTTAGGAATTGTATTATTCGTTATTTTGTATACGTTAGCAATGGGCTTTGGTCAAATCCCTTCTACATTGGTAAACCCAATGATTGCCGATGTTTCTGACTATGAAACGTATAAATCAGGACGATATGTACCAGGAATGTTAGGGACATTGTTCTCCTTTATTGATAAGTTAATTACTTCCTTAGCTCCTGCTATTGTTGGTTTTGGTGTTGCCTTAATTGGATTTAGTAATGCATTTCCAACTGTAAATGATCCATTAACTACATCATTGTTTGGCATGACTTTGTTCCTGGCTTTTGGTTTACCTGCACTAATGTTAATTATCTCGCTAGTATGTATGAAGTTTTATAAACTAGATGATAAGAAGATGGAAGAAATCCAAACAGAATTAGCTAGGATTAAAGCGGAAGGAAAAGTAGAAGAAACAGAAGCTGTATAAGACTATATAATAGACTGCAACCTATGCTTTGAGCATGGGTTGCAGTTTTTTATTACAGGCAAAGAGGAATCAATAACCCCACTGAGTGAAGCTTCATTTTAATAGCATATTGATGGAATCTCCTTTTAATAAAAGGCTCTTTTCATGTGGTTGGTTGCTAAGGATTTGATATAAATTCTTAATATCTTTAATTCATAATAAGGTGCTTAACACCGCTACGGAAATACACTTCGCTTTCCGCGGGGAGCTGGTGAGCCTCCTTCGTGCTGACGCACTACGTAGTCTCACCGATGCTCTTCTTCCCGCAGGAGTCTCCGTGTATTTCCTCCGCTGATTTGGCGCTTTTGGCTTTCTAGCATGTGATTATGCTATAAAT
>NZ_WOFB01000035.1 GCF_009733865.1 Oceanobacillus salinisoli | reverse complement strand
GGGGAGCTGGTGAGCCTCCTTCGTGCTGACACACTACGTAGTCTCACCGATGCTCTTCTTCCCGCAGGAGTCTCCGTGTATTTCCTCCGCTGATTTGGCGCTTTTGGCTTTCTAGCATGTGATTATGCTATAAATTATAGTCTACCACTATTAAGATGGTTGATTGTAGCGGAGGGCAGTCAACTCCTGCGGGAATAGCACGTGTCCGAAGACCCCGTAGGAAGTGTTTTCTTCCGAGGAGGCTGAGGCCGTGCCCGCGGAAAGCGACTGCCCGGAGCGGAAATCAACATAGCACCTATCCCACAAGACATTTATTCTTAATTAAGTTAGTCAGGAGTTTATATCAATTTTTGATTAATCATTCTAAAAAGCGAACAGTTCCCTGTTCGCTTTTTTAATTCTTCTCTCTGTATTGAGTTGGGGTATATCCAGTTTCCTTTTTAAAGACCCTGGTAAAGTAAGAAGAATCCTCATATCCAACAAGCCATGAAATTTCTTCAATTGGAAGGGTTTCCGTTTTTAACAGAAATTTAGCTCTATTTATCCGCAGCATTTGCTGATATCCGGTAATCGTTAACCCAGTTTCCTGTTTGAATTTACGAGATAGATGGCTGGGATGTGTGAATGTCATTGCTGCAAGTTCCTCTTTATCAATTTGTTTGTCATAGAAACTGAAGAGATGTTCGATAACCTTCTGTGTAACCTTTGAATAGTTTTTTAAAGAGTTTGAAATGATTAAGTCCAAGTAATCATCAATCATTTCGTCATATAATTGATGTAATCTTAATAACTGATTGGTATACTCAATTTCAAAGGCGTATTTTTCAGAAATACGATGGATGAGTATGACTGGTACATCACTATTTTTTGCAGCTGTACGTAATAGAGTATTAAGAACAATAGCTAAGTTTTTAACTCTGCGCAATGGTTGATTGGGAAAGCGATCAGAAAAAGCGAATAACATATTTCTAGCTGTAGGTAGTTCTTTCGCCTGCTTCCTGTTTCCGTTTTCAATTGCATGGATGAGCTTATTTTCTATTTCATATCTTGCTTTAATTATTTCCGCATCTTCATCTGTAGAATATTCATCATTTTTCTCTTTTTTCCTACTAATCTTATCCTTCATTTTTATTGGATTGATTATTTCCGGATCAGGTTCTTTTTCAAATAAAATTCTAAATTGATTCAGCACACTGGCGTAGCTGTTTGCCTTCTCTGTGCTAACTACCTGCAGCTGATTTAAAAATATACGCAAATCTTCACTTTCGTTATTATTCAGATGATATCTTCTTGTTAATCCGTATATGTCTGGTGTCATATCTAAAAAGGGACCGATTATAATGGTATATTCATCATTTTCCTGAAATGAATAAGCCAAATAACGTAAATCCCATTCATTATGATAGGAATATAATTTATTAACCTCTGTTATCTGATTAAAGGCATATAAGATATCGGTTTCATTCGAACCAGGCATAAAAGCAGGTATCTTTACTGTTCCTTCATGATAAATAAAGTCACCGTTTTTCTCTAAGACATATGTATTAAGATTAGTTATATTATATAGTTTCATAGCCGCAGATATCATATCAGGTTTAATATACTGCATAATAAGTCCTCCCCCTGCTGTATTGGAAAGCGTTTTATGGAAACGCTATAAAAATCCTGCTCATGATAAATTAATCCTTATAAAAATGCTTACATTTTTATTATAATAGCAACATGAAATCGATTGCAACTATGACGGAGGGTTAACGATGGAAAATATAGAGCAAGCAGCACAACCTAAGGGTGTGAACTCAATGGAGAAACTAGGCATGAAAGAAAAACTTTCTTATGGTTTAGGGGATGCTGCGAATAATTTAGCCTTTTCAATGGTCACAACCTATTTAATGGTTTTTTATACAGATGTATTCGGAATCGCTGCAGTAGCAGTGGGTACTTTATTTTTAGTAGCACGTATTATTGATGCGTTTACAGACACATTTATGGGAGTAATTATAGACCGTTTTGGTGGAAATAACCCAAATGGGAGATTTAGACCCTATTTGAAATGGGCTGGAATTCCACTTGTTGTCATGTCTGTGTTATTATTCTTATCACCGGATTTGTCGGATGGCGGTAAACTTGTCTATGCATATGTAACCTATATTTTATTTGGAATGGCATACACTGCGATTAACATTCCATATGGATCTTTAGCTTCTGTAATGACTCGAGACTCAGAAGACCGTGCTGCTTTATCTTCTTTCCGTGGTTTAGGTTCGATGATTGGTATGTTCGCTGTTGGTGTTCTTGTTGTACCAATGGTTAATTTATTCCCAACACCCCAAATCGGCTATCCTGCAGTAGTAGCGGTTATGGGTGTGATCGCTTTAGTATTTTATTATATTACGTATAGAAATACGAAAGAAAGAATCAAACCTATACAATCTGCGAAGCCAGAGAAAATTAATTTGGAAATGATTACTCGAATTCTAAAAAACGGCCCATTCCTAGCATTATGCGGAATGTCATTCTTTGTTTTAGCTGCGATGTGGATTAATCAATCAGTAGGTATGTATTATTTTACTTATGTTTTGGAAAATGAAATGTTATTCCCAATCTTTAATATGGTAAATATTATTGCGATGATTGTTATTATCATGTTCCTACCGAAATTATCGGCTAAATTTGGTAAGAAGAATGTTGCGTTATTTGGCTTTTTATTAGGAACGGTGGCATTTAGCTTATTATTTATCGTTCCAATTCATGAAGTAACGGTTATTCTATTACTCGTTGCCGGAATGGCTGGTGTAACTATACCTAACATGCTTATGTGGGCTTTTGTATCGGATGTTATTGACTATGGGGAATGGACATCTGGAATTAGACAGGAAGGTACCACCTATTCCATGTATAGCTTCATGCGTAAAGTTTCTCAAGCGGTTGCCGGGTTTGTCGGTGCAACGGGTCTAACGCTAATCGGCTATGTACCAAATGTCGCGCAAACGGCAGATACGGTTTTAGGAATTGAAATATTAATGGTATTACTTCCAGCCATAGCATGTCTTATAAGCTTTGTTATTTTTAAATTTGGATATCATTTATCAGACGCGAAAGTAGTAGAAATTGCAACTGATTTAGATGCAAAACAGCAATAAAAATTCTACTGAAAGAGTAATGAACCATACAGATTATCGTATGGGGCATTGCTCTTTTTTACGTTATAATTTAAACATTGGAGCAGAGAAGTACAGAAAAAGTTCTAGTTTCCAATTATAGGAAAACGGAAGCGTCCAATAGAAATAAATGTCATAATAAAACTAAATATTAGAACCGAAAGAGGAGGAGTCGGAATGAATTTTATAAAAGAGTTGAGTGCTAACAACTATGATGAAATTTTTGCATTGTCGCAATTTGCCTTCCAGTATGTGTTAACAGAAGAGGAACGGAAGAAGAAAAAGGAGGAAGCAGAAAGACATAAAATATGGGGAGTGATGGACAACGATAAAATCGCTGCCAAGCTTCATTTGATTCCATTATCCGTATATATCCATGGACGGGAATTTAAGATGGGTGGAATCAGCTCGGTAGCAACATGGCCTGAGTATCGCAGAAAAGGAATGGTGAAGGATCTTCTATTGCATGCATTAAGAGTAATGAAAGAGGAAGGGCAAACGGTGTCCTACCTTCATCCGTTTTCGGTTCCGTTTTACCGGCAATTCGGGTGGGAAATTGCTTTTTCCAAAAAATGTTATGACATACCAATGACAAACCTGAAGAAGCAGTGGGAAGGGAATGGTTATGTAAAACGAATCGATAAAGATATTCCCCTGCTACAAAAGCTATATACTCCATATATACAGAAGTATAATGGGGCTCTTATTCGAGATGAAAAATGGTGGATGCAGCGTGTGCTGAGAAATGAGTCTGTTGTTGCAGCAGCTTTTAATGAAAATGACGAGGCCGAGGGGTATCTAATCTACACGGTCAAAGACGACTTAGTTAAGGTGGAGGAACTGGTCTATCTTTCCTTAAATGGCTTAAACGTTTTATTACAATTTATTTCAAATCACGACTCCATGGCGAAAAAAGTAGAAATGGTGGTTGCGGAAAATGACAATCTTCCCCAACTTGTCGATGAGCCCCGATTTGAACAAAAACTAAAACCATATTTTATGGCACGTATTGTCGATGTCCACTTCCATTTAAAACAATACTTCGAACATATTTCGATGAATGGTGGTTCGCTTCATTTATTTGTGGAAGACACTTTTCTGCCTGAGAATACGGGGACGTACACGTTGGCGGAAGTAGATGGAAAAATCAATGTAAGCTTTTCTTCCTCCACTAAGGGAAATGTTATTGGAATACGTCTAACTGTACAACAATTAGCATCCATATTATTTGGCTATAAACGGCCAATGGAACTTTATGAACTTGGTCTAGTGAAGGGGAATGAACAGGATATAGATAAATTAGAGCAAATAATTCCGAGAAAGCAGACATACTTTCCAGATTTCTTTTAAAAAATGAAGGAAGTCTTTTTTGCTTTTTAATCCATTCCGTTTAGCAGTTGATGTAAAGTCTGAAATAACTTTAGATGATGTTTAATTGTTAACTAACGCTATGGAAATGCACTACGCGCCCCTTAGGATGACCCGTGAGTAGATAATCACTATTAAACTGGTTGATTGGAGCGTAGGACTCCTGCGGGAAAGTGAGCACTCGGAAAAGTGACTGACCGGAGCGAAAATCAATGTTGCACTATACTATGTCGAAGTTTATAGAAAGTGTGAAAAATAAGACTAACGAAAAAACATGAACAGAGAAAGGGTCACTGTTCGTGTTTTTTCTGGATAAATCTACTATAATTAATACAATATGGAATATTCATAGTTTTTTAGTGTTTGATGCTATAAAATGAAATAAAAAGCAGTAATTGACTGAAAAGGGTGTAGAAACATGACATATTACACGAATCCAATTCACTTTTTCCGTTCTAGCGAAGACCATCTAATTCGGATTGGCAAAGCGGAGGAATTAAAGAATCAGTGGAAAGTCAGTATCATATTAATCCTTGTTACTGTGCTAATTTACGGATGGATGGCGTATTTAGGTATGGGCACTAATTTGATTTCAGAGCAGGCTACTACCCTTTCTCAGGAAGAGTATGAAGCAAGTAAGTTCTGGTTTATGTTGGGTAGAGCGTTATTTGGGTTTTTATTTGCTTTACTTATTTTATTTGTACCAAGTTTATTATTCCACCTTTTAACAGATATTCCTTTTCAAAAAATATTAATAATGCAGCAGGTCGTACTTGTTGCTCTATTAACAGAACGGATGATTTGGATTCCTTTAGCCTTATTAACAGGTTTGGACTGGTATGTATCTCCACTGTCATTTGGTGTGATTGCTTCCTATTTAACAGAGACCCTATGGATTATTGCGTTTTTCGGGTCTATTTCTTTGTTTCAGTTATGGATTATTTGGTTCCAAGCAACATTTCTAATTTCCCTATCTGACACAAAGAAATATGTAGTCTGGATTAATGTTATATTACTTCAAATGGTTGGCTGGTGTTTTGCTGCATTATTAGCTTTTGCTGATTCTTATCTAATAAGCGGGTGGTTTAATTGATGAAAAAGCGGGTTATTCTGCTGGGTACACTTCTCTTTATAGGAATAAACTTAATACTTGTTTATATCGATGAAGAAGGAAGAATCGACCGCATCTCCTATATTAAAGAGTGGTCTGTAAGCTATAAGGAGGATGTAAGTGAAACGCTTTATACTACTGGGGTTTTTGCATCGGAGAGTGAGGAACAGGTATACTTCGACGAAAAATTAGGGAGTTTTCAGGAATTTTTAGTTCAAGAAGGGGACATAATTTCGAGTGGAGATGGTTTGTATACATACCGCGTGCATAATTACAATGAAATGGAAAACAAGTTATTAAGTGAGATAGAAAAAATCAACCAGGATATTCTCTCTATTGAAATGGCAATTACAGAAATGGAAATGACCGATATTTCGAGTTTATCATCTAATTCCAACCCGTTATCCAATTTCAACATTACCGAGGATGAAATTGAAATTGAAGTTGAACTACCTGAATCGTCAAATGAAGCGGAGATGATGAAGCGGCAATATCTTGTCGAAAAGGAAAAAGAATTGTCGCAAAAATATGCAGAGTTAACGTATGCAGAAACCCAACTGGACGAATTACAAACAACCGGTGATACGATAACCGTGAATAGTCCATATGATGGAATGGTAAAGACGGTAGATAAGTCATTGGAAGCCCCTTTAATTACTATTGTAAAAACTGATCTTCACGTTTTAGGTGAACTTACTGAAGACGAGCGGAAGGAAGTGGTGGAAGGGTTACCAGTAGAAGTGAGACTCCAAGGAGCAGATGCAGTAATAGAGGGGGAAGTATTTAATGTTGGTCAGTCGCCGGAAAGTATAGAAGTAAATAGGGAAAGTATATACCCCTTTTCAGTTGGGCTGATGGAGGAAGAAGATGTGGATGGTATCATCCAAGGTTATCATGCTGATTTGGCAATTACACTGGAGGAGTCTCTGGGTGCAACCGTTCTCCCGGAAAGTGTTGTGTTTACTGATTCCATATGGAAAATGACAGAAGATGGAAAGCTGAGCAATCTATTAGTTGATACAGGTTTAAAAATGGATGGGGTCATAGAAATAAATAGTGGGGTTATACCTGGGGATTGGGCAGCTAAAGAATCCATTCGTCAATTTCGAAATGATGCAACGTTTATTACTCCTTTAAAAATCAATCAACTAACACGCGATTCGGTCGCATTAGATGAAAGTAATTGGAGAAGATATTTTGTAATAGGGTTCATCTCTAGGTAGAAAAGGGAACTGATTATATAGTAAAGGATTCAACTTTGTTATCGTAGTAAGTTCATACTGTTAGATTTATGGTGTTGGAAAAATGTAAGTAAAGTTGAGGCTTCACTTAATTTCTCGTGCTAATGGTATAATATGTTTGTGAGGAGGAGGGAGAAAATGGGAATTATTTACTTTGGAATCCTGCTTTGTTCTATTGCATTCTTAATAGCAGTAATCTATATTTCCATTGTTCTAAAACGTTTGGCTGATGTTACGAGGTCAATTGGAACAACATTGAAAGATGTAGAAAAACAATTTGAATATATTACCCCGCAGTTAACGGACACGATAAAAGAAGTGCATAAAACCGTCGATGAAATGAGCGGAAATATAGAAGCTACAGAAAGTCTGTTCGATTCTGTAGAAAATGTCGGTCAATCGATAAACAGTATAAATGAAACATATAATTCCTATAAGGATAAGTTAACCAATGAACAATTTCAAAAACAGCTTCGCCCGGCCATAGAAGGGATAAAATGGGGAGAAGCGGTATCACAAATCTTCAAGAAATGGAAAAAAGCGAATTAGTAAAGAAAGGAATGTTGATTCAGAATGACACTAGTAGGCATAGGTGTAATTATTATTGGTGTGGCATTACTGATTTTATCGATATTTATCGGACATGCGTTAAATAATTTGGCAAATGTCCTTAAAGGAGTCGACAAAACGGTAGAACAATTGCCAAAACAAATGGATGAGATCATGAAACAAACCGGTGAAATGATTAGTGAAAGCAATCATACATTAGCCGATGTAAATGATAAATTACGACAATTGAGCCCTCTGTTTTATGTAGTAGGTGATGTTGGAAATGCGACCCGCAAATTCACATCTTCCATTGCGGATGTAACCGAAACGGTGAAAACGAAAACAGAAGAGACCGCCGATGTTGCTGAGAAAAATAAAATTGGCGGATTATATGGCGCATTTGCTCTTGCGTATTACTGGTATAAGAAACGAAATGAAATGAAACAGGAAGAAGGAACGTTAGCGGATGGAAAACAAGTATAATCGAGGTCTATCGTTAACACTCGCTCTAATAAGCGGTATTTCGGCTACGTTATTGGGGAGAAATTACATAGTAAAACACCAGGATGGAAATTTCGTCCTCCGTAAATTAAAGGCAGTGGAGCGGAAAGTATATTTGGATGGAAAAAAACGTGCAGATATATTAAAGGATATAAAGCAGGATTTGGATAATAAATAATAAAAATAGGGCGGGGACGTTAACAACAAATTTTTTCAGTATCCGAGTAACCAAATCCACAATCTATTAGAAAACATCCGTATCAAAAGGAAAAAATCCGAACTAATTCGAATTCTAACTGGAGAATTTGGAATCATAGTTCGGATTTTTCTTTAACTAAAACATTTTTGTCCAAGTCTTATTTTCTTCTGAATAATAAATATGCAAGTGCAATAAATCCGTAAAAACCATCCAGATTTTTGGTGGAAGAGACGTTTTTGGATGTCTCCGTTTTTTCTCTTATATGGTCCACTTTGCCTGTGATGGATGAACTCAATCGATTGGTAGCTCGACCAACATCTCCTAAAATGTGAAAAAGTGGACTTAGCTCCTTCACTTGTATATTAATTTGATTCAATGTATCGACACCAGTACCTATAGCATTGGAAGTTTGATTCGTTAAGTCTTCTACCGTTTTCGGCAATGTGTCCGTTGTTTTTTGCAGGCTGCCAAGTACACCAGCCAGTCTAAACAGCGGTTTAATTAACAAAATGGATAATATCAATAGTGCTACACCAATAACTAAAATGCCTATACCAAGCCAAAGCATTTTATTACCCCTTTCGACTGCATCTTTTATGATTCTACATTATAGTGCGTGTTTAAAAAGGAGGATGAAAAAGACCGCAACGTCCTGGGACTGCGGTTACTCGTCCCATCGAAAACATTTGTTGCAACGCCGACACTAGCACGTCCTGTGCGTCGAAAGTTCGGGCGGCGAAGCTTTGAGTAGCAGAGCGTATGCAGTTAATACGTGAGCAATGGAAAAGCGAGCCAACGAGCTTCCACAGGATGTGGTGACTTCTACGTTGCCCACAGGACGTGGGCGGTTTTAGTAGAAGGTCCTCTATCGATGTGACCTTTTCACCGGACTTTTTGAACATCCTCTTATATAGATTTTGCATTTCTTTTAATAGCATACCATAATTTGCAATTAGTCATAAACATTTATCTTGTCCCATAAGATGGTTATAGATGATATTAAGGGGCGAGATGGATGAGGAGAATAATAAAAATTGGTTCTTGGCTGTTAGGACTTGCTTTACTCGTTTTTTTGATTCAATTACCAATGAATACAAGTAAGGATGTGGCAAACTTTTCTATACCGCTTTCCGGAAAGACAATTGTTCTTGATCCTGGGCATGGTGGGCCTGATGGAGGTGCTGTTGGTAAAGATGGTACACTGGAGGAAGATATTGTGCTTGCGGTTGCAAAAAAGCTAAGAATTTTTCTGCAGGAGGCTGGTGCAATCGTATATTTAACAAGGGAAGAAGATAAAGATTTGGCTGCAGAAGATACAGTGGGGCTATCACGCAGAAAAGCGGAGGATATCCGTAATCGAATGGACTTTATACATGATAAGAAACCGGATTTTTTTCTTAGTATTCATCTAAATGCGTTGCCGTCTACAAAGTGGCGGGGTGCACAATCCTTTTATTACCCTAGTTCTGATGAAAATAAACATTTGGCGGAAATGATCCAGGCAGAAATTATTCGTAATTTGGAAAATACGAATCGGGAAGCGCTTGTTAAGAATGGAATGTATTTACTTAAATATGCGGAAGTTCCTGGAGCTCTTGTAGAAATGGGCTTCTTATCCAATCCTGAAGAAAGGGAATTATTAAAACAGGAGGGTTATCAGGATAAATTGGCAGCCAGTATATATGAAGGGATTTTACGCTACGTTACAGAAGATATAAAAGACGAAGAGTGAAAGGGGATTCACATTCCTTAGATTTTTCGATATATATGTTATACTAGCGGTAAGCACATATATACTGGAAAAACTAAGGGATGGTGAAATTTTTGCTAACAAAAGAGGATGTAATTCAACTACTTAACCCAGTGAAAGATCCGTTTTTACATAGAACATTAGAAGAAACTGATGGAATTAAGGAAATTACCATTAAGGAAGACAAAAAACATGTCAGTGTAAAAATCGGTATTTCTCAAACAAATACTGGTGAACAAATGAAAATGCAACAAGAAATTGTAGGCATATTAAAGAAAAATGGTGCAAATACAGTAGGCTTACGTTTTGAGCAATTGCCAGAAGAGGTTATTAAAAAGTACCAGCCAGCTGCGGGTCAGTCGAAGGAAGCTTCTTTAATGGGAGGAAACACCAATACTAAATTTATTGCTGTGGCCAGTGGGAAAGGTGGAGTAGGAAAATCTACGGTAACCGTCAACCTTGCTACGGCGTTAATGCGACTTGGGAAAAAGGTTGGGATCATTGACGCAGATATTTATGGGTTTAGTGTACCGGATATGATGGGCATTGAGAATCGGCCAGTTGTTCGCGGGAAAAAAATTATTCCTGTGGAACGTTTTGGAGTAAAAGTAATTTCCATGGGTTTCTTTGTAGAGGATAATTCCCCTATCATTTGGCGTGGTCCAATGTTAGGGAAGATGTTAAACAGTTTCTTTTCCGAAGTGGAATGGGGAGACCTGGACTATCTACTCCTTGATTTACCACCAGGTACAGGAGATATCGCAATGGATGTTCATGAATTACTTCCTACCTGTAAGGAAATTATTGTCACAACTCCGCATCCAACTGCTGCATTTGTAGCTGCACGTGCTGGGCAAATGGCGATTAAAACAGATCATGAAATCCTTGGTGTTGTCGAAAATATGTCCTATTTTGTCAGTAAGAAAACAGGGGAAAAAGAGCATGTTTTCGGACAAGGAGGCGGTGAGAAGCTAGCAGAAGTTCTCGAAACTAAAGTATTGGGCCATCTGCAATTGCAGCAGCCATATATGGAAGAGGATGAATTTGCGCCTGGAGTGTATCAAGAAGATCATCCGAATGGAAAAGAATATCATAAAATAGCGGCAAAGGTTATTGCTAAGATGGAAGAATAAAAAAAGCGCAAGCGCCCGTTTAGCGACGTACGGACTGGGACTGCGATTACTCGTCCCACCAAAAACCTTTTGCGCCTGGCCATGCCAGGTGGTTCGGTGTTGCCGCGCAAAGCGGCGGTTCTAACCGAACAGTCCCCGCAGGAGATAAAGGAAACACGACGAACAGAGTGAGTCGATGTTGACTTATCGTACGGAGGTGAGGGAAGTCCGCTAGTCGCTGGGCGATGGAGCTAGACATCGAAACAAAAAAATTATACTTTCTTATCTTTTAAAAAAAGAGGGCGTCACTTGGACGTCCTCTTTTTGTATAAGATTTTAGCCAGGAGTGGGGTCGGTTTATAACTTGAACGTCCCAAGTACAAGAAATACGAACGCAAATAGGGCTCATCTTGCTGCAAAATGATTCTAACGAAGCAGTACTCCTCTTAAGCTTAACGGTGGAAAAATATTTAAAGTGGACAGGTATCGTTTTGGAGGAAGTTATTAACCTCCACCACCGCCGCCACCTCCACCGCCTTGGCCACCGCCGCCTTCTTGGCCACCGCCACCTTCTTGACCTCCACCACCAGAGCCACCACCCTGACCTTTTGCTTGTTTTTCAGCAGCTTTTAATAAGATTTCTTGAATCTTTGCTTGAAAGGTCGGGGATTCTAGTGTTTGTTGGATCGTTTCCTCTAAATGTGCTCGGAATTCCTGGCCTTTTATCACACTTAGTATTTGGTCTGTCATCTGAGGATCCTTCAGTAAATCCAGCATTTGCTGTTGGTATTCTGAATCCTTTAATAAGTCTTTCTGTAATTGCTTTTGATGTTCTTCCATGGATTTAGCATAAGCTTCAACAAATTTAGGGTCCTCAAACATTTTCTGCCACATTTCTTTTCCTTTGTCGGAAACAAGTGTTTCACTTATGGCTTTTTGTACTTCTTCTGAGTTTATAACCAGTTCCTGTTTTAATTGCTCATCGGACAATGTTTCGGTAAGTGCCTTTTTTCCTTCCTCTGTTTGCAATATATCAGTAACCATTTTCTTTGTTTGATCATAGTCGCCCTCATTGCCGGAGGTATTTCCTCCGCCACCACAAGCGGCAAGTAACAAGAGGCAAAATCCTATAATTGTCACATATTTGATACGAAACATAAGGAAATCCTCCTTTCGTATACCATTAATATGGATGACAAAAATATAAACTATACGCTTTATATAGGAAAAAAATATGGTTTCATGTTAAGATACGCTTGTATATATCATAATTATTTGTGGCAACCATGGGAGGATTTTACATTGAATACACGAAATTTAGTAAATTTTCTGTTTAAAACGGCTTTAATTGGCGGTATAGCTGGTTTAATAATTAGTTTTTTTGTACAATACGAAGTTTATGCAGCGAACTTAAGTCCTTTTAATTTCATGGAACTGATAGGGTTAATTATATTTAATATTGGGCTTGGTTTAACGTTTAGTGTGCTTAGTATGACAGGATTTTTTGCATACTTATTTATAAACAGATATGGGGTCAGTCTGTTTCGTTCTTTTTGGCCCGTAATACAAGTAGTACTGATTGCCTTTGTTCTTTTTGATTTAGTATATTTTCCGTATCAGGCAACTAAAGGGGAAGTTTCTATCTTTTGGTATATTTTAACGGTGTTAGCGCTTCTTGGTTATGGCTGGTTGGTTGCGTTAAAAAAAGCAAAGGAAACGAAAAAAAATGCATTCATACCAGCTTTATTTTTTATGGTTGTTATGACCACAGTGGAATGGGTTCCGGGGTTACAAGTAGAGGGTACTGATTATGCCTGGTTAATGATTGCGCCTTTGTTAGCGTGTAATACGTATCAATTGCTTGCACTACACCGTATTAATAATAAGTCAGAAGAAAAAAACCTATCCAGAAATCATCAAGCTACCAGTAATAAAAAAACTTCACATAGTAAAGCATAAATAGAAACCACCAGATTGTAGGATGATTCTGGTGGTTTTCTTAACTATTCGACTATCTCAGATTCCGCATGTGCCTGATTTAACAATTCAGTAATGGTGACAAACTGAAGTCCTTTATTTTTAAGTCCAGGGAGGATTGTCTCTAATGCATCTGAGGTTTGTTTGACGGAATCAGAGGCATGCATTAGAATAATATCCCCGTTTTTAGTATTTTTCATTACATTATCTACAATTACCTGTGTTCCAGGATTTTCCCAATCATTGGGATTAATGTTCCAATGTATGACTTGAAAATTCATTTCTTTGGCTAGATTAAGAATTTCCTCATCAAAATGCCCATTTGGCGGTCTTAAGAGTTCAATGTCTTCATATCCGAGTTTGTTAAAGACTTCTCTGGCGTTAAGTAAATCTTTTCTAACTTGTTCTAAATCCTGATCAATATAGCTCTTATATCGGTAACCTAACATTCCTAATTCATGATTCCCCTCTGAAATATCCTCCAGAATGGTTGGATGACGCTCTGCCCACTCCCCGCTTACAAAGAATGTAGCTTGGACATTGTGTTTTTCAAGCTGCTTAAGAATGTCGTGGACTTTTTCCTCTCCCCAGCTAATATTAAAGGTTAATGCTATATTTGGCTCATCTGAATTTCCTTTTGTGATTGCTGCTGTCTCCTCTTTTGAAAATACAGATAAAGCACCATTCTCATTCACCCATAGGACCATCGCTGTAAAAAATGCAAGAACAGTTACCAGAATCCAGCGTTTAAAACGGTTAAATTTCCATACATGAAAATGATTCATTAATTTCCCCCCAAACTAACGTAAGTCCCTTTATTACATTCTATGAGAGGAAAAAAGAAATATGAACAAGCCTTTAGAATCCGGAATTTAAATGTGGTTTCATTTCATAACTTTAATGCTTTTTATACTTCGCAGTTGATATAAACTGTGGAGTAACTTTAGATGCTAAGTTGATGTTGTACCTACCGCTGCGGAAATACACTACGCGCCCTTAGGGTGACCCGTGAGCTTCTCGAGCTGACACGGCTTTAGGGGTCTCACTTTGGCTGCCTTTCCTGCAGGAGTCTCCGTGTAATTCTTTCGCTAGTGTGAGCTATTCAACTTTCCCCGTGTGTTACTAATCGATGGTTGATTAGATAAATGGACATTTTTTTCTTTAAAATACAAGATGGAAATTTTTTCGGCAGAAAGCAATCTGGTTGAGTTCATATCTTTTTAATTAGTAATGTAAGGTATCACTTCAGGTGAAAAGAAGCTTGTTAAACTTCCTCTTTACAGGTTATAGCTACATATTAAAACAGATAACCAGTACTAGCGTAGACAGAATACGTAGACCGCTTGAAATTACAAACCGACCGCTTTTCTTCTTGCGATGATGTATGGCTGCAGTTCGTGTTCCTTATCTTGTGGGAATAGTGCGTTTCAGACCTGAGCTGCGAGGGTACTACTTGAGTAATCATCTTTGTTCCCTTGCGCTGAGGAAATCTACTTCAAAGCATTATTGGAAGACTTGAAGTGTACCGAATTTCCTAAATGAGGCTTTTAGGTCGTGCCCACGAACCGTAAGTATTCTGCTGGATTGAATGTATGCACCTATCATCATTAGAACAAGCGAGAGTATCACCATAGGAATTTTCATTGGTCCGCAGTTTATATATTTAGTGTAAAAAGTAACAGCCTTATATAAAAAGATTAATTGAAGAAAGATATAAAAAGAGAATGAAAAATTTTTGAAATCGGGAATGGTAAGGATGAGGCGTAAGTTTTAGGGATAAAAAATACATAAGAATACCTATGAAAGTAAATAGACAGACAAAATTCAACATTTTATACGAATTATTATGTTATAACTTGATGTTAATTTATCACGTGAATAACTGGCTGTAGGGCCCCCACTTTAAGAATTCGGGATACTTCAAGAATTATAAGTGGGGGATATTTAAAAACATCCTCTATCTGGAATTAAAATAGGAATAACTTAGTACAACATAAATGAGGTGAATATATATGTTAGGATTACTAATTAATGAAATGGAACAGAAGGAAATAGAGTACTTGCTAAAGAGGGAACTGGAAGAAATAATGATGGATTTAGAAGATCCTAGAATAGAATATAATGTGAAGCAGGCGATGAAAGAAAGGTATCAAACATTATTTCGTCTTTTACGGCGTTTAGCAAGTGAAGAAGAATGTATAAAGTATATGCCAAAGGTAGCAAAGAATAAAAAGGATCTTTTCTTTTAAACATATTAAATGGAATAGAGAGTGGGAATATTGTATACGGAATTTTTTTAACATGTTACCAGGGAAGTATTATAGTAACTGGGTTTGAAGTAGCTTAACTTAACCCCCTAAGTAAAAAACGAACACTTTCACTAAAAGACGAGCGAATCCCTAGTTTTTCTTAAAAATTTCTGTTGAAACTATCTTTTTTTTATGATATAGTAATTCTTGTCGTCACACTTATAGCAAAAAACGGTTTTTAAAAAATGTTTTCAAAAAGTGTTGACAACAATAACAAAAAATGATAAATTATATTTCGTCGCAAAAAACGACAATAATAATTGCTCTTTGAAAACTGAACAAACAACCAGTATGTTAAGAAAAAAGAAACTCGTTTTTCTTTATAACAGAAGGTAACACTTCTGAAAGCTAAGACATAGATTTAATTGGTGTTAATTCTATACAAACTTTTTTTGGAGAGTTTGATCTTGGCTCAGGACGAACGCTG
>NZ_WOFB01000034.1 GCF_009733865.1 Oceanobacillus salinisoli | reverse complement strand
TTGGGGGTTCCCCCTGCGAGAGTAGGACGCCGCCAGGCAGCAGTAAACCTAGGATATTATTGTCCTAGGTTTTTTTGTGCTTGTACAAGGAAAGGGATATCATAAAATACAAAAGTATTGCATACGTTCTTAAATATAGTAAATAGGAGTGTCCTGTTTATAATTGGCTCTTTTCATTCGTTTTGTTTCTTATTAGCTGATTATTTGGAGTAATGGGCAGTCGGACTCCTGCGGCAAAACGTGCAGCTTAAATACCTCGGGAAATGGTTTTCTTCCGATGTGGATAAAGCATTGCCAACGGAAAAGCGATTGCCCTTAGAGGAAATCAACATTGCTCTATGCTATGTCCGGCTTTATAGGTTTTGCGTCAAAAACAACTAATCTTTTTAGTGGGACGAGTAACCACAGTCCACCTTAGAAAGCATCGGTCACTAGGAAAGTATAAATTTACTGAGTTCATATAACTGAAATTTTAACTTCCAATTATAAGAAAAACGACCACAAATGCGCTCGTCGCGTTGCAGCATATTAAATGAGGCAGTGTTCCATGCAAATCAGCTGGAAGATAATTCAAGTAGAAATTTATGCAGTAACTCAAGGAGATACATGCTAAAAGATGATCGAATGCGAGTTTATCTCATAAGTACAACTAATGAATTCGCCTAAGGAGAACGCCAAGGTTTCTGGACAAATACCTGTAATTACATTTAGAAATCAACTAATGCATAAGAGGGGGATACGTATGGAATATCTTAATGAAATATTAGGTGAAGACTTTTCAATAATTGCGATACGACTAATAATTGCTTTAACGTTGGCAGGAATTATCGGATTTGAGCGTGAGGTGAATAATCATTCTGCTGGATTTCGCACTCATATTTTAGTAGGTGTGGGTTCATGCTTAATGATGCTTATGTCTTTATATGGATTTACCGAATTTATCGATAATTATAATCAGGTGCGTTTCGATCCCGCTAGAATCCCTTCCTATGTTATTAGTGGTATTGGTTTCCTTGGAGCAGGTACCATTATTGTTTACGGTGGAACTATTAGGGGACTTACAACTGCCGCCTCTATCTGGACAGTTGCGGGGCTGGGGTTGGTTGTAGGAATGGGCATGTATGGTGCTGCAATTTTAGCGACTTTTATTATTTTAATCAGCCTGATGTTTTTAAATAACTTTGAACGACTGTTTCCTAAAGCACGTACATTTTATTTTATAGATTTTACTATTGAACGAAGCTTGGAAATTAATCGACTAATTAACGTGCTGGAGAAATACAATATTAAATTGAAAATGATTGATATTTCAAATATTGAGGAGAATTTGCGAAAAGTCCATGTAAAGCTGGAACATAATCAAAAAATGAATCATTCTATACTATATGAAGAATTGTCTAACATAAAAGGTGTAATAAACATTTCTGAAATAAATAAATAAATAAATTTTTAAAACCTTACACATATAATTAGGTGTAAGGTTTTGTTTCTAACATTTTTGTCTAAAATAATGAAAAGGTATTTTCATCTCCTGAAAATTGACGTATAATATTAATATAGTCAAAGATAGTCAAAGTCAAAAATGAATGAAAAGCTGACACATACAGCCAGCAAGAGGGGATGGTCAGATGAGTAATATATCAGATATAATCGAACAATATTTAAAAACGGTGTTACAATCAAAAGGACAAAATGCCATTGAAATTAAACGAAGTGAAATTGCAAATCGCTTTCAATGTGTGCCATCGCAAATAAATTATGTGATTAATACCCGCTTTACGCTGGAGAAGGGCTACATTGTAGAGAGTAAGCGTGGAGGTGGCGGGTATATTCGAATTATGCGTGTACGGCATAAAGATAAATCTGAATTGATTGATGAAATTATTCAAATGGTCAATCCAGCGATATCTCAACGGGCTGCCACGGATGTCCTGGATCGCTTATTGGAAGAAAAAATAATAACAGAACGGGAATTAAAAATCATGCTAAGTGCCATAGAACGTACCACGTTAGCATATAACCTTCCATTAAGGGACGAGATACGTGCCAGAATTTTAACAGCGATGTTATCGCAATTAAAATATTTTTAGTTTGAGATGTTGGTTCTTGGGGAATTACTTTTTACCACGTAGTTAAAGGGGGAAGTACAAGTGGAATGTCAAGAATGTCATGAACGTCCAGCTACACTTCATTTTACTCAAGTCATAAATGGTAAAAAAACTGAGATTCGTGTTTGTGAGGTCTGTGCCAAGGAGAAGGGATATGTCAATTATCCGGAAGAAGGGTATTCACTTCATAATTTACTAACAGGGTTATTTAATTTTGATACGACAAAAATGGAAAGTCCTGCTTTTCAGCAAGTGAAAGATTTACAATGCCCACAATGTGGAATGACATTTTCTCAGTTTAAAGAGGCTGGTAAATTTGGCTGTGCAACATGTTATGATACATTTTCTGATAGATTAGACCCTATTTTGCGACGTGTTCATGCGGGGAATACAAAGCATTCCGGAAAAATCCCTAAGCGTGCAGGTGATGACTTACAAATGAAACGACGTCTGCAAAGCTTTAAAGAACAACTGCAGCAATTAATTGAAAAAGAGGCATTTGAAGAAGCGGCAGAAGTAAGAGATAAAATAAAGGCACTGGAAGCAAGACTACGGGACTTAGAAGCAGGTGATAATTCATGACGCTCGAACATTTTATGAATAACGCAATCAGTCCATGGATGCGCGAGGAAGGGCCAGACAGTGATATTGTATTAAGCAGCCGTATACGGTTAGCAAGGAACATAGCTGATATTCCCTATCCACTTTTTGCTGAAGATGAAAAGTTGGCAGAAGTACAATCACTTTTTCAGCAGGAATATGCGAATAAATCATTTCAGGAATATAGTGATTTCCAGTTTATTCTGGTTCGGGATTTATCATCGGTTGAAAAACGCGTTTTAGTAGAGAAGCATTTGATAAGCCCGCATTTAACAAAGCATACAAACGAATCGGCAGCAATGATTTCCGGGAACGAACAGGTTTCCATTATGATAAATGAAGAGGATCATCTTCGCATACAACTCTATTTTCCTGGTTTGCAATTACGACATGCTTTGGAAAAAGCGTTTGTAATAGATGATTGGTTAGAAGAGAAAGTAAATTATGCATTTGACGAAACGAAAGGATATTTAACAACTTGTCCGACAAATGTTGGGACAGGGATGCGTGCATCAGTTATGATGCATCTACCGGCACTTGTTCTCACCAGACAAATCAACCGGATGATGCCGGCTATTAATCAGTTAGGACTAGTGGTTAGAGGTATTTATGGTGAGGGAAGTGAAGCATTAGGAAATATTTTTCAAATATCTAACCAAATTACACTAGGAAAATCAGAAGAAGATATTGTAGAAGATTTAGAAAGTGTGGTTAATCAGTTAATCGAGCATGAACGAAATGCACGGGATGTCATCATGAAAGAATCTCCAATTGCATTGGAAGACCGTATTTATCGTTCGTATGGGGTATTGGCTTATAGTAGAGTAATTGAATCAAAAGAGGCATCCAATTGCATATCAAACGTGCGATTAGGAATAGATTTAGGTATCATTAAAGATACTTCCAGAAATATACTTAATGAACTAATGGTACTCATACAACCAGGATTTCTTCAACATTATGCAAAGAAAACTTTAACACCTCTAGAACGTGATGTATTACGAGCATCACTCATCCGTGAACGTCTACAGTTAGAGAAATAGGAGGGAAGCTATTATGATGTTTGGAAGATTTACAGAGAGAGCACAAAAAGTATTAGCACTTAGCCAGGAAGAGGCAGTACGTCTTGGTCACAACAATATTGGCACGGAGCATATCCTACTGGGGCTTGTTCGTGAGGGAGAAGGTATTGCGGCTAAAGCTTTGCAATCATTAGGGTTGGAGATTAGTCAAATTCAGGAAGAGGTAGAAAAGTTAATTGGTGTAGGAAAACAGCCAATGCAGTCCATCCATTATACACCACGTGCGAAAAAGGTTGTGGAGTTATCCCAGGATGAGGCTAGAAAACTAGGTCATTCTTATGTTGGCACAGAACACATTCTACTGGGACTGATTCGTGAAGGGGAAGGTGTAGCAGCTAGAGTATTAAATAACCTTGGGGTTAGTTTAAATAAAGCTAGACAACAAGTGCTTCAATTATTGGGCAGTAATGAGTCACAGGCAGGTCGTCAGGGTAGAGGCGGACAACAGTCCAGTGCCAATACACCGACACTCGATTCATTGGCTAGAGACTTAACTCAAAGTGCCCGTGATGGAAAAATTGACCCTGTTATTGGCCGGGCAAATGAGATTGAACGTGTCATTCAAGTACTTAGCAGACGAACGAAAAATAATCCTGTTTTAATCGGAGAGCCTGGAGTTGGTAAAACTGCAGTTGCAGAAGGATTGGCACAACAAATCATTGACAATGAAGTTCCAGAAACATTACGGGATAAACGCGTGATGACATTGGATATGGGTACGGTTGTTGCTGGAACGAAATACCGTGGTGAATTCGAAGACCGATTGAAAAAGGTAATGGAGGAAATACGTCAAGCAGGCAATATTATTCTCTTTATTGATGAACTTCATACACTAATTGGTGCAGGTGGAGCAGAAGGGGCTATCGATGCATCCAATATACTTAAACCATCGCTTGCACGTGGTGAATTGCAGTGTATTGGGGCAACAACGCTGGATGAATATCGTAAATACATCGAAAAAGATGCGGCATTAGAACGGAGATTCCAGCCAATCCAAGTGGATCAACCAACAGTGGAAGAAACGATTCAAATTTTGGGTGGACTTCGTGACCGCTATGAGGCACATCATCGTGTTTCCATTACAGATGAATCGATAGAAGCTGCAGCAACACTTTCTGACCGATACATTACAGATCGATTCCTGCCAGATAAGGCGATTGATTTAATTGATGAGGCTGGATCGAAAGTTCGTTTACGTTCTTATACTGTTCCACCTAATTTAAAAGAATTGGAGCAGAAGCTGGAAGAAGTCCGGAAAGAAAAGGATGCAGCTGTGCAAAGTCAGGAGTTTGAAAAAGCTGCATCATTAAGAGATTCCGAACAGCGCTATCGTGAAGAGTTGGAAAAAACGAAAAGTGAATGGAAGGAAAAACAGGGGCAAATGGATTCCGAAGTAACGATGGAGGATATTGCGAGTGTTGTTTCAAATTGGACCGGGGTTCCCGTTTCCAAGTTAACCAAAGATGAAAGTGAACGATTGCTTAACATGGAGGAAACTCTCCATAATCGTGTTATTGGTCAGGATGAAGCGGTAGTTGCGATATCCAAAGCAATACGTCGGGCGCGTGCCGGGTTGAAAGATCCAAAACGGCCGATTGGTTCCTTTATATTTCTAGGTCCAACCGGTGTCGGTAAAACGGAATTAGCACGTGCGTTAGCGGAAGTGATGTTCGCGGACGAGGACGCTATGATTCGGATCGATATGTCGGAATATATGGAAAGACATGCCACTTCCCGTCTTGTTGGTTCACCTCCAGGCTATGTTGGATATGATGAAGGCGGACAATTAACAGAGAAAGTGCGCAGAAAACCTTATTCAGTCGTTTTACTTGATGAGATTGAGAAAGCTCATCCTGAAGTATTTAATATTTTATTACAAGTCTTAGAGGATGGTCGTCTAACCGATTCTAAAGGCCGTGTAGTTGATTTTCGAAATACCATCATCATTATGACTTCCAATGTTGGTGCAAGTGAGCTTAAGCGCAATAAATATGTTGGTTTCACGATTGGTGATGAACAGCAGGAATACAAGGATATGAAATCAAAAGTAATGAACGAGTTGAAAAAGGCATTCCGTCCTGAATTTTTGAATCGTATTGATGAAACGATTGTCTTCCATTCTTTAGAGAAGAAACATATGAAAGATATTGTTTCGCTTATGATTGAGCAATTACAACGTCGCTTAAAAGGTCAGGAAGTCGATTTTACACTGACAGATAAGGCGTTGGAGAAAATTGCAAACGAGGGATTTGATCCTGAATACGGTGCACGTCCACTGCGTAGATCCATTCAAAAAAATATCGAGGATTTACTATCAGAAGAAATGCTGAAAGGGACAATCGAAAAGGGTCAAAAAGTAAAAATTGGTTTAAATAACAAGGGTGAGTTTATTATTCTCTCCTAAGTAACTTCATAAGTGATAACATTGTTATAGATAAAGCTAGAAGAGAATGATTCTTCTAGCTTTTCCTTCATATTTCAGAGGTTTCATTTGTGGCAAAATTGCGGGAAATAAAATGTTGAATTGATAGCAACCTGTAACCTATTTCAGATAAAAATAAGTTAAAATAAGTAAAGGGGAGGAATATAGAATTTGGCGAAACGTAAAACAAAATTTGTGTGTCAGGAATGCGGATATGAATCAGCTAAATGGATGGGCAAATGCCCAGGGTGCAATAATTGGAATACATTAGTAGAGGAAATAGAAGCATCAACCGTTCGGGGAAATCATAGATTTAATGAAGTACACAAAACAGGTAGCAAACCCGAAAGTATTACCGCTATAAAGTCCAAGGAAGAACCGAGAATTACTACTTCGATGAAAGAGTTAAACCGTGTTCTTGGCGGAGGAATTGTGATGGGGTCATTAGTACTCATTGGTGGGGATCCCGGTATTGGAAAATCGACATTATTACTTCAGGTATCTGCTCAGCTGGCAGATAAGCAATTACCTGTTCTTTATATTTCTGGAGAGGAATCGACGCGTCAAACTAAACTAAGAGCAGATCGTTTGGGAATCAGGACAGATCAGCTTTATGTATTATCAGAAACTAATTTATTTGATATTTCAAGACAGATAGAACAAATTAAGCCCTCCTTTGTAGTGATTGATTCAATCCAGACCATTTTTAAGGAAGAGATAACGAGTGCTCCTGGTAGTGTATCACAAGTTCGTGAATGTACAGGTGAATTAATGCGGCTTGCAAAAAACAATAATATTCCAATTTTTATTGTTGGTCACGTAACGAAAGAAGGGGCAATTGCAGGCCCTAGAATGCTGGAACATATGGTGGATGCTGTTCTATATTTTGAAGGAGAAAGGCATCATACGTATCGAATATTACGCGGTGTAAAAAATCGCTTCGGTTCAACAAATGAAATGGGCATATTTGAAATGAAAGAAGAAGGACTTAGGGAAGTAATGAATCCTTCAGAAATTTTTCTGGAAGAACGTTCCCAAGGTACGGCTGGATCAACGGTTGTTGCTTCGATGGAAGGCACACGGCCTGTCCTCGTAGAAATTCAGGCATTAATTTCACCTTCTAGTTTTGGTAATCCGCGGAGGATGGCAACAGGAGTTGACCATAACCGTGTCCCACTATTAATGGCTGTACTAGAAAAACGGGTTGGCTTAATGCTCCAGAATCAAGATGCATATATTAAGGTTGCAGGTGGAGTGAAACTGGATGAACCAGCAATAGATTTGGCCATTGCAGTTAGTATTGCTTCGAGTTTTCGTGATCATCCAACCAAAACGGATGATATTTTTATAGGGGAAGTTGGACTAACTGGAGAAATTAGACGGGTATCCCGTATTGAACAGCGTGTACAGGAAGCAGAAAAACTCGGATTTAAGCGAGTGATTTGTCCTAAAAATAATTTAGATGGTTGGACGCCTCCAGCAGGAATACAGGTTATTGGGGTCCAAACTGTCCAGGAAGCATTGGAAGTGGGCATCCAGCAATAAATGTTACATTTACTCTCTATTCTTAGGCTTTCATTGCATATGCTGAAAAGTCTGACATACGCGCGTCTACACCGGGCAGTCGTGCACCTTAAGGGCAACGCTTTTTGCCTCCTCAGAAGCAAACTACTGCCTGTGGGGTCTTAAAGCTAATAAGCATCTTTAAAAAGCAACTTAAGTCAAAATTAAAATTTTTCAAAATGGAACGTTTATAGCGGATGTGCTATGATTTAATTGTTATTATAAAGCTTTTTTACAATTATTAGGATTATATATTGTATGAACGGTAATAATAGAATCAGGAGGTGAACATATTGTTAAAGATTATTGTTAATCTATTTTTTGTAATTCTTGGAGGTACAATAGGATTCTTATATGTGCCGGATATTATTCGATTATTTGACTTGACAGATGAAAGCTGGGTGACATCCCCATACTTAGGCATGGTATTAGGTGCAATTATATTCTTTCTAATTTCCTATTGGGTAGCTGGATATATCGTGAATTTCCTTAAGTGGATTGAAGAATCACTTATTAAGATTCCAGCAGTAGACTTATTTTTTGGTAGTATAGGATTAATTTTAGGTTTAGTTATTGCATACTTTATCAATATGCCATTGCAGGATATTAATATCGAGATTATCTCACAAGTTTTACCGCTCTTTATTATGATTTTACTAGGTTATTTCGGGTTTCAAGTTGGTTTCAAGCGAAGGGATGAATTTGTAACCTTGCTGAAAACCTCCAAAAAAGAAAAACGAAGAGTTGTAGAAGGAGACGAAACCGAAACAAATAATCCTAGAGTAAAGATATTGGATACAAGTGTTATTATCGATGGGCGAATTGCTGATATTTGTCAAACGAATTTCCTGGAAGGTACAATCGTTATTCCACAATTTGTATTAGGGGAGCTTCAACATATTGCTGATTCTTCGGACGCATTAAAACGAAATCGCGGTCGGCGTGGACTGGATGTACTGAACCGAATTCAAAAAGAATTACCTGTTAATGTTGAAATCTATGAAGGTGATTTTGAAGAGATTCAGGAAGTAGACAGCAAATTAATTAAGCTTGCGAAAGTAATTGATGGAATTATCGTAACGAATGATTTTAATTTAAATAAGGTTTGTGACCTCCAAGGGGTACATGTCCTAAACATTAACGATTTGGCAAATGCGGTAAAACCGGTTGTGTTACCTGGTGAGGAACTTGTGGTACAGGTCATTAAAGACGGTAAGGAACAAAACCAAGGTGTTGCATATTTAGATGACGGCACGATGATTGTAGTGGAAGAAGGCAAAGATTATATTGGCAAGACTATTGAAGTACTCATTACCAGTGTCTTACAAACCTCTGCAGGTCGAATGATTTTTGCAAAGCCAAAATTACTTGAAAAAGCATTATAAAAAGGGTATAACTTATTAAGAGAGCAAAAAGTGATAACAGAATACGTTATCACTTTCCTTTTTGCATGTTAGGAACGTATAAAATTTTAACAAAGATGTATATAGAAGTTAGTTAAGATTTTAAGTGCCAAGTATAAGGAAAACAAGTACATTCGCTAAACAAATAGCGAATGCAATTCTTCTAAAGAGCCAACAATTAGCTAGAAAGGGGAAAATAGCATGGTAAATGATGTTCGTGTACGATATGCTCCAAGTCCAACTGGGCACTTACATATTGGAAACGCAAGAACAGCACTTTTTAATTACTTATATGCAAAACATTTTGATGGCAAATTTATTATTCGTATAGAAGATACAGATGAAAAGCGTAATGTGGAAGGCGGCGAGGAAAGCCAGCTTACATTTTTAAAATGGCTTGGAATCGAATGGGATGAAGGAGCAGATATTGGTGGAGAATATGGGCCATATCGTCAAACAGAGCGTCTAGATATTTATCAAAAATATGTGGATGAACTTTTGGAAAAGGGACTGGCTTATAAATGCTACATGACGGAAGAAGAGCTTGAAGCTGAACGCGAGGAGCAGCGTGCAAACGGGCAAGTTCCTAAATATTCTGGTGCACATCGCGATTTGACACAAGAGCAATGTGCTGCTTATGAAGCGGAAGGACGTAAGCCAAGTATTCGTTTCCGCGTCCCTGAAAATAAAACCTATACGTTCCATGATATGGTTCGTGAAAATATTACTTTTGAATCCAGCGATTTTGGTGATTGGGTCATTGTAAAGAAAAATGGAATTCCTACTTATAACTTTGCTGTTGCGATTGATGATCATTTAATGGGAATTTCCCATGTCCTTCGGGGAGAAGAGCATATTTCCAATACACCAAAACAAATGATGATTTATGAAACATTTGGTTGGGAGCCACCAAAGTTTGGTCATATGACATTAATCTTAAATGAAGAACGCAAAAAACTGAGCAAACGTGATAATCATATTGTACAGTTTATTGAGCAATACAAGGATCTGGGGTATTTACCTGAAGCATTGTTTAACTTTATTTCACTGTTGGGCTGGTCCCCGGTAGGTGAAGAAGAAATCTTTGATAAAGAAACATTAATTAGCATCTTTGACCCTGAGCGTTTATCGACTTCTCCAGCTATTTTTGACCAGCAGAAATTAAAATGGATGAACAATGAGTATATTAAAGCTGCGGATGTTAAAGATGTCATCAAACTGGCTATGCCTTACTTGGTTGACTCCGGGAGACTTTCTGAAGATATGGATGATCAAACAAGAGAATGGGCAGAGAATGTCATTGAACTCTATCGTGAGCAACTGCGTTATGGGCAGGAGATTGTTGAGTTAACAGAGCTGTTTTTCAAAGAAGAGTTAACGCTGGATGAAGCTTCTAAAGAAGTATTAGCCGGAGAACAAGTACCAGAAGTATTGCAAGTATTTACCGATAAATTAATTCATTTGGATGACTTTACGAAGGACTCCATAAAAGCGCAAATTAAAGCAACACAAAAGGAAACAGGTCATCGAGGTAAAAAGCTATTTATGCCTATCCGTGTCGCTACGACAGGACAAATGCATGGTCCGGAACTTCCTATGGCTATTGAATTATTAGGAAAAGAACTTATAGTCTCCCGATTGGATAAAGTTCTTAAAGAAATAGGAGCTTAATCATTCACATTTGCCTTGTAATGTAATATATTATTAAATAAATAGACGAACGTTGATAAGGGAAAGTAAAAAACAAATTCGCTTATACAGAGAAAATCGCCTTGGCTGGAAGTGATTTTAAGCATTGTTTTTGAAGTGCCCCTTGGAGTCTGTTATGGAAATTACAGTACATAACAGCGGTACTCTGCCGTTAATGGAGCACAAGTTGGGAGATAATTTTCTCCAAACAGAGTGGAACCGCGCAAAAAGGCGTCTCTGTGTATCACATACACAGAGACGCCTTTTTTAATATAAGCGGAATAAAGGCAACCACAAGCAACTGGATAATTGTGATGTAATGTAAGTATATTGCCATGATTAAGAAAGGGAGGAGTTAACTGTGGGGATATTTAAACGTATGAAAGAAGACATGGATGTCGTATTTGAACAAGATCCCGCTGCAAGAACGTATGTTGAAGTATTTCTGACTTATTCTGGCTTACATGCAATATGGTCCCACCGAATTGCACATGTGTTTTATAAACGGAGATTGTTTTTTATTGCCAGGGTAATATCACAAATAAGCAGATTTTTTACAGGGATTGAAATCCATCCGGGAGCAAAAATCGGCAGAAGCTTTTTTATTGATCATGGCATGGGTGTGGTTATAGGGGAAACATGTGAAATTGGGGATAATGTAACCATATTCCAAGGTGTAACATTAGGTGGTACAGGAAATGAAAAGGGGAAACGTCATCCGACCATTAAAGATAATGCTCTCATTTCAACTGGAGCAAAGGTGCTTGGTTCGATTACGATAGGTGAAAATTCTAAAGTTGGTGGTGGAGCCGTTGTTGTAAAGGATGTTCCTGATAATTGTACGGTGGTCGGTGTTCCAGGAAGAATTGTTGTTCAAAATGGTATAAGAGTAAGAAGGGATTTAGACCATCATAAAATGCCTGATCCAGTATCAGATCGGTTTAAGCAAATGGAAAAAGAAATGGATGCCTTACGAAATGAAATTGCTAAATTGAAAGAAGGGAGTTCCAAAACAAATGACCATAAAGATTTACAATACCCTAAGCCGTGAAAAAGAGGACTTTAAGCCGCTGGTTGAAGGGAAAGTGAGTATGTATGTTTGCGGTCCTACAGTATATAACTATATTCATATTGGCAATGCCCGTCCCGCAATTGTGTTTGATACAGTACGGAGATATTTTGAATATCAAGGGTATCATGTTGATTATGTTTTAAACTTCACGGATGTAGACGATAAAATCATTAAAGCCGCTAAGGAACTCGGAGAAGAAGTTCCAGCGATTTCAAATAAATTTATTCAAGCTTATTTAGAAGATGTGGATGCATTAGGGGTGAAAAAGGCGACACATAACCCTAGAGTAATGGAAACAATGGATGATATTGTCCGGTTTATTGAATTACTTGTTGAAAAAGGGTATGCCTATGAAGCGGATGGAGATGTTTATTTTAAACCCCGTGCGTTCGAAGGATACGGGAAATTATCCCATCAATCCATTGATGAATTACGTTCGGGAGCAAGAATCCAAGTAGGAGAGAAGAAAGAGGACCCACTGGACTTTGCGTTATGGAAAAAAGCAAAAGAAGGAGAAATATCCTGGGAATCTCCATGGGGGAAAGGCCGTCCTGGCTGGCATATTGAATGCTCAGCGATGGTAAAGAAATATCTCGGAGATACGATTGATATCCATGCTGGTGGACAGGATTTAACGTTTCCTCATCATGAAAACGAAATTGCTCAATCAGAGGCAATGACTGGGAAAACCTTTGCAAACTATTGGATGCATAATGGGTATATTAATATTAACAATGAGAAAATGTCGAAATCATTAGGGAATTTTGTACTGACAAGAGATCTGATTTCCAAGCATGATCCACAAGTGCTTCGCTTTTTCATGCTTAGTGTCCATTATAGAAACCCAATTAATTTTACAGAAGAATTATTACAAAGTGCGCAAAATAGTCTAGAACGAATTAAAACAGCATATCAAAACTTAGAACATCGCAAAGAAAACAGTATGAATCTGGTTGATCATAAAGACGAGTGGATTGAAAAAATAGATAAGCTTAGAAAACGATTTGAGCGAGAGATGGATGATGACTTTAATACGGCCAATGCCATATCTGTACTATTTGATTTAGCGAAGGAAGCAAATGTTTACTTGCAGCTAAAGCAAACATCCACAGAAGTCATTGATGTGTTCCGGGATACGTTACAAAAACTATTAACCGTATTGGGAATTGATGTAAGAGAAGAGAAAGAACTGCTAGATGAGGAAATTGAGAATTTAATCGAAGAACGTAATGAAGCTAGAAAAAATCGCGATTTTCGTCGTGCGGATGGAATTAGGGATATGCTGAAAGAAAAGGGAATTGTTTTAGAAGATACACCACAGGGAGTGCGCTGGAAAAGAGGATAATCGCTATGAAAATCGATGTTAAGCAAATGAAAAGCTTAAGTCTTGCTTATATGGGAGATGCTATTTATGAAGTGTATATCAGAGAACATTTAATCAAAAAAGGCAAAATAAAGCCAAATGATTTACACAGAAGCGCCATTTCATTTGTTTCAGGAAAGGCCCAGGCAGCGGTCGTTCTTAGCTGGTTAGAACAAGGGATTTTAACGGAAGAGGAGGAGCGGGTCGTTGCAAGAGGAAGAAATGCAAAGTCCGGCTCCACTCCTAAAAATATTAGTATACAAGCTTATCGGTATAGTACAGCATTTGAAGCATTGATTGGCTATCATTACTTGATGAAAAATGAAGAGAGATTAGAAGAACTGCTGCAAAAGGCTGTACAATTCATAGAGAGAAAGGAGTGACTGAAAATGGATCAAGAGATGATTATGGGAAAGAACCCCGTAATAGAGGCCTTGAAATCAGGGAGATCTGTGAATAAGGTAATGGTTTCCGAACAATTAAACTCAAACGCACAAGGGAAACTTCAGCATCTTGCAAAAGAAGCTGGAACGATTGTTCAAAAAGTACCGAAAACTAAATTGGATCAGCTTACATCGGAAAATCATCAAGGGGTAATTGCTTATGTTGCATCATACCAGTACGCATCACTGGATGAATTATTTCAACATGCAAAAACAAAAAAGGAAGATCCATTCTTTATTATATTGGACGAGCTGGAGGATCCACATAATTTAGGTTCCATTTTGAGAACAGCCGATGCTGCTGGGGTACATGGAGTGATTATTCCAAAGCGACGTTCTGTTGGTCTAACTGCGACTGTTGCCAAAACGGCTGCTGGAGCCATTGAACATATCCCTGTAGCGCGTGTCACCAATATAGCAAACACCATTGATGAACTAAAGGAAAAAAACGTTTGGGTGGTTGGTACAGAAGCGGAGGCAACCGAGGACTATCGTAAGCTAGATGGTACATTGCCTATTGCACTTGTTATCGGAAATGAAGGGAAAGGAATTAGCAGGCTGGTTAAGAAGAAATGCGATTGGACGGTAAGCCTGCCGATGAAAGGAAAGGTTTCCTCCTTAAATGCATCTGTTGCTTGTAGCTTATTGCTTTATGAAGTCTACCGTAAAAGGTATCCACTGGGTGAACAGTAATGGTCGTTCTCGTAGTGGATGGATATAATATCATTGGAGCATGGGATGAACTGAAGCAACTAAAGGATAACGACATAGGGCAAGCGCGAGATCGTTTGATTGAGCTAATGGCCGAGTACCAATCCTATTCCGGGCACCGTGTAATTATTGTATTTGATGCTTATTATGTACGTGGTATGGAAAGCAAGTTGAAAGAATATAATATTGAAATTATTTACACAAAAGAGAAAGAAACTGCTGATGAGTGCATAGAGAAATTAGTGAAAAAAATAAAAAATATAAAAACACAGGTTTATGTAGCAACATCAGATTACGCAGAGCAGCGGACAATCTTCGGGCAGGGTGCGCTAAGAAAATCAGCCCGGGAATTATATATCGAATTAAGAGATGTAGAACGTCAAATCAGTCAAAGTATTGAAAATCATAAACAAATCAAACCCCACAAAAAGATAGAACTTGATGAAGCAACCTTAAAGAAGTTTGAGAAAATGAGAAGAGGGGAATTGTAATCCGAAAAGCAGATGCCTATAGAAACGGAATTCAATTGTTTGTTTTTTCTATATATTTTTAAAATCAGCTGGTTAGTGTATTGACGGTTGTCTATTCCGGCTGTATAATAATTTTTAAAGTGCACTGCGTGGTTGGGAGGGGCTTTCTTCTTGAATATCGAGCGATTAGACGAAGAGACAAAAAATATACGTTTGCTTGATGATGAAGGAATATTAGCTCTAATTCATCAGGGAAATAGTCATGCTCTTGACTATTTAATACAAAAGTATAAAAACTTTGTAAGAGCAAAAGCACGAACTTATTTTTTAATTGGTGCGGATAAAGAAGATATTGTTCAAGAGGGTATGATTGGTCTTTATAAAGCTATTCGTGATTATGATGGGGACAAGCTTTCTTCGTTTAAAGCGTTTGCTGAGCTTTGTATCACACGTCAAATTATTACAGCAATTAAAACGGCGACAAGGCAAAAACATATCCCGCTCAATTCCTATGTTTCATTGGATAAGCCAATCTATGATGAGGAATCAGACCGCACGCTGTTGGACGTGATTGCTGGCTCCAGAACGGTTGACCCACAGGAGCTATTGATAAATCGGGAGAAGATGGGCGATATGGAGTTGAAACTATCGGAGTTATTAAGTGAGTTGGAAAAGAAAGTACTTCACTTATATCTGGACGGCCGAACGTATCAGGAAATATCCGTGGATTTAAAAAGACATGTGAAATCCATTGATAACGCCCTTCAGCGGGTGAAACGCAAGCTGGAACAGTTATTGGAATCAAATGAAATTAAGTTTTAAACGGCTTGCCCCCTGAATATTGACATATTACGTAATAACATGCTACATTAAGTTAGAAAAACCTCTAAAAATTGGGGTGGAATAATGAGCAAGAAAGTAACTCTAGCGTGTGCAATATGTTCAAGTAGAAACTATTCAACGAATAAAAATGTATCTACGCAGCCTACTCGTTTAGAAGTACGCAAATACTGCAAGATATGTGGAAAACATACATTGCATCGCGAGACAAAATAAAAGAAGTAATCAGCGCATATAGTAGAGTTGGGGGGTACAACTTTGTTTAAATTCTTGAAAAATGTTTCAAAAGAAATGAAAAAAGTTAGCTGGCCTAAGGGCAAGGAATTAACGAACTATACGGTCATTGTTATTACATCCGTAGTATTTATGGCAATCTTTTTCATGATTGTTGATCAATTGATTTCTTTAGGACTAAACTTACTATAATAATTTTTTGAATAATTATGTTATAATTATGCTATAATGTAAATGGATATTCCTGTACACAAAAACCCGCGAAATCGGGTTTTTTAAATTGCTCAAAAATAATTGCTATAAATTGTGTGTTCAAAAGGAGGATGAAGGGACCGAGAAGTTCGAGCTAACGAAGGATTTCGATGTGTCATTTTCACCGGACTTTTTGAACATCCTCTATAATTGTTTTAATATATTAATGCTGTCAAGGGAGGGAAGGGCTTAGTATGCCCTGTTATAATGGAGAAAAAATGGTATGTTGTACATACGTATTCCGGATATGAAAACAAAGTAAAGATGAATTTAGAAAAACGTGTGGAAACCATGGGAATGGAAGATAAGATTTTCCGTGTGATTGTTCCGGAAGAAGAAGAGACGGAAATTAAAAATGGAAAGAAGAAAGTGGTAAAAAAGAAATTTTTCCCTGGGTATGTTTTAACTGAAATGATTATGACAGATGATTCCTGGTATGTTGTTCGTAATACACCAGGTGTAACTGGCTTTGTTGGGTCAAGTGGACATGGTTCCAAACCAACACCGATTTTGCCGGATGAGGTAGATAATTTACTGAAACAAATGGGTGTAGAAGCGCCAAGAGTTGAAGTCGATTTCGAATTAAAGGAAAATGTCCGAGTAAAGGAAGGTCCGTTTACCGACTTCACAGGATCCATTGAGCATATCGATGTGGATAAACAAAAAGTAAAAGTGCATGTAAATATGTTCGGCAGGGAAACCCCAGTAGAACTTGATTTTTCCCAAGTAGAAAAGTTATAGACTGCTTGAGAAGCATTTGCTGTTCCGGTGGGATGAGTAATCGCAGTCCCGATGTTTTAGAGAACAGCCAAATTTTTGGGGTAAACCTTGCATTATTTTTTTATTCATGGTAAAATTCCTATGTTATTCGCACTCTTAGTGAGAGTGTTTAAATATGAGTGGGAGGGGATAAATAGGAACCCCCTATTACCACATCACGGACTTTAAGGAGGTGTGTCTCGTGGCTAAAAAAGTAATTAAAGTAGTAAAATTACAAATCCCGGCTGGTAAAGCAAATCCAGCACCACCAGTAGGGCCGGCGCTTGGTCAAGCAGGTGTTAATATCATGGGATTTTGTAAAGAATTTAATGCGCGTACACAAGACCAAGCGGGTATGATTATTCCTGTAGAAATTACGGTATTTGAAGACCGTTCATTTACATTTATTACTAAAACTCCACCTGCAGCCGTGTTGCTTAAAAAAGCAGCTGGAATTGATACTGCATCAGGTGAGCCAAATCGTAATAAAGTCGCTACATTAAAACGCGATAAAGTAAAAGAAATCGCAGAAACAAAAATGCCTGATTTGAACGCAGCTGATGTTGAAGCAGCAATGCGTATGGTTGAAGGTACTGCAAGAAGTATGGGAATCGTTATCGAAGACTAATGATTCACTAATTATTTAAATACGGTATAGGTTGCGAAAATGTTGCCATTAATCGCAACCTTTTTCGTGAGTGTGATAAATCTTTATCACATGCTTTATAAAAGCTGAACGGCTTTTATAAGTGGGAGGTATTACCGTTATAACCACAATAGAGGAGGAAATAAAATGGCTAAAAGAGGTAAAAATTATCAAGAGGCTGTAAAGCTTGTTGACCGCAGTAAAGCTTATGGCGTTGCGGAAGCAGTTCAATTAGTAAAAGAAACAGCTAAAGCGAATTTTGATGAAACAGTTGAAGTTGCATTTCGTTTAGGGGTAGACCCTAAGAAAGCAGATCAGCAAATTCGCGGAGCTATGGTTTTGCCGCACGGAACTGGTAAAACACAACGTGTACTTGTATTTGCAAAAGGTGAAAAAGCGAAAGAAGCTGAAGCGGCTGGCGCAGATTACGTTGGGGATGCAGAATATATTAATAAAATTAACCAAGGCTGGTTTGAGTTTGATGTGATCGTTGCGACTCCAGACATGATGGCTGAAGTTGGTAAGTTGGGGCGTGTGTTAGGGCCTAAAGGACTAATGCCTAACCCTAAGACAGGAACGGTTACTTTCGATGTAGAAAAAGCTGTTAAAGAAATTAAAGCTGGTAAAGTGGAATACCGTGTCGATAAATCAGCAAACATCCATGTTCCAGTTGGAAAAATTTCATTCGATAATGAAAAACTTGTGGATAACTTTAGTGCGTTAATAGAACAAATTGTAAAAGTTAAACCACAGGCTGCAAAAGGAACATATATTAAAAACGTTTCTATTGCATCGACAATGGGACCTGGAATCAAAGTTGACGTTTCTAATTTCCGTTAATTAGGTATTGACTTTCCCGGTTGGGTTTGCTATACTAATTTTCGTTGTAATAAATGAATATTGTTATACCGTAGACAGTAGGGGCTAAATCCAGGCTTAATCATCCTACCGAGGTTTTATGAACAAACTAATCGATTGAATTGAAATCTTATGTTTGTAATATAAAGCTCCCATGTCTGCGTGGGAGCTTTTTTATATGTCCTGCTCTTAATCAATCCTCATAAAGTGCTTGTTCAAATTTCACCGGACTTTTTGAACATCCTCTTAAAGGGTGACTATAGTGCTTGGACATTTCTCATACGGTATACCAAAATAATTGGGAGGTGGAACAATGTCTAGCGTTATCGAAAAAAAGAAACAACTAGTAGAGGAAATTACTGATAAATTCCTTAACAGCCAAACAACTGTTGTTGTAGATTACCGTGGTCTTGATGTTAGTGAGGTTACTGAACTGCGTAAAACGTTACGTGAAGCTGGTGTTGAATTCAAAGTATATAAAAACACAATGGCTCGTCGTGCGGCAGAAGCAGCTGAACTAAACGAATTGAACGAAACGTTGGTTGGTCCAACTGCAATTGCGTTTAGCAATGCAGATGCAGTAGCACCAGCTAAAATTCTTAAAAAATTCAGTAAAGATCACGAAGCATTAGAAATTAAAGGTGGAGTAATCGAAGGGAAAATTGCTACACTTGAACAAATTAAAGAACTTGCAGACCTACCAAACTACGAAGGTATGGTTTCAATGTTGCTTAGCGTATTACAAGCACCGATTCGCAACTTTGCTTATGCAGCTAAAGCTGTCGGAGAACAAAAAGAAGAACAAGGCGCTTAATTTAGCGGCCGGAAAATGATAATAGATATTAAAATTATATTAGGAGGAAAATAACATGACTAAAGAAGAAATGATTAGCGCGATTAAAGAAATGACTGTTTTAGAATTAAATGATCTTGTTAAAGCAATTGAAGAAGAATTCGGAGTAACAGCTGCTGCACCGGTTGCAGTTGCAGGTGGAGCTGCAGGTGGAGAAGCTGCTGAAGAGAAAACTGAATTTGATGTAGTACTTGAAAGTGCTGGTGCATCTAAGATTAAAGTGGTTAAAGCAGTACGTGAAATCACTGGTCTTGGTTTGAAAGATGCTAAAGACTTAGTAGATAACGCTCCTAAAGCAGTTAAAGAAGGCGTATCTAAAGAAGAAGCTGAAGAAGTTAAAGGTAAACTTGAAGAAGCTGGAGCTTCTGTAGAAGTTAAATAATCTAAGAAATATAAAAAATAGAGCTCGTCGATTTTCGGCTGAGCTCTTTTCAACTACCAAGAACTTTTCTTTCTTCTATTAAATTTAGTAAAGTAGGTGCCTGAATGACGGAGCATTACTTTTCACAACACCCTCAATCCAAAAGCTCACCAAAAACTTGGAAATTTAAATTAAGAGACAATGAATATACATTTACTAGTGATATAGGTGTTTTTTCAAAAGGTGAAGTCGACTTTGGTTCCAGACTCTTAATCGAAACATTTACCGAACCAGACGTTTCAGGGGACATTTTAGACATGGGTTGCGGATATGGACCTATCGGAATTTCTTTGGCTGGTAGTTTTCCTGAACGAAATGTTGTTATGACTGATGTTAATGAAAGAGCATTAAAGCTTGCTGAACAAAATGCAAAATCCAATCAAGTAGATCGTAACACCGAGATTATCCATAGTGACGGTTTTTCTAATCTGAATGACCATGAATTTGCTGCAATCTTAACGAATCCGCCAATAAGAGCCGGGAAAGCGGTGGTTCATAAAATGCTGGAAGATTCGAGAAGGGCTCTATTGCCAAACGGAGAATTGTGGGTAGTTATTCAGAAGAAGCAAGGGGCGCCATCTGCGAAATCCAAATTAGAAACACTATTTCATGAGGTGGAAGTGATCAAGAAAGAGAAGGGTTATTATATTCTTAAGGCAATAAATGTTTGACCAAATATTACTCTTATGTTAACATAGGAAAATGCTAATAATGGGATATTTATGTCAAGTGGGACCTTTGTGAAATAATTATGTATATTTCATTAGTGGTAGGGAAAAACTGGTAAAATCGAGGAAAAATGAGGTTTTTAGTTAAAAAACTACCTTTTGTTTCTTTATTATAACGTTTATCAGTTATGTCTGTAAACTATTATTTGCAAAAAGGTGAGAACTAAAGGAGGTAATTCCTGGTGTTTCTCTTATCGGCGAATTTCCGCCTTATCAATGATATGTTTTTTTACATAATTATGCTGCAGGGTTCTAAGATAGCCTCATGATTGAAGAGGCAGTAAAATTAGTTTTAAGAACACAACCAGTGGTACAGCTGGCTGTTGTTTTAAATAAAATATGCCTTTTTTAAAGTGGATCAATCTTCTACAAAACGTATTATTTAAGGGGTGAAGCAGTTGACAGGTCAACTAGTTCAATATGGACGGCACCGAAAGCGCAGGAGCTATGCACGTATTAATGAAGTATTAGAGCTACCAAACTTAATTGAAATTCAAACCTCTTCTTATGAGTGGTTCTTAGAAGAAGGGTTACGGGAAATGTTTAAAGACATCTCTCCAATTGAGGATTTTGCAGGTAATTTATCACTTGAATTTGTGGACTACAGTTTGGGTGAACCGAAGTATGATGTAGATGAATCGAAATCCAGAGATGTTACGTACAATGCTCCACTTCGCGTAAAGGTTCGTTTAATTAATAACGAAACAGGAGAAGTAAAAGAGCAGGAAGTGTTTATGGGTGATTTCCCATTGATGACGGACACAGGAACATTTGTTATTAATGGAGCGGAGCGTGTTATCGTCTCCCAGCTCGTACGTTCCCCAAGTGTTTACTTCAATGATAAAATAGATAAAAACGGCAAACGTGGCATTGGTGCGACGGTTATTCCGAACCGTGGAGCGTGGTTAGAATTCGAGACCGACGCAAAAGACGTAGCCCATGTTCGCATCGATCGTACACGTAAATTACCAATTACTGTACTGTTACGTGCACTTGGGTTCGGTACAGATCAGGAAATCATTGATTTATTCGGTGAAAATGAATACCTTAAAAATACATTAGAAAAAGATAACACAGAAACATCGGAAAAGGCTCTTCTGGAAATCTATGAACGCTTACGCCCTGGTGAACCACCAACGGTTGAAAATGCGAAAAGCTTGCTTATTTCCAGGTTTTTCGATCCGAAGCGTTATGACTTAGCTCATGTCGGTCGTTACAAAATGAATAAAAAATTGAATATAAAAAATCGCTTGTTTAACCAGGTTTTAGCCGAAACAATCGTTGATCCGGAAACTGGAGAAATTTTGGCTGAAAAGGGCGATAGACTGGAACGAAAATTATTAAATAAATTAATTCCATATTTGGAAAACAAAGAAGATATGCTTGGGGAGAGTACTTTTCAACCGCATGATGGGGTGCTTGAGGAAGAAATTGCCCTTCAAACGGTTAAAATCATTGACCCAACAGATCCGAGTGGAGAAAGAGTGCTTCATGTTATCGGTAATGGGAACGTAGAAAAGGATATTAAGCATATTACACCAGCTGATATTCTAGCGTCCATTAGTTATTTCTTCAATTTGCTGCATGAGGTTGGAGATACAGACGACATTGATCACTTAGGTAACCGTCGACTACGTTCTGTCGGAGAACTTTTACAAAACCAATTCCGTATTGGGTTATCCCGAATGGAACGGGTTGTCCGTGAAAGAATGTCGATTCAAGATACATCAAGTGTTACACCACAACAACTCATTAACATCCGACCGGTCATTGCGTCGATTAAAGAGTTCTTTGGTAGTTCACAGTTATCCCAGTTCATGGATCAAACGAATCCTTTGGCAGAACTTACCCATAAACGCCGACTATCTGCACTCGGACCGGGTGGTTTGACTAGAGAACGTGCTGGTTTTGAAGTTCGAGATGTTCACTACTCGCATTACGGTCGTATGTGTCCGATTGAAACACCAGAGGGTCCGAACATTGGACTGATTAACTCGTTATCTTCTTTTGCGAAGGTAAATGAATTCGGGTTTATTGAAACCCCTTATCGGAGAGTGGACCCGGAAACAGGTCAGGTAACGAATCAAATAGATTACCTTACTGCGGATGAAGAGGATAACTATATTGTAGCTCAAGCAAACGCACCGCTTGACGAAAATAATGTTTTCATAAATGATGAGGTAATTGCACGTTTCCGTGGTGAAAACATTGTTGTGAAGCGTGAGCAGATTGACTACATGGATGTATCACCTAAGCAGGTTGTTTCTGCTGCAACTGCATGTATCCCATTCTTGGAAAATGATGACTCCAACCGTGCGTTGATGGGTGCGAACATGCAACGGCAGGCGGTACCATTACTAGAACCTAAAGCACCAATTGTTGGTACCGGTATGGAATATGTCAATGGTAAAGATTCCGGTGCGGCAGTTATATGCAGGCATGATGGAATTGTGGAGCGAGTCGAAGCGAAAGAAGTTGTTGTCCGTCGTGTATCTGAAGTGGACGGTAAGGAAATTCAAGGTGATGTTGACCGTTATAAATTTCAGAAGTTTATCCGCTCCAATGCAGGAACTTGTATTAATCAACGCCCGATTGTAAGTGAAGGTGACCGAGTTACAAAAGGTGAAGTGCTTGCAGATGGTCCTTCTATGGAAGACGGTGAAATGGCATTAGGCCAAAATGTCCTTGTTGCTTTCATGACCTGGGAAGGTTACAACTATGAAGATGCGATCATTATGAGTGAAAGACTTGTGAAAGATGATGTATATACATCCATTCATATAGAGGAATATGAATCAGAAGCTCGTGATACAAAACTTGGGCCGGAAGAAATCACAAGAGATATCCCTAATGTTGGGGAAGACGCACTGAAAAACCTTGACGAAAACGGAATTATTCGTGTAGGTGCGGAAGTTACCGATGGAGATATTTTAGTTGGTAAAGTAACTCCAAAAGGGGTTACGGAACTATCGGCAGAGGAAAGATTACTTCATGCTATCTTTGGTGAAAAGGCACGAGAAGTTCGTGATACATCCTTACGCGTACCCCACGGTGCAGGTGGTATTGTTCTGGATGTTAAGATTTTCAATCGTGAAGACGGAGATGAACTGCCACCAGGTGTAAACCAATTAGTGCGTGCGTATATTGTTCAAAAACGTAAGATTCATGAAGGAGATAAAATGGCTGGCCGTCATGGTAACAAAGGGGTTATTTCCAAAATTCTCCCTGAAGAAGATATGCCATTCTTGCCGGATGGAACTCCGGTTGACATCATGTTAAACCCATTAGGTGTACCATCCCGTATGAATATCGGACAGGTGTTTGAACTCCATTTAGGTATGGCAGCAAGACTGTTGGGCATCCATGTTGCAACACCAGTATTTGATGGGGCGAGAGAAGAAGATGTTTATGAAACACTAGAAGAAGCTGGAATGTCAAGAGACGCCAAAACCATTCTCTATGATGGAAGAACGGGAGAACCTTTTGACAACCGTGTATCTGTTGGTGTGATGTATATGATCAAACTGGCTCACATGGTTGATGATAAACTACATGCTCGTTCTACCGGTCCATACTCATTGGTTACACAACAACCACTTGGCGGTAAAGCGCAATTTGGTGGACAGCGTTTTGGTGAAATGGAGGTTTGGGCACTCGAAGCATATGGTGCTGCATACACACTTCAGGAAATTTTAACGGTTAAATCGGACGATATCGTTGGTCGTGTAAAAACATACGAATCTATTGTAAAAGGTGATAATGTTCCAGAACCTGGTGTGCCTGAATCATTCAAGGTACTAATCAAAGAGTTACAGAGTCTCGGAATGGATGTATTGATGCTTAATAGCGAAGAAGATGAAATCGATATGCGAGATCTTGAAGAAGATGATAGTCAATCAGCTAGTAAGCTTAACCTAGAAGTAGAGGAACATTAAGGGAATGTTAGAGAATTGATGGTTATTCATAACGATCAATTCTCTGTATTCAAATATAAAGAACGAAAAAACGCACATTAAAAGGGAGGAAGGCTCCTTGCTAGATGTAAATAATTTTGAGTATATGAAAATTGGCTTAGCTTCATCAGAGAAAATTCGCTCCTGGTCATATGGTGAGGTAAAAAAACCGGAAACGATTAATTACCGTACATTGAAACCGGAAAAAGACGGTCTATTCTGTGAACGTATTTTCGGGCCGACAAAAGACTGGGAATGTCACTGCGGTAAATACAAACGAGTACGCTATAAAGGTGTTGTTTGTGACCGCTGTGGAGTTGAGGTTACCAAATCTAAAGTGCGTCGTGAACGTATGGGACACATTGAATTAGCTGCCCCTGTATCTCATATTTGGTATTTTAAAGGGATTCCCAGCCGTATGGGTCTCGTGTTAGACATGTCACCAAGAGCATTGGAAGAAGTAATCTACTTTGCTGCTTATATTGTTACAGACCCTGGCAACACGCCATTGGAGAAAAAACAATTACTTTCAGAAAAAGAATTTCGTGCATACTATGACAAATACGGCAATACGTTTAAAGCACAAATGGGCGCGGAAGCTATTCGGAAACTCTTGCAGGATATTGACCTGGAAAAAGAAGTAGATTCATTAAGGGAAGAGTTAAAGACTGCTCAAGGGCAACGACGTACAAGAGCAATTAAGCGATTGGAAGTCTTAGAAGCATTCCGTAACTCAGGAAACAAACCTGATTGGATGATTCTGGATGTTCTGCCGGTTATCCCACCAGAAATTCGTCCGATGGTTCAGCTTGATGGTGGACGTTTTGCAACTTCGGATTTAAACGATTTATATCGACGTGTTATTAATCGTAACAACCGTTTGAAACGTTTGTTGGATTTAGGTGCACCAAGCATTATCGTTCAGAACGAAAAACGTATGCTTCAGGAAGCAGTAGATGCTCTTATTGACAATGGAAGAAGAGGTCGTCCGGTTACTGGACCAGGTAACAGACCGCTTAAATCGCTATCACATATGTTAAAAGGGAAGCAAGGACGATTCCGTCAAAACTTACTAGGTAAACGTGTGGACTATTCTGGCCGTTCTGTTATCGTCGTTGGTCCAAATCTGAAAATGTATCAGTGTGGACTGCCAAAAGAAATGGCTTTAGAACTTTTCAAACCGTTTATTATGAAAGAATTGGTAGAAAGAGGTCTTGCGCATAATATCAAATCTGCTAAACGTAAAATCGAGCGTGTGCATCCTGATGTTTGGGATGTACTGGAAGATGTTATTAAGGAGCACCCGGTATTGCTTAACCGTGCACCAACCTTGCACAGACTGGGAATTCAGGCGTTTGAGCCTACATTAGTTGAAGGTCGTGCTATCCGTCTTCATCCACTAGTATGTACGGCTTATAATGCAGACTTTGACGGAGACCAAATGGCCGTTCACGTACCGTTGTCAGCTGAAGCACAGGCTGAAGCACGCCTATTAATGCTTGCGGCCCAAAACATTCTGAATCCAAAAGATGGAAAACCAGTTGTTACACCATCACAGGATATGGTATTAGGAAACTACTACTTAACCTTGGAACGTGAAGGTGCGGTTGGTGAAGGCAGTGTATTTAAAGACATCAATGAAGCACTGCTGGCTTATCAAAATGGTTATGTACATCTTCATACGAGAATTGCTGTTCAGGCATCCAGCGTGGCGAACAAGACTTTCACTGAAGAACAAAACAATCAATTGTTATTAACAACAGTTGGGAAACTTATATTCAATGAAATATTGCCAGAGTCATTCCCGTATATAAATGAATCCTCGCAAACAAACCTGGAAGAAAAAACTCCAGAGAAATATTTCTTGGATCCGGGAACAAATATTAAAGAGGAAATTAGCAAGCGAGAAATAATTCGACCGTTTAAAAAAGGTTTCCTCGGTGATATTATTGCGGAAGTCTTTAAGCGATTTAAGATTACGGAAACATCGAAAATGCTTGACCGCATGAAAGATCTTGGGTTTAGCTACTCCACTAAGGCGGGTATGACAGTAGGTATTTCCGATATCGTTGTATTACCTGAAAAGCAAGAAATCCTGGATGAGGCGCAAGCAAAAGTAGATAAAGTCTTAAAACAATTCCGTCGTGGTTTAATAACGGAAGAAGAACGTTATGATCGTGTCATTTCCATTTGGACACAAACGAAAGATACAATTCAAGAAAAACTAATGAGTTCCTTGAGTAACCGTAACCCAATCTTTATGATGAGTGACTCGGGTGCTCGTGGTAACGCATCTAACTTTACCCAGCTTGCCGGTATGCGTGGGCTTATGGCTAACCCGGCTGGTAAAATTATTGAGTTACCAATCAAATCAAGTTTCCGTGAAGGTTTAACAGTGTTAGAATACTTCATTTCTACACACGGTGCTCGTAAAGGACTGGCCGATACAGCGCTGAAGACTGCCGACTCAGGTTATTTAACCCGTCGTCTTGTGGATGTTGCTCAAGATGTTATCATTCGCGAAGAGGATTGTGGTACAGACCGAGGTCTGGAAGTAGAGGCATTAGTGGATGGAACAGAAGTAATCGAACCATTAGTTGACCGTCTAATTGGACGCACCGCATTTGTACCAGTAAAACACCCTGAAACAGGTGCTGTAATTGTAGAGAAAAATGAATTAATATCTGAAGACCAGGCAAAAGAAATTGATGAAGCAGGTATTGAAAAAGTTACGATTCGTTCTGCATTTACATGTAATACGAAGCATGGCGTGTGTCAGCAATGTTATGGACGGAATCTTGCTACTGGTTCCAATGTTGAAGTGGGTGAAGCAGTTGGTATTATTGCCGCTCAATCCATCGGTGAGCCAGGTACACAGTTAACTATGCGCACATTCCACACTGGTGGGGTAGCCGGTGATGATATTACTCAAGGTTTACCACGTATTCAAGAGCTGTTTGAAGCGCGTAATCCTAAAGGGCAAGCAGTCATAACCGAAATCTATGGTCAAGTACTGGATGTTACTGAAGCGAAGGATAAGCAGGAAATTATTATCCAAGGTGACGTAGAACAACGTGCATATACTGTCCCGTATAATGCTAGGCTAAAAGTAGCTGTTGGTGACGAAGTGGAAGCTGGCCAAGAACTTACAGAGGGTTCCATCGATCCAAAAGACCTATTGCGAGTTAAAGGTGTAGAGGGTGTTCAAGCGTATATTCTACGTGAAGTACAGCGCGTATACCGTATGCAAGGGGTAGAAATTGGTGACAAACACGTAGAAGTAATGGTTCGCCAAATGTTGCGTAAAATTCGCGTTATGGATGCAGGAGACACGGAAGTATTACCAGGATCATTACTTGAATTGCATCAATTTAAGGAAGCGAATAAATCCGTTCTTCTTGATGGTAAGAACCCTGCTACCGGAAGACCTGTATTACTTGGTATTACGAAGGCTTCTCTGGAAACAGATTCATTCTTATCAGCTGCATCCTTCCAAGAAACAACACGTGTTCTTACTGATGCTGCAATCAAAGGGAAACGTGATGAGTTGCTCGGGCTTAAAGAAAATGTTATTATCGGGAAATTGGTCCCAGCAGGAACAGGGATGCAACAATATCGCCGTATAGATCCAATTTTAGATAAGCCCGAAGAGGAAGTTGCAGAAGAAATAGAAACAGAAACAGTACAGTAATAGTACAATAACAGATAGATATTTATAAAAGGGATAAAGAATTGGAAGCACCAAAAAAATAGTCATTTGATATTGACATAAAAATATTAGAATGGTACTATATTCAAGGTGCTTCCGATTATTCTTGTTACTTTGGAGGATACGAAAGAGATGTCTTATGAAAAAGTGACGCAAGTGAAATCACGTTTAATAATTGGAACGAAACAGACACTTAAGGCCATGCGAAATGGTGAAGTGAGTGAAGTGTTCATTGCTGATGATGCTGACGGGCATATAACACAAAAGGTAGCTAGGTTGGCGAAAGAGTTCAACATACCATGTAAATCCGTGCCTTCTAAAAGAAAACTAGGTACAGCATGTGGTATTGAAGTTGGCGCATCTGCAGTAGCGGTTAAAACTAAGTAAAACATAGTGGATGTATTTCCGCATGATTTTTTTACTATAAAATGAACCGCCTGGCTGTGTGGAATTACAAAGTGATGAATAGACTAGCTAGTTACTTGTTTTTACTAATATTCAAATGAAGAAGGGAGGAAAACAAAATGCCTACAATTAACCAACTAGTACGTAAAGGTCGAGTTAGCAAATTGAAAAAGTCTAATTCTCCAGCGCTTAATAAAGGTTACAACAGCTTCAAGAAGTCACTTACTGATCAAAACTCTCCACAAAAACGTGGTGTTTGTACTCGTGTCGGTACATTGACTCCGAAGAAACCAAACTCAGCATTACGTAAATATGCACGTGTTCGTTTGTCCAACAACATGGAAGTAACAGCATACATTCCTGGAATTGGCCACAACTTGCAAGAGCACAGTGTTGTTCTAATTCGTGGTGGTCGTGTTAAAGACTTACCAGGTGTACGTTACCATATTGTTCGTGGTGCATTAGACACTGCAGGAGTAGAAGGACGTATGCAAGGACGTTCCAAATATGGAACTAAAAAGCCTAAAGAGAAAAAATAAATAATGAAAACAACTTAGAGAGAGAAAGGAGGATGACATATGCCTCGTAAAGGTCCAGTACCAAAGCGTGATGTATTGCCAGATCCACTATATAATTCAAAACTAGTTACTCGTTTAATTAACCAAATCATGGTAGACGGTAAACGTGGTAAGGCACAAAAAATTCTTTACAAATCATTTGAACTTGTTCAGGAGAGAAGTGGACAAAGTCCAATGGAAGTTTTTGAACAAGCTATGAAAAATGTTATGCCAGTACTTGAAGTGCGTGCTCGCCGTGTTGGTGGTTCAAACTATCAAGTACCAGTAGAAGTACGTCCTGAAAGACGTCAGGCGTTAGGATTGCGTTACCTTGTAAACTATTCACGTCTACGTGGAGAAAAAACAATGGAAGAACGCCTTGCTAATGAAATTTTAGATGCATCTAATAACACAGGTGCTTCTGTTAAAAAACGCGAAGAAATGCATAAAATGGCTGAAGCTAATAAAGCATTCGCACATTATCGCTGGTAATCATATTTCAAATAAAGTTTGTAATAGAAAGGAGAAGAATATATGGCTAGAGAGTTCTCCTTGGAAAAGACGCGTAATATCGGTATTATGGCGCACATTGATGCGGGTAAAACCACTACTACCGAGCGTATTCTTTTCTATACAGGACGTATTCACAAAATTGGAGAAACACATGAAGGTGCTTCACAAATGGATTGGATGGAGCAGGAGCAGGAACGTGGGATTACCATTACTTCTGCTGCGACGACTGCTGCATGGAAGGATCATCGAATCAACATTATTGATACACCTGGACACGTGGATTTTACGGTTGAGGTTGAACGTTCATTACGTGTACTTGATGGTGCTGTAACTGTTCTTGATGCGCAATCTGGTGTAGAGCCGCAAACAGAAACTGTATGGCGCCAAGCTACAACATATGGTGTACCAAGAATTGTATTCATTAACAAAATGGATAAAATCGGTGCAGACTTCATTTATTCTACAGGAACATTAAGTGATCGTTTAGGTGCTAATGCACATCCAGTTCAGTTGCCAATCGGTGCTGAAGATGAATTCGAAGGAATTATTGACTTAATCAAGATGGAAGCTTACTTCTATGAAGATGATTTAGGTACTCGTGCAGATGCTCGTGAAATTCCTGATGAATACAAAGATCAAGCAGAAGAATACCGTACAAACCTAATTGAAGCTGTAGCGGAATCTGATGAAGAGCTAATGATGAAATATCTTGAGGGTGAAGAAGTCACTAATGAAGAATTGAAAGAAGCGATTCGTAAAGCTACTCTTAATGTTGAGTTTTATCCTGTATTCTGTGGTTCAGCATTTAAAAACAAAGGTGTTCAATTAATGTTGGATGGCGTTATTGACTACCTTCCAGCTCCAACAGATGTACCTCCTATTGAAGGTATCATCCCTGGGACGGAAGAGAAAACAACTCGCCCTTCCAGCGATAAAGAACCATTCTCAGCATTAGCCTTTAAAGTAATGACTGACCCTTATGTTGGTAAACTTACCTTCTTCCGTGTGTACTCTGGAACGTTAGATTCAGGTTCATACGTGAAGAACTCTGTAAAAGATAAACGTGAGCGTGTAGGTCGTATCCTGCAAATGCATGCGAATCACCGTGAAGAAATTCCAACCGTTTATTCAGGTGAAATCGCTGCTGCAGTAGGTTTAAAAGATACATCTACTGGGGACACACTATGTGATGAAAAGAATCTTGTTATCTTAGAATCCATGGAATTCCCTGAACCGGTTATTTCGGTAGCTATTGAACCAAAAACAAAAGCTGACCAAGATAAAATGGGTATCGCTTTATCGAAACTTGCAGAGGAAGACCCAACATTTAGAACGGAAACAAACACAGAAACTGGTCAAACAATCATCTCTGGTATGGGTGAATTACACCTTGACATCATTGTTGACCGTTTAAAACGCGAGTTCAGAGTTGAAGCTAACGTTGGTGCGCCTCAGGTTGCATATCGTGAAACATTCCGCGCTGCTGCTGAAGTAGAAGGTAAATTTGTACGTCAGTCTGGTGGACGTGGACAATATGGACACGTTTGGGTTAAATTTGAGCCAAACGAAGAAGGTGCAGGCTTTGAATTCGAAAATAAAATCGTTGGTGGTGTCGTACCACGTGAATACATCCCTGCTGTTCAACAAGGTATTGAAGAAGCGATGGAAAATGGTGTATTAGCAGGTTATCCACTAATTGATGTAAAAGCTTCATTATACGATGGTAGCTACCATGATGTTGACTCCAATGAGATGGCATTTAAAGTTGCTGCATCTATGGCACTTAAAGCTGCTAAAAATAAATGTAACCCTGTAATTCTTGAACCAATTGAAAAAGTTGAGATTGTTGTTCCGGAAGAATACATGGGTGATATTATGGGTGATGTAACATCCCGTCGTGGACGTGTAGAAGGTATGGAAGCTCGTGGGAACGCACAAGTAATCAAAGCGTTCGTACCACTATCTGAAATGTTCGGATATGCGACTGCATTACGTTCTAACACACAAGGGCGTGGAACATACACGATGCATTTTGATCACTACGAAGAAGTACCTAAATCAATCTCTGAAGAAATTATTAAGAAAAACGCAGGAGAATAATTGATTTTTTTAGTGATGTAACGTATAACAAGTAGTGAAGACTAAGAAATAATAATTTTATTATTTCTTAGTTACACATAAATTTTAAAAAAACACTTTTATTTACTTAAAGGAGGAACTATAAATGGCTAAAGAAAAATTCGACCGCTCGAAAAGTCACGTTAACGTTGGTACTATCGGACACGTTGACCACGGTAAAACTACTTTAACTGCTGCAATTACTACAGTAATGCACAAGAAATCTGGTAAAGGTAGCGCAATGGCGTATGATCAAATTGATGGTGCTCCAGAAGAAAAAGAACGTGGAATTACGATCGCAACTTCCCACGTTGAATATGAAACAGACACTCGTCACTATGCACACGTAGACTGCCCAGGTCACGCTGACTATGTTAAAAACATGATTACTGGTGCTGCGCAAATGGACGGAGCTATCCTAGTAGTATCTGCTGCTGATGGTCCAATGCCACAAACTCGTGAGCACATCCTTCTATCTCGTAACGTAGGTGTGCCATCTATCGTTGTATTCTTAAACAAAGTTGACATGGTAGACGACGAAGAATTACTAGAATTAGTAGAAATGGAAGTTCGTGATCTTCTATCTGAATATGACTTCCCTGGTGATGATGTACCAGTTATTAGCGGGTCTGCTCTTAAAGCACTTGAAGGTGACGAAAAATATGAACAAGCAATCGTTGATTTAATGGCTGCAGTTGACGAATATGTTCCAACTCCAGAACGTGACAACGATAAACCATTCATGATGCCAGTTGAGGACGTATTCTCAATCACTGGTCGTGGTACGGTTGCGACTGGTCGTGTAGAACGTGGCCAAGTTAAAGTCGGTGACGAAGTTGAAATCATCGGTCTTGCTGAAGAGTCTGGCAAAACTACTGTAACAGGTGTGGAAATGTTCCGTAAGCTTCTTGACTATGCTGAAGCTGGTGACAACATCGGTGCACTACTTCGTGGTGTTTCCCGTGAAGACATCAACCGTGGTCAAGTACTTGCTAAACCTGGTTCAATTACACCACACACAAACTTCAAAGCTGAAGTTTATGTATTATCAAAAGATGAAGGTGGACGTCATACCCCTTTCTTCTCTAACTACCGTCCACAGTTTTACTTCCGTACTACGGACGTAACTGGAGTTATTCAACTTCCAGAAGGTACTGAAATGGTAATGCCTGGAGATAACACTGAAATGACAGTAGAACTAATTTCTCCAATCGCTATTGAAGATGGTACTCGCTTCTCTATCCGTGAAGGTGGACGTACTGTTGGATCTGGCGTTGTAACATCAATCCAAAAATAATAATACGATAAAGACAGGTGGCGCTACACGCGTTACCTGTTTTTTATTGCTTAATTTCAGCTTTATTACGGTAAACACCATCTTCGGATTCGTATGTTACTAGTGGCTTTAAACACTAAAGATTATGTTAAGGCATTTATAGACCTTTAAATAACCGTTCTCTAAAGGTTGCTTCTTTTAACATAAAATCTAATTCACTTTTGATATAAACTCTTGACTAATTAAAATTCCTATTGTGATGCTCTCGCTTGTTCTAATAATAATAGCGGATTTCATTCGCTCCGGCAGAATACTTCGCTTTCCGTGGGCACGACCTCAGCCTCCTCGGAAGAAAACCGCTTCCTGCGGGGTCTTCGGAACGTGCTATTCCCACAGGAGTCTTCGTATTCTGCCTACGCTAGTATTGGTTTTCTTATTAATATGTAGCTAATAACCTATAAAAGTGACGTATGATAAGTTTCTTTTTACCTGAAGAAGTTCTCTAGAGAAATAAACTATTCTCTGATTCAACCAAACACCGATTATTAGCACTCAGATAGAATGTTGAATAGCACCAAACCAGCGGAGGAAATACACGGAGACTCCTGTGGGAAAAGAGGCATCGGTGAGACCCCTAAAGACGCGTCAGTACGAGGAGGCTCACCAGCCGCCCGCGGAAAGCGTAGTGGATTTCCGGAGCGGTAGATATCTCAAATTAAACTAATTTGCATTTCATATTAACTCTTAACAACAAACTTTGTAAATAGATCCTTGCACATAAAAATATATTCATAATATGTATAAAATATGCCCACATACTCTTGCATTTGTTAGGAGTAATATGTATAATACGTAGATGTGTGGCCGTAAAACCATATATTTTTATGGTTGCATTGACCAATCGCTTTTGATATAATTATAATGTTGGTCATTTAAAAGCGATGATGTGAGAGGTTGTTGGCACACCAGGCCCCTTTGCCATGGCAGGATGCCAAGAAATTTTCACGGAGAATGTCTATTATGATATGGGCGAAAAAGGAGGGAAAATAATGGCAAAAGAAAAAATCAGAATCCGTTTAAAAGCATATGATCACCGAGTTTTAGATCAATCTGCTGAAAAAATTGTAGACACAGCGAAACGCTCTGGAGCAAATGTTTCCGGGCCAATCCCGTTGCCTACAGAAAAATCAGTTTACACAATCTTACGTGCGGTTCATAAATACAAGGATTCACGTGAACAATTCGAAATGCGTACACATAAACGCTTGATCGATATTGTTGATCCAACACCAAAAACAGTTGATTCATTAATGCGTCTCGACTTACCATCTGGTGTAGATATAGAAATTAAATTATAAAATAAGAGGTAAATATAGGAGGTGTAACGGATGACGAAAGGAATCTTAGGTCGTAAAATCGGCATGACTCAGCTATTCACAGAAAACGGCGAACTTGTACCAGTTACTGTAGTTCAAGCTGAGCCAAACGTAGTTCTACAAAAAAGAACATTAGAAAATGATGGCTATGAAGCACTACAATTCGGTTTTGCAGATAAAAAGGAATCACGTACTAATAAAGCGGAAAAAGGTCATGCTGAAAAAGCAAACACTGCCCCTAAGCGCTACGTTCGTGAATTCCGTAACGTAAATCTTGACGAACATGAGGTAGGTCAAGAAGTTAACGTTGATATTTTTCAAGCTGGTGAGAAAGTTGATGTGACAGGAACTTCTAAAGGTAAAGGATTCCAAGGTGCAATCAAACGTCACGGTCAGCAACGTGGACCAATGTCTCATGGTTCTCATTACCACAGATCTCCTGGTTCCATGGGTGCGATTGATGCAATGCGTGTATTTAAAGGTAAAAATCTACCTGGGCATATGGGGTCTGAACAAGTAACAATCCAAAACCTTGAAGTAGTAAGTGTAGATGCTGAGAAAAATCTATTACTTATCAAAGGAAATGTACCAGGTGCGAAAAAATCATACGTTAAAATCACAAGTGCGATTAAAGGTAACTAATCATACACACGAAGGGAGGATATGTCATGCCTAAAGTAGCACTATTTAAACAAGATGGAAGTAATGCTGGAGAAATCGAATTAAATGATGCGGTATTCGGTATTGAACCTAACACACATGTACTGCATGAAGCAGTAGTTATGCAGCGCGCATCTTTACGTCAGGGTACTCATGATGTAAAGAACCGTTCTGAGGTTCGTGGTGGTGGTCGTAAACCATGGCGACAAAAAGGAACTGGACGTGCTCGTCAAGGTTCAATCCGTTCTCCACAATGGGTAGGCGGTGGAACAGTTTTTGGACCTACACCACGCAGTTATAGCTATAAGCTACCTAAAAAGGTACGTCGCTTAGCGATTAAATCTGCATTATCTTCTAAAGTAAAAGAGGATAGCTTAGTTGTTTTAGAGGCTCTTGCAATGGAAACTCCTAAAACAAAAGAAGTAGTAAATATGCTGGATGCATTAAATGTTGAAGCAAAAGCGTTAATCGTGACAGGCAGCAAAGATGAAGTGGTAGCTCGATCAGCTAACAATCTTCAATCTGTTAAAGTTCTGACTGTAGAAGAATTAAATGTTTTAGACTTGCTTACGCATGACAAGCTAATCTTAACGAAAGATGCAGCTGAAAAAGCAGGGGAGGTGCTTGCATAATGAAAGATCCACGTGATATTATTAAGCGCCCTGTCATTACTGAGCATTCTGCAGATTTAATGGCAAGCAAAAAATATACGTTTGAAGTATCCCCGAAAGCAAACAAAACAGAAATCAAAGATGCGATTGAAACAATTTTTAGTGTGAAAGTTGTTAAAGTAAACACAATGAATCTTAAAGGTAAATTTAAGCGAATGGGTCGTTACGGTGGATTCCGCCCAAATCGCAAAAAAGCCATTGTTGAACTATCTGAGGATAGTAAAGAACTAGATTTCTTTGAGGCTTAATAACTAGAATATTGAGAAGGAGGGAAACAAGATGGCGATTAAAAAATACAGACCAACATCCAATGGTCGTCGTAACATGTCTGTTTCTGATTTTGCGGAAATCACTACAGACAAACCGGAAAAATCCCTATTAGCTCCGTTAAGTAAACGTGGCGGACGTAATAATCAAGGGAAATTAACGGTTCGTCATCAAGGTGGCGGTCATAAGCGTCAATACCGTATTATTGACTTCAAGCGCAATAAAGATGGTATACCAGGACGCGTTGCTACAATTGAGTATGATCCAAACCGTACAGCTAACATTGCATTGATCCATTATGTTGATGGAGAAAAGCGTTATATATTAGCACCAAAAGGACTTCAAGTAGGTCAGGAAATTGAATCTGGAGAAAATGCGGATATTAAAGTCGGAAATGCACTTTCGTTAGAAAATATCCCAGTTGGTACAATCATTCATAACATTGAATTAAAACCAGGTAATGGCGGACAACTAGCACGTTCCGCTGGTGCAGAGGCACAAATTTTAGGACGTGAGGACAAATACACGTTAGTTCGTTTAGCTTCTGGTGAATCTCGTTTAATTTTAAGTACTTGTCGTGCAACGATTGGTCAAGTAGGTAATCTTGAACATGAATTAATTCGTGTTGGTAAAGCTGGACGATCTCGTTGGTTAGGTAAACGCCCAACAGTTCGCGGATCTGTTATGAACCCGAATGATCACCCACATGGTGGTGGTGAAGGACGTGCGCCAATCGGACGTAAATCACCAATGTCTCCTTGGGGCAAACCAACTCTTGGCTACAAAACGCGTAAACGTAACAAGCCGTCTGATAAATATATTGTTCGTAAACGTAAAAAATAAACGAAATCACAGACGGGAAATAAGGCCCGTCTCTCACTTGCGGAAGGAGGTTTATCCATGGGTCGTAGTTTGAAAAAAGGACCTTTTGCAGATGACCATTTATTGAAGAAGATTGATGTTTTAAACGAATCAGACAAGAAACAAGTAGTAAAAACTTGGTCTCGTCGTTCTACAATCTTCCCTCAATTCGTAGGTCATACAATCGCAGTTTATGATGGACGTAAGCACGTTCCTGTATATATAACCGAAGATATGGTCGGACATAAATTAGGTGAATTCGCGCCAAGCCGTACGTATAAAGGGCATGCTGGCGATGACAAGAAAACAAAACGTTAATGAGAGGAGGCGCTAATGCATGCAAGCAAAAGCCGTTGCAAAAACAGTTCGTATTGCTCCTCGTAAAGTTCGTTTAGTTGTTGATCTAATTCGAGGAAAAAACGTTGGTGAAGCAGTTGCGATTTTACGTCATACACAACGTGGTGCTTCTCCAGTTGTAGAAAAAGTATTAAAATCTGCTATTGCAAACGCAGAACACAACTATGAAATGGATCCAGATAGTCTAGTAATATCTGAAGCATATGTAAATGAAGGTCCAACATTGAAACGTTTCCGTCCACGTGCACAGGGACGCGCAAGCAGAATAAATAAACGCACCAGCCACATTACGGTGGTTGTAACAGAAAAGAAGGAGGGATAGTTAGTGGGTCAAAAAGTAAATCCAACAGGTCTTCGCGTAGGCATTATTAAAGACTGGGAATCAAAATGGTATGCTGGAAAAGACTATGCAGACTTACTACACGAAGATATTAAGATTAGAGAATATCTTGAAAATCGCTTAAAGATTGCTGCTGTTTCTTCTATTGAGATTGAACGTGCGGCAAACCGTGTAAACATTACTATTCATACTGGTAAGCCAGGCATGGTAATTGGTAAAGGCGGTTCTGAAGTAGAAGCTCTACGTAAATCTTTAAATGCTTTAACAGGGAAACGAGTACACATTAACATTGTGGAAGTTAAAAAAGTAGATCTTAACGCTAAATTAGTAGCTGATAATATTGCACGCCAATTAGAAAATCGTATTTCATTCCGTCGTGCTCAAAAACAAGCTATTCAACGCGCAATGCGTGCAGGAGCTAAAGGAATTAAAACACAAGTTTCTGGACGTCTTGGTGGAGCAGATATCGCTCGTGCGGAACATTACAGTGAAGGAACAGTACCACTACACACTTTGCGTGCTGACATCGACTATGGCACTGCAGAAGCAGACACTACTTATGGTAAACTAGGTGTTAAAGTGTGGATTTATCGTGGAGAAGTCCTTCCAACTAAAAACGAAAAATAAAGGAAGGGGGCAAATGCATTATGTTAATGCCTAAACGTGTAAAACATCGTAAACAACATCGTGGTAAATTGACAGGTCAAGCTAAAGGTGGAACTACCGTAGCATTCGGTGAATATGGTATTCAAGCAGTAGAGCCTGCGAGAATTACAAGTCGTCAAATCGAGGCTGCTCGTATTGCGATGACTCGTTATATGAAACGTGGCGGTAAAGTTTGGATCAAAATATTTCCAGACAAACCGTATACTAAAAAACCCCTAGAAGTACGAATGGGTTCTGGTAAAGGTGCTCCTGAAGGATGGGTAGCAATGGTTAAACCAGGAAAAGTTATGTTTGAAATTGCAGGTGTACCTGAGGAAGTTGCACGTGAAGCATTAAGACTTGCTTCTCATAAACTGCCGATCAAAACTAAATTTGTAAAACGTGAAGAAATTGGTGGTGAAAACAATGAAGGCTAATGAAATTAGAGATTTAACCACTGCCGAAATTGAACAAAAAGTAAAATCGTTAAAAGAAGAATTATTTAATCTTCGCTTCCAACTTGCAACAGGACAATTGGAAAACACTGCACGAATTCGTGAAGTAAGAAAAGCAATTGCACGTATGAAAACTGTTATTCGTCAACGTGAATTAAACGTAAATAACTGATTCAAGAGAGGAGGTTAGCCTCGTATGACAGAACGTAATAATCGTAAAGTTTATACTGGTCGTGTAGTTTCAGATAAAATGGATAAGACAATCACAGTTGTTGTTGAAACTTACAAAAACCATAAATTATACGGAAAACGAGTTAAATACTCTAAGAAACTTAAGGCTCATGATGAAAACAACCAAGCGAAAGCTGGAGATGTTGTTCGCATTATGGAAACTCGTCCACTTTCAGCAACTAAACGTTTTCGTCTAGTTGAAGTCGTGGAAGAAGCAGTAGTTATATAATAAGTCGGCTCCGAATGTCCGAAGGGAGGTCACAGTTATGATTCAACAAGAAACTCGATTAAAAGTTGCAGATAACTCTGGTGCTCGTGAATTGTTAACCATTAAAGTTTTAGGTGGCTCAGGTCGTAAAACAGCTAATATTGGTGATGTTATTGTTTGTTCCGTAAAGCAAGCAACACCAGGAGGCGTTGTCAAAAAAGGTGACGTAGTAAAAGCTGTTATTGTACGTAGTAAATCTGGCGCTCGCCGTAAAGATGGATCATATATTCGTTTTGATGAAAATGCTGCCGTAATTATTCGTGACGATAAAAGTCCAAGAGGAACTCGTATTTTTGGACCTGTAGCACGTGAATTACGTGATGCTAAATTCATGAAAATCGTATCTCTAGCTCCAGAAGTTCTATAAGCTGATAAATTGACTTGTCAAGGAGGTGCGTAAAGCATGCATGTAAAAAAAGGTGATAAAGTAAAAGTATTATCAGGCAAAGACCGTGGTAAAGAGGGTGTTGTTTTAGAAGCATTCCCTAAAAAAGACCGTGTACTTGTAGAAGGTGTGAACATGATTAAAAAGCACGCAAAACCTTCTCAAGAGAATCCACAAGGTGGAATCTTAAACATTGAAGCGCCAATTCATGTTTCTAATGTCTTACCAATAGATTCAAAATCCGGTGAGCCAACTCGTGTTGGTTATGAAGTACGTGACGGAAAGAAAGTCCGAATCGCTAAAAAATCCGGTGAACTTTTAGATAAATAATTCGCTGGCGGAAGGAGGGCGACATAATGAACGAATTACAACAAAAATATCAAAAAGAAATTGTACCATCTCTAATGGGAAAATTTAATTACGATTCAGTAATGCAGGCACCAAAGGTTGAGAAGATTGTGATCAACATGGGTGTTGGTGATGCTGTTCAAAACTCTAAAGCATTAGATAGTGCAGTGGAAGAACTAGCTCTAATTTCTGGTCAAAAACCACTTATTACTCGTGCGAAGAAATCCATCGCTGGTTTCCGTTTGCGTGAAGGTATGCCAATCGGTGCAAAAGTAACACTTCGCGGTGAACGTATGTATGAATTCCTACAAAAGCTTATTGCTGTTTCACTTCCACGTGTACGTGACTTCCGTGGAATCTCCAAAAAAGCTTTTGATGGTCGTGGTAATTACACTTTAGGTGTGAAGGAACAACTAATTTTCCCAGAAATTAATTATGATAAAGTAAATAAAGTTCGTGGTATGGATATTGTTATTGTAACTACTTCCAATACTGATGAAGAAGCACGTGAACTTTTAGCTCAGCTAGGCATGCCTTTCCAAAAATAAGCTAAGAGCTAATACAAGGAGGGAAAATTGTGGCTAAAAAATCGATGGTTGCGAAACAAAAACGCCCACAAAAATATCAAGTTCGTGAATATACACGTTGTGAACGCTGTGGTCGTCCACATTCTGTAATACGTAAATTTAAACTTTGCCGTATTTGTTTCCGTGAACTTGCCTATAAAGGTCAAATTCCTGGTGTCAAAAAAGCAAGTTGGTAATCCCCGATTCGGGAAGGAGGTATTTTAGTAATGACTATGACAGATCCAATTGCAGATATGCTAACTCGTATTCGTAATGCAAACATGGTTAAACATGAAAAATTAGAACTACCAGCATCTAAAATGAAACAAGAAATTGCTGATATTCTTAAGCGCGAAGGATTCGTTAAAGACTATGAAGTAATTGAAGATAATAAGCAAGGTGTTCTGCGTATTTTCCTTAAGTACGGTCCAAATGAAGAAAAAGTTATTACTGGTATCAAACGTATCAGTAAACCAGGATTACGTGTATATGCTAAAGCTAACGAAGTACCTCGAGTACTAAACGGTCTAGGTATTGCTATCGTTTCAACTTCTAGAGGTGTGTTATCTGATAAAGAAGCACGTTCTCAGGCAGTTGGCGGCGAAGTATTAGCATATGTTTGGTAATTAATTTTTATTAAGAGGAGGTGCAATGAATGTCTCGTATAGGACTTAAACCAGTTGAAATTCCTGAAGGTGTAGAAATAAAACTTGATGGAAATACAATTACTGTTAAAGGACCTAAAGGTCAATTAACAAGAGAATTACATCGTGAAATGAAAATTAATATAGATGGCAATGTTCTTACTGTTGAGCGCCCAAGCGATAACAAAGAACATCGTGCCCTGCACGGTACAACTCGTAGCATCATTAACAACATGGTGGAAGGTGTAAGTAAAGGATTTGAGAAATCACTTGAAATCATCGGTGTTGGTTACCGTGCACAAAAACAAGGTAACAAAGTTGTCATTAACGCGGGTTATTCTCACCCGGTTGAAATTGAACCAATCGATGGAATCGAAATTGAGGTACCAAAAAATACAGAAGTAACTGTAAAAGGTATTGATAAGCAATTAGTTGGTGCCGTTGCAGCTAACATCAGATCAATCAGACCACCTGAGCCATATAAAGGCAAAGGTATCCGTTATGCTGGTGAATATGTACGCCGCAAAGAAGGTAAAACTGCTAAGTAAGAATAGATAGAGCAGAAAGGAGTGACGTAGATGATCACAAAACCTGACAAAAACGTTGTACGTAAAAGAAGACATAGTCGTGTCCGCAAAAATTTAGTTGGTACTACGGAACGTCCTCGTTTAAACGTATATCGCTCAAATAAGCATATTTATGCTCAATTAATAGATGATACAACTGGAACTACAGTAGCAAGTGCTTCTACAAAAGATAAAGAGCTTAACGTGGAATCAACTGGTAACGTTGAGGCAGCAAAACAAGTCGGAGAATTGATTGCGAAACGTGCTCAAGATAAAGGACTCAAATCAGTTGTTTTTGATCGTGGAGGATATCTTTATCATGGTCGTGTGAAAGCATTAGCTGATTCTGCCCGTGAAGCAGGACTTGAATTTTAAAAAAAGAAGGAGGGAACCCTTAAATGAATACAAGTATCGATCCGAATAAATTGGATCTTGAAGAACGAGTTGTTGCGGTAAACCGTGTTTCTAAAGTAGTTAAAGGTGGACGCCGCATGCGCTTTGCAGCAATTGTAGTGGTCGGAGATAAAAACGGTCATGTAGGTTTTGGTACTGGTAAAGCACAAGAAGTACCTGAAGCTATTAAAAAAGCAGTAGATGATGCAAAGAAAAACTTAATTACTGTACCATTAGTTGGAACTACTATTCCTCATGAAGTCCATGGAAGATTCGGTTCTGGAAGAGTACTAATGAAACCAGCATCTGAGGGTACTGGAGTTATCTCTGGTGGACCAGTACGTGCGGTCTTAGAATTAGCAGGTGTTGGTGATATTCTTACTAAATCCTTAGGTTCAAATACACCAATTAATATGATTCGTGCAACAATTGAAGGTTTAAATCAGTTAAAACGTGCCGAAGATGTTGCAAAATTACGTGGAAAGTCCATCGAAGAACTGTTAGGATAATAAGGAGGGAAATATTATGTCTAAAAAATTAGAGATCACCCTCACACGGAGTGTTATTGGCAGAAAAGAAAAACAGGTTAAAACTGTTGAAGCATTAGGTCTTAAGAAAATTCGTCAATCCGTAGTTCTTGAAGATACTCCATCCGTACGTGGAATGATTAGTAGAGTATCTCATCTTGTAACGGTGAAAGAAGTTTAATAAACATAAGTGTAAAGAGGAGGTGCTCGCATGAAACTGCATGAATTAAAAGCCGCAGAGGGAACTCGTAAAAACAGAAATCGTGTTGGTCGCGGACCTTCTTCAGGTAATGGTAAAACTTCCGGAAGAGGGCATAAAGGTCAAAAAGCTCGTTCTGGTGGTGGTGTGCGTCCTGGTTTTGAAGGTGGACAAATGCCTTTATTCCAACGTTTGCCAAAACGTGGTTTTACCAACATTAATCGCAAAGAGTACGCAATTGTTAACCTAGAAACATTAAATCGTTTTGAAGAAGGCACAGAGGTTACTCCTGAGCTATTACTAGAAGAAGGTGTCGTAAGCAAGTTAAACGCAGGCATTAAAGTGCTTGGAAAAGGTGCTATCGAAAAGAAACTAACAGTAAAAGCTCATAAGTTCTCTACTTCTGCTAAAGAAGCTATTGAGGCAGCGGGCGGTAAAACTGAGGTGATCTAATGTTTCGTACATTCTCCAATTTATGGCGCGTTGCTGATATTAGACGGAAAATAATTTTCACATTACTTATGTTGATTGTCTTCCGTCTAGGTACTTTTATACCTGTACCATTCACAAACAATGCCGCTATTGATTTTATGAACAGCCAGCAAAATGTATTTGGATTTCTAAATACATTTGGTGGTGGAGCGTTACAGAACTTTTCTATCTTTGCAATGGGGATTATGCCTTATATTACCGCATCAATCATCATGCAATTATTACAAATGGATGTCGTTCCAAAGTTCACAGAATGGAAAAAGCAAGGGGAAATGGGCCGTAAAAAACTTGCCCAATTCACACGATATTTCACAATTGTATTAGCATTTATTCAAGCTATTGCAATGTCCGTTGGATTTAATGCATTAGCTGGAGGGTTACTCATAGAGAACCCAAACTTTATGAAATTTCTCGTTATTGCGATTGTATTAACTGCAGGAACTGCATTTTTAATGTGGTTGGGTGAGCAAATTACGGCACATGGCGTCGGTAATGGAATCTCAATCATTATTTTTGCGGGTATCGTAGCTGCAGTGCCAAATGGCGTGATGCAATTGTACAGTCAGTATTTCGTAAATCCTGGCGATCAATTGTTTATCAATATCATTATTGTTGCCATTATTGCATTGGTTGCCATAGCTGTCGTTGTAGGCGTTGTTTTTGTCAATCAGGCATTAAGAAAAATACCTGTCCAATATGCAAAAAAATTAGTTAATCGGTCTCCTGTTGGTGGTCAATCGACTCACCTGCCACTAAAAGTGAATGCAGCTGGTGTTATTCCAGTTATCTTTGCGATTGCTTTTATGATTGCACCGAGTACCATTGCTAGTTTCTTTGAAGGGCAAGTTGCAGCGACAATTACGCAAATCTTTGACTATACTCAACCAGTTGGTATGGTGATCTATATCGCCTTAATTATCGCATTTACGTATTTTTACACATTTGTTCAAGTGAATCCGGAGCAAATGGCAGAAAACTTGCAAAAACAAGGTGGATATATTCCTGGTATTAGACCTGGTAATAATACGGAAACCTATCTGACCAGAGTTATTAATCGTTTAACTTTTGTTGGAGCTATTTTCCTAGCGGCAGTTTCTGTATTACCGATTGTTTTAGGGGGTCTTGCTAATCTGCCAACCGCAGTACAAATCGGCGGCACAAGTTTACTAATCGTTGTAGGTGTTGCGTTGCAAACAATGAAGCAACTAGAAGGTCAGTTAGTGAAACGTCACTACAAAGGATTTATTAAGTAATTTCCTGCTGCCAATGAGAGCGAGGGGAAAAGGATGAACTTAATATTAATGGGATTACCTGGTGCTGGTAAAGGTACACAGGCTGAGAAAATTAATAATAAATATAATATTCCTCATATATCTACAGGGGATATGTTCCGACTGGCAATTAAAGAAGGAACAGAACTCGGGAAGCAAGCTAAACAATTTATGGATCAAGGCGAACTTGTTCCAGATGAGGTAACAATTGGTATTGTCCAAGAACGTTTAAGTAAAGACGACTGTAAAAATGGTTTCTTACTGGACGGATTTCCAAGAACCATTGCACAGGCTGAAGCATTGCAAAAACTTCTTGCAGAAATGGGGCAAACGATTGATTACGTCGTACACGTAGATGTACCAGAAGAAAAATTAGTGGAGCGTCTTACTGGTCGTAGAATTTGTCCAACATGTGGCACAGCTTATCACGTCATTTTTAATCCTCCTAAAGAAGAAGGAATTTGTGATAAAGAGGGTTCACAGTTAGTTCAACGAGATGACGATAAACCTGAAACGGTGAAGAATCGTTTATCCGTTAATATGGAGCAAACACAACCGTTGCTGGACTTTTACGATAAAAAAGGATATCTTGTAAAAGTAAACGGAGATCAAGAAATTGATGAAGTTTTCCAAGATATTCAAGGATTCCTTGATAAATAACTTCACTTTTAACGATTTGCAAGGAATAGATGCATTTCTACTTGGTAATCGTTATAATAAATGTGATAGTTTTAGGGAAACTCATAATTAACTTTATATAAAGTGACACTGAAAGAAATAGCCTTTAATGGTGACATTTAAACTATAGCCTAAGTGCAGGTGATCTTGTTGAACGAAGGTGAGTCGATTCCGCTTTTGGGTCAAGTTGTTCGTGTTTTGCAAGGACGTGAGGCGGGTCAATACATGATTATTATAGAATTAGTAGATGATCGTTATGTCTTGCTAGCAGATGGGGAAAAGCGTAAAACGAATCGACCAAAGAAAAAGAATCTGCATCATATTGAAGTGATGGATTATATTTCCCCAGAAGTCCAAAACAGCCTTCTAGAAACTGGTCGTGTCACAAATGGAAAATTGCGATTTGCGATATCTAAGTTTATGAGTGAGATTGTGACTGAACTGAAGAAGGGAGATCTACACGATGGCGAAAGATGATGTAATTGAAGTCGAAGGTACCGTGACTGAAACATTGCCGAATGCAATGTTTAATGTAGAGCTTGAAAATGGCCATACCGTATTGGCTCATGTTTCTGGTAAAATTCGTATGCATTTCATTCGTATCTTACCAGGAGATAAAGTAACGGTTGAACTTTCTCCATATGATTTAACCAGAGGACGAATTACGTACCGTTATAAATAGACTCTCTCCATATAAAAGGAGGTAACACTGGTGAAAGTAAGAGCATCTGTAAAACCAATATGCGAAAAATGCAAAGTTATAAAACGCAAAGGCAAAGTTATGGTTATTTGCGAAAATCCAAAGCATAAACAAAAACAAGGTTAAACAAGGAGGTGCAAAAATTTAATGGCACGTATTGCAGGTATTGATATTCCACGTGAAAAACGTGTAGTAATTTCGTTAACATATATTTATGGAATCGGAAAAGCGACTGCACAGAAAGTCCTTAAAGAAGCTGGCGTTTCAGAAGACACTCGTGTACGCGATTTAACGGAAGACGAATTAGCAAGCATCCGTAAAGCGATTGATCCATATACAGTTGAAGGTGATCTTCGCCGTGAAGTATCACTTAATATTAAACGTTTAATCGAAATTGGTTCTTATAGAGGACTACGTCACCGTCGTGGCTTACCAGTCCGTGGACAAAACACGAAGAACAACTCACGTACTCGTAAAGGCCCACGTAAGACTATGGCTAACAAAAAGAAATAAGTAAAGGAGGGTTAATGAAATGGCTCGTAAAACAAATACACGCAAACGTCGTGTGAAAAAGAATGTGGAAACCGGTATTGCGCATATCCGTTCTACATTTAATAATACAATTGTTACCATTACGGACAAACAAGGGAATGCAATTGGCTGGAGTTCAGCAGGTGCACTAGGTTTTAAAGGTTCACGTAAATCTACTCCATTTGCTGCACAAATGGCTGCTGAAACTGCTGCTAAATCTGCAGTTGAAAATGGAATGAAAACTTTGGAAGTAACAGTTAAAGGTCCAGGAGCTGGACGTGAAGCTGCAATTCGTTCACTTCAAGCAGCTGGTTTAGAAGTTACAGCAATTGTGGATGTAACACCAGTTCCTCATAACGGTTGTCGCCCACCAAAACGTCGTCGTGTTTAATTTTACCGTATAGAATTTGTCACCCTGTCAATAATGGGTTATGATAGCTAAAATATTGGTGATTAATGTCACTTACAGCATCTAAGATAAACAGTACGTTAATATCAAGGTAGTGCAGAAACGCCAACTGCCTATTTGAGGAATTTCGGTTAGACGAATGTCTAGCCGGGGTTTCGACGTTTTAAAGGAGGGTTTTATTTAATGATCGAGATTGAAAAACCAAAAATTGAAACGGTTGAAATCAGTGATGATGCTACATTGGGGAAATTCGTAGTCGAACCGCTTGAGCGTGGATATGGTGCCACACTAGGAAACTCCTTGCGTCGTATCCTACTATCCTCACTTCCAGGTGCTGCTGTTACATCCGTTCAAATCGACGGGGCACTGCATGAGTTTTCAGCGATTGATGGAGTAGTAGAGGATGTAACACAAATCGTTTTAAACTTAAAAAAATTAGCTTTGAAAATCTATTCGGATGAACCAAAAACTTTGGAACTTGATGTTCAAGGTGAAGGAAAAGTTACTGCACGGGATTTCACTTATGATAGTGATGTAGAAGTTTTAAATCCTGAACTTCATATTGCTACATTGAACAGCAAAGGAAACCTGCACATGAAAGTTACAGCGGAACGTGGTCGCGGTTATCGTCCAGCTGAAGAAAATAAACGTGATGACCAAGCAATTGGTGTCATTCCAGTTGACTCCATCTTCACTCCTGTATCACGCGTAACCTATCAGGTTGAAAATACACGTGTTGGGCAAGATACTAACTTTGATAAGTTAACATTGGATGTTTCAACAGATGGAAGTATTCGTCCTGAAGAAGCTATATCTTTAGGTGCAAAAATTGTAACAGAGCATTTTAATATCTTCGTAGGTTTAACAGACGAAGCACAAAATGCTGAAATTATGGTTGAAAAAGAAGAAGATCAAAAAGAAAAAGTAATGGAAATGACAATTGAGGAATTGGATCTTTCCGTTCGTTCTTATAATTGTTTGAAACGTGCTGGAATTAATACCGTTCAGGAGCTTGCTAATAAGTCTGAAGAAGATATGATGAAAGTACGTAATTTGGGTCGTAAATCATTGGAAGAAGTCAAAGTTAAATTAAATGAACTTGGCTTAGGTTTACGCGAAGACGACTGATAATGACAGTCACCTAGAGTTTTGAAAAAGGGAGGGTTATAGTCCATGGCTAGAAAATTAGGACGTACAACAGATGCCCGTATGGCACTTCTTCGTAATCTGGCTTCTGATTTAATCATTCATGAACGTTTGGAAACAACAGAAGCAAAAGCGAAAGAATTAAAGTCTATTGTAGACAAAATGATTACATTAGGTAAACGTGGTGATCTTCACGCGCGTCGTCAAGCATCTGCATTTCTTTATAATAAAGAGGCTGATGATGAAAACAATGTTATTCAAAAATTATTTGATGACGTTGCTGCACGTTATGAAGATAGACAAGGTGGATATACACGTGTTCTTAAACTAGGCGAGCGCCAAGGTGATGGAGCAAAAATGGCTATCATTGAATTAGTTTAATGATGAACATGCGGCAAGGGCAGGACTCAATTCTCTCACGAGGTGAATCCAAGCCCTTTTTTTGTATAGATATGTTTGAAAAGAATGGATGTTTTCTATGAGGCTTTTGTCACTATATCTATAAACTGCAAATTAATTTTAGATGCTATTGGAGCTTAAACTACGCTACGGAAAGCGAAGTATTCTGCCGGAGCGGATGCAAACATGCTATCATCATTAGAACAAGTGAGAACAACATAAAAGAAACTTTTTACTATTTCGCATTTATTATCCATTGTGAAGGATGAAAATGTAGCAAAACTTATGTAAAGAGCTAAAATAATAGAGAAAGTAATTACGATAGTACTGGTTGAGTAAATGGTACTAATTTCTGTGTATATTCCACATTTGCCGTGGCGGGAAATCAGGGGGATTTTATATGTCAAACAAGTTAATAGAATTTAAAAATGTATCGTTTCGTTATGGAGAGGATGAACCCTGGGTATTAAAAAATGTTTCTTTTGCGATTGAAGATGATGAATGGGTTGCTATTATCGGTCATAATGGTTCAGGGAAATCTACCATAGCTAAGCTCATAAATGGATTGCTCTTCCCGCAGCAGGGTGAAATCATTATAGCTGGGAAGAAAGTTACGGAGGATACGGTCTGGGATATTCGAAAAGAAGTAGGGATGGTTTTTCAAAACCCCGATAATCAGTTTGTTGGTGCGACAGTACAGGATGATGTTGCATTTGGTATGGAGAATCGCGGGGTTTCTAGAGAGGTAATGATAGAACGTATTAATCAGACATTGAAGGCAGTTGGCATGCAGGATTATAGACTGACAGAGCCACATAGACTTTCTGGAGGGCAGAAGCAGCGAGTAGCTATTGCTAGTGTATTAGCCATCTCACCAAGTGTATTAATCTTGGATGAGGCAACTGCTATGCTCGATCCAAGCGGGCGCAAAGAAATTATGCAAACCGTATCACAGCTGCAGGATAAACAGGGGCTTTCGCTTATTACTATTACTCATGATTTGCAAGAAGTTGTACAAGCTGATCGTGTTATCGTAATGAATAATGGGGAAATCTGGGATGAAGCCGTACCAAGAGCGATCTTTTCAAAAAAAGGTGAGCTGAGGAAAATTGGGTTGGATGTACCCTTTGTTGCCATTTTAGCAGATGCATTAAAAGAAGCTGGGATTATGATATCTCAAGAACCTTTAAACCACGAAGAGCTGTTGGAGGACTTATGGACATTACATTCGAAAACGTAACTTATATTTATCAGCATAATACCCCATTTGAACATAAGGCATTGGAAAATTTATCATTTCATATTGAGTCAGGTTCTTTTGTTGCTGTCGTAGGACATACTGGCTCAGGGAAATCAACGCTTATAAGCCATTTAAACGGCCTTTCCATACCAACTAAAGGGAAAGTGAGGATAGGGGACTATTCTCTGTCTAAAGAGCATAAACCAGGCGATATGAAGGAATTACGGAGTCGTGTTGGTGTAGTGTTTCAATATCCCGAACATCAATTATTTGAAGAAACGGTTGAAAAGGATATTGCTTTTGGACCGGAAAACTTTGGTGTGTCTGAAAGAGAAATAAAGAAGCGAATTCAAGAAGTGATTCCAGCTGTGGGTCTGCCAGAATCGATGCTGGAGCGGTCACCGTTTGATTTAAGTGGAGGGCAAATGCGAAGGGTTGCTATTGCCGGGGTTCTCGCAGTGAAACCAGATGTTTTAGTACTTGATGAACCAACTGCAGGACTGGACCCAAGAGGTCAAAAAGAAATCATGGATATGTTTTACCGATTGCATAAGGAACAGGGGTTAACGACAATACTTGTTACACATAGTATGGAAGATGCGTTAAAATATGCAGACCATGTCATGATCCTTAACAAAGGAACGAAATATTTAGAAGGAAAACCAGAAGATGTTTTTATACAGAAAGAGGCATTGAATCAAGTGCAATTAGATGTGCCAGAGATCGTACAGTTTCTAATTAGCTTTGAACAGAAATTTAAAACCGCCATTCCATATCAGAAGCAGTCTGTAGAAGAAATAGCCAGGCAGGTTCAGCGAGTAGTAATAGGAGATGAGCTGCTATGAATAACTCTTTAATTATTGGGCAATATGTTCCTGGAGATTCGCTTGTCCATCGCTTGGATCCACGGACAAAAATCACAATAATCTTTTTCTATGTATTTATTGTCTTTTTTGCTAATAATCTTCCCAGTTATGGTATTTTAATTCTATTTGCCTTAAGTAGTATGCTCACATCCAGAGTACCCATTCGGTTTATTATGAAAGGTTTAACACCTGTTTGGTTTTTAATTATTTTCACGTTTATATTACACTTGTTTGTTACCAAAGAGGGGAATGTTATTTTTAATTTCTGGATTTTTGAGTTTTATTCTGGCGGTGTGATTCAAGGGATTGCCATATCCACAAGGTTTTTCCTGTTAATTCTAGTAACATCTCTTTTAACACTGACGACAACACCAATTGAGATTACAGATGCCATTGAGGATATGCTTAGACCTTTAAACAAAATTAAATTTCCTGTTCATGAACTAGCATTAATGATGTCCATTTCACTAAGATTTATACCAACACTTATGCAGGAAACCGAGAAAATATCCAGAGCTCAAGCATCACGGGGAGTAGATTTTAGGACTGGGCCAGTAAAAGAACGAATAAAAGCAGTTGTCCCATTACTTGTCCCACTGTTTGTCAGTGCGTTTAAACGTGCAGAGGAACTTGCGATGGCAATGGAGGCTCGGGGTTACCAAGGTGGAGAAGGTAGGTCCAAACTAAGGGAATTAAAAATTGAGAAGATTGATATATTCGTTTATTTCATCTTTGTACTGGTTATCATGATATTATTTGCTACTAGAACTTATGGATGAGGAAGGCTGTAACAATGGTAAGATTGAAATGCACAGTCCAATATGATGGAACGTTATTCTACGGGTTTCAAATTCAGTCGGATAAGCGAACCATACAAGGAGAAATAGAAAAGGTACTACAGAAGATGCATAAGGGTGAAAAGATACGTATTGTAGGTTCTGGACGTACCGATGCCGGTGTACATGCAAAGGGGCAGGTTATTCATTTTGATTCTTCCTATCATCTTTCTGAAGCAAGTTGGAAGAAGGCGCTGAATACCCAATTGCCCAATGACATTTACATTGAACAAGTAGAGAGCGTAGAAGGGGACTTTCATGCTCGATTTGATGTAGTAGCGAAGGAATACCATTATCTTGTTCTAAACAGGGAAGCACAAGATGTGTTTAAACGTAATTATATGCTTCATGTTTCCTATCCTTTGGATGTGGACAAAATGAAGGAAGGATGCCGTTATTTGGAAGGAACACATGATTTTACGACATTTTCTTCACCAAGGACGACGGTTACAGGCAGTAAAGTAAGAACCATTTATCATGCATCCTGTGAAAAAAACGGAGATGAAATAGAATTTATTTTTCGTGGGAGCGGCTTCTTATATAATATGGTAAGAATTATGGTTGGTGTACTTTTGGAAATTGGCCGAGGCAAAAGGGAACCTGAGGATATTCCGCTTCTATTTGAAAAAAAAGACCGCCGATATGCAGGAAAAACCGTTAATCCACAAGGTCTTTACATGTGCAAGGTAAAATATGAATAATCGCAATAAAACCGAAAAAACTGCCGGTTAACCTTGACAACTGACCCACATGTGTTATATTATGATTTATGGCATTTTATTTCTTAAAAACCATGATTAGCCCCGGAAACTAATTATGATTAAAGAATGAATATAAATTTGAAACGATTTAATGAAATATGGAGGGAAACTATCATGCGCACAACTTTCATGGCGAATGAAAACAATATCGAACGCAAATGGCTTGTTGTGGATGCAGAAGGCCAACGTCTAGGTCGTCTAGCAAGTGAAGTTGCTGCAATCCTTCGCGGAAAGCATAAACCAACTTACACGCCACATGTTGATACTGGTGATCATGTGATCATTATTAATGCAGAAAAAGTAGAATTAAGTGGAAACAAATTAAATGACAAAATGTACTATAACCACTCTCAGCATCCAGGTGGACTAAGAGCGCGTAATGCATATGAAATGCGTTCTAAATATACGGAAGAAATGATTGAACGTACGATTAAAGGGATGCTTCCAAAAGGATCTTTAGGTCGTAAAATGGGTAAAAAGCTACATGTATTCAGAGGCTCTGAACACAATCATCAAGCACAAAAACCAGAAGTTTACGAACTTCGTGGGTAATTGAGGAGGTAAATGATTTTGGCACAAGTACAATATTACGGAACAGGTCGTCGTAAAAGTTCAACTGCTCGTGTACGTCTAGTACCAGGTACAGGTAACATTACAATCAATGGTCGTGAGGCAAGAGACTATTTCCCATATGAAACACAACTTCTAATTCTTAACCAGCCACTAGCGGCTACAGAAACAGAAGGAACATATGATGTAATAGTAAACGTTGATGGTGGAGGATTCACTGGTCAAGCTGGTGCAATCCGTCACGGTATCTCTCGTGCATTACTAGAAGCAGATCCTGAATATCGTTCAACATTAAAACGTGAAGGATTCTTAACTCGTGATGCAAGAATGAAAGAACGTAAGAAATACGGTCTTAAAGGCGCTCGTCGTGCACCACAGTTCTCAAAACGTTAATATATACGTTTCAAGGCTCTCAACCAATATGGTTGGGGGTCTTTTTTGTACGTTAGAAAGCATAAAATTTTTCCGTTTCAAGTTTAAGAAAAACGATCACATTTACTGAGGTGCGAGCGAGTGTGGTCGTTTTTCTAATGGGATAAGAAAGTATAAATTTGCGCTTTGATGTCTAGCTCCATCGCCCAGCGACTAGCGGACTTCCCTCACCTCCGTACGATAAAGAAGACTTGCCGATTGGTGAAACCAGAGGCTTAGTCGCACTTATACCCTTGCGGTGAAAGTCAATATCGACTCACTCTGTTCGTCGTGTTTCCTTTATCTCCTACAGGGACTGTTCGGTTAAAACCGCCGCTATGCGCCGCAACACCGAACCACCTGGCATGGCCAGGCGCAGTCCGTACGTCGCTAAACGGGCGCTTGCGTTTTTCTAATGGTTTTAAAAGCTATGGCTGTTTTCAAAAAGATTGGGATGTGTCTACGATTACTCGGCACAACAGCGAAGAAGTGTATCAGATTAGTCTTTCAGTTGTTAATTGTAAAAATTTGGTAAACTGAAAATATAAGAGAATCCCACCCTCGAATTTAAAATTCTAGTACGTATATTTTATATAGGAGGGATTGTGTGGAACGAAGAAACTTCATCGTAAATTTCTTACTATGGTTATTATCATTTTTTTATGGATATAAAATTGGGAATTGGGATCAGTCCAATTCAGATCCAATAGAGGATAGTAACGGGGAAACAATACCTAGGAAACTTGAGTCTGTGAGCGAAGATTTATCTGAAACTATGGAAGATATTAAAACTAGAGGAATTAATGTCAAATATCCTCCAGCACCTTTAGTTGGTGCAAAGGTAGATGGTGTTACCGATGATACGCAAGCAATAAGAGCAGCTTTAGAGCTTGCGGAAACATATAAAACAAAGGTTATTATCCCTGGTATATCGGTGATAACAGGAGAAATAGAAATCAAGGCCCCAATGGTTATTGAAGGTGTTGGTTCTGGTACAGGTTATGGAAATGACTTAAGAGAATACCGGCAGATTAGTGGTTTTTTAGTGAAAGGCACAGGGAAAAAACGAGTACTGACGCGAAGGAAGCACCGTAAAAATGCATTTAGTTCGCAGGATGATCCGATATCAGTTGCTTTAAATATTCAAGCAGAAAATGTCGTTTTAAAAGATTTTACAGTATTTTTAGATTTTGATAAGAAAAATAATTCCCGAACGAACTATGGAGCTAAATGGGATATTGGGATTTTTGTCGGCTGTAGAACCCATTTTTATGCGGAGAATGTACATGTTTTAGGCTATTTTCGAGAAGCTGGTTTTTATTTTGATGTTACACATGCAACGAATTTACCTCGCTTTATGGACCTAAATGGAAATACATATGATAACACCAACAATATTAGTGGTGGAGACGGTTGTACGTTAGTGAAGTGTTATACAAGGGGGGCTAAATGGGGAGTTCATGTTGCTGGAGTTCTTCCGGGTGATCATGAAACCTACTATGATGAACTATCAGGTAAAAGGGTACCCGACTGGAGAGGCTCATTTGGATTTTCAGACTTTACCATGTATAGCTGTTCAATTTATGGTACAGATCATCATAGTAATTATAGGAGAAAAGCCGCAAGTGGTGATTATTTATCAGATACCGCTGGTGGTGCCATGTATATTAATGCCAGAGCAAATAATGCGAATCAAACGGTTCAAGGGATGCGCTTTTTCAGCTGCAGGTTTGCGTCATTTGAACCATATCGCGTGCGACTAGATCAAGCGAACAGAGTTATGTTCTATGGCTGTCATATTGAGAAACGATCAGGGATTAAAGCAAAAAATCCAGATGGTTCGGAGGTGAAATTTGATCATAACGATACGTATGGGGTCATCACTTGTACAACAAGAACAAATAATGTTTATGCGACAGGTATGACGGGTAACTTAAGTAAAGCGTTTATTCCTTCATCCGTTCAGTTTGATAATTTTGCACCTATAGGGGATGCAGATGGAAATAAAACTACCAGAATGATTCATGCAAGTGGTTTTGGTGCTATATCAGGGGAACTAGGTTTGCGGTCAGCGGATAAGACTTCTCCTGTTCGGTTTTATCATGGAGATTCCGATGCAGCCTTAATAGATAATAGTGGTTTAAAGTTTTTAGAAGCAATTGAAAACCCTATAATTGCATCCACTTCTGGTGATTTAAATCTAAGCTCAGCTACAGATTCCTTTATACGTTTTCGCTCAGGTTTGGATACGGTTGCTTACTTGGATAGAGCCGCTTTGAAGCCTGCTAAGGATAATAAAGTGAATTTAGGGAGTTCTTCACAACGTTTTAATCAGATTTATACAAGTACAGGTATTATTAACACTTCTGATAGAAATGCGAAACGAGAAATAAAACCTATTACTGACCAAGTGCTCGATGCTTGGTCAGAAGTGGAATACTCTCAATTTCGCTTTAAAGACGCAGTAAAAGAGAAAGGACGCAAAGCGAGGATTCATTTCGGACTTATTGCACAGGAAATTGATGAAGTCTTCCAAAGACATGGATTAAATGCATTTGATTACGGAATCCTCTGTTATGAAGAGTGGGAGGATGAATTTGAGGAAGTAACAGAAGAAAAGAACATGATTGACAAAGAGACAGCAGCAAAAGCATCTACTGCAAAAATGAAAAAAATTAGGTCTGCTGGTAGTCTATATAGTATTCGCCCTGATGAATGTTTAATGCTGGAGGCAGCCTTAATGCGCAGAACTCAAAAACGTTTAGAAGATAGATTTTCAGAGTTGGAAAAATAGGAAGTATATATTTCTCTATATGTACGTGTGCAAAATAAGAATGAAAAGGACCGATTAGTTTTGGTCTTTTTCATTCTTCGTAAGATTTTTTTCCTTTTGAGTGATCCAGTAGCCGATGATTCTTAACTCAATTAAGGAAATTCCTCGCTTTTCAGCCTCTTTTTCAATAAAAGCTTTTTCATGTAGAAGGGTATTTACATTTATTCCTTTATCAATGTTTTTATGTATATAAAAGTAAAAGCATCCGAGCAGTTCGGTTGATAGCTTTTTATAAAAATTTGTTCGACTCAATATTCTTCTCCCCTAGCTAATTGTTTCTGTCTGGTGTTATGTATTCTATTACCCAATTACCATATTAAAAAAACTCCTCCCTATCATAAGCTTGTTATTAGCCAAGCTTTCCAATTGCTATCGGGAAATTTCCTAAGCATGAAAAAAGCCAAAAAAAGGTAGCATTCAGCTTCCTCTTTTTGGCTTATGTCTAGCTTATTTGTCTAGTTCATTGCTGCCTTTTTGAGTTGGGTTAACAATAAATAAAATGACACTTTTATCACGTTCAAAATCCCAAGAAGTAAATACATCATCAATCTTTGCATCAAAGACAGATTCTAAACGCATACTGTTATGCAATAATCGTTTTTCTACTTTTCTTTTAGCAGTTCGTAGGATTTCTGTTTGTCCCATCCGAATTAATTCTCTTTCGATGGTGATAAATATGCCTGTTCGTAAAACAATATATGTCCTGTCATTCAGTTTAACGGATATAACCTCTTCAGGGGCCTTTTGTGCTTGCTGACTAATATGATTAATCTCTTGATGCAAATCTTCCTTCCCAAGAAAGTTCTTCTTGGATAATTCTAAGAGATCGGATGAATCTTCAGCAATCGCTACAAACATTCCTGAATGGTTATGCAATCCCCAGTCAATAATAAAACTCTTTGATTGAAAAACCTGTTATGACTTTCATATAGGCCTTTATTTCTGGTATGAGGCCCTTCATTAAAATGTCTCTGGAAGTTTGCACAAGGGCGTCTTGTTTTTCACTTATTAGAACTTTTTCCATAGGAGACAGGAAATTACGTAAATATACAGTAATAAAAGGTTTTCTTATAGAAACAAAGACTGTCTCAGGTCCTCGGCCAAAGTTATCCCTTAATAATTTCCCGATATAACTCGCCAATTCCTTTTGATTTTGTTCTAGTTCCAAAATGAACATCCTTTTAATTCAGATAAAAGCGTATTTATCTTTTATCCGGATTTAATTGTAATTGCTATTGTTAAAATTATCAACTAAATTGTCGATTTTATTCACCTTAGATAGGAAAAAAAGAATGCCTTCCAAATTACATGAAAAATAAACAGCTTGGGAATATAATTAATAGCGAATCTGAAGTGATAAGAGGGACAGGCTATATGATCAAGAAGCAGAAAAGCTGTTAAAGATTATCGGTATAATGGATAAAAAAATAGGCTCTTTTCGCAAAGTTTGTTGTTATTGTATTGATAAAAACTGTGAACCAGTATAGTGATCC
>NZ_WOFB01000033.1 GCF_009733865.1 Oceanobacillus salinisoli | reverse complement strand
ACTGCGGGGTCTTCAGCAGTTGCTTTTCCCGCAGGAGTCGACTGCCCTCCGCTCCAATCAACCATTATGAATGGGTTTAACAATCAATTAATGGAGATGTTTAGCGCTATACAGCGGAGGAAATACACGGAGACTCCTGCGGGAACAGTGACCAGAGTGAGCCCCCTAAAGAAGACAGCACGAGGAGGCCCACGGGTTGCCCTAAGGTGCGCGTAGTGTATTTCCGTAACGGTAGTATTATCTCAAATCTTTTAGAACAGCCGGAAAATAAGAGTGAAAAATGTGAAAAACGCCCTGATAATTGAATCAGAGCGGCTTTTTATCATAGCTTAGCGTACAATGTCAAATACTTTTTTCAAGTTTTTG
>NZ_WOFB01000032.1 GCF_009733865.1 Oceanobacillus salinisoli | reverse complement strand
AGTGTGTTTTGGGACTTACACACTTTATTTGACAACCCCCTGGAACAAAAGTGATTGATATCTTAAATCGGCACAAGCACAAGCAAAAACAAAAACAAGCATAACCCAAATGGATTATGCTTAATTTAACTAGAATTTATATAACCCCCACCGTCGTCAAAAACACAAGAACGATTGTCACTGGAACGAGCCAGCGCATGATTTGAAACCATACTTGATAGGTTCCATCACTAAGCCCGGTGCCAGCGGTAAATTCCTGTTTCACCAAGGCACGGTCCATTTTATATCCGATGAACAGTGCAATGAATAAACAGCCTGCGGGCAGCATGATGTTACTTACTAGAAAATCGGTTGCATCAAATACCGTTTTATCGAAAATCTTAAAATCCGCTAAAATATTGGATGAAAGTGCAGCAGGAATTCCTGCGATAAACACGAGCAGCCCGGCGATACTGGCTACCTTTCTGCGTGAACGTTTTTGGGTATTTGTAAATGCTGCTGTAATAATTTCCAGCATACTGAATGAAGAGGTTAACACTGCAAATAGGAATAATAGTAAAAATAAACTTAAGAACAGTTCACCAAATGGCATGCTGGCAAAAGCTTCTGGCAGGACGATAAACAATAAGCCTGGTCCTTCTGCTGGCTCAAGGCCAAAGGCAAATACGACAGGGAAGATGGCAAGCCCAGCCAGTAGCGATACAAAAATATTCATCATGGAAACCGATCCTGCTGCTGCCGGTAAGCTGACATCTTTTCCTAAGTAAGAGCTGTACGTGACCATCACGGAAATTCCGACAGCTAAGGAAAAGAACGATTGTCCCAATGCGTAAAGGACGTTTTCTGCATTCAGTTTGGTAAAGTCTGGCTCAAGGAAAAAGCGAATTCCTTCCATAGCCCCTTCAAATGTAACTGAACGAATAACGAGCACGATGAAAAATATAAATAATAATGGCATTAAAACTTTACTTGCTTTTTCAATCCCATCCTGAATTCCAAATGACACGACAATGATGTTGATTAGTAGAAATAGTGCCAATCCTAAAATGGTAATCCACGGACTGCCAGTTACTTGACCGAACAAATCAGGGTATTTTGCTCCATCCTGAATGATGAGCCCAGGGATGGACAATGCACTGTAGATGAGAACCCAACCACCAACAACACTGTAAAAAGACATGAGTAAAAATGCACCGGCGACTCCCCAGTGGCCGATATATCTGGAAAGGCCTTTTGGTGCCAATTTCTTATACGCACCAACTGCTTCTTTTCCCGCACCTCTTCCGATAACAAACTCGGCAATTAATATCGGCAAACCGATAATGATGGTAAAGGCGATAAATAGAAGGAAAAAGGCTCCACCACCATTCATTCCGGTCATGTACGGAAATTTCCAAATGGCTCCAAGACCAATGGCAGCACCTGCTGAAGAAAGAATAAAGCCTATTCTTGATGTCCATTGCTGTTTTTTCTGCATAGCTTGCTTCCTTTCTTGTAATCTCTGTTTTCAATTTCTTTAGTATAACATAGAGGTTCTTCGATAAACAACGGATGGTCATTATCGTTGGTCTTATTTTACAAACAGGTAAATAAAATAGATTAACAAGTCAATAGAGGGGGAGTGCGGTGTTTGTTTCGGATAAAGTAAAAAATTTGCCTGCCTATGTATTTTCAGAGTTTCAGCAGAAGAAAAAGGAGCTGGAAGCAAAGGGGGTGAATGTGATTGATCTTGGCATTGGAGCACCGGATTTGCCAACACCAGATTTTTTATACAGAAAGTTAATGGAAGAAGCGAAGTATCCTCATAATCACAAGTATTCCACATATAGCGGCAGTTTGGAATTTAGAGAAGCAGTAGCCAATTTTTATCAAAGACAATACAATGTTTCCTTGGAACCTGAAAAGGAAGTCTTAACCTTAATTGGCACGAAAGAAGGAATTGCTAATTTGCTTCAAGCGGTTATTAATCCGGGGGATAAAGTATTGGTTCCGGACCCAGGTTATCCAGTCTATCGAACAGGAGTACACCTGGCTGGCGGGGAGAGTATTTCCTTTCCATTGGATGAAAAGAACGGCTATGTACCGATGTTTGAAAAGGTTAAGATAGCCGATGCAAAACAGGCAAAGCTAATGTTCCTCAACTACCCGAGCAATCCTACAACAGCAACAATAGAATTAAACACTTTTGGGAAAGCGGTTTCTTATGCGAAAAAATACTCCATCGCGGTTGCCAGTGATTTAGCCTACGATTTAGTGACATTTGATGGTTATCATGCGCCAAGTGTATTGGAAGTGCCTGGTGCCAAGGATTATGCAGTAGAGTTCGGTTCGTTATCGAAAAGTTTTAATATGGCCGGGTGGCGAATTGGCTATGTCGTTGGAAATCAAGAAATAATCCGTGCACTTGCAACGCTAAAAAGCAATATAGATACGAGCCAATTTCTGGCCATTCAAAAAGCCGCAGCTGCTGCACTTCAAAGTGACTTGAGTACCGTAGCGGAAAACAATCGTATTTATCAAAAGCGGCTGGAAAAATTACATGCCGCATTGAATCAGATAGGGATTGCCACAGATAAGCCAAAGGGTACGTTTTTCCTTTGGGCAAAGGTTCCGGACGGATTTACTTCTATGGAATTTGCCAACCAATTACTGCAGGAAGCAGGGATCATGGTTACCCCGGGAACGGCCTTTGGTCAAAGGGGAGAAGGATATATCCGGATTGCCTTAACGGTGACAGTGGAACGGTTGGAGGAAGTCATCCGACGCCTGAAATTGATGAAATTCGAATGAGGTGAACGGAAGATGAATAGAAATAGAGTAAGGAAAACGATGACGGCTGCTTCGGCTATTGTTGAATGCATGAGAATGGAAGGTGTAAGCAAGGCTTTTTGTGTGCCTGGGGAAAGCTATTTACCTTTACTTGATGCACTACATGATGAAAAAGCGATTCAAGTCATTTCCGCCAGGCATGAAAGTGGTGCAGGATTTATGGCAGAAGGGTATGCAAAAGCTTCCTTAAAGCCAGGCGTCGTCATGGCAACGAGAGCAGTAGGAGGGGGAAATGCAGCGATTGCTGTGCATACTGCTTATCAAGATTCAACACCAATGGTTGTATTTTTAGGGCAAGTAAGCAGCAAATTCAGGGGCAGGGAAGGATTTCAGGAAGTAAATCTTGAAACATATTTTGAGCCTATTGCGAAATGGACAGTGGAAATAACGGATGCCAAACGAACACCGGAGCTTGTGCAAAGAGCTTTTCGAATCGCTAAATCGGGAAGACCTGGCCCGGTTGTCGTATCCCTTCCAGAGGACATTCTTCCAATGGAAGCTGAAATGCAGTTTGGTCCAGTTACTTCTGTCCCGCGCCCAGCCCCCTCATTAACAGAGATCAACCAAGTGGAATTACTGCTTTCCGGGGCGAAACAGCCACTGATTCTTGCTGGTGGAGGAATTAAAAGTGCAAAAGCAGAAGCGGTACTGCAAAGATGTGCAGAAAAATGGAAAATACCCGTCATCACAGCTTTTCGTCGCCATGATGTTTTTCCAAATAATCACCGGTTATATGGCGGTCAGTTAGGCTTGGGAACCTCTAAGGAAATTCTACAAACGGTACAGGAAGCGGATGTTATCTTAGCTTTTGGAACAAGGCTTTCGGAAGTAACCACACAAGACTACACCATCATCACTCCTGAAAAGAAGCTGATTCACGTCGATTTGGACTACGAGACAATCGGAAAAGTATTTGCACCGGATATTGGCATTGTGGCTGATGTAAGGGAAGCATTGCTTTTACTGGAGAAAATCCAGATAAAGTCGGAATGGGAGGCCTGGGCACAGGAAAGAAGGTTAGCTTACGAGAAAGCAAGCCATTTACACGTTTCTGATCATGATTCTATTTACAAGCATGTCATTTCCATATTAAAGAAGAAAATCGCAAAGGATGACCTTATAACGAATGATGCAGGAAATTTTGCCGGTTGGCTCCATGCTTATTATCGTTTCCATGATAAGCATACATATATTGGGCCAACATCAGGTGCAATGGGCTATGGCATGCCTGCAGCACTTGGTGCAAAACTGGCATTGCCAAACAAAACAGTTATATCCTTATCCGGTGACGGTGGATTTATGATGACCGCTCAGGAATTGGAGACGGCTGCTCGCTATCACATACCAGTCATATGTCTCGTTTTCAACAATCGGATGTATGGAACCATTCGCATGCACCAGGAAATTCATTACCCGAAAAAAGTGATTGCAACCGATTTAGGGGATGTATCTTTTAAGGATTTAGCGAGGAGTATGGGAGTGACAGCATATCAAGTGGGTACTCCGGCAGGCTTCACGGAGGCGCTGGATAAGGCTTTACAAAAACAAGCACCGGTAGTGATTGAAATTCTTACGGATAAAGAACAAATATCAGTTTCCAGTACGATTTCTGAGCTTCAACATCGAAAAAAATAAAGGGGGATATGTGAATGGCGATTTCCTTGGAAACGAAGAAATTAGCAAATTTTATTGATGGAAAATGGGTGGAGGGAAGTAAAGCAACGGCCGTAATCAATCCTGCAAGTGGGGAAGAAATTGTTCAGGTTCCACTATCTGATGCAAGCAATGTTGATGATGCTGTTACTGCAGCCAAAAGGGCGCAGAAGAAATGGGCACTCGTTCCAGCACCACAGCGGGCGGAGCTGCTTTATCGAGTGGGGAATTTGCTGAAGGAACGAAAGGAAAGATTATCGCAACTATTGACGATGGAAAACGGCAAAGTGCTGGAAGAGGCAAGGGGAGAAGTGCAGGAAGGCATTGACATGGCCTTTTACATGGCAGGGGAAGGAAGGCGGCTATTTGGACAGACGACACCAGCTGAATTGAAAAATAAATTTGCCATGAGTCAACGTGTTCCGGTTGGGGTCGTCGGCATTATTACGCCATGGAATTTTCCAATTGCCATAGCGACATGGAAATCATTCCCGGCAATTGTTGCAGGGAATGCCGTTGTATGGAAGCCAGCAACAGAAACCCCGATTATGGCCTATGAGCTTGCCAAAATATTTGAGGAAGCAGGCTTGCCGAATGGTGTATTAAATGTCGTGTTCGGGACTGGTCAAACGGTTGGAAATGCGATGGTGCACCATCAGGATATTCGGGTAATTTCCTTTACCGGGTCCAATGATGTTGGCAGAAATATTGCAGCAGACTGTGGCAGACAATTAAAGAAAGTATCACTGGAGATGGGCGGGAAAAATGCGGTTATCGTGATGGATGATGCGGATCTTGATTTGGCGGTAGAAGGAATTTTATGGAGTGCATTTGGAACGAGCGGACAGCGCTGTACTGCATGCAGCAGGGTAATTGTTCATGAAGCGGTGAAGGAAGAACTGGAAAATAAGTTATTAGCAGCAATGAAGGATTTAACGATTGGTGACGGGTTGGATCCGTCTGTAAAAGTGGGACCAATTATTAACCGGGCAGGGCTGGAGAAGATTAAGGATTATATCGGAATTGGGAAAAATGAAGGTGCAAAACTGTTGGAAGGCGGCTATGAGTTAAGTGGCTCCGGCTATAGGGGAGGACAATTCTTTGCGCCAACCTTGTTTACGGATGCAACAGCAGATATGCGGATTGCGCAGGAGGAGATCTTTGGCCCGGTCGTTTCGCTGATTCCTGTCAGCAGTTTGGAAGAGGCAATTGAAGTAAATAATGGCGTGTCCTTTGGCCTATCCAGCTCGATTTTTACCCAGAATGTGAATCGTGTTTTTCAGGCTCAGCGTGATTTGGATACAGGAATTGTTTATGTCAATGCGGGAACGACCGGTGCGGAAATTCATCTGCCATTTGGTGGAACAAAAGGAACCGGAAATGGCCACCGGGATTCCGGGGTGCAAGCGTTGGATGTGTTTACGGAGTGGAAGGCGGTCTATGTGGATTACAGTGGAAAATTGCAGCGTGCGCAAATTGATGTGGACTAGGAAAAATGACAGAGGTGGACTTTTAACACTTGAAATACTGGGAGGAATGTTATGAAAGTCGGTGTCTTAGGTTCTGGTTTAATGGGAAAGGAAGCAGCGAGGGATTTGGTGGCAAGTACTGAGGTTACCGATGTTGGTTTAGCAGATGTAGATATCAATCGTGTACAACAGGTTTGTGATACATTACCATCTTCTAAACTATCGGCCCATCAGGTAGATGCGAACAATCCGAAAGAATTAGCGGGCTTTATGAAGCAATTTGACGTGATCATTAATGCACTGTTTTATTCTTTTAATGAAATCGTAGCGAAAACCGCAATTAAAGTCGGAGTGAGTTCGGTTGATTTGGGAGGCCATATCGGAAATATTACCGATAAGGTGCTTCAACTGGGTGAGGAAGCGAAGAAAGCGGGAGTGACAATCATTCCTGATCTCGGTGTTGCACCAGGAATGATTAATATTTTATCTGGTTATGGTGTGAGCAAACTTGATAAGGCCCAATCCATTAAATTGTATGTTGGTGGTATTCCATTACGGCCAGAAGCCCCTTTTGAATACAATCATGTGTTTTCCATGGAAGGGGTTTTTGACCATTATACAGATCCCTCTTTAATTATTCGAGATGGAATGAAACAGGAAGTCCCTTCATTATCCGAAGTGGAAGAAGTGCATTTTGAAAAATTCGGTCCGCTGGAGGCCTTCCATACTTCAGGGGGAACGTCCACCCTTTCGCTCTCCTATCCGGATTTAGAGGAATTAGAATACAAAACAGTAAGGTATCCAAGGCATGCGGAAAAGTTTCAGTTGCTCGTGGATTTGAATTTGACACGTAAGGATTATGAAGTGGATGTAAATGGCCAGAAGATTAATCCAAGAGAGGTATTTTTAAAAGTACTCGATCCGATTGTAGAGCTAGGGGATAAAGATGATGTGGTCCTGCTCCGTGTTATCGTTTCCGGCTTAAAGGATGGGCAACCGACAACATTTGAATATGAAATGGTAACGTATAAAGATCAGGCTACCCAAGTGACAGCAATGGCAAGAGCGACAGCAAATACGATTTCCACTGTTGCACAAATGATAGGAAATGGCATAATAAAAGAGAAGGGTGTGTACCCGCCAGAGAAAATAGTTCCTGGTGACACGTATATGAAAGAAATGGCAAAGCGTGGGGTAATGATTAAAGAAATGTAATTCTATTAATCTCGTATGATGGATGAAAGGATCTGGGGCGTCATGAATACCGTATTTATCGCAGGGCACGCAAGACTTCCATCAGGAATGGCAGCAAAAAGCATGTACGAAACATTAACGATTACAGCAGAGATTGACAAAAAATATAGCGTCATTGTAGCGGCAAACTGTACCCTGGCAACAGAGCATGGCCGTGACTTTATTCAGCGGCTTTTGCGCGGATACAGCTTGCAGGAAGGCATTGATGAGCCGGTTCAGATTATTAAAGAACATTACCTGGGAAAAGCAGGAAATGCTCTTGCATCCGCGCTGAAGGACTTGTATAAGCAGTATGAGGGGTATGTGGAGCATTTGGAAAGTTGAGATTGCATATCTAAGTTAGGGTAGAGGAACAGCCTAATTCTTTTTCTGGAAGGAAGAGAGGGAGGTTGTTTTTCTATTTCAGGAATCAACCGTTGTGGAGCGGAAATCAACGCCAAAAGGCATATATCAACCGTTGGAAAATAAATCAACACAAATAACGTGAATAACAACCATTAAAAAACTTATTAACCTACAAATACAACAAATCTTCAAAATAAATAAAGAGAAGATCTGCCTAGTCCAAAAAGTTGGCAGATCTTCTCATTTTTATTTCACTAATTCCTGTGATTCCCAGGGAGGAAGCATTTTATTTAATGGCTTATTCTGTCTGTATCCAAGGACGTATTCCGCTTGCATTACTGTGTGAATTTCACGAGTTCCTTCGTAAATAACCGGTGCTTTCGAGTTGCGTAAATAGCGTTCCACTGGATATTCATCCGAATAGCCGTATGCACCGTGAATCTGTACGGCATCGTCTGCAGCTTTGTTGGCAAAGTCACATGCCTGCCATTTGGCTAGGGACGTTTCACGAGTATTGCGCACGCCTTTATTTTTCAGTTCTCCAGCTCGGTAAACAAGCAAGCGGCTCATTTGCAGACCTGCTTCCATTTTGGCAAGCATTTGCTGGACAAGCTGATGTTTTCCAATCTCTTTTCCAAAGGTTGCACGTTCATGGCAATATTTCACACTTGCTTCCAGGCATGCCATAATTTGTCCGACAGCCCCAGCAGCAACAGTAAATCGACCATTATCCAGTGCAGACATGGCAATTTTAAATCCTTCTCCTTCTTCACCGAGGAGGTTTTCTTTTGGAACTTTAACATTTTCGAAAAATAGTTCTCCGGTATTGCCGGAGCGTATTCCATGCTTTCCTTTAATCGCTTTGGAGGAGAAGCCTTCCCATGTCCGTTCCACAATGAAAGCAGAAATACCTTTATGTTTCTCCGAGCGGTCCCCTGTATAGGCAAAAACTAAAAAGTGGTCTGCCACATCACAAAGGGAAATCCATGTCTTTTGTCCGTTTAAAATATAGTAGTCTCCATCTTTGGTAGCCGTTGTTTGAAGGGCTGCCACGTCGGAACCGGTACCAGGCTCGGTAAGACCGAAAGCACCGATTTTTTTCCCTTGAGCTTGAGGTGTCAAGTACTTTTGCATTTGTTCCTCGGTTCCCCACTGGAGCAATGTCATGCTGTTTAATCCGGTGTGAACGGAAACAGCGGTACGGAAGGCGGTGTCCCCGCGTTCCAGCTCCTCACAAACGATGGCGAGGGAATTATAATCCATGCCAGCACCCCCATATTCTTCAGGGATGCAAACACCCATCAGGCCGAGTTCTGCCAGTCTTTTATAAATATTGGGGTCAAATTTGCCTTGTCTGTCCCAGTCACCGATATACGGCATAATCTCCTTGTCTACAAAATCCCGAACCGTTTTGCGCAGCATCTTTTGTTCTTCTGTGAAATTAAAATTCATCATATCGTCTCCTTATTTTTTATATTTAAATAAAATTTCCTCGTTATGTTCACCGGCATCTGGAGGGTGGTGTCTAAGACTTACGGGTGTACGCGAAAGTTTTAGTGGACTGCCAATCATTTTTATTACTCCAGCAGTAGGGTGATCACAATCGATAAACATCTCTCTTGCTTGTAATTGCGGGTCGTTCACCACTTCCTCCAAATTCTGAATGGGGCCACATGGAATGCTTTCTTCCTTGCACTTTTCCTGCCAATAAGCGGTTGGTTTTGTTACAAATGCTTTTTGCAGTAACGAAATGAGTTCTTCTCTATGCTGAACTCGATCCGGATTCGTTAAAAACCGTTGATCTTCACTAAGCTGTGGTACTTCCAACAGGTTACATAGCCTTTTAAATTGATTATCATTTCCTACTGCGATCACCATTTCTCCATCCGCTGTTTGGAAGGTTTGATAAGGAACAATATTGGCATGCTGATTTCCAAGCGGTTTTGGAATCTTGCCGGACATTAAGTAATTGCTTCCAATATTGACAAGCGAACTTACCGCTGCATCATATAGTGCAATATCAAGCATTTGCCCTTTACCGGATTGTGTACGTTCCAGTAATGCAGCCTGAATACCAATGCATGCGTAAAGGCCTGTCAGTACATCAGTAATGGCAACGCCCAGTTTCTGTGGACCGGATATTTCATCCCCGGTAATGCTCATCAGCCCACTCATGGCCTGAATGATGAAGTCATAACCTGGCAAATCTTTGTAAGGGCCTGCTTCACCAAAGCCAGTAATCGAACAGTAAACAATTTGCGGGTTTTCTTTTGATAGGGTGTTATAGCCAATACCGAATCGTTCCATCGTGCCAGCTTTGAAATTATTAATTATGACATCACTTTCTTTGACTAAATCTTTGATGAGCTGAACACCAGCCTCAGTCTTTAAATCAATGGTTATGCTTTTTTTATTACGATTAGCACTTAAATAATAGGCACTGACATCCTTTTGAAATGGCGGGCCCCATTTTCGGGTTTCATCACTTCCACCAGGTGCTTCCACTTTGATAACCTCTGCACCTAAATCCCCAAGAATCATCGTACAATACGGACCAGCCAGTACGCGGGACAGATCAAGAATACGAATATTTTCCAGTGCACCAGGCATATATTCACTCCTTTCTATAAGTAAAATGAATAAAAAAAGGCCAGTTCAAATGAATTACAGCATGCACTGTAAATTACATTGAACTGGCTTACATCTGTTGGAACAGACCTGGAAAAAGGAATGTGAACAGACTAGGCAGTAACTTATTCGTAGGTTTAATGAATCGTGTTTATAAACGTAAAATTTAATGAACACGATTTGTTAATTCCTATTATAAAACAATTAAAAATATTTGTAAACGTTTTCTTTTAAATTTTTTTGAAAAATTATATGTATGGTTAAGGAATTTGGAATAAATCGACTTATAAATAAAATAGTTATTCATAGTCAAGTCACGCGTCTAATTCACTAAACCGAGCGACCCCCGAACCAAATCGCGATAGGTCTATGTCAAACCGAGCGACCATCATTCGAAACCGAGCTAGCCTTGCCACAAATCGAGCGCCCCCAGCCCAAACCGCGCGAGGTCTAAATCAAACCGAGCGACCATCATTCGAAACCGAGCTAGCCTTGCCACAAATCGAGCGCCCCCAGCCCAAACCGCGCGAGGTCTAAATCAAACCGAGCGACCATCATTCGAAACCGAGCTAGCCTTGCCACAAACCAACCGACCACCACCCAAAAAAAGCATGACCTACCCGCGAACCTGGAGACCCATCCAATAAAAAGAGCCCATACATTCACCAATGCATGAGCTTTTACAAAAGTATAGGATGAATTCCTTCTGTAAAATACCCTTATTTCGCAGCTTTCTGTAGTTTGTTAATCATTTTAAGTGATCGCCCTGTTCCAATCGCAACGGATTCTAATGGGTTAGGGGCCATGTGGACTGGTACATTAATTTTGTCGGATAGCCATTCTTTCAAACCATTTAATAATGCACCACCGCCGGTTAGGACAATACCGTGATCGACAATATCACCACTCAATTCAGGAGGGCATTCTTCCAGTGTTGCACGAATGGTATCAAGAATTTGTTCGAGTGATTCTTTTATTGCGTTATAGATTTCCATGGAAGAAATCGTAATGGTTTTTGGTAAACCTGTGACCATATCACGACCACGGATTTCCATGGGTACCTCCTCATGGTTGGGGTGTGCATAGCCAATTTCCATTTTAATATTTTCTGCCGTACGCTCCCCGATTAAGATGTTGTAGTTTTTGCGAATATGTTGAATGATTTCTTCGTCGAGTCGGTCACCAGCGACACGAATGGAATTGCATGCTACGACACCACCAAAGGAAATAATTCCTACTTCGGATGTACCTCCGCCAATATCAACGATGACGTTTGCAATCGGTTCATCTACAGGCAAATCAGCACCAATTGCAGCAGCGACAGGCTCCTCGATCAAATGCACATGTTTGGCTCCATAGCTCGTTACCGCATTATGAATCGCTCGGCGTTCTACAGACGTACTTCCGGATGGGGTACAGACGACAACAGTTGGCTTTCTTGTGGAAATGCCAACCTTTTTGCTTACTTTCTTAAGTAAAGCTTTTAACATTTGTGCGGTTACATCATAGTCCGCAATGACACCATCTTTTAGTGGCCGGATAGGGATGATATTTTGTGGTGTTTTTCCGATCATTTCTTTTGCCTCGGCACCGACAGCTACGACTTGTTTTGAATGTATGTCAATTGCCACAACAGATGGCTCATTTAAAACGATTCCTTTTGATTTGGAATAGATTAGAATATTTGCAGTACCTAAATCGATTCCGATTTCTGCGTTTGAAAACATAATAGTTCCTCCAATGATGTGAGTTTCTCTATATATAGAATTTCTTATTTTATGATTTGTTTCTGGGGGTGACAGTAACGTTTATACTATGGTATTTTTTGTAAATTTTTCTTCCCTCCAAAACATGAAGATAAGAATAAAAGTAAACATAATAAGCGTACAAATCAAGTAACATTTCAGTTACAAACAGAATTAGTTTGTAACAAAACTTTACTATTTAATATATTGTCAACAGCATTTTTTTGGAAATATATACTAATTTATAGAGAGTTAACCAATATATCCTGATTTTGGTATGTATATTTTTTAGGGTAGGACAAGGGTTTTCGATATGATGCGATAAAAAGTAAGATTTATATTTAAACAGATGGAAAATTAGCCCAAAAATATTACAAAAATCCTGTGCTATGATGATGTTGTAAGTCGAATTCAGACTTTTTCAAGAAGATATACAAAAAGGAGAGGAAATACAAATGCTTAAAAAGTTAGGAATAGTAACAGCATTATCAGCCGCTTTTATTTTTGGTGGAGCCTTTGACTCAGTAGATGCTAAAGCTGATGTTACGTATAAATATAATATCTATTACTCTATCAATGGCGAACAAGGCAGCGTTTCTGGGGACAATTTAGGGGAAGCAAAAACGAAAGTCCAGAATATCGCCAATCAAGTAATGAGCAAATATAATCTAAACTGGAATAGCTTTAACTGGCAGCCAACTGAAAAAGTAGAAATTAATGAACCAGAACAAAATGCAGAAACGCCAGTTCAGGAAAAAGAAGAACAGCCGGTACAAGAAGAACCACAAGCGCCAGTTGAGGAAGAACCTGCACAGGAGCAAGTGCAGCAGCCAGCTCAAGAACAGGCAGCAGAAGACAATCAAAGTCAAACACAGGAATATGAATTAAATCAATTTGAACAAGAAGTAGTGGACCTAACCAATCAGGAAAGAGCGAAATATGGTTTATCTCCATTGCAAGTGGATATCGAATTAAGTAAAGTAGCTCGTGAAAAATCACGAGATATGGCAGTGAATAACTACTTTGATCATAATAGTCCAACGTACGGTTCACCTTTTGATATGATGAAAAGCTATGGTGTATCCTACCAAACTGCAGGTGAGAATATTGCCAAGGGACAGCGCACGCCAGCAGAAGTGGTGAATGCATGGATGAATAGTGATGGTCACCGTGCCAACATTCTAAATGAAAACTTCACTCACATTGGTGTAGGCTATGTAGAACAAGGAAACCACTGGACACAGCAGTTCATTGGTAAATAAATGTTACATGAGATAGAGACTAGCAAACCGTAACGGGCAATTCTCGGGAAAAACATGCATCATAAAACCTTATATACCAAGAAAAAGAGGGTACGAAACCATATGCGATTTCGTACCCTCTTTGTATTGCTATTTACAGTATTTCACCCTTAAAGGGAACCCGTTAATTAATCGCTAAGGTATCCCTTTTCATCGTTATTTGGTTGGTAATTCTTCGATGCTGTCAATATCCATGTATTCCGGTACAACGAATCCTTGTTGGGCGCCTTCAAGATTAGGGCCAAGGTCAACGATTACGTCCTTGTATTGCTCATTATAGGAAGCTGCGCCTACAGGCAGCCAGGCGATTAACATTCCATCAATCTCACCTTCTGAAAGGCTTTTAAATGCGATCCCCATATCGAGCGGGGTCAATTCAACATTGTAGCCCAACTCTTCCAGAACAATAGCAACAACATTTGTTGACGAAAGTTCTGTTTCATAATTCGTATAGGCCAGTTCGATTGTCTCGTTAGTAACGGATTCAATGCCCTCCGTCCAGGAATTGACTTTATCGCGATTGTTTTCAATCCATTCTTCAGCTGCTTCACGCGGCTCCACACTGTTGTCTGGCCCGAATTTCGCCATCACTTCATTCATGTCCTCCACTTCCCAGTAGAAGTTGTCCAAAAACTGATAGGCGGACAAATGATCATCCTCAAGTCCTTCTCGTACCATCGTATGTATATTTTCTGATTCCCCTAGTGTCCCTTTTGGGTCCTCCAAAAATTTCAAATCATATTCGCTAAACATCCAATGCGGCTGCCATAAAGTTACCACGATCGGTTCTTCATTCTTAATCGCATTTTGTAATTCCGTTACCATCGCTGGTTCTGAGCTTGGTAACAGTTCCAGGTCCAAGTTGTATGTTTCAACGGTTTCTTCCGCAATATTCATTGTCCCGGATCCCGGTTCAATTCCAACAATTTCTGTGATTTCAGCTGCATCGTTCGTTTCTTCATTGGAACTTTTATTATCAGAAGCTTCTCCTTGACAACCTGCTAGCATCAGGAAAATACCTATGCTTAAGAGGGTTATCCTTTTTTTGAATAATGAATTCATTATTACTACAAACACCCTTTCACTAAGATTTTCATGCTATGTACGGAATGCATGCTTCTTTGACGGTCGATAAGACGTATGATAAGGCAAAACAAAGAAAAGTACAATGTTCATTCCAGCCGGTTTTTAGCCGATTTAGCAGGTCTATGTAACTTAGTGAAGCTTAGAGACAATTATTGTCACAATTTCATCTGTGTTTGAATCTTTTGATATTTTCCTAACATAATGAATTTTATTGCACACTATTCAGTTTATATCATTCTGCTGGAAAGGCTTCCCATTCAGGGAGAATATTAATCAAGAACAAAGCCTTTTCTTATAATAGAAATACACATTTTATTTTAAGAAAACCTGCTATTTTAAGCATGTTCGGCTCAATTAGTCTAAAATAACATGTTTTCCATTCCTACCTGATGTGAATCCAATGATTTTTAATGAATGAGACTATTAAACTTTTCAAATAAATTGCTTCAATAGTATAATAAATATGAAAAAAGAAGGGGGCATCCAAGTGATACGTACCATTCGAACATATGTTTATGCTGCTATACTTGTAATTGGCACGATTTTTAAATTACAAAAAGCTAGGAATCTAGCAAAAAAACAGCAGATCACCGATGAACAATTATTTATGGTACCGAAAAGTGTCTCGAGAAAAATCATTGATTATACGGGAACGAACGTTAAGGTTACAGGTCAGGAAAAGCTTCCAGATGGGGCTGTGCTGTTTGTTGCCAACCACCAAGGATTATTTGATATTCTTACTTTCCTTGGATATTTAGGAAAACCAGTTGGGTTTATCGCCAAAAAGGAACTGGAAAAACTACCAATTGTTTCTTCATGGATGAAACTCGTACATTGTTTGTTTATTGATCGGGGCGATAGAAGACAATCTGCCCGGACGATTAATCAAGGAATAAGGCATTTAAAAGAGGGACATTCCATGGTCATCTTTCCAGAAGGTACAAGAGGAGAGGGAAGAGAAATGAATGAATTCAAAGCTGGAAGTTTCCGCTTGGGTACAAAGGCAAATGTACCAATTGTCCCTGTTGCCATTGATGGAACCTATCCGATCATGGAAGCAAATCATGGTCATATTAAATCTTCAGAAATAACACTTACGATTCTTAATCCGATTTACCCCGAAGAATACCACGAATTAAAAAGTAAGGAATTAGCATCTAAAGTGCAAGGGATGATTGCAGCATGCTTGCCTAAAGAGTTCATTCAGGAAAATAACCGTGTAGAACTGGTACAGCAATTAAATATATAAAGCAGAAGAGTTATATATTTTTTTAACTCTTTTTTTTATGTAATTTTTATGGCGTTCATACACAAACTACTCCTATGTGAGGTGGTTTAGTTGGTACAAGGTGCTGTCAATCAAAATACGAAACTGACTGAAGAATGGTTACAGAATTACGTGGATGAATGGGTAAGTTTTTTTCGGAAATATACAAAGAATGGGGAGGTAGCTTCCTACATACCTATTTTACAAAAAGCCAATAAGAATCATTTAGGGATTTCCATCATTGGAAACGAGGGAATGACGATACAGTCTGGGGACGTCCATGTGCCGTTTACGATTCAAAGTATTTCCAAAGTGTTTACCTTTATAGTAGCATGTATGGAAAGAGGCGTATCGTATGTGCTGAACCGGGTGGATGTAGAGCCAACAGGTGAAGCGTTTAATTCCATTATGCATCTGGAAATACGGCAGCTAAGAAAACCGTTTAATCCTTTTGTGAATGCTGGCGCAATCACTGTGGCGTCCCTATTGAAAGGAAAAACATCAGAGGAAAAGCTGGAACCTCTTTTTCAATTATTTGAGGATATTTTAGGTTATCGGCCACGATTAAATATGGATGTGTTTGAGTCGGAAAAAGAGACATCGGTACGTAACCGGGCGATAGGTTATTATTTAGTGGAAATGGGATATTTGGAGTCTGAGCTGGAATTAACATTGGAAACCTACTTTAAGCAGTGCTCCATTGAAATATCCATCCATGACCTGGCACGCTTGGGTATGATTTTGGCAAATGATGGGGAAGACCCACAGACTGAAATCGAAATTATTCCAAGACAAGTGGCACGTCTTGCCAAATCGTTGATGCTGACCTGTGGCATGTATGATGCTTCCGGGAAATTTGCTGCATATGTTGGCATCCCTGCAAAAAGTGGGGTATCCGGTGGAATTGTTGCGGTTGCACCGCCAAGATCCCGGAATGAGGACTTGCCGTTTTTAGAAGGCTGTGGAATAGGTGTATATGGACCGGCACTGGATAAGCAGGGAAACAGCATTGCGGGAATCCGATTGCTAAGACATATCGCCACGAAATGGGATTTGAGCATATTTTAAGGAGTGAATATATGTGTGTGGCAGATACACTTTGCTTGCAGATGAATTGGAAATATTGGAGGAATTTGATTTAAATCAGTCAATAGAATCCTATCATCCTAGTTATAACATTGCTCCTGGTCAACCTGTGTTAGCGATTATCCATGATGGAAAGGAAAAGCGAGCAGGATATTTGCGCTGGGGCCTTGTCCCATCATGGGCAAAAGACGAAAAAATCGGCTACAAGATGATTAACGCACGGAGTGAAACAGCCCATGAAAAGCCAAGCTTTAAACGTCTAATGGCACAAAAACGCTGTTTAATTATTGCGGACAGCTTTTATGAGTGGAAAAAGACAGAGAGCGAAAAACAGCCAAAGCGCATTCAGTTGAAAGACCGGAAGCTTTTCGCATTTGCAGGCCTTTGGGATAAATGGGTCCATGATGATAAAGCATTATTTACGTGTACCGTATTGACCAAAGAGGCCAATGAATTTATGCAGGATATCCATCACCGCATGCCAATTATTTTGCCAAAGGAGAAAGAAAATGAATGGATTGCCCCTACGAAATTCCATCCAGAAGAAGCAAGCGAATTTTTAAGAACATTGGACTTGGAAGAGCTTACGGCATACAATGTTGCTTCCTATGTAAATGCAGCGAAAAATAATGATGAAATGTGCATAAGACCGATTGCCTAGATGAGAAGAAGCGCTCAAAAAATAAGTTTAACGCTCAAAAAACGGGTTGGAGCGCTCATAAATAAGTTTAGCGCATAGCCTCCAAGAAGAAACGCTCATAAAAACTAGTTTATCTCTCAAACCAACACTTAAAATACAAAAAATGCTTTCTTGATCCAACATCAAGAAAGCATTTTTTGTTTCCATGAATTATGCGGATTCCATTTTCTTGGCTTTTTCCTGTTCCTTTTCATCTTTGGCGACTTTTAGGAATTTTTTCGTTTCATATACAACCACACCAGATAGACCGAGCAAACCAATTAAGTTAGGAATAGCCATTAAGGCGTTCATTATATCTGAAATCCCCCAAACTATATTAACCTGTTCTAACGCCCCGTACATGATCGCCAATACAAAAACGGTGCGATAGAAAGGGACAGCTTTGTCTGAGAATAGATATGAGAAACATTTTTCCCCGTAATAGGACCAGCCGATGAGGGTGGAAAATGCAAAAAATACAACAGCGATTGTTACCATTGTTCCGCCTGCATCACCTAGGAAATGGGCGAAGGATGCCGCGGTCAGACTTCCAGCTTCGACATCTCCGGAATACATATTTGCCATAACAATCGTGATTCCAGTGATCGAACAAACGATGATGGTATCAATTAATACCTGTGTCATCGATACGAGTGCTTGACGTCCAGGATAGTCGGTTTTCGCTGCTGCAGCCGCAATCGGTGCAGAACCTAAACCAGCTTCATTCGAGAATACACCACGTGCAACCCCATACCGAATTACTGTACCAAGTAAACCACCACCAACTGCACTTGCAGTAAAGGCGTCTGTGAAAATTAATCCGATTGCTGCAGGGACAGCATCAATGTTTATTACCATAATAATAAGACCTGCAATAATATAAAATAAGGCCATGATTGGAACGAAAAGCGCAGTGACTTTTCCGATACTTTTAATTCCACCAAGGATCACGAGAGCTGCTAAAACAGTAAGAATAATTCCAGTTACCCAATTCGGTATACTAAAGGATGATTCCAGTGAATCGGCAACCGCTTTCGACTGTACCATATTTCCAATCCCAAAAGCGGCAGCAGAACCGAAGATAGCAAACAAAACACCGAGCCATTTCTGTCCTAACCCTTTCTCCAGGTAATACATCGGACCACCAGACATTTCGCCTTTGTTATTTGTAACGCGGTATTTAACAGCAAGTAGGGCTTCTGAATACTTTGTAGCCATCCCAACGAGCGCAGTAATCCACATCCAGAAAACGGCACCAGGACCACCGAGAATAACGGCTGTTGCTACCCCAACAATGTTACCGGTTCCAACGGTGGCTGCCATCGCCGTCGATAAAGCCTCATAATGACTGATGTCACCTTTGGATTTTTTGTCCTGGCGTTTTGGACTAAAGGCCAGTTTCAACGCATAAGGCATGGTTTTAAACTGTAAAAATCCTAAGCGAAACGTTAAATACAGACCTGTACCAACTATTAAAATTAGTGTTGGTGGTCCCCACACAAAACCACCTATTTGATCGATGATATCTTGCATTGTTCTTCCCCCTTTTGTAATTTTTGACCTATGTAAACTCCTAATAATAGGAATGGTCATCATCTTCTGCTTTCTTTAATTTTTCTGTATATTAATTATTTTCCGTAATAAATGGACAAAAGTCAAGTAGGAATTTGTGGGTTGCTAAAGTAGACGGTGGCACGAGGTTAAAAAGTGGAAGAACGCAACAAATTGTTATCACGATTAACTGGCCGTAAATCCCTCTGATTAAGATTTCACTTTATGTACAACCTCTTTATGTAAAGAGTGGAATTCTATAAAACAATCTGGATGTTTAATCTGATAAAAAAGTTTACAGTATATAATATTCTTTGCTTATGATGGGACTAGTTGCTTATAATAAGAGTAAACATAAGAATAGGTGATGATATGATACGGGTGTTATTCGTATGTCTTGGAAATATTTGCCGTTCACCAATGGCTGAGGCGGTTTTTCGGGACAAGGTGATGAAAGAAAATTTAACGGATAAAATAGAAGTGGATTCTGGTGGCTTGGGTGACTGGCATGTGGGACATCCTCCTCATCAGGGAACGAGAGAGGTACTGGATAGGGAAAAGGTATCCTACGAAGGAATGGCAGCAAGGAAAGTTGATGAAAAAGATTTAGAGGATTTTGATTATATCATTGCAATGGATGATCAAAATATAGAAGGATTGAGTAATTTAGGGAATAAAGGTAATCATAATGTTACCATTGCCAAATTAATGGATTTTATCGAGCAGCCGAAAGAAAAGAACGTACCAGATCCCTATTTTACAGGGAATTTTGACTATACGTATGATTTAGTGTCAGAAGGCTGCACGCAATTATTAAATCATATTAAACAGAAACATTCACTGTCATAAAGGAGAGAATAATTATGGGTAAAAAAAGACTATTTTCAGGGATGGTTATTGGTGCTGCGGTAGGAACCGTTGTAGCATTATTTGATAAGGATACAAGGGACTATGCTAAATCACAGTTAAGTGCTGCCAGAACTGGTTCCTCCTATTATTTAAAGCATCCATCTGAGACGATTGAAACGATTCGCAATACGGTGGATCGATTGAATCGAACCGTAACGACTGGTGCCGATAGTGCAATCAATGCTTTAGAGCAAGTGGAAGAGACATTGGACAAATTTACGAATAAAAATTAAAGGAAAGAATAAATTAATAGTGTACATAATGTAACAAGGAAAAATCGGCGAAATGCCGATTTTTTTTACAAGTTAGGAAAGTATAAAATTTTAGCAAAGAAGTTTTTCGACGTAGCTAAAATTTTAAAGTCCTAAGTATAAGAAAAACTACCTATTCGCTAAAGGACGAGCGAATGCGAGTTTTTCTAAGCTAAGCAGGTTATTGATAGGGGAGGGAGTATCAATGGAAAAAGTAAAAACGATTGGAAAGCAGTTATTTAAACGAATTGACGATGTGGATGTTTTTGGATTGGCTGCACAATTAGCATATTTTTTCCTGCTGTCCCTTTTCCCGTTTTTATTATTCCTGCTTAATCTAATCGGTTATCTGCCAATAGATCAAGAGTCGATTATGGAGATTATTAGCTATTATGCGCCGCCAGAAATTATGACCTTAATTAACACGAATTTGGATCGGTTACTGCATCAGAATAATGGTGGCTTATTGTCCATTGGAATTATCGGTACCCTATGGGCAGCATCCAATGCAATTAATGCGATTATGAAGGCATTTAACCGTGCCTATGATATCGATGAAAACCGGTCTTTTATTGTGACTAGGTTCATTGCTATTGTATTAACGATTGCAATGATATTGGTCATTGTCGTTTCACTTTTGCTTCCTGTTTTTGGGCAAATTATTGGAGAGTATGTTTTTTCGATTTTAGGATTGTCAGATGGGTTCCTCAATATATGGGACACGTTAAGGTGGGTTGTTTCATCTGTTGTATTTTTTATTGTTTTACTGTTTCTGTATAAACTTGCACCAAACAAGCACATCTATTTTCGGGAAGCGATATGGGGAACCATCATAGGTACAGTTGGTTGGCAGATAGTTTCCTATGGATTTTCATATTATGTAAGCACCTTCGCTAATTATTCTGTGAAATATGGAAGCTTGGGAACTATTATCATCTTAATGATTTGGTTCTACCTGCTAGGGGCGATAATCATTTTTGGCGGGGTAGTAAATTCTGTGATTAGTAAGTACAAGAAAGAAAAAGGTACATTTTTTAAATAATAATGAAGAAGGCATCCGTTCTTATTTCCACGAATGCCTTCTTCATTATTTTAATAACCGTAATCCATTCAATATAACTAATATTGTACTTCCTTCATGACCGATGACACCTAATGGAAGGTCAAGAATTTGCAAGTAGTTGGTTAAAATTAGAACAGCAATGACGCTTAAGGAAAAGACGATATTTTGTTTGACAATCCGATTCATTCTGCCGGATAAAGTGATCGAATTAGTAATCCGGGATAAATCGTTTTTCATTAATACCATATCTGCTGTTTCCAATGCAACATCGGTTCCTTCTCCCATTGCTATTCCAACATTTGCGCTTGCCAGTGCAGGGGCATCATTAATTCCGTCACCAACCATTGCAATATTATCATATTGATGACGCAATGCTTTCACATGTTCGACTTTTTCCTGTGGCAAGCAATTGACAATGTACTGATCAATCCCAGCTTCCTCTGCTACAGCTTTTGCTGTTAATTCATTATCTCCAGTAAGCATCACCGGTTGAATGCCATTTGCCTTTAATTTACTGATAGCGTCTTTTGTTGTTTTTCGCACGGTATCTTTCAGGGCAAAAACAGCGACAATCGAATCTTCCACTTTTGCAAAAACAACCGTTTTTCCTTCTTTAGCTAAATCTTCAGCAATCCCATCTTTAAAATCCTTTGCCAGCTCTTTGCCGACAAAATCAGGTTTGCCGATTTCCCATCTTTTATCGTTGACAATGGCAGTAACACCATTTCCGCTCTTGTTCTTCATATCTTGAACTTCGATATTCGCTTTTGATGGAAGCTGCTTTTCGCTATATAGTGTAATAGCTTGGGCAAGCGGGTGTGTCGATTCCCTTTCGATGGAGCCAACTGCTGCAAGAATATCCTCTTTATTATGTGCTGAATCGAAATGGGCATCTGTTACTTCCGGTTTACCGTTTGTTAAGGTACCTGTTTTATCCAGTGCAATGGCTTTAACATGGCTTAAGTTTTCTACGTGAACGCCACCTTTAAAAAGAATCCCTTTTCTTGCGGCGTTAGAAATGGCCGATAAGGTTGCTGGTGTAATCGATGCAACTAAAGCACATGGTGAAGCAACGACTAAAAGAACCATCGCACGATAAATACTGTCCGATAATGTCCAGCCAAAAGCAAGGTACGGTAAAAACATCATAATTGCCACAGCGATTAATACAATATTTACGTATGTTCCTTCAAAACGCTCAATAAATAATTGGGAAGGGGATTTCTCTTCTTGCGCATTTTGTACCATATCAATGATTTTTTGAAACAGTGTTTTAGTTGGTTCGGTAGTAATTTTTATCTGAAGGGTCCCATCCAATGCTACCGTTCCAGCGTATACCTCATTGTTGTCTAATTTATTAATAGGCATCGACTCTCCTGTAATCGCACTTTCATCAATGGAACTGGATCCTCTCACAATCATTCCATCTGCAGGAATTCTTTCTCCAGCCCGTACAAGAATCAGGTCATTAATTTTTAAAGAGGAAACAGGAACTACCTTATCAGCTTGCCCATCCTGAAAAAGTGTTGCTTCTTCCGGCTGAAGCTCCATTAAAGAGGAAATAGCTTTATTGCTTTTATTCATGGAGTACGTTTCTAAGGCACCGGATAATGCAAAAATGAAAATAAGAATAGCTCCTTCTGTCCAGTATCCAATTGCAACAGAACCAATGGCCGCAAAAATCATCAGCATTTCGACATTTAGTCGCTTTGTCCGGATTGTTTCGGTAATCCCTTCTTTTGCTTTGGCATAACCACCAACAGTAAAGGCGATAATGTGAAGGATTACCCACATCGGTTCAGAAAGAATGCCTTCCAAAGACCAGGTGATCAGGATTAACAGTCCGCTAAAAAGTGCGGCTATTAATTCAATATGTTCTTGGAATTTCCCAAAAAATTTACGACTATGAAAGGAAGGTGACGATTTTCGTTCACGATTTTGCCACACACTTGTTTGGGTTTCCATTATCAATACCTCCATATAATTGAGAATAATAATCATTAACATTTACGTTTGGTGTCTGTTTAAGTTATCAGTAAACATAGATTTATGAAACTTATTTATAATTATTATAAATTTATATATATTATTATTTTATCATTATAATTCTTAATGTCAATAAATAAATGTAACAGTGGTAGTTTAAAATATGACGGTGTATTGGAGGAGGGAACGATTGACTCTTAATTCAGCTTTCAATGTGGAAATTCAGCCTTGGAACCAGTAATTCAGCGTTCGTTCTAGGAATTCAGCATTCACAGAAATAATTCAGCGTTCGTTCCGGGTATTCAGCATTCACGAAGAAAATTCAGCGCTCGTTTCAGGAATTCAGCATTCACAGAAATAATTCAGCGTTCGTTCTGGTAATTCAGCATTCACGAAGAAAATTCAGCGTTCGTTCCAGGAATTCAGCATTCACGGAGAAAATTCAGCGCTCGTTCCGGGTATTCAGCATTCACGAAGAAAATTCAGCGCTCGTTTCAGGAATTCAGCATTCACAGAAATAATTCAGCGTTCGTTCCGGGTATTCAGCATTCACGAAGAAAATTCAGCGCTCGTTTCGGTAATTCAGCATTCACGAAGAAAATTCAGCGTTCATTTCGGTAATTCAGCATTCACAGAAATAATTCAGCGCTCGTTCCAGGAATTCAGCATTCACGAAGAAAATTCAGCGTTCGTTCCGGTAATTCAGCATTCACGGAAATAATTCAGCGCTCGTTCCAGAAATCCAGTATTCACGATGATAATTCAGCCTTCACTCCGACTTTAAGTGAAGGAAGTGCTAATTCCGAAGAGATAGAGGTGTTTTTCGATGATACAAAGTTCTTGAATGGAGATGGAACATGGAAAATAAAAGCTAGTAATATAAGAATTAAACTGTTAGAATATAAAATATTAAATAAATATAACAAGGGGAGATTAGGATGAATAAACTTAAAGTTATTTTAAGTTTGCTTTTCATAGCATGTATTACTTTATTGGCTGCATGTGGTAGTACAGAAGAGGAGGAAAGTGGTGGAACGAATGAAGAAGTAAATGAAGGTACAAATGAGAGTTCTGCCTCTGATGAAGTTTGGGAAGAAATTAAGGAAGCTGGAGAGATTGTTGTTGGGACTTCAGGGACGTTAATCGCTGCTTCGTATTATGACGATGATGACAATTTAACTGGCTACGATGTGGAAATTATGCGAGAAGTCGCCAACCGCCTTGGACTGGATATTTCTTTTGAAATTATGGGGATTGACAGCATGCTTCCTGCGATTAATAGTGGAAGAATTGATGTAGCTGCAAATGATATCGAAATTACGGACAAGCGTAAAGAGGAATTTAATTTTAGTGAACCATATAAATATTCCTATACAACGATGGCTGTTCGTAAAGAGGATAATTCTGGAATTGAATCCTTGGAAGATTTAGAAGGGAAAAAAGCTGGTGGTGGAGCAACAACCATTTACAGTCAAATTGCGGAGCATTATGGAGCAGAAATTGTTACATATGGTAATGCAGCAAACGAGGCTTATTTAAGAGACGTTGATAATGGAAGAACAGATGTTGTGGTAAATGATTACTTTTTAACGAAGTTTGGTGTAGGGGCATTTCCTGACTTCGATATTCATTTACATCCTACCTTGAAGTTTCACCCGACAGAACAAGGGGTAATTATGCCAAAAGGTGCAGATCAACTGACAGAAGAAATAAACAAAGCTTTAAATGAGATGCGTGAAGATGGGACATTAACCGATTTAGCAAATCAATTCTATGAAGAAGACGCCTCCCAGAAACCTGAGGGTGAAATCGAGGAAATAGAAGGCTTGGAACTGTAAGGAGCTAATGTCATGAACTTTAATGGCTTTGATTTCGGAGGACTATTTGATGTAGAACTTGCAATAAGAAGTTTGCCATTTGTTTTAGAAGGCTTGCCGATGACAATTATAATTTCTGTTGCTGCAATGGGGATTGGTTTGATTTTAGGTTTATTCTTAGCGCTGGCCAGAAGTGCGAAAACAAGATGGCTGCGGTGGCCAGCCCGAGTGTATATTTCGTTTATGAGGGGGACACCAATTCTCGTTTTCCTCTTTATCCTTTATTTTGGATTGCCGGTTGTAGGTGTTGAGATGAACGCACTAACCGCAGCTATACTTGGCTTTGGTTTTAACAGTGCAGCCTACATTGCAGAAATTGACCGGTCGTCCTTAAGTGCAGTGGACCATGGGCAATGGGAAGCTTCAAGGTCACTTGGGTTAAGTTATGGATTGACATTAAGAAGCATTATCTTACCACAGGCCGTTCGCATTGCCATTCCACCGCTTACTAATATTTTTATGGATATTGTAAAAGCGACATCTTTAGCAGCTGTCATTACGGTACCGGAACTTTTCCAGAAAACGCAAATTGTCGCCGGAAGAGAATTTGATGCGATGACAATGTATATATTAGTTGCGCTTGTATACTGGCCGATTTGTATTGTGATTGGTTATCTGCAGGAGAGGTTGGAAAAGAGATATAGTAAGTATGTATAATGGTTAGTAATTCGAAGCAGAAAAAAAAGGCTAAAGAGTTATTCTAAAGGATTCATTGTACAACCTAAATAATGTTAGTGAATATACTGTAAAAAACACTTGCATCTTGATTTGCAAGTGTTTTTTATGTTAGGAAAGCACCTTTCTAATTTTTTATTAGCTTAGTGTATATAGATACAGAGGAGCCACATAATATAAACTAATCAATTATAATATAGCTTACTTAAACGATGGGGGTTACGCCTTTGAATAAAGAAGAATGGAGAAGTGCATTTATCAGCAACATTAAAAATACAAATTGGAAAGAAAAGTCCTTTTCAGTCAATAAAGTACAATTTGGTGGGCCGGTAAATACACTGCGCCGATTAGCTCCGGGAATTCTACGGATATTAAAAAAACCCTATAAATAGGTTTTTTAATTGTACATATACTTTTTTAACTTAGAGATAATCAAGTCATTGTCAAAGTTTTCTTTTTTAACTTTGAAATTCTTTTGAGCAGCACTTCGATAAGACTGAATTAACTCCTCTCTACGTTTATTTCTGGATTGCTTCGTAACCGGTCTTTTCGAACGTTCTTCCATAGAAATCACGCTCCTTTTATTTGATTATATTACACGGTCGAACAGTTGTAAATGCTCATGTTGGATCAGGAGAGATCAACGATATGCTATCACAAATGATACGAGCAGTTTCTAACAACGATTGGATGATTTTTACATCAAAGTCCGTGAATTCATATTCCGAGCTGCTTAATAGGATACAGAGATCTTCTTCCAGCTCTTCTTGGTGCAACATTAGTATGTTGCTGCCAAATATGGTACGATTCCTGATTAATACATTATTATTCTCCGGGTTATCAAATGTGGTCATCATGCGTTTCAATCGCTTGTCCTCAAAAGTCTCGCCATTTCCAGCGTCTACTAACTCAAAATGGAGGTTAGTCCCTAGCTCATCATTAAAGAATATCTCATATGAATGGAGAAGATGTTCGATAACTGCTTTATAAGGTATCCCATCTTCCTGATAAAACCTACCTATAAAATAACTATTCTCTTTTAGCACTTTTTCCAGAAAATGCAACTGATTAAATTGCTTATCCTGTATCTCAGCGATTTCTGTGGCTTTTTCTGCAAATTCAACTTCAAATTGCATCACTTTAATCCTACGTAAAGGAATAGCTATAATAGTTGTCGCTAAAAAGATACCAAAGCAAACAACAATCAAAAAGCGCACGATGGATAACGCAAAAGGTGTGAAAATGGCGCCGAGCAAATCACTGCCGCTGGCTATCTGTTCTATATCTTGATAATAATAATATCCCCTAACAGCGTAGATAAAACCTATGATGACAAATAATATCACAACACTATAATATATTATGTTCTTGTATCTGCTGAATAAATTCGTAATTTTCTTCAATTTATCCCCACATTTCATTTTATATCTTTTTGTACGTTATCTGGAGGGTTTATAGGTCTGTGTGACATTAGAAATAAATATCCTCTATTACCAATATAACCCAATGTAATGTTTTCTTTAGCTACTTTTTTATAAGTCCGTATTCAAAAAGGAGGATGAAAAGGACCGGTCGGCTAAGATCGCAACGTCCTGGGACTGCGGTTACTCGTCCCACTGAAAACATTTGTTGCGGGCGCCGACACTAGCACGTCCTGTGCGCCTTAAAGTTCGAGGCGGCTAAGCTTTGAGTAGCGGGCCCCAAGCGTGGTGTGTA